>DATNQO010000033.1:0-5424 GCA_036704005.1 Leptolyngbyaceae cyanobacterium | reverse complement strand
CCGCAAGGCAAGCGATCGCAAAGCAGTAGACAGAATGTCATCGCGTCTGAGCAGGCGTAGTCCATCACAAGTTAAGTAACTTAACCCCTACAAAATAGATTTTGTGCTACAGTCCGTAAAAGTGCAAACTGTGTAAGAAATGCCACAGTGATTCAATAGCCAGACTCTTGAGGGGATGAGGCAGTGGTAAAAATCAAGGAGATTTGGCAACTTTGGTTTTCTAATGAGCAAGAGTGAGTGAAAATGCGAAGTACGGCTTGATTACTTGATTTAGTAGTATTACTAGCAATTGTTTACAATTGTTGAAAAAGGATGTCAATATGCGGGAACTGACTTATTTTGTCGCTTGCAGCGTTGATGGATATATTGCTCAGATTGACGGTTCACATAAAGGGTTTTCCCCAGATGCTAAATATTTTGCTTCTTTATCTGCCTCCTTTCCTGAAACCTTTCCATCACAGTTTCGTGAGATAATGGGTATCCATGCTGAGAACAAGTGGTTTGATGTTATTCTCATGGGGCGGAAGACCTACGAGGTAGGATTGAAGGATGGCATTACAAATCCTTACTCGCACATGAAACAGTATGTCTTTTCACGCAGTATGCTCCAAAGCCCAGATGAGAATGTTGAACTTGTGAGGGAAAATGCTGTTGAGTTAGTCACAAGTTTGAAGAACGAAACAGGTAAAGGCATTTGGCTGTGTGGTGGGGCGGATTTAGCCACAACGCTTTTTACTCACAAATTAATTGATCAGTTAATCCTGAAAGTCAACCCATTTTTGATGGGTTCAGGGATTCCACTTTTTTCCGGAGTAATAGGGCAAACTGCTTTAGAACTGGCCAACAGCAATATTTATGAAAACGGAGTAGTGTTACTCCATTACAGGGTGATTAATCGGTAAGTTCATGTTTTCGTCCATTATACTGGTCAAATAAGGAGCGATGAGATGAGTAACTAAATTCATCATCGCGTTCTTCATATTGTTGAATCCAGTTTTGGAGAAACTCAAATGTTTCTGCTTGTGCCTGTATTGATTTAAACTTGTGCGGTTCCCAATAACGATTACGATTATTTTCTAAGCACTGGCTAATACCGGGATTGAGGAAATAAATTTCGGTTGAAAATTTGAGAGCAACTTTAATTAGTGTACTGTAACAGCCTTCAATTACCCAGGAAATATTGTTGTCTATAAAGTTTTGTAAATCCTTTAGTATATCTTTTTGAGGACGGCGGACAGCAACTTGATTAGCTTCCCAAACAATAGTATCAAGATCCAGTATTGGAATGCTGAGGTCTTTGGCAAGTTTATTGGCGAGAGTAGTTTTTCCAGACCCGGAATTACCAAATATTAAAATTCGATACATAACTGTGGTGATTTAACTTCAAGAGGAGCTGAAAATTCCCATTGTTTGAAACCTAAACTTTGATATAATTTTGCAGCAGCTTCATTCTCTTTGCGATAACTAGTGGCAATTATTTCCACATCAGGACACAGCTTGAGGCAGCGAATCACCTCTAGCATGGTTGCTCGCCCGTAGTCTGACGTTGGTATTTGCAGTCAATCATTAAACGCATAACGAATCCTACACCTGCGGTAAACTACTCTTCTATGCTACACGATACTACATAACAGTGTGGCAGATAATAATTGAACTTTTATATATGATGTTTACGTTTGAGCAACAAAGAAGAGAACGCTAAAACAAATCGCCTTCCAAGAGGCAGTACGACTTCATCCGTCGCACATCTGGCAACCGCAGATGGAGAATTAAATGATTAGTTACTTAAAATCATATTTCTTTGTTTGTCTGTTGCTCTGACAAACCTGAAAAATTAGCTTAATTATGGAATTTTTAGAGATTACTTCATCAGCAAGAAGTGCGACGATGCTCTGCTCCGCCGCAGGCGATCGCAGTGAGTTTTAAAGTAGTACTACCTCTACATCCACGTTGCCATGAATAGCTTTGGAATAAGGACAGAGCTTGTGTGCTTGGGCAACGACCAGTTGGGATTTTTCTCGATCTTGAGCGGGAAGATTAACAGTTAATTGAGCAGACAGCATATATCCCCCATCACTGGGATCTCTGCCAATGGTAACAGCACACGTCACTGTGGCAGAGGAAGCATCAATACCGACTTTTCTTGCCACTAGAGCTAACGAGCCATGAAAGCAAGCAGCATAACCTGCGGCAAATAATTGTTCTGGATTTGTACCTTGCCCTGTGCCACCTAGCTCAGTAGGAAAAGCTAGGTTCAAATCAATTCGCCCATCATCACTGTGGGCATGACCAGACATACGTGCGTGTCCTTGTTGCCCAGGAGTGACAGTCACCACAGCTGTATACAAAGGCTTCATCACAGCACCTGCGTACTGTTGCTCAAGTTGTTGCATTAGTTGTTCTGTAGGAGAAGTCATGAGTCTGCCTTAAACTTTCAAAGCTTGTTTGAGTAATGCAAAATTTAGAAAAATAATCTAGAGTGAGCCTGCCCAAAGGGAATGTAAAATCAAGTCGATTGTCCCACAAAATAATTGAAATAATCTATAGCCGAATTATGTCCGCCAGCAAGCATTACTATTGAGGTGTATCGTATCATGGGGTATGAATTATATTTCTGTCCTCAACTGCACCGATTCCTCCTCTCTTTCAAGCATAGTCTGCGGTGAAACCAACGTTTTGAGCGATCGCTATTTTCGGTTGGACAATGAATCGGCTATTGTTGGTCGCGGTCAATCCATTTATGCACATTAGGAATTTCAAACTGACTTAGCTTTTCAATTAATTCTTCTGGAGTTGCCCCTACTAAAACAATACTTCTGTGTTCAGAGCGAATAAACTGCTCTTTCGTTGCATGGTTAAGGAAAGAAATTAATCGGTTATAAAACCCATCAATATTTAACAATCCACAGGCTTTGTTGTGAAAACCAAGTTGAGTCCATGTAGCAACTTCACAAAATTCTTCGAGTGTTCCTAATCCACCCGGTAGAGCAATAAAGGCATCAGCCAAATCAGCCATTAGCAATTTTCGTTCGTGCATTGAGTTGACAACTCTGAGATCGCTTAAACCAGTGTGTGCAATCTCTTTATCGATTAGGGCTTGTGGCATAACACCAATAACTTTTCCACCAGCTTCCAGCACAGAGTCAGCTACAGCCCCCATTAGTCCTACTTTAGCTCCACCATAAATCAGGGTAATTCCACGCTGTGCCATCTGGACACCCAGACTTTTTGCAGCTTGAAGATAACTATTGCGATTACCAAAATTAGAGCCGCAGTAGACACAAATACTCTTCATCAATTATTCTCATTAGCCAACTACCTCAAGCAGTCTAGCAATAAATTTAACCTAATTTTAAATATTCCCAACTAAATCAAGCTCAAATGTGTATTTTTTTTCCTGCCGTAGGCATCTCCCTTCACCCGTTCAATCCAGTGCTGTTGCGTGTTGGAAGGAAGCAATACAATCGTCCTCTTGTGTTCATGTTAGTGTGCAATATGGTAGGAAAAATTGCTACTATAGAGGAAAAATAATGTATTACTATGTCCAAAGTAGAAAAAATTAGTGTTGCCCTGACCCCGGAGATGGCAACTTTAGTTCGTGGTGCCGTAGAGTCAGGGGAATATGCCAGTAGCAGTGAGGTAATTCGTGAGGCACTGCGCGAATGGAAGCAAAAACGCTTACTTCAGTTGCAAAATGTTGAGGAACTGCGCCGTCTTTGGCACGAAGGAGTAGAAAGTGGTGCTGGGCGCTTTGCAGATATAGAAGCTATTAAGCAAGAAGCACGCTCTCGCTTGGTTTAAACAAATCAAAAGGATGCTGAACTCAAGTGGGACGTTTAATTCGCACAGCTAAGGCAGAGGAAGATTTAATTGAGATATGGATGTACATTGCAACAGACGCTGTTATCGCAAGGTGAGCCAGTAACCATTGTCTCGCGCAGTTCTGCCTCTATTCCCAAATGGCAGAAGCGCGGCGCGATAGTTAATCCTCTTTTGTCACTTTGGGAGAAGCCAATCGTTGAAAGCCTTTCGGGGCTTTAATTTTCAAGTTTTAGCTACAAACTTGAGTTACTGTTAGGAAATAAATGCTGAAAGCTCGATTAAATCAAAGTTTCAGAATCAAGCTTCGATTATTATTTTCCGAGAGTGACAAAACAGGGTTAAGGTTGTAGACGCGCATAATACCGTAGAACTACGCCGCGTGTTTGCAAAGGGTAAACGTCTTTTCCTGCTTAATCCACCTGCTGAACCGGCGACAGACACAGATGTTGAAGAAAGAAAAACTTTAGCATCCATTCTAGAAGCGATAACAGACTCTGGCTTAGAGAAAATCGTTGCCGAATCAACTTATGGAGCGCAGCCCGGTTCTCAAATTGGCGATTTGGGAGTGCTTTATGAAATGGAGCAGCAACTCGCCGCCCAGTCCGTACCATTTAGTATTATTCGCGCTGCCTACTATATGAGCAATTGGGACTTCTCTATACAATCAGCTAAACAGGATGGCATAATCTATACCTTCTTTCCAACCGATTTTGTATTGCCGATGGTAGCCCCACGCGATATTGGTCAGTTGGCAGCGCGTTTGATGACACAGCCAATAGAGAATACAGGGCTACATAACATCGAAGGGCCAGAAATATACTCTTCGCTCAATGTTGCACAAGCATTTGCCAAAGTTCTACTTAAACCAGTAAAAGTAGTGGAAATTCCGCGTGACCAGTGGATAAAGACAATGCGGAATATGGGATTTTCAAACTCAGCAGCAGTATCCTTCTCCAACATGACAACCCTTGCGCTCAAAGCAGAGATGCCACCCCGCAATATTGTTACACGAGGAGTAGTTTCATTAGAGAGTTACATAGCAGAACTAGCGCATTCTGTTGTTTAACTCATCGCTCCTTTAAAGTGTCCAAGAGTAACAAAATATTATCTAACACCATAATGTGGCACAGGCACGTCTTCGGTCTAATGTGGGACGAAAAACAACCGTTGAACAAGGCTTATAGCTGTTTTAAGCTTCTGTTTGGTGGGACGAAAGCAAACTCAACTGCTCAATTTTCTCTAGGTCTAAATAAATGTTGTTGGTTATATTTGCCGTGTACACAGCAATTTCAGCTATCACTGTTGTGTTTCGATAAGTGAGTGCAATTGTTCAAGTAGTTGTAGGGCTTGAGATTTTGTGATGGCAATATCAACAAATTGATTTGTTCCGTCTATGTTCCGAGGTTGTCCAGTAGCCATAAAGCAGAGCATACAAAAGTATTCATTGGTGTTGGAGAAATTGCCAACTTGAACAGCGCTTTGGGGAATGGATTGGAATGACATAAAAACAAGTTTTCTAGAACTTACTAAGATCATACTAAACTCAACTGCTGCACCTTCTGGCCTTCCAAATACTCAGCCTTAAGCTTGAAGAAACAGATA
>DATNQO010000032.1:0-75081 GCA_036704005.1 Leptolyngbyaceae cyanobacterium | reverse complement strand
TTAAATATCCTTTGCGGAAAAATACGGTATCTAATTTTTTTTAGCAAAATTAGAATAGAAATTTTCGGGTTTATGGTAATTAATCACTCTTTCGGTACTGAAATTGACTGGGAGCATATTCTGTCTCAACTCAGAATGCTTGTTGTGCAAATTCATCAGTCATCGGATTTGAGTGAAAATCTGGAAATCATTGTCAATCAAGCTAGAAGTATTTTAAAAAGCGATCGCACGGTAATTTATCAGTTTTTACCAGATGGAGATGGGGTAGTAGCGGCAGAATCTGTCAGTCCCCAATGGATACCTATTCAAGGGCAATTAATTTATGACCCCTGTTTTCGAGCTAAGTGGCTAGACCAATATCGAGCCGGACGAATTTCTGTAATTGAAGATATTGATACTGCATCCCTCGTTCCCTGTTATAAACATTTATTAACTACATTACAAATTCGAGCTAGCTTAGTAGTACCAATTATAGTCAATGGTCAAGCAGCTTCATCTCCTGACATCTGGGGTTTGTTAATTGCTCACGAATGCGGTAGCCCACGCCAATGGAATGCTTTAGAAATTGAGTTTTTACAAATACTAGCCGCAGAATTAGGAATTTTTATTCAGCAAGCACAAAGATACCCTAAATTTTGCCAAGTTCATTACAAGCTAAAGCACAAATTCAGGTTAGCAACAACAAATTTTCACAAAAATAATCGAGAAAAAATTCCTCAAGAAACTGCATCTGCAATTGAACAGAATAGTATTGCTTCTGCCCTACGGGAACGCCAGTTCCCCATCTCTTCTCCAGACACTAACACAAACAACAGCAAACATCAACGCGGATTGTGTCCTAGAGAAGGCTGGCACTGCTTCACCTCATCGCCTATGCCTTCATTTACTGATAGAATATCGGTTGCAGATTTGATGGCATTCGACCGATTACAAACACCAATTTGGATTTATGACATTCAAAACTTGCGGATGTGGTGGGTGAACAAAGCCGCACTGCATATTTGGAATGCCCAAAGTCGAGAAGAGTTACTCAAGCGCAACTTTAGCGATGTTTCCGAATCTACCCGTATTCGGTTGCAAAGCTATCTACATCAATTTCAACAAGGAAAAGTCATCGCCGAAAACTGGACATTTTACCCAGAAGGTAAACCTGTATCTGTTCGTTGTCTGTGTTCTGGGGTGGAAATAGAAGATGGACGCATGGCGATGTTGGTGGAGGGGACAAACCAAGTCACTGAGAAAATTAATCAAGAAATTCTCCGCGCGATCGAAGCGTTGCGTCACACTACCTTGATGATCTCCCTGTACACAATGGATGGTGTACCCTTGATGCAAAACCCCGCAGCCCTTAATTGTTATGGGGATACTCTTCAGCCCAATGCTGCTTGTGACAATGCTTTTTTGCGTCATTTTGTTGATGCAAATATCGGACTAAAAGCTTTGAGTGTAATTAATTCTGGTGAAGTTTTTAGTGTAGAAACTCAAGTCTTCACAACTGAGGGAATACGTTGGCATGGCATGGATATACGCTGTACTCGCGACCCGGTGACGGGTAATTCCATGATCCTAGTTAATGAAAAAGATATTACCAAACAACAAACTGCTCTGTTAGAACATCAGCGCGTCGAGGAAGAGTTGCGTTGGCAGGAAGCTTTGTTACGTTCCATGACGGATACTTCTTTACTAGCGTTTTTTGTTGTAGACAATCGCACCGATAAAATTCTCTACTTCAATCACCGCTTCTGTGAAATTTGGGGTATTGAACATTTAGAAGCCGAAATGCGTTCAGGAGCATTGAAAAATAATGACATTATTCCTGATTGTGTTAACTTAATTGCTGATGTGCCAGCATTTGCTGAATCTTGTAAACCATTACAATCTGAAGATAATCGTTGCACGATTGAGGATGAAATTTTATTTGTCGATGGGCGGACGATTCGTCGCTTTTCTGCTCAAATTCGGGATATTCGAGATAAATATTTTGGCAGATTATACATTTTTGAAGATATTACCCCACGCAAACAAATCGAAGAAGCACTTAAAGTTAGCGAAGAAAGATGGCAATATGCCCTAGAAGGAAATGGTGATGGGGTGTGGGATTGGAATGCTCAAACCAACGAGGTTTTTTTCTCACGCCGTTGGAAAGAAATGTTAGGGTTTGCAGAGGATGAAATTAGTAACTGTTTAAGCGAATGGGAGCAACGGATTCATTTAGATGATAAAGCATATGTCTACCAAGAGATTGATAGGCATTTTCGTGGTGAAACGCAACAGTATGTGAGTGAACATCGAGTCAGGTGTAAAGACGGCACTTACAAGTGGATTTTAGACCGAGGAAAAATCGTCAGTCGATCGCCTGATGGTTCTCCTTTACGATTACTGGGAACCCATACTGATATTACCGAACGCAAGCAGATGGAAGAAGCATTGCGCTCCAGTGAGGAACGCTATCGTTCTGTAATTACAGCCATGACGGAAGGTATTGTTTTACAGCAAGCTGATGGTCGCATTACTGCTTGTAACGAAAGTGCCGAAAGAATTTTAGGATTAACGATTGATCAAATGATGGGGCGAACTTCCATTGATGCGCAATGGCAAGCTATTCATGAAGATGGTTCTGCTTTTCCAGGGGAAACCCATCCCGCCATTGTCACTTTACAAACTGGACAACCCCAATACAATGTGATCATGGGAGTTCACAAACCTGATAGCAGCCTCAGTTGGATTTCGATTAATTCCCAACCGTTATTTAAACCAGATGAATCAAAGCCCTATGCGGTAGTAGCATCTTTTACAGATATCACTGCCAGCAAACAAGTTCAACAAGCACTGAAACAACAGATAGAGCAGGAACGGCTGGTTTATGCGATCGCTCAACACATCCGTCAAACCTTGGATTTGGACAACATTTTAAATACTACTGTTACTGAGGTGAGGAATTTTCTCAACAGCGATCGCGTCATGATTTACCGCTTTAATCCAGATTGGAGTGGTGTAGTCATTACCGAATCTGTAGCAGAACCTTGGCGATCAATCTTGAATATGAAAATTACAGAGGGTTACTTTGTAGAAACCCAAGGAAAATTCTATCAAGAAAATACAGTGAAAGTTACTCCCAACATCTACAACGCAGGCTTTACTCCTTGCCATGTGCAGTTACTAGAACAATTGCAAGTCAAAGCCAAGCTGATTGTTCCCATTTTACAAGGTAGTAATCTTTGGGGTCTATTGATTGTACATCATTGCCGCGCCCCCCGCGAGTGGCAACCTTGGGAAAGTAACTTGCTGCAACAATTAGCGACACAAGTGGCGATCGCCATTCAGCAATCAGAACTGCATCAGCAATTGCAAACTGCTAACCAGGAATTGCAAACTCTAGCAATGGTTGATCAATTAACTGGAATTGCTAATCGCCGACGTTTTGATACCAAGCTGAATTACCTCTGGCAAAATCTTTTAAGAGAGCAAGGTTTTATCTCATTACTTTTATGCGACATTGATTATTTCAAACGCTATAACGATACTTATGGTCATGCGGCTGGAGATCATTGTTTGCGCTTAGTGGGCCAAGCTTTTCAACAAACTGTCAAACGTTCTACGGATTTAGTTGCTCGTTATGGTGGGGAAGAATTTGTCGTTATTTTACCAAATACTGACATTGAAGGCGCTAAGCAGGTTGCCCTGGAAATTCATCAAGCCGTTCAACAGTTGAGTATTCCCCATACTGCATCTGATGTTAAACCTTATGTCACCTTGAGCATAGGTATTGCTACCCTCATGCCTACACCTAGTATGCTGCCATTGGATTTAATTGAGGCTGCCGATAAAGCCCTTTACCAAGCTAAAGCACAGGGACGCGATCGCTCGTTTGTTTACGAAATTTTTATGCCAATGGCAGATTAAACAATTATATTTCGTCCTATAACTTTACAATTTTTAATCAATTTTATTTTCTTTTCAATTTATTACAATTTTTCGCTTCTTTATTAGTTCTTTATTTTCTTTTCTTAAATTAAATGCGTTGAAGTTTCCACCAATAACAGATTTTTCCGCATTTAAGTTATTTAAGAAAACCATAAAATTATGGCGAACTGTCCTTGCTGTTCAAACCAAATGTTATTTCAAGCCCGCGCCCAAACAACTTATTGGTTCTGTCGCACTTGCTGGCAAGAAATGCCTAACCTAAATCTAGAAGAAAATAGAAGCTTCTTAGGTTTTTCCATCAAACTTGCATCAACCTTAAAATAGCAATTTCATCACTTGAAAAATATTCAAACTCCTTCAAAACCATAAATAACAACCTTAAGATAATTATCTACGTTTAAAGTTAAGGGTAAGTTATGATAAATAAAAACTTAAAAAAACTTAAAGCACTAATTGCAGATGACGAAGATAGTAACCAAATCTGCCTTACTGTTGCATTGGAAAAAGAAGGTTGGGAAGTGAAACAAGCAAAAGATGGTCAAGAAGCGATAGAAAAAGTTTTAGCTTGGCAACCGGATCTATTGATTTTGGATAACCAAATGCCAAAATTAACAGGAGCAGAAGTTTATCAATATCTTCAATTACAAAGAATCAAACTAGCAGTGGTCATGATTTCTGGAGATAGCAAGTTAGAAAAGATAGCCTCTGATTTGGGAATTGCTTATTATCTGCAAAGACCATTTGATATGGCAGAATTTATTCAAACTATTAACTCTGCTTACGAAAATTTTCTCAAACAATAACAATTATATCAAAGAATCTGACAGAGATACACTAGCAAATTCTTGTTATGTATAATTTTTTAGTTTTGAATTAGTCAGGACTGGCACAATAGTAGGGTGCGTCAGATGTGGAAAATTTTTTAATGGGAATAAATTAAATCGTTGGATTACTAAAAAGTTTCCGATATAGCAGTAGCCACATAGATTAGGACACAGATGAATCATAAAATCCTTATAGCAAGCAGCTGTTGACGCTATCACCTGTCACCTGTCACCTGCTATAACACTACTAACCAGCGATAATTTCAATGAGATGCCAATGACGGCTATGCTCAATTGACTGCTTGACATATTCAAAAATTTGTCGGCAATGATTATTCAATTGGAGAGGTAATTCTTCATTTGTAATGACGATATTCATTCGGGTTTCTGCTTCAGTAGCCATTGATTTATCAATAAACACTTCCACTTTCACCAACTTAGAAAACGAAACCTTGCCAGGAATCTCACGCGCCAAAATATAATCACTTGTGTAGTATTGAATTTCTAAATCACAATCCTGCAACAAGTCTAGAAGTAATGGCTGGAGATACTCAAGGTTAATAGCAATCAAAAATGAACAGGTATAACGACCCATAATAGCCCCATGCCTTTTGTGACACTTTGTCCATCGTATAATATCGAGGTAGCCAAAAGGCAAGTAGTTATCGCCATATTCGTATATATGCTGCACCAAGGATCATGGCTACAAGCTGCATCCAGTAGGCTAGGCTGGGTTGATTTACTCCCACAGGTGGGATGCTTAAACTACCAATGCCATAAAAAAACTGTTGAATATACCACCAAAATAAATAGAAAGAAACTGGTAATGCAAGAGGGATGTAAACAAGAATTAAAGGTAAAACACTGTCTATTTTGACTTTAGGAAAGTGCATTACATAAGCCCCTAAAACTGCGGCGATCGCACCATTCGCACCAATTAGTGGTACAGTCAAACTCGGTTCAACAATAATTTGTACCAATCCTGTGATCACACCCGCACCTAGATAAAATCCTAAATAGCGCCATTGCCCTAAAATATTCTCTACACCCTTACCAAACACCCACAGAAATAACATATTCCCCAATATTTGGCTAAAACTGCCGTGTAGAAACATAGCAGATAAGGGGGAACACAAACGCCAAAATACAACTATCCCCGCCGCCGGGTTAATAAGTGCATTCTTAATTGCGGCGCTAACTTGGAATGGAACTAAACCCCAACTATTGATGAGATAGCTTAGTTCACCACTCACTTCTAGTTTAATTTCCCATAGAAATATAACAAGATTAATACCAATTAACCAATAATTAACAATTGGCCGTCTACGAAAACGTAAGTTATCACTAATAGGAATCATTTTAATTGGTCAGTTGTCAGTTGTCAGCAGTTCTCGAAAAACCTGTGGCAAGATTGGAATCAGATTACAATGCACTCAACTAGGTAAACTGGATGCTGGGAAATATACTTGTTGGAAGATACCAAATTATTAGCCACTTGGGAGGCGGGGGATTTGGTGAAACTTATGTGGCTTGTGATACTCACCTGCCAGGCTTACCTAAGTGTGTGGTGAAGAAACTCCAACCCCAAGCTAATGATCCTGCAACGTTGGAGATAGCGCGGCGATTATTTGATACAGAAGCGCAGGTTTTATACAAATTAGGAACTGGCGATCGCATTCCCCAGCTTCTCGCTTATTTTGAAGAAAATGCCGAGTTCTATCTAGTACAGGAATTTATACCCGGACATGATTTGAGTCAAGAATTAACACCGGGAAAAACTTTTACTGAGGATGAGGTAATAGCACTTTTAAAAGAGATTTTGACCATTTTAGAATTTGTCCATCAACAAAATGTGATTCACCGTGATATTAATCCAAAAAACATACTCCGGCGACAAGATGGCAAGTTAATTTTAATTGACTTTGGGGCAGTCAAACAAATTACTACCCAAATAGTGACTTCTACAGGTAAAAATAAATCTACTGTGATTATTGGTACTCCTGGTTACATACCGGGAGAACAAGCCCAAGGTAATCCTAAATTTAGTAGTGATATCTACGCTTTAGGGATAGTAGCAATTCAAGCCATCACAGGATTGTTACCTGACCAACTAGAACAAGATGCTGATACTAATGAGATTATCTGGCAAAATCATGCCCAAGTGTCGCCAGAGTTTGCCAAATT
Source organism: Leptolyngbyaceae cyanobacterium (assembly GCA_036704005.1). Lineage (GTDB taxonomy): Bacteria > Cyanobacteriota > Cyanobacteriia > Cyanobacteriales > Nostocaceae > Trichormus. Next base: position 68,149 of record DATNQO010000032.1, on the reverse strand, counting down.
TATCGACAAAATGGTGTGTTATGATTTTCGACAACGTTACGCTTCGGCTACTGTTGCATTACAAGCACTCACAGATATAATGCAACCAGCAACTGGAACTATCGCTATAACTCCAAATTTAGCACCTACTAAACTTAAATTTCCTCAAACAAAGAAAAGCATATTTATTAAACTATTATTAGCAGCTTTATTAATTAGTGCTACTGGTACAGCGTCAGTGTTTGTGGTTAATAGTATTAATAGGAATAATGCCACAGACTTAGCTAAACAGGGTAATACATTATTTGAGTTACAAAGATATAAAGATGCTTTAGCTGCTTATCAAGAAGCAGTAAATATTAGACCAGATTATGCTGTAGCATGGAATGGACAAGGGAAAACTTTATTCCGCCTCAAGCAATATCAAGAAGCATTGTCAGCTTATGATAAAGCAATTCAAATCAACCCAGAGTACCTAGAAGCTTGGAGTGGTAGGGGTGAGGCTTTACAGAATTTACAGCGATATAAAGAGGCGATCGCCTCTTTTGATAAAGCCATACAATTAAATGAGGATTACCCGGAAGTATGGAACGCTAGAGGTGAGGCTTTCAGCAATTTAAAACAATATGACGAAGCGATAAAATCTTATGATAAGGCTATTGAATTTAAACCTGATGCTTATGAACCTTGGTATAATAAGGGGTTGGCATTACAAAATCTCAAAGAATATGATCAAGCAATAGAAGCTTATAATAAAGCCATTGAAATTAAATCTGATTATGAGAGAGCTTGGTATAATTTAGGTAATGCCTTAGTCAATCTTAATCGTTATGAAGATGCTTTTAGGGCTTATGATAAAGCAGTGCAATATAAAGCAGATTATTCTATTGCTTGGTTATCTAGGGGGAATGTATTAATTGTTTTAAAACGTTATCCAGAAGCAGTTGAATCTTTTAATCAAGTCATTAAGCTGAATCCGAATAGCTATCAAGCATGGTATGGCAAAGGTTGGTCACAACATCAAAACCAACGCTATACAGAGGCGATAGAATCATATACTAAGGCGGCGGCAATTAAGCCAAATAATTATCAAGTTTGGTATAGTTTGGGAAATTCTCAGTATATTTTACAGAAATACCAAGATGCGATCGCTTCCTATAATCGAGCAGTGCGTTACCGACCACAGCATATTGAAAGCTGGTATAGTCGGGGAAATGCCTTGTATAATTTAAAACAATATAAGGAAGCGATCGCCTCCTACGAACAAGCAATTAAATACAAACCCGATTACCACCAAGCCATTAACGCCCGTGACGAAGCCCAGCGCCAACTCCAAGCCACAACACCAAAGCCTACAGTTACTCCAGCTATGCCTAGTCCTGAGTTTACCAGTCCCTCACAGGATAATTAGTAAACAGTTAACACTTCTCCCTCTTCCCTATTCCCTGCTACCTACTTGACTCTCCATCTAACTGGAGAGTTTAGGATAGACTATAGGTAGTTTCATCTAAAAACCAGAAGAGTATGTTAACTCAAGAAGAACCAAAACTAATTGGTTCAGTTGCTAAAGAAAGCGGCGTACCAATTAAAACAATTCGCTACTATGAAGAACTTGGTCTTCTCCAATCTTCAGGGAGGACTGAGGGAGGATTTAGATTATTTCACAGTGATGTTTTAGAACGATTGCATTTTATTAAACGCGCTCAGAGTTTAGGCTTGAATTTAGCGGAGATTAAGGATTTTTTACAAGTCTATGATGCGGGTGAATTACCCTGTGACCATATCAAAACGAAGCTGGAAGATAAGGTTCAAGCTATTGATGAGCAAATTCAACAATTACTAATTCTGAGGCAAGAATTAACAGGGTTACTATCGGGTTGGGAAGCAAAATCTGATACTTCCCAGGCGACAATTTGTCCTATCATTGAAAATGATTAATAGGAAAAATTCTCCTTAAATCCAACAATGAATTTTGAAAACCAGGAATTGCCACTGACTCATTTGGTAAATAAATTTGCTTGCTAAGATAGTCAAATTTACCTTGAGCATCTTGATAAGGCTGAGTATAACACTCTAATTGACAAGCATTTAAGTTAACAATCCAATAGTGAGAAATACCTGCTTCTGCATAAACTTCTAACTTTGTTGTTTGGTCATAAGTTAAAGTGGAGTCAGAAATTTCTATAACTAAAAAAATATCTTCAGGATAAGGATGATGAGCTAGATAATCACTCTCATTTCCTCTAGCAATCACTGCATCTGGTTCAGGCTCACTATTCGAGGGTAAAAGTATTGGTTCTTGACAACGCACTACTGCCTGATCACCCAACAATCGATCTAATTGTCGGCAAAGTCTAGTTGTGCAAAATGTATGAGGTGTTCCCTTTGCTACCATTTCGATTAATTCCCCTCGGATTAATTCTATGCGATCGCCCTCCTTTAAAAATCCGAGTTCAATCAATTGATGATATTCATCAATAGTGAATCGCTTCGGTGTGACAACATTTAATTTAGTCATTGGTCATTAGTTATGAGTCATTAGTCTTTAACTTTCTCTAGATAGGCTTATGCGCCTGTAGAAAATTACTAATTACGAATTATGATAACGCTTCAAACTGTCGCCAACAGAGATACAAAGCACGAGGTACATGAAAACATCCCTTCCATTTCCCACCTTTGAGATTTAACAGCACTTCCCCACGACGATTTAAATAGCCAAACCACTCGCCGTATTCTGCATCAGCAAAGTGCTGCCAAGCGTAATCGTGCATTTTTTGATACCATTCCCAACAAGCATCACGACCCGTTAAGCGATAACCCATTGCTAAAGCTACCAAAGACTCTAAATGCACCCACCACAATTTTTGATCCCATTCTAATTGTTGCGGGGGATGACCTTCTGCATCCATAAAGTAATACAAGCCGCCATATTCATCATCCCAAGCAAAATTGAGAATATTTAACACCACATCAACAGCTTGATTAATTGTTTTGCTGTCGTTTTTCCGTTGGGCGATATCCATAATAAACCACATCGCCTCAATCCCATGACCAGGGTTAATCAACCGACCATCAAAACTATCAATGTGGGAACCATCAGGGGCGACATTTTCATACATCAATCCCCGTTCTTGGTCGAGAAAATCATTCATGACTTCCTCAACAGTTGCAGCCAAGACTTCCTCTAAGGTTTCACTGGGTAGTAGCCATTCCATTTCTAAAGTGAGGTTGGCTAAAATCATCGGCACAGATAGGGCTTTCATGGGACGTGTGCCGGGGTAAGCTTTGGTATATTTACCTTTTGGGTTATCTTTACGGCGCAGAACGTTGTTATATGCTTGCATTGCCACATCCTTAGCCCATTCTTCACCAGAAACTAAGGCGTATTTACTGAATGCCATCGCTGCAAAGCAATCAGAAAAGATATTATAAGGCTGTACTAATGGTTGACCTCCACGAGTAAGGGCAAAATACCAATTACCTTCTGCATCTCTACCATGTTGGGCGAGAAATTTAGCACCATTACTCGCAATTTTTAACCAGTTTTCCCGCTTCTCTAACTGGTTGCACAGCATGGAAAAAGTCCATACTTGACGGTTTTGCAACCAGATAAACTTATCTGTATCGTAGACTTTACCCTGGCGATCGAGACAAGTAAAGTAACCGCCTTCTTGCCAATCGACTGAATGGTTTTCCCAAAATGGCAGTACATCATTAAGGAGAGCGTCTTTGTAAAGTTGCGCCAGCGCTTGCAAGTTTTTCTCCATGATGCCATCCCTTCATCAAACCATCAGCGTTAATTTTGACACTCCCCACCCTAAAAGTGCAGGGATTCTACATTCACCGACTCGCCGTTAGACGACAGGCTTGCGCCAACCGCCCAAGAGGGCAAATCTCCTGTAGCGTAAGTTCCGGTATGCCCTACCGTACTGAGTCCTAGTCTCAGAATGTTGATGGCTGCGTTGACATCTCTATCTTCCACATACCCACAATGCGGACATACATGAGTCCTGGTAGACAGAGATTTTTGTACTTTCTCGCCACAGTTGGAACAGTTTTGACTCGTATTATGGGGAGGAACAGCAACCGTTACTTTCCCATATTTATGACCAAAATATTCTAACCACAGACGAAATGTGTACCAACCAGCATCACTAATTGACTTAGCCAAGTGTCGGTTTCTAACCATGCCCTTCACATCCAAATCTTCATAGGCTACCAAATCGTTAGATTGGATGACGGAGTATGCCAGTCTCTTGCAATACTCTTTTCGCTGCCTACTTACTTTTAAATGTTTACGAGCATACCTCTTCTTGGCTTTGTGGTAGTTGTTTGATTGTTGTTGCTTGTTCTTTTTCTTTTGGTGGCTGAACTTCTTAGACTTTTTGCGGTTAGCTCGTTTTAGTTGTTTTTCTGACTTACGGTAAAACTGGGGTATCGGCTCTACATTGCCTTTATTATCGGCAATGAAGTATTTCAATCCCAAGTCAATACCCACAACTTGATTTGTGGGTTGGGTTGTAGAGACGCGATTAATCGTTGTAGAGACGCGATTAATCGCGTCTCTACTATCTGCTGCAAATTGCGCGTAATAACCATCAGCACGACGCAATAGGCGCACACGCTTAATTTGCTTGATGTCATAGTAGTTAAGGTCATAGGTTCCCTTGAGCTTCAGGGTTCCAATTCCTTTCTTGTCAGAAAAGGTTATGGCTTTTCTCGTCTCTGAAAGCTTCCATCCGGTTGATTTATACTCAACTGAACGGCAGTTTTTCTTAAATTTAGGAAACCCTTTTTTACCTGTACAGACGCGATTAATCGCGTTTCTACTTTTCTTGCAGTTATCGTAAAACCGAGCGATCGCACTCCAAGTCCGTTCTGCCGCCGATTGTCTGGCCATTGAATTGAGTTCGTCAGCAAAGGGATATTCACTTGCTAATACCGCACAATATTTGTTGAGGTCATACCTGCCTACACCTTTGTTATCCATCCAGTAGAGCAAGCACTTATTCTGAATGAATTGCGATGTACGGATAGCCTCGTCTATAGCCCGATATTGCTGATCTTTTCCCTTGACTTTGAACTCGTAGACAATCATGGAACCGACTAATTACCATATCTTTATGTTAGCACAAGACACATAAAGCCGTCCTACAAGGACGGGGTTTTCAACCCATTTTTCTGATAAACTGGGAACTGGAGAGAAAACCGAATGACTTTTGACTGTTTACCCTGAGCGTTCGCGCAGCGTCTCCGTTCTTGAGAAGCCGTTCGCGTAGCGTCTCGTAGAGAAGGGTTGACTGTTGACCATTGACTATGGACTATGGACTTTGGACTTTGGACTGTTGACTGTGGACTAATGGCAACTGACCACTGACCACTTACTACTAACTAATTCACGATAAACAGCGAGAGTTTCTTCGCTGACTTTGGTTGCACTAAATCTTTCTAAGTTTTGTTGAGCGCGGCGTTTCCATTTATACAGTTGGATGGGATCTGAGAGTAATTGCGCTAAAGTTCCTGCCAATGCGTCACTATTTTTAGGTGGCACTAATAACCCAGCTTGTCCTTTATCCAACGTTTCAGGAATGCCATCTACATTACTGGCAATGATAGCACAACCCGCTTCTCGCGCTTCGGTTAATACCAAACCGAAGGATTCGCAGTGGGAAGGAAGGACAAAAATATCGGTTGCTAGCATATAGCGTTGCGGTTCTGGCTGGAAACCTTCAAAATGAATGCGATTGCTAAAAGGTAAGTTTTGCGCCATAGCTTCAAAATTTGACCGATCTGGCCCATTCCCTACCAGATATAGATGTGCTTCAGGAAAGTCTTTGGCAATCTTGCTGAAAGCTGTGATTAACTCAGCGATTCCTTTGCGATAATACATCCCAGCGACAACAGTAATTGCGGGACGCTGTAAAGGTATTGGTTGGTAGTCTGCAAGTGGACGATGGCGGGGACTCCCTAATGTACCATTAGAAACCACTCGCAGTTTATGGCTGGGAATACCACGACGTACCATTGAATCAGCTACTGCATGACTAACAGCAATTACCCGATCTGCTAATCCCATCAACACAGCACTACGTTGAAACTCATTGTGGACTGTGGAAACTAAGTTATAGCCATAATTCCCTTTTAATATTCCCGCCAGGACAACTCCTGTCATCATGTGTGCATGAACTATATCTGGCTGGAACTTCTGAATAATCTGCCGAAAATTCCAAATCGCTCTCATCAGATTTAGCGGTTGTCTAGACTGATCTAAATGAAAGTGTCTGACACCATAGCGAGCTAGCAGTGGTTCATATCCTCCACTAGCCGAAGCTATAGCTACTTGATGACCGTTCTTAGCTTGTAAGCAGGCTAAGTCTACTGCTACATTGACGATTCCATTACCAATTTCTTGTACATGATTGGTGATGTGTAATATTGACATTTATACTTTCTCCATACTAATTATTCATCTTTCTTAGATGAAGGAAATCAAATTTACAGCAGTCTCGATATTCGTGAAATACTGTAGAGACGTTACATTTAACGTCTCTACATTGTTTTGAGTTTTCCGCTTGTACCTCATCTACCCAAAATATGCTGTATGTAGTTAGCTATCTGAGAGTAAATGCAGTGTTTATCGCTTAGATGCAGTAGAAATTTATAGAGGTGTAATTTATCCTGATGTGAAGGGCTGTGTATTGCTGTTACCGCAAATTTGGTTTAAGGCTCACTTTTAAAGAAGATTTCGTGAGTAGCAAGAAATTGTTTTATAAAGCCTTGGGGTAGGTTATTGATCTGAGAGGCGTATGCGGCGATCGCTCTTTTTTTCTTATCTTGCACTGAAACAATCGATAAGTTATGCGCGTCTGCGATATCTTGTAATTTAAGGAAAATAAATATTGGCGCTCTCCAGAATAACCACACGGGATATTGAAATACTTCCACATTAAATTTCATTTGTTGGATTGCTGTCTTTACTAATTTATAAGTTGCTTCATGATCCCTATGGCAATCTTTCTTATGAGGTACATATATTTCTTCAGGTTGATAATGATTAATTAATTCTGTTATTTCGTAAATTGTTTTTTGATATTCTGCATGATCCAGTTCCCCTAAATTTCCATCTGGCTTAGATAAAAAATGTATTTTCGATACTTCTACACCTAAAATTCCCAAGGCTGCGATCGCCTCTTGCTTCCGTGTTTGAATTATCTGATTTTGCCAATCTACATTTATAGCTTTTGAGCCTTTCCCATCGGTGACAAATACCACTGTAACGGGTATATTATTCTCTCTTTTATAAGCAATCATACCTCCACAGCCAAAAGTTTCATCATCTTGGTGCGGAGAGAATACCATGGCTGATTTTTCGCTACATAATAATGGCTTGCTACCACCGAACAAAACCCATTTATAGAGTAACCAGTAATGAATATATTGAACCTTCTCAAGCCAGCTAATGGGAATTAATTTCTGTAAATGTTGTAGATAAACTTTAATAGACAATTTCGGCTTCATAGTCTTGACTAAAAAAGGCTACTAGTAATTGTAAGTCTTCAATAATTAACTATGTAAATTTATTAGTTAATATCTAAAACTTTTTTGTCTTTCAGCATCAACTTCATCATAAGACAAGCCGAGCAAAATTAGGATAAAGATTCTATGTGAAAATTATATTGTATTTTTAGTCAAGAAATAAAAAATAATATAAATATAAAATTTTACTTTTAGTTATTTGTTTTACATTTTTTTAATTTGAGGTTAATTAAAAAAATAATATGTATATTCGTTTAACAAAATAGTCTTAATTTAATAGAGTTTTATACTTATTAGAATCTAGTTATATAACATTTGTATTCAACCTTACAAAAGTCTACAAAAACAACAATTTGGCGTGTATTAGTATACAGTTTTGCTATAAAAAATCGAAGATAGATTGCTATTTATACAAGGTTTATCCAAGCAGATATTAAGTAACTGACATCTTGCACCTTCTCAATAAGCTAGTGGCGATACACTCCCCACTCTACGAAATCATCAGGGTTTCGGGCTGCGATTTTCGCAATAACAGAGTGGTGCAAGATATGAAGTAAGATGCGTTAAGCTCTTAGATGATGCTTTTTGTAACCAATTATCTTGAAATATGCGCCTAAAAGACCCTACGGTAATATAATGCTTACTTGAGAAATCAACTCTAAGTTATAAAGAATACATTGCTTGCAAAAAGCCTATTATTTCTTATTTAAAGATTTCATAAATAAAAATTATATTCTATATATAAATTTAAACAAAATCTATATTGAGTCAGATGTAATAGTGACTGATAGCGTAGAGAATTGCAGAATATAACTAATAAGTAACTACTGATAAACAGCCCATACTAAAACAGATGAATAAATCATATTGACAATTCACATCTTGGAGAGTGTAGTCAGGTAAATCAGTATTTATTATCATGTTGAATGTATAAATGCAGTGGTGCTGAAACCGTCGGTAAGTATTCTCAAGCTCCACTTATTAATAGGAGACAAGAGTGAAAAATCAAGAAGCAAATTTAAGTTTAATACCTGCTCATATCTTGACTCTAGGTTCTGGTTGGTTTCCTAGTAATCCTGGGGGTTTAGAAAGATATGTGTATGAATTAATCTATCAATTATCAGCTAATCAAGATATAATAGAATTATGTGGAGTTGGGTTGCCAAAAGATGAAGATAATTCACCAATTAAGCTAACCAATCTAGCATCTCCAGATAGTAAAATTTGGCAAAGGTTCTGGTCTATTCGTAAGAATTTTCAGAAAACCAGAATAAGTAAACCAGATGCTATTAATTTACACTTTGCTTTATATAGCTTTCCTATTTTAGATATTTTACCTAAAGGAATACCCATTACTTTCAATTTTCATGGGCCTTGGGCATCTGAAAGTAAACAGGAAGTAATGAGAAATAAACTGAGTATTTTCTTGAAGCGTCGGCTGATAGAACAAACTACATATAATCGTTGCGATCGCTTTATAGTTCTTAGTAAAGCATTTGGTAATATATTACACCAAGAATATCAGATACCTTGGGACAAAATACATATTATTCCGGGTGGTGTGAACATTGAGAAATTTCAACCAAATTTATCACGTCAAGCAGCCCGTCAGCAATTAAACTGGCCGGAAAGTCGCCCTATCCTATTTACATCCAGGCGTTTAGTTCATCGTGTGGGGCTAGATAAATTATTACAGGCTATATCAATTATTAAACCAAAAGTACCTGATATTTGGCTAGCGATCGCCGGACGGGGACATCTCCAAACTACACTAGAACAACAAGCGCAAGAATTAGGTTTAGAAAACAACGTCAAATTTTTAGGTTTTCTACCAGATGAGCAATTACCCCTTGCTTACCAAGCTGCTAATTTAACTGTTATGCCTAGTCAATCTTTTGAAGGCTTTGGATTAGCAATTACAGAATCTTTAGCTTGTGGTACACCAGTTTTATGTACTCCTGTTGGGGGAATGCCAGAAATTTTAACACCCTTTTCTCCAGAATTAATTACTACATCTACAGAAGCTACTGCTATTGCTGAAAAGTTACAACAAATATTGTTAGCTGAAATCCCAACCCCTTCCAGAGAAGACTGTCGCCAATATGCTGTGACTAACTTTGATTGGCAAAAAATAGCTCAACAAGTGAGACAGGTAATTTTGGCTTGATGATAGAGGACAGTAGACAGTGAAAATTACCTGATAACTGATAACTGATAACTGATAACTGACAGATGAAAATATTATTTTTAGACCAGAGTGGTAAACCTGGTGGTGCAGAATTGTGTTTAATTGATATTGCTAAACCTTATTGCGATCGCGCTTTGGTTGGGTTATTTGCAGATGGCTCATTTAAAACTTTACTACAACAACATCATATACCTGTTGAAGTATTCACAAATCAAGTAATCCAAGTTCGTAAACAAAGTAATTTATTGCAAGCTTTCGGTAGTTTGGGACAACTTGCGCCTCTAGTGGCTAAAGTAGTACAGCGAGCTATTGAGTATGATTTAATTTACGCCAATACACAAAAGGCGTTAGTTGTAGGTGCGATCGCCAGCTTGTTGGCTCGTCGTCCATTAGTCTATCATCTACATGATATTCTTTCCCCAGAACACTTTAGTAAAACCAACCTGCGAGTAGCAATTAACTTAGCTAATCGTTTCGCCTCATTGGTAATAGCTAATTCTCAAGCCAGTCAAACAGCTTTTGTCCAAGCTGGAGGACGCGCAGAACTGACAACAGTTATTTATAATGGATTTAATCCAAAACTTTATCAAACTTGTGAATTAGAGACTAATCAATTACGAAAACAATTAGGCATAGAAGATAAATTTGTCATTGGACATTTTAGCCGACTTTCACCTTGGAAAGGACAGCATATTTTAATTGATGCAATTGCCCAATGTCCCCCACAAGTAACAGCAATTTTAGTAGGTGATGCCCTATTTGGAGAACAAGAATATGTCAAAGAATTACATCAACAAATTAACAAATTAGGGCTAGAAAACCGCGTCAATTTTTTAGGCTTTCGTACTGATATTCCCCAATTAATGGCAGCTTGTGATGTAGTCGCTCATACTTCCACAGCACCAGAACCTTTTGGGAGAGTGATTGTTGAAGCCATGCTATGTGGTAAACCTGTAGTAGCCGCCAAAGCAGGCGGTGCAGTCGAATTAGTTGAACATGGAATTAATGGATTTTTAACTACACCAGGAGAACCCCAAGAACTAGCAAATATTATTAATGACTGTCTTGAAAATGCGGTAAATACGGCAAACATAGCCAGTAATGCCAAAACTATTGCTACTCAGCGTTTTGATGTAGCGAATATCAATCAACAGATTGCTCAAGTGCTATCAAATATAGTAGGGGGCTGAAGGCAGGAGAGAAGAGGTTTTTAGCTGTTCCTTAGTTTTTGCTTACGTACTACAACCCCAAACAATCTTCCTAGTTTGTGGAAGTGCTTTTCCTGCCACCTTTTTGACATAATACTTACAGTTGACACGTGTAACCCCAAGGGTTACGATTTTATGGGAATTAAAAGTTTTAAGCATAAGGGTGTTAAAAAACTTTTTGAAGACGATGATAGGAGTGGAGTTCAACCAGATACAGCAGAGAAGCTTTTAGATATACTTGACAGGCTTGATGCTGCTGCCGAAATTAAAGATATGCAATACCCCGGCTCTGGACTACACCAACTAAAAGGTGACAGAAAAGGGGAGTGGTCTGTTACTGTCACCAAAAACTGGCGTATAACTTTCACCTTTGAAGACGGAGATGCTTACGACGTAAATTACGAAGACTATCACTAGGAGACTTTTGCCGATGATCACCAAAAGAAAACCCAGACACCCCGGTGGCTTGATCAAGCGTCAGTATCTTGAGCCACTTAATATCACAATTACTGATTTTGCTGACATCATTGGTGTATCGCGTAAAACAATGTCTGAGATAGTTAACGAACGAGCAAGCGTTACACCTGACATGGCTCTTCGTTTATCTACTGCTCTGCAAACCACTCCTGAGCTATGGCTCAACTTACAACAAAAATATGATCTTTGGTGTGCGGCTAATGAGTCGGAATCCTGGAAAGAAGTGACACCAATAAATTTACAAGCTTCCTAAAAACTCCCTGTTCTGCACACTGCGGTACTCATATCTTGCTTATGCTGTACTCCCAATTATTAGCTAGGTTTGTAGATGCTCATCGCGGTCACTCGTTGAAAAACCTTATTGCCCTGTCTTCACAGGTTTTAAATTCCTAGCCTTATAGAACGTTTCCAGACTATCGCGATCGCCAACAAAACGCCAGTGCCAAGGCTCATAACTCACCCCTTGAACATTATCCTTGGGGAAAGACAACTCAAAACCAAACCGAGCCGCATTAGCTTCTAGCCAAGCAAAAGCCTTAGTTTGCTCAAAAGTAGCCCGAAGATTTGTTGATGGTGCTGCACCGTCGCCAATATCCACAGCATAACCCGTGTGATGTTCACTATGTCCAGGTGGAGCGCTCAAAGCCGCTCTTTGAGCCGGAGTTTGATTACGTTGAGCGCCTATCGTAAAAAACAACTGCTCCTGCTCCTTTACCGAACGAAAACCCGAAATAGGTACTAAAATTACACCCGAACTCCGCGCCGCTTGTACCATCTCTTGGAACTTTTGAGCAGCAGTTTTCCTCATACGGATGCGTCCATCAGCGCTAATAGGCGCTAATTCTGACTGAAGAGCTTCTGGGTAAGCAAAATGATTTAATACAGTTTCCGATTCAGCAGAATTACCGACTGTCGGCGCAGGTGTAGCCACAGAACTAGCTGGTAAAGGTTGAGACTCGGCTATTCTCTTAGGTGTCGTAGCAAAAAATACAAAACCGCTCACAACCGCCAGTACCAAAAAGGCGCTAATTCCCCCAACTAGCAAAATTAGGCGTTGTAACTTTTGTTTAGGTGTGACACTGGGAATATCCCGTACAGCTACTGGGATATCATCACTCAGATCATCAAATGATTCGTGCGAATCTTCAGAAAACCCAGCTTTATTCAAAGGTCAGCTCCTGCTTTTGTGCAAATTTTCATTGAAATTTTAGACTTATAAAAATAAACTTATTGGGTAGCATTCTACCTTTATAATTTTTAGGCGCAACATTGGTAAATCTCCTAGAACTATACGTCAAACTTGTAGGGTTAGTCCTAGTAGGTTTTATTCTGGGACGCAAACTACCTAGTACAGTTCCTACCAGCTTAGCTCAGTGGCTTTTCTGGGTGGGAGTACCGATAAGTATAGTATCTTTTTTACGGCAAACAGACTTATCAGGAAAAATTTGGATTGCTCCGGCGATCGCACACCTCGCCATTTTACTCGGCGCATTTTTAGCTTGGCTAGGAATCAAAGGACAGACATACTTCAGTAATACCATACCGCAAAAATCTACTCAGGGAAGTTTGCTGTTAGCAGCAATGATAGGCAACACAGGCTATTTAGGCTTCCCCGTCACCTTAGCAATGGTAGGCAAAGAATACTTTGCTTGGGCGCTATTTTATGACTTATTAGGGTCTTTTCCTGGTGCTTACGCGTTAGGTGTAGCATTAGGCGCTCATTTTGGCACTAATCAAAATCATAATCAATTTACCCAAGTAGCCAGAGCCATTATAATCAATCCCGCCTTGTGGAGTTTCGGCTTCGGCTTACTATTTCGCCAAATCGCCATTCCCCAAATTTGGGAAATTGGGCTAGATAAATTTGCTTGGAGTACAGTAGCCTTATCTCTAATATTAATTGGGATGCGATTAAGCAAACTTAATACTTGGGGCAACCTACCACAAGTAGGCATCAGCTTAGGTATAAAAATGCTCATAGTCCCCTTAATTTTAGGCAGTATCTTACCACTTTTAGGATTAACAGGGCCAGCAGCTAAAGTTATTCTCCTACAAATGGCCATGCCTCCAGCCTTCGCTTCCCTGGTAATTGCCGAAACCTTCAACCTAGACCGCAACCTAGCAGTCACCACACTAGCGCTAGGAGTTATGTTATTACTTTTAACCCTGCCTTTGTGGTTATGGTTGTTTTGACAGTTATCAGTTATCAGTTATCAGTTATCAGTTATCAGTTGACAGTTCTTCCTCTTCCCCTTTCCCCTTTCCCCTTTCCCCTTTCTCCCCCAGCCCCTCATCTCCCCCATGAACAAGACTCACCAACCTTAGCCACCAAATCGGCGGGGTTGGTATGTTCGTAATGTTCAAAGGGCTGATGAATCCAGGGGTTATCAGGTAGATAATCGACGTAGTAATCTGGTTTAAATACGGAACAAGCTTTATACCAAACTACGGCTGTGCGGATTTCCTCTATGGGGGAATCACTGTATTGTTTCAACCAAGGGATAGTTTCTTCAAGCGTAATTCCAGAGTCTACCAGGTCATCGACTAGGAGAATACGTGAACCTAAACTTTTGGTGGTCATTGTCAAGTGACGCGACAGAATTAAGCTACCTCTTGGTTGCTCACCTGCGCCACTGTAAGAAGATGTGGCTAAAATCCCCAAAGGCTTGTGATAAATACGAGAAATGATATCTCCCACCCGTAGCCCACCCCTGGCGAGACAGACGATTTGATTGAACTCCCAAGCAGACTGATAAATTTGAGCAGCCAGTTGCTCAATCTTGTAATGATATTCTGACCAAGAAACGTAAAGGTCTGGCATAAGGTAAGTAGGTTTTAGGTGATACTTAAAGGCGATCGCAATATTTTAATATGAGCATAAGGTATTATGAGTGACTCTACTACTGATGGTTATACTCACAAGGCTCAAGATAGTCAAAAACTAGATTTAAAAACCAAGCTGGCTTATGGTGCTGGAGATTTAGGCCCGGCAATTACCGCTAATATTTCCATATTCTTCCTATTAATTTTCTTTACAAACGTCGCTGGTATACCGGCCGGTTTAGCTGGCAGTGTGTTAATGATTGGGAAAATTTGGGATGCAGTCAACGACCCTTTTGTGGGAGTGTTGACAGATAAAACCAAGTCTCGACGCTGGGGTCGTCGTTTGCCTTGGATGTTTTACGGAGCCATTCCTTTCGGAATTTTCTTTTTCTTACAGTGGATTGTACCGCGATTTAGTAGCAATCAAGCTAGTAACGTTTGGGGTTTATTTTGGTATTACGTGGTGATTGGGGTAATATCCCAAGTATTTTATACGGTGGTAAATTTGCCTTATACTGCCCTAACTCCAGAACTTACCCAAGATTATGACGAACGCACCAGCCTGAATAGTTTTCGCTTTGCCTTTTCCATTGGCGGCAGTATTTTATCTTTGATACTAGCGCAATTAGTTTTTTTGCAAGTACCTAATCAGGAACAACAGTATATAGTTTTAGCCGCAATTTGCACTGTAATATCGGTTGCATCATTATATTGGTGCGTGTTTGGAGTACGCGATCGCGTTATGGTATTTGAAGCCAAACGTATCCAAGTTGAAGAAACCGCCTCTATTCCTTTTATTGAACAAATAAAAATTGCTTTTAGCAATCGTCCTTTTCTATTTGTGATTGGAATATATCTGTGTTCTTGGTTAGGAGTACAAATAACCGCCAGTATTATTCCTTTCTTTGTAATTTACTGTATGTCTTTGAAAAACTCAGATGTACCTACAGTAATGGTTGCAGTCCAAGGAACCGCCTTACTCATGTTATTTGTTTGGACTGCTTTAAGTAAAAAACTGGGCAAAAAATTAGTTTATTTCCTGGGAATGATTTTGTGGATAATCGCCGCTTCTGGGCTATTTTTCTTACAACCCGGTCAAATAGTTTTAATGTATGTAATGGCTATCATGGCGGGGGTTGGTGTATCTACAGCTTACCTAGTTCCCTGGTCAATGATTCCCGATGTCATCGAATTAGACGAACTGCAAACCGGACAACGCCGAGAAGGAGTTTTTTACGGCTTCATGGTTTTATTGCAGAAATTCGGTTTAGCTTTTGGCTTATTTCTGGTAGGTAACGCCTTACAAGCAGCAGGTTTTAAAGAAGCCGTACCTGGACAAACTATACTACCAACACAACCAGAATCTGCACTTTTAGCTATCCGTATCGCCGTCGGCCCTTTACCAGTCATCTGTTTAATTTTCGGCTTAGTCTTAACCTACTTCTACCCCATCACCCGCGAAATGCACGCCCAAATTTTGTTACAACTACAAGAACGTCAGCAGAGGAGGGAGAGTCAATAGTCAACAGTCAAATTTTACTATCAAGTATAGGCGATCGCTTAACTTTTCCGCTTCTGTTCCAACTTCTTAATATGTTCTTGAATCGCTGTTTCCATGATGGCGATATTTTCAATTGTGTCAGGAACAGGGTATAAATCAGTATCTTCAGCACTAGCTTCTAGGCGGTCTGCAAGTTTATAAAATGCTTCATCATCATTTCGATGTAGAAGTAGATAA
The DNA here is from genome assembly GCA_036704005.1 of Leptolyngbyaceae cyanobacterium. Lineage (GTDB taxonomy): Bacteria > Cyanobacteriota > Cyanobacteriia > Cyanobacteriales > Nostocaceae > Trichormus. The sequence goes on along the minus strand of DATNQO010000032.1, from coordinate 52,200 downwards.
GCACGCAGTTCAGCAATGCTCATAGTATCAAAATCTGGTTTCATCTAAACCTCCACTTGCCATCACGGTAAATTACAACTTGCAAATCTTCACCTGCGAAAATGTACACTATGCCTGTACGTTCATCAAAACGTAAAAGTTCTATAGGACGATAGAAGTTAGTCAGATATTGACAAACTTTGATGCAAGATTTTCCCTGTTCGCCTGTCGGTAAAATTATCTCATCCTCAAAACACCACTATTTCAATTTTATATGACTGAGGATTATGGGGCGATCGCACTAATTTTGATCAAATTTAACAGCTTATTTCAAGGATAATTGCTTTCTTTTATGTCAAGTTCTCCCAAAAAACACTGTAATTATCCATATGGAGATATACATTTAAATACTCTGTACTTCTATAGAATTTAATTGCAGAGATTCACGATATTCTCGCCCTAGCTGCATGGCTTCGTCATAAGCTGAGTTATCAGCAAATGTTCCTGTAACTTTCTGCCACCAAGCGCTTGTTGAGGACGAAGACAAATAGTTAGGCTTCCATCCATCTTGTTTTTTCATGAATAAAAACGCGCATTCCTATCTGTGTGATTGAATACAAAGTTTGTTGAGCCTTTGCTTGACTTTCTTTGTTTGCTCGGTTTGAGTATGAGGCATAGTATTTAATTATAGCTACACAAAAACTATCTGATAAAATATTTCGCTTTTCAATATCAAAGTACGCTGAAAAATTTGGATCGTGACCAGCAAATGATTTTAGGCATTTTGGCAGAGAATTGTTTAGTGGATCAGCCTGCTGCACTCTGTTGACCCATCTTGATATTTGTGCTTGTTCTACTCCTAATAACTTAGCTAATCCAGATGGAGACATCCCAGATTGACCTGTGGCTTTAACGGTAAAATACTCTACACCATCAGAATCAACATAGTGTAGTAGCTCATCCGAGAAACCATCTCTGCTACCAATTTGTGCTGCAAATTGAGGCATAAAAACTCTCCTTATGTTTGGTTATTTTGATGTAATGCCAATTCCATTTTTATCCTTAACCAAGGACAGCCATTTATTAATTCCAGAATAATGAGCGCATCATTTATTTATAAAAACTGAGGTTTTATTTGCAAATCATCAGTCAAAAAAGACATCTGAACACCTGCCGCTAGCCTTTTCTGTTTTGCTATATTTTTTAGTCGTTTATCTGCTTTGTATACATTCTCAATTATGGGGAATGGCTCTGGTGTGTATTTAGGAAGTAAAAGCTGAAAAGCAATACGAACAGCTTCTACTGGGTGTTTATCTTCGTAACGAATCTGGTTGGCTGCTAATCGGCTGAGTGTTGAGTAATCGATCAACGGACGGGTATCATAGTGATCTCTAAGCGATACACTTTTTGATAACTTGTTTTGTTCTCGGATTTCTTTAGCTTTTAAACCTTGCAAAAGCTTGTTCATTGCATCATAAGTCTCAGAAAACAACTTCCGACTTATACAATGATGTTTTTGACCGTATTCTTTAATCGCCGATTGTAGTTCTGGATAATCATCAAACCGTAGAATTTGTCTGACACTCAGACGTAATCTATGGGTTTCCAATTCTTTCTCAAAGTTATCTTCTACTGAGGATGAAGAACTATAGTTAGACTTCCATCCGGTTTTTTTGTGGATAAAAAGTCGCATCCCCAAATGTTGGATCCAATCTAAAGTTTGTTGAGCCTTTGCTTGACTTTCTTTGTTTACTTGCTTTGAGTATGAAGCATAGTACTCAATTATGGCTGCACAAAAGCCATCGGTCAGAATATTTCTCCCTTCACTATCAAAGTAGTCTGTTAGAACAAGGCTACAACCAGCAAAAGGCTTCAAGCACTTGGGTAAGGAGTTTTCGGCAATATCAGCTTCTTGCACTCTTCTGACCCATCTTGAGATTTTGGAATCACTCACCCCCACAAACCTAGCTAATCCAGCCTGTGACATCCCAGATTGACCTGTAGCTTTGACGGTGAAATACTCTGCACCATCAGGATCAACATGGCGAAGTAAGTCCTTTGAACGGCTATCTCTACCACCAAGTCTTGCTGCAAGTTGACGCATAATAATTCTCCTTGTATTTGTTTAATACTGATTGATTTATTACAGGGGTGGCTCAACCTTAATTGTTTGTACGGCTTCCATTGGTTGAGAAATACGCAGGAACCAGATTTTTATCTTGTAAATTTTCAGATTCAATTGAAGCGAAAGAACCGCGTCCTATTTGTTTCCATCTACCTTCTTTGGCTCCTCGGCGCAATTCAGTAGATAAGGAATTTCTAGCACGTACATACTCATCATTGTTCTCTGTCAAAAATATATCTTGTGCAATGTCATCAGCAGTTAGAACCTCGTGTCGGCTATTCAAAAGAATTTCAGCCACCTCTGCTAAGGTTTTGTTAGCAAATTCTGCACGTAACATTTCTTTGGGAGAACGCTTGTTATCCTCTGTTACCCCATTTTGAACATTGCCAGTTAACCCAGAATTATTTGTTTGAATTTGTTCCGACTCTTTGTTAGAGCCTTGATCAAAGTTAGATGCTATGAGAGCATCTTGACTAAGAGCATCGGTGTTAGCCTTCTGGTGTACGTCTAACATTAACTTAAAATATACAATGTCAGCTTTTAGCTGAGATACACGTTCTTCAGCTTCAGATAGAGCAGAGATTTTCTCCTCTATCTGCTTCTGTATCCACTTAATGTGTTGTTGATGGGCAGTATCGTAACTCATCAGCTTGCCCTTAGACAAATGTACTAGTTAAAAACAAGCATAACAAATAAAAAACAAAATCGCCATAGTAAACAAATACTTGTTTAAACAAATTTGTTAAGTGAGCAAAGTGTTACTTGGCTGTCAACGTGTGTAGGGTTGTGCTATGTCCAGACCAGGAATAACACGGTAATGTTTGACATTAAATGTACACAGCGTTGCACCCCTGCCAACAGCACAAGCCCCAATTAAAGCATCTAACAACCCTAGACTGTCAGACAAATGGTATTTAGCGAAGTCTGACAAGGCGCGGTTTAAATCAGCTTCAGTCGGCCAGACTATAGGTAGAGGTGCAACCAGTTTTAAAGTATTACGCAGCTTTTGCTTGTTTTGAGCATCTTGGATTAATTCCATAACCACAAACCCAGGTACACTAGGTAATTCTGGTAAACTGGCAAACCAATTTATTGCAGGAGTATGACCCCTTTGAATATCAATCAAAATATCCGTATCTAGCAAATACATAAACTTTATTGACACTCACTCACGAGTTTCAGCCTGATGACGCAACTTACGAGCGTAGGCTTGACTATCTGTAATATCAGGTCGTGAATTGATTACACCTTCACTCTGCCAATAGGCAACAAGTTCAGCCCCTGTCTTGGGTGGATTTGCTAGAATCTGCCTGATTGTAAGAACACGAAGGATGTACTCAGAAAGAGTCAAATTAAGCTGAGACGCTTCATCACAAAGCTCTTTTTCTAACTCTGGTGGCAATTCAAGATTAATATTCATTTTGTCTGTCTACTCCAATAACCAAGCGAATAAGCTACCTAAATCCCGGATACCTATTGCCCCTCCTGACTGTTCAATAATCTGACGATGCAAATTCAGCACTTCAATTAATGACAGATAACGTATCATGCTAAACGTCGGTAAAGTTCAGCATTTTTTTTCAGTACATAATTTGCTGCATCATTAAAATCACTTTTTTGCTCACTTAACCATTCTTCTATGCTGGCACTCAGCATAGCTTCCAGAGAAACACCATGCAGTTTTGCTAATTCTTGTAGCTTTTGTAATTGGTTATCTGGAATATCAATAGTAATAGAAGCCATTGATTTATCTCCTACCTTGGCAAATAAAGTGTATATTTATCGAAAATTATCTAAACAACAGCCGCCTCTGCTATTGCACCCTGCATTTTACTCATTGCATCAATTAAACTTTGCAATTGTTGATCAGCTTTCAACACTGCTAAACCGCGCACTGTTACCTTACCAGGAGAGTAAACAAAGCGTGTCTTGAGATGTTCTGGTAAATTCGCTGCGAGTAAATTCCATGCAGGTTCTTCCATTGGCGTTTCTAAAACTACGTGCTGTTTATTCTCTGGTTTGATGCGGCTAAATCCTAATTTCTTCGCCAATTGTTTCAGTTCCATCACCCGCAAGAGTTGATTGGCGGATACTGGTAAAGTACCATAGCGATCGCTCCACTCAAGAGCAATCTGCGTTAACTCTTCTTTCGACTTCGCCGCCGCTACCGCACGATATGCACTCATCTTTTGGTCAATATCGGGAATATAATCGGCGGGGATAAATGCGGTGAGGTTGAGGTCAATTTGCGTATCGTCAACTTTGGGAATTTCTTGACCGCGAATTTCTCTGATTGACTCTTCCAACATTTCCATGTACAAATCAAAACCAATGGCTTCCATTTGACCAGACTGTTCTGCACCCAGCAAGTTACCCACACCCCGAATTTCCATGTCGCGCATCGCCAGTTGATAGCCGGAACCAAGTTGCGTAAATTCCTGAATTGCTCGTAATCTCTGCCTTGCCGCATCCGATAAGGCGCGTTGTTTGGGGTAAAATAACCATGCGTGGGCTTGAATCCCCGCACGTCCTACCCTTCCCCGTAATTGGTAAAGTTGCGATAACCCGAAGCGGTGAGCATCTTCAATTAAGATGGTGTTGACACGGGGAATATCTAACCCAGATTCAATAATTGTTGTACAAACTAAGATATCTGCTTCACCATTGCTAAAGGTGAGCATGGTTGATTCTAACTCGCTCTCGTCCATTTGCCCGTGAGCGATCGCAAATCTCGCTCCGGGAACCATCTCCCGCAACGCGCCTGTTGTCTCCTCAATTCCTTCCACGCGGGGAACTACATAAAATACCTGTCCGCCTCGGTCTAGTTCTTGACGAATTGCACTGCGTATAGTCTCCGGCTGTTTCGGTGCAAGATGGGTTTTAATTGGTCTTCTGGTGGGGGGTGGTGTGGTAATCAAACTCATCTCTCTTATCCCCGATAAAGACATATACAGGGTGCGGGGGATGGGTGTGGCGGAGAGAGTCAAAACATCAAGTTGGGTTTTTAGGGTTTTGATTTTTTCCTTCTGGTTCACCCCAAACCGTTGTTCCTCATCTATTACCAACAACCCTAAATCTTTGAAGTTGACACCCTTACCTAAAAGTTGGTGTGTCCCCACAACTACATCTAACTCACCCGTCGCTAATCGTTTTTGAATATCCCGCCTTTCCTCGGCTGTGCGGAAGCGGTTGAGTAACCCGATATTTACAGGATAGGGGGCGAAGCGTTCTTTCAGGGTGTGGTAATGTTGTTGGGTGAGAATTGTGGTAGGTGCTAACAGTGCAACTTGTTTACCAGCCGTCACAGCCTTGAAAATCGCACGTATCGCTACTTCCGTCTTCCCAAAACCCACATCACCACATACTAACCGATCCATTGGGCGATCGCTTTCCATATCCCGTTTCACATCTTGTACAGCTTTTAGCTGGTCGGTTGTGGGTTGGTAGGGGAAGGAATCTTCCATTTCCTCTTGCCAAGGCATATCTTGAGGATAGGCGAAACCTTGCTGTTGCGATCGCGCCGCATATAATTTCAGCAAGTCCACCGCTAATTTCTTAATCGCCTTGCGGACACGGTTTTTGGTATTATCCCAAGCTTTCCCCGTCATCTTGTGCAGTTCCGGCGCTTTATCTCCCGTACTGCGGAACCGAGACAAAGAACCGACTTGATCAGCCGCCACTCTTAACAGACCGTCAGCATACTGAACGACAATATAATCGCGGGTTTCATCGTTAATTGTCAGACTTTCCAGCTTGACAAACTTGCCAATCCCGTGACTCTTGTGAACTACATAATCCCCCGGACGCAGCTTGTTGGGGTCAACTTGCTTAGAAGCCGCCTTGCGCCGCTTGCGGATATAGCTTGGAGTAGCGAGGGAGTGCTGACCGTAAAATTCCCGGTCAGTGATGACTACTATACGATAGGTAGGCAGAATAAAGCCTTCCAACTCCGCCAAACCAGAATATTTGATAGCTACAGGTGTGTGGTTAATTACCAGCTTATCAATTGCTTGATAATCGCGGGGATTGGGAATAAACTGGGCTGGACAATCGTGTTCTTGTAGTAGGGAAACAGAACGGGAAGGTTGCGCCGAGATTAACCAAATTGAGAAATTGCGATCGCGCTCTTGTCTTAATGTATCTGCTAATTTAGCAAATTGATGCGGTGTCACCGGCACAGACCGACTAGCCAAATTGATCCCGCTATTTTCCTCAGCTAACTCCGATAAATATAAAGTTTTAAATCGAGTCACATCAGCCAAACATTCATCAAAAGACCGATGAATCTTCGGTAACTGTACAGCGCCTAGATCCGCCTCCCCAGACCCCAGCGACCATTGTTCCTCAGCATTTTCCACCCAGCGATCGCTATGAGCATGACATTGTTCCGGCTCATCAATCGCAATTATAGTATTCTCAGGCAAATAATCTAACACTGATGCAGGTTTGCCAAAAGCCAAACCCAAAAACCGCCGAGTCCCTTCTATAACTTGTGAGTCCTCTGTACCAAAGGATTCAGAACTTAACTCAGCACTCAGCGATCGCAACTCAGCACTATCTTTCAGCGCAGTTGTGATAATAGGTGCAAAGCTTGTAGGCGTAAGCACGATTTGCGGTATTTTGTCAAGCGCTGAACGTTGAGTATTGGGATCAAATTCCCGAATTTGCTCAATTTCATCACCAAACCATTCCAACCGTACTGGTAATTCTGAGGAAACTGGGAAGACATCAACAATATCCCCGCGCCGACTCCATTGTCCCTCAGTTTCCACCAAAGGAACCCGTTCGTAACCTAAAGTAGTAATTTTTTCACTGAAAGTATCTAAATCAAATTCCAGCCCCCGCTTGAGAGTGAGGCAAAAAGGTGTAAAAGCATCTGGCGGTGGTAAATGGGGTTGTAAAGCCCCAACAGTCGCCACAACAGCTATTTTATTTTGTTGACTATTGACTGTTGACTGTTTACCCTGAGCGAAGTCGTTCGCGCTAGCGTCTCCGGAGGAGAAGGGTTGACTCTTAAGTAAATCAGCCAAAACCTGCATTTGACCCCAAGTCATTTCTGTTTCCGGGTCAAATGGTTCGTAGGGAGAGGCTTCTGATGTGGGGTAAAAATGTACTGTTGACCATCCCATCGCCTCCAACTGCGCGTAGGCGCGTCCGGCTTCTTCTAAGGTGGCACAGACAACAAATAAATTACTACCACAATTCTGAGCCAATGCCGAGGCTACCAAGCCTTTGGGTAAGCGGGGGATGCCGTTGAGGCGTAAATCCTGTTGGCGATTAAACTTAGAAAGTAACTCGGTAGTGAGTGGCGATCGCGCCAAGGCACGCACAATAGAAGAAAATGCCATAAGTTGGAAATCGTTGCAGATCAGAAAATCGAGAGATAGCCTATGTCAACTATTTTAGAAGTCTTAACACTCCTCTTAATATTTCTGTAGAACAATCATAGTGAACAAGTTCAGGAATCCATAAAAAACATCAACCCCTAGCCTCTAGCCTCGAAGCGTTAAAGCTACTACCCTATGTATAGTTAAAGCATTGTATGAGAAACCCTCTAAATACTGGATACTAAGGATTGAGCGAAGTTCGCTCTATATAGCGGCAATTCATAATCATGTCCTCCATCACTGTTGAAATTTTAATCATTTTCGTACTAATTATTGCCAACGGTATTTTTTCTATGTCCGAGATGGCAATTGTCTCGGCGCGAAAAGTAAGACTACAGCAACTTGCTAATCAAGGAGATGCCAAGGCAAAGGCAGCACTGAAACTGGCAGAGTCTCCAAATAACTTTCTATCTACAGTACAAATAGGTATTTCCCTCATTGGTATTCTGACAGGTGCTTTTGGGGGAGCGACAATTGCTAGCAGACTGGCAGTTTACGTCAAACTGATACCTTTTTTAGCACCTTATAGTGAGGCGATCGCTTTCGGGATTGTAGTTGTAATTATCACCTATCTATCTTTGATTGTTGGTGAATTAGTGCCAAAGCGGCTGGCATTGAACAGTCCCGAACGCATTGCATCTGTTGTCGCCATTCCGATGCGGGCTTTGGCAGCTTTGGCTTCCCCGGCTGTGCATTTGTTAAGTGCTTCTACTGACATGGTACTGCGAATTTTGGGCATTACACCTTCTGATGAACCACAAGTTACAGAAGAAGAAATTAAAATCCTGATTGAGCAAGGTACAGAGGCCGGAACCTTTGAGGAAGCCGAACAGGACATGGTAGAGAGAGTTTTTCGATTAGGCGATCGCCCCGTCAGTTCCTTTATGACACCGCGTCCTGATATCGTTTGGTTAGATTTGGAAGACACCACCGAAGAAAATCGCCAAAAAATGACCGAAAATGGTTATTCCCGTTATCCAGTCTGTCAAGGAGGACTGGACAATGTACTGGGAATTATTCCCGTTACCGACCTACTCGCTCGCAGTTTTCGTGGAGATGCCCTAGATTTAACAGTAGGATTGCGTCAACCTGTGTTTGTCCCCGAAAGCACCCGTGGCTTAAAAGTTTTAGAATTATTTAAACAGACTATTACGCACATGGCGTTAGTCGTCGATGAATACGGCGTAATTCAAGGATTAGTTACCCTGAACGACATCATGAGTGAAATCGTAGGCGATGTCCCTTCCGCCGATGGCGAAGAAAATCCCCAAGCGGTGCAAAGAGAGGATGGTTCTTGGCTACTCGATGGAATGCTAGCCGTAGAAGATTTCTTTGAACTGTTTGGTTTAGAAGAATGGGAATTTGAAGAACGCGGTAGCTATCAAACTCTTGGTGGTTTCGTCATCACCCATCTCGGCCGCATCCCCGCCGCCACCGATCATTTTGAGTGGCAAGATATGCGCATCGAGGTAATGGACATGGATGGCAACCGCGTTGATAAAGTGCTAGTAGTACCGCCAAATAAGGTAGTAGATAGCCAAGAAGCTGAGTAGTAAGCAGTGAAGAAAAACTAATGAATGTTGACTGTTGACTGTTGACTATGGACTAATGACTAATGACAAACAGATAGGTAAAGGCAGGTTGCGTTCATGGCATATTCCTGGTTTAAAGCTTTTCATATTGTTGGCATCGTCGTTTGGTTTGCTGGCTTGTTCTACCTGGTAAGGTTATTCATCTATCATGTGGAAGCTAACCAAGAACCAGAACCAGCAAGGACGATACTGAAAAATCAGTATCAAATCATGGAAAAACGCCTCTACAACATTATCACCACACCGGGAATGTTGTTAACAATAGCAATGGCGATCGGCTTAATTAGTACAGAACCAGAAGTTTTAAAACAAGGTTGGTTACACTTTAAGCTATTGTGCGTTGCTTTATTGATTGGTTATCACCATTACTGTAGTCGGTTAATGAAAAAGTTAGCCGCCGACGAATGTCGCTGGAGTAGTCAGCAGTTACGAGCGCTCAATGAAGCACCGACAGTCATGTTAGTAGTTATCGTCATGCTGGCCGTATTCAAGAATAACCTGCCGACTGATCTCACTGCTTGGCTAATTTTTGCCCTAGTTATATTTATGGCAGTCACAATTCAACTTTACGCCAGAAAACGCCGCCTGGATAAAGAAAAACTCACAGCCCAAATCGGACAAATTCAAGAACAAAGCTAATCTCTGTCGTCTACCGTATATTAACGTGAGTTCGACAAGCGTTGTTTTGACCTCTCCCCCAACCCCTCTCCTGACGGAGACGCTACGCGAACGCCTTTTAGGAGAGTGAGGTTGGGAGGGAGAGGTTCATCGAACTCACGTTATATTATTGTGGTGGGCAATGCCCACCCTACTTATCCCTTTCCGATACGAATACAGGGAACAGAACAGCCTCAAACCTTTTCCCTGTCCCCTATTGACTACTCCCCAGTAATAGACAATCCCTCAACCCAAATTCGAGGAGCCACACCACTTGGAGTTAAAGCCACTTGCTTTTCTACATAGATAATTGATTTCAAAAGTTGCAAGAAATCACCAGCCACAGTTGCTGATTCAATACTGGTTTTTACGCCTTTATTAATCAACCAACCATCAAAAGGTAAAGAAAACGAGCCTTGCAAAGATTGCACACCAGCGTGTAAAGAGTGTAAATCATCAATCAAAACCACATTTTCTGCTGTTTCCAAACTCAACTGTTGCTCAGAATCCCCTGCTGCAAACACATGATAAAAGTTAGGACTAACAGAAACTTTAGCCCCAATACTAGCATTACCCGTAGGTTGGGCATTCAACCTTTTCGCAGTTCCCGCACTGTGGAGAAAGCCTTTTAAAATCCCATTTTCTATCAATGCAACCTGACGAGTAGGCGTACCTTCACCATCAAAAGTTTCTGCACCTATATTAGCTGGATGCAGAGCATCGTCATACAATGACAACAAAGGTGAAGCAATTTCTTTACCTATATCATCTGGTTTCGATAGGCTTTGTTTATCGAGAATATTTTGAGCGTTAAATAAATTAGAAAATGCTCCTAAAAGACTTAAGAAAGCTTCAGGGGAAAAAACAACCTGATACTTACCAGTTTTAATTTTCTCGTAATTTAGGTGACTAATGATTTTTTCAGCAGTTTCTTGGATACAGCCATGAATATCTAGATTTTCCAAACTACGATGGATTCTAAAAGCCCCAGCACTACGTGGCTTTTTGCCTTCCTCATCAGTTTTGCTATAAAGATAAACTGATGCCAAAGAAGCAGCTTCAGTTCTTAAAGCGCCGGCACTATTGAGATAAAATCTATCAACATCTCTTTGCGCTAAACCGTTATAAGGTACACTTTGGATTGCTGGATGAGCAGCTAACAATTCTTTTTCCGCTATCAACAGTTTTTCTATCAGTTCCGAAACCGGAGCTTGGGGCGCTTTCTCGTTCAAGATATTGGCAATAGGAACAGTAGCCTCTGGACTAAAATCTGGAGCGTTTTCTTTCACACCAAAAAAACTAGCTTCATAAGCAGTTTTTAAAGCCAATTCTAACCCTTTGGGGTCTACATCTGTAGTGCTAGTAATCCCTATCGTATTGTTTTCATTCCAAACACGCACAGTCACCCCAGAACGATTTGAGGCTTTAACTTGTTTTGGCTCACCTTTGTCAACCTGTACACTGGTTTCATCTACAGTTGAGCCATAAATGTCAAATTTTTGGATGCCCAGCTTTTGAGCATTGTCTTTGGCAAAATTGGCAATTTCATGAATATTTGGCATAGTCAATTTTAGATTTTAGATTTTAGATTTGGGTAAAGTAGATTCAATTTTGGATTTTTGGATATTATGAATTACGTTTTTCGCGTTTAGCATCTACAGAAGTAGCCGAACCTAACAACTGCTTGCCAATTACATCAGAGGTTCTAGTTTGCGGTATTGCTTCAACTAAAACAATAACTCGCAATGCAAGCTTTTTAGTTGTGCTTTTGAACTGCTGCTCATTCACAATCCAAAATCCAAAATTTAAAATCTCAAATACCTAGCGTCCACCGACGGTTATGGAATCAACTTTAATGTGGGGTTGACCTACAGTAGTGTAGATGCTGCCACTAACAGAACCGCAAAAACCAGGTGCAATTTCTAAATCTTGGGAACACATGGAAATTTTATTCATAATTTCCTTGGCTTCACCGATGAGAGTAGCACCTTTTAATGGTTTGGTAACTTTACCATTTTCAATTAAATAGGCTTCATCAACGCTAAAGTTAAATTGACCAGTAGGGCCAACACTACCACCACCCATTTTTTTGCAGTAAATACCTTTATCTACCGAGGCAAACAAATCTTCAATTGAATAGTCGCCAGTAGCGATGTAAGTATTACGCATCCGGCTAGCTGCAGCAAAGGTATAATTCTGGCGGCGACCACTACCAGTCCGGGGGTGTCCAGTCCGCCAAGAACCTGTTCTGTCTGCTAAGAAGTTTTTCAAAACACCTTTTTCAATGAGGAGAGTTCTTTGGGCTGGCATACCCTCGTCATCCATATCAATTGTGCCAAAAGCGTTATCGGCTCGTCCTTCATCCCAAGCTGTTAAGCTTTCGTGGGCAATTTTTTCACCTTTCTTATCAGCAAAGGGTGTGGTGTTGCGTTGGATTTGAGTTGTTTCTAATAAGTGTCCGCAGGCTTCGTGGAAAATCACGCCACCGAATTGATTTGCCATGATAATTGGGTAAGTACCCGATTCTACATAATCGGCATAGAGCATTTTACCCGCAGATTCGGCAATTTGCTCGGCGGATTGCTGATAATCCCAAGTTCTCAGGAAGTTAGGATCACTGGTATTGCCTACACGCTCACCAATGGAAGTACGATGAGCGCCATCAGCACACAGTAGATTAAATCCTACCGATTGAGTCAAGCGAATATCACGAGCAAATGTGCCATCACTGGCGGCAATTAATACTTCTTGCCAATCGCGGAAATAAGTAGCGCGACGTGATTGTAGATGGCTGGCTTTCTGCTTGAAGGATGCTGTCCCATCAAGGAGGATTTCCCCCATTTCGCGGATAGAACTACACAGGGGTAGCCAGCCATCTTTACCACGTTTGCTGGCGTAATCTCTGAGTAATTCTAGGTTAATTTCTGGGATAAAAGCGTTAGGGGCTGGTAATTGTAAGCCTAAGATAGATAAACCTTTTTCTAAAGCTGCTTTTAAGCCAGAAAATGATAAGTCGTTTGTACTGACGTAGCAGTCGGCTTTGCCACGAAATACTCTGACTCCTGCACCTGTGGCGAGGCTTGGGGAAATACTGGTAATGGTATCGTCTTCTGCCAAACTACTGATGTAATTACGGCGTTCTAGAAAAAATTCCACAAAGTCAGCACCAGCTGCACGTCCTAAACCCAGAAGGGTAGCCAAGGGCGCTTCCCAAGTTTCATCGAAGCGCTCTGGGGTTGAGGAATATTGCAGGTTAGGGAGTTGATTTGAGAGAATTAGGGTACTTGTAAGCATGAATAGCCTCGTCTGCTGGCGTTATCAGAGATTTGACTGAAAAATCCTGGTTTCATCAGTCTAACAAATCCCTGAAAGCCGCATGAAGGGGATTGGCTCTACAGCAATTGCGGTGTTACCGAACAAAGGGACGAATTGAGGCAAGCTAGAGAGTCTAGAGAAACTGGGAGAGAAATTTTTAATTTGACAAATTATCCAGCAAATGTGCAACACCGAAATAGATTTTTTATATTATGAATAACCTGATATTGGCATCCCATATATTTACTTAGGTACATACAAAATTCATATAATCTTTAAATATATTTGACGACAGAAGTCTTATTACGACTGGCTAAGTCCTTATATACCCGATGTCTTGAAATCCGACGATAACTAAACCATCACGCGATCGCCTTTGTGCCAGTTGCCTAACAAAAGTATTAATGAGTGTCAGATTGCCTCTAACACTCATCAAAAAGCTTCTTATCAAGGAATTTCCGGTAAATTGTCGGGATCAAAGCCTAAAGCTCGCAGTCTTGTAGCCAATTGTTCGGCTCTTTGGCGTTCCTGTTCAGCACGTTGGCGTTCCTGTTCACCTAGTTCTGTTGGGGTTGGTATCCAAGCGCCAGCCGCATCATACCAACGTAGCCATAGCCGTTCAATACCCTCATAAGAACCTTGCCAAAGCCCTAATCCTAACTGCACTTCTTCTAACCATAGTCCTTGTCCCTCAATTGGTAAAGCTTGATAACGGCTGGTTACTAGTCCGAATGCTTGGAATTCATCCGTATAGCGATTAAACACAAAGTAATAAGGTACTCGCAAAATCTGTTCGTATACTTGCCACTTTGTTGGCGGTTGATTGACTTCCCGCAGAGTTTGTCCTAAGTCTTCCTTTTCAGTCCCAGGAGAGAGTAGTTCGACTACTACAAAAGGATTGACTCCTTCTTGCCAAATAACGTAACTCAAGCGCAAATCCTGCTGTTCATACAATCGGGAAACTCCCAGCACAGCGAACCAATCAGGTCGCTTATACCATTGAGTATGACGAGGATCGTAGTAGAGATTTAAGTCACTGGCAACAAATATTTCGTCAGCTGGATAATTGGCAGGGCGGAAAGTAAGACGTAGAAGTTCAGGCTGTAGATCGTGAAATTCGTCAGGCAAACCTGGTTCCTCCGGGTCTTCACTCTTGAGATCATACATTGTTGGCAGTACTTCTTTAGGTGAGCGAGGAGGATCTGTTTGATACATGACAAGCAAAAGAAGAAGGAACTAGCTCTAGCTTAACAACAGAACAATGCGATCGCTGCAACTGTCGAGCGATCGCATCTTAAACCTGACTTTTCAACAGATCAATTACCCGATCCTGTTCTTGCTCGGTCATTTGAGAAAATAGTGGCAAAATAATAGTACGTTCTTGAGCTTGTTCACTTTCGGTGAGACGCTGACATTTTCCTAACTCACAATTACAAGTATCCCTGGTAGTAGTGCATAGTAACCCAAGTTGCTAGTTACTCTCTTCCGAAAGATGACATAGGGGTAAAGAAACAAGAAAATCCCTCCAGACAGAAAATTAGGAGGGATATATGTTTAAAGGCGATCGGACATGATGAAGATAGTCGTATTCGTAATGAGCGATGCAGAAATTATCACAACGGCAATCATAGCGGCTATGTACTTTGGTGGTAATCACAGTCAGACTTGCAGCTATATGAAAGACCATAACTTGATGCCGCGAATGTTAGAAAAATCACGATTTAATCGGCGATTACAAAATGTCTCGATGTTGCTCAACGATTTATTTCATCAAGTAGGAATGGCAGTCAAAGAAATTAGTGAAAATACGGAATATCTTTGAGACTCATTTCCCGTGCCGATATGTGATAATATTCGCATCTTTAATGCGAAATTGATTCAATCAGAAGAATATCGGGTTTATATTGCATCGAAGAAACGTTATTTTTATGGAGTGAGAGTACAGTTATTAACAACCAAAACAGGTATTCCGGTGAAATTTGTGTTTATGCCAGCTAGCGCGACTCCTATACGGGGATTGAGTGCTTTACCCTTGAATTTACTACCGGGGAGCCAAGTTTATGCCGATTCTGCCTATCTTGATTACACTGTAGAAGATGACTTGATTGAAACTAGTCAAATCTCGCTGCAAGTCATGCGAAAAAGTAACTCTAAACTCCAAGATGCACCGTGGATTCAATACATTAAACAGTCTATTCGTCATTACATTGAAACTGTATTTAGCGGCATTACTAGGCGCTTTCTTTCAATCGATTCATGCGGTAACATTTGAAGGGTTTTTACTGAAGTTACAAGCTTTTATTTTTGCCTACACTCTGCAACAAGCTTTTCTTGACTAAGTTGTAAATGTCACTTTATCTTCAAATACACTGAATTTTTCTGATTGCATTTTCATGGTGATTGGAGTTCGGACAATCCCTCATTTACTGTGCCTACACTTTCCATCTCCTCTTTTATCTTCTATTACCCGCAACTTGGGTTATTAATGATTTAAAACTGCTTCCTGTCAATATTTTAGGTGTAGTTGGTAATGCTCAGAAAAGTAGGTATGGAGATTACTAAAAAACAGTTGACAGTTGGCAGTTAACTGTTGACTATGGACTAATTCCTTCTCAACAATTTGTTGGTACTAGCCAACACTACAATCAGTAGTAGGGCTTGAATTTGCCAAGGTGCTAAAACTACGCTTAAAACCAGACTCAGCACTGTAAATGTGCCAGTTAAATAAGCTACTTCATCTTGACATTTTTTTGATATGTAACCAGTTGCTATACCCGCAACTAGGGGAAGCAGAAAAAACATAGGCATTTTTACTTAACCTTCCAACTAGAAACGTAAACTTTTGCTAAAACAAGATGGGAGTTTTCTTTTTTTAGTGGGTAATCTTGTATCTTAGCAAGTTGAGTTACAGTATATTACTTAAAAATAACGCATTTTTCTCAAAAAAATGTAATGATTCGGTAAATTAACTTAATATATATCACTGGTGCTAAATCTTAGTTTTAGCATAATAACTTTAGGCAGAAATTCTTCACATTAATTACCCGATGCTGAACATTCCTCAACTACTGGCAACTGAACTAGAACTCAAACCCTATCAGGTGCAAAACGCGCTGGAACTTTTGGCGGAAGGTGCGACTATTCCCTTCATTGCACGTTACCGCAAAGAGCGCACTGGGGAGATGAATGAAGTACAGTTGCGTGATTTGGCTGATAGGTATACTTACTTAACAGAATTAGAAGAAAGAAAGGCGGTAATTTTAAAAGCGATCGCCGAACAAGATAAACTGACAGATGAACTAAAAGCCAAAATTGTCGCTTGTCTACAAAAAACTGAGCTTGAGGATTTATACTTACCCTATCGGCCTAAGCGCCGCACTCGTGCAACTATTGCTAGAGAGAAAGGATTACAACCTCTGGCAGACTTTATCAAATCTTTAAATGTCAAAAATCCGGCTACTGCATCGTTAGAAGATGAAGCCGCAAAATATATTTCCGCAACAAATGCAGTCAGCAGCGCTGATGAAGCACTCAAGGGTGCGGCGGATATTTTAGCGGAAGAAGTGGCAGAAAAAGCTGATTTGCGGGCATATATTCGTGATTATCTGTTAGAAGATGGGGTGTTTGTTTCCCGGATTAAAGATGATTATCCAGAAGGTACAACAAAATTTGAAATGTACCGTAATTATCAAACTAAAGTCAAAAATGTTGCCCCCCATAATTTGTTAGCCTTGTGTCGGGGTGAGGCTGAGGGAATCTTAAGCTTTGATATTGCCTATGAAGAAGATTTGATCCTGTCTTATCTAGAATCTCAAGAAATTAAAACAAAAGTCCGCGCCATTCGTGATTTCTATCAGGCGATGCTGAAAGATGCGTTTAACCGCTTGATGAAAAATTCCTTAATCAGTGAAGTCATTGCCGAGAAGAAAGCCTACGCGGATATTGAATCTATTAAGACATTTGAAATAAACTTGCGGGAGTTGCTGCTATCTGCACCAGCCGGGATGAAACCCACTATGGCAATTGACCCTGGGTTTAGAACTGGTTGTAAAGTGGCAATTATTGACCAAACTGGGAAATTTTTGGAGTATCAGGCAATATTTCCCCACCAAGCGGCTGAACAACGCACAAAAGCGGCGCAAACTGTCAAAAATTTGCTTGAGAAATATAAAGTAGAGTTAATTGCTATTGGTAACGGTACAGCCTCCCGCGAAACGGATGAGTTTGTTTCGCAAGTATTACAATCAATAGACCGTAAACCTACCAAGGTGATGGTGAATGAGTCTGGTGCATCTATATATTCTGCTAGCAAAGTCGCACAAGAAGAGTTTCCTGATTTAGATTTGACGGTGCGGGGTGCGATTAGTATAGGTCGGCGTTTGCAAGACCCATTAGCGGAACTGGTGAAGATTGACCCTAAATCGATTGGTGTGGGACAATACCAGCACGATGTTGATCAGAAATTGCTGAAAAAGAAATTAGATGAGACTGTAGAAAGCTGCGTTAACTACGTAGGCGTAGATTTGAATACCGCCTCCAAAGAACTGTTAACTTTTGTTTCCGGCATTACATCAGCAGTAGCTAATAATATTGTGGCTTACCGTAATCAGAATGGAGCCTTTAAAAATCGCCGCCAATTGTTGAAGGTTCCCAAGTTGGGGCCGAAAGCTTTTGAACAAGCGGCTGGGTTTTTGCGTATTCGTGGCGGTGAGAACCCCTTGGATAATACAGCGGTGCATCCAGAAAGTTATGCAGTAGTGGAAGCGATCGCCTCTGACTTAAATGTACCCTTAAATCAGGTGACACAGATAGCCGAAAAGCTCAAAAAAGCCAACTTGAAGAAATACGTCACCGATAGCGTTGGCGAACCGACATTGCGCGATATTCTCAGCGAGTTAGAAAAACCAGGGAGAGACCCCCGCGCTGAATTTAAGTACGCTACCTTCAAGGAAGGGATTAAAGAAATCACCGACTTACAAGAGGGGATGGAATTAGAAGGTATTATTACCAACGTCGCCAACTTTGGCGCATTCGTCGATATTGGCGTACATCAAGACGGTTTGGTGCATATCTCCCAACTGGCGGACAGATTTGTTGATGACCCCAAAAAGATTGTCAAAGTAGGACAGGTAGTCAAAGTCCGGGTGCTAGAAGTTAACGCCAAATTAAAGCGAATTAGTTTGTCGATGAAAGCCGTTAAGCAGTAATAAAGTTCGTAGTGAGGGCTAAAGCCCTCATTAAAAATCAAATTATTTTGAGCATTAAGTAGAACAGCGTCAATAGTTCCAGGTTTATCGTGAGGAGTTTAGTGGTGAAGAAAAGGCTAAAGCCTTTACTACGAACAGATTATATTGTATTCGTATAGTATTTCCGCTCAATTTACCTAAATATTCCAGATGATAGACAAGCTATCTATCTTGTAAGAGATGCTGATATGTTGCCAATTATTCAAGATAGTAATAACAGATTCAAATACTTTATCACTGAATTTTAGGTAAAAAAATGTTGGGAACATTTTTAACAGTTTTAGCCACAGCACTCAGCCTACTAATTGTTGACATAGTAGTACCTGGTGTTAATATTGCTAATTTTCCTTCTGCATTGATTGCAGGTGTTGTAGTTGGTTTCCTCAATAGCTCACTTAGACCAGTTCTTTCTGCTTTATCATTACCCTTAAACCTTGTAACTTTTGGGGCATTTTCTCTAGTTGTTAACGGGTTGTGTTTCACATTAGCAGCAGCTTTGGTTCCTGGTTTTAGCGCTCATGGTCTTCTCGCGTTTATTTTGGGGCCAGTTGTTCTTTCCTTCGCTAGCACATTCATTAACAACTACTTTGTAGAGAAGAATCTTTTAAGCGGAAGCAATCAAACTCCTGCTGAATTACCTTCTCAAGGTGAATTAACCTCTAGATAATTCCTGGGATGGAGTTAGTCATCTGGTTAATTCCAGACAATGTAAATAAATTTTGGAACGTAACAGAAATATCATGAAATTACTTCGTCTTCTTCTTGGTTTACTCATACCACCTTTGGGTGTTTTCTTGACAGTCGGTGTCGGCCCAACCTTGTTAATTAATATCTTGTTAACAGTTTTAGGTTGGCTTCCTGGTAGTATTCATGCTGTTTGGGTCATTGCCAAACATGATGAACAATTCAATAGAGAGGGCGGTATTTATTAGAGTGTAAAGGTTGATGTCACTCTTTGGATTGGTTAAATGGGTGGGGATATCCCCGCCTATTTTTTTGTTTTGTCAGTTGTTAGTTGTCAGTTGTTCCTAATTTATATATTATTTGTAGGGTGCTGCACTGCCCACCTATTGCTATCAATGTGATTAATAAAACTCTTATTTTTTTCTCTGTGTTCTCTGTGTCTCCGTGGTTTAATAAATTGTTTTTGCCACAGAGTTAAGAGGTTATAGTTAGCATTGTCCGCTAAACCACGAATATGGCGATGCACTGCCCACCCTACTAAATATCCCCGGCTTCTTGAAGAAGTCGGGGTTATTGTTAACTACACTGGACTATTAACTATTTGCGGGTAACTGTTTTATCTTGTTCTGAATGGTCTTTATCTTTGAATAAATCAGCAGTGGCTAGTAGTAACTCGCGGAGGGTTTGCTTAATTTGATGTTCTTTTCTAGCCAAAGATGTGCCAGCTTCACCAAGCTTATCATCGATTTGCGATCGCTTCTGTTCTACTTGTGTAGATAGGGCTTCCGCTTGTGGACGAGCCTGATCATACCAAGTTTTGGCTTGGTCGAGATAATTTTTTACCTCTTGGGAACGTCCACCATAACGAGCTGCTAAATTAGCTCTAACAATTGACAATTGAGCTTGTAATTGGGCGTAGCGCTTCCTTAAGAGTGACGCTTCTTCACTATTTTTGATTGATTCAATAGCGGAGTCGATGGCGGTTTTTGTCCCATCAGTTTTTGCCTGATCAGTTTCGGCAATTTCCGCTAATATTACATCAACTTCTTGCTGAATTTTTTCTTCTTCACCATCAATTTGTGCTTGCAGTCTTTGCAATTCTGTCTGATTTTTAACTATGGCTTCGTGTCTTTTTGTATTAACGCCTTCAATCGCTCCTTCAATTGATGCGGTGACTTCTTCTTTAATTTCTGTGCCTTTATCTTGCAGATTTTCAATTACGGTAGAAACTGCATCTTTAACCAGGGAACGGATTTCAGTTGAACCTTCTTTCAATTCAGAAGCTAATTGAGCAACTGCGTTTCTCACAATTTCCCGAATGTTTTCGCTTCTTAACTGTCCAGTTGTTTTTGCTTGTTGTAAGTCTGCTTGAATTCGTTGTTTGATATTACTAGCCATTTTCAACTCTGGTGATTTAGTTAATTTGGATAAAATTGCTGATAGTCTTCCATTCACATTATGATTTAGCCTTTAATAATTAAGACACTTCCTTGAGAGGTAAAAGTGGTAAAGTCTAACTACAGAAGGTGATGTAGAACTTGTACTCCTTCTATGGGAAGATAAGGTATGTATCTATCTAATAAATTTTGCTGAAAGATAAACTATTACTGGAGAAGCTAAGTGCAGAAATTACTCAAAATACTATTAGTAACTCTTTTATGTTTGATAAGTATCTCTACATCACCCGCAAGTGCAGCAGACATAGCCAATGGCGAACAAATCTTTACGGTTCACTGTGCTGGTTGTCATATCAACGGTGGGAACATCGTTAGGCGCGGGAAGAACTTGTACAAGAAGGCATTGAAAAAATATGGTATGGATTCTTTAGAGGCGGTTGAAGCGATCGTCACTAATGGTAAAAATAATATGTCTGCTTATAAAGACCGTCTCAGCACTCAAGAAATTCAAGATGTGGCTGCTTATGTTCTCCAGCAAGCGGACAAAGACTGGCGTTAACAATTCAAAATTTAAAATAAAAAAATGATTTTACCAGAAGAAAGTCGCTTACAATTTACCTCTGATTTAAACATTTGCCGGATATTAAACGGAATGTGGCAAGTATCTGGCGCACATGGCAAAATTAATCCGAAAGCTGCTATCCAAACTATGTTTCAATATGTGGATGCTGGCTTTACTACGTGGGATTTAGCAGACCATTATGGCCCGGCTGAAGACTTTATTGGTGAGTTTCGCCGTCAGTTAGTTGCTAACCGTGGTGAAGCAGCTTTAGCTAATATCCAAGCATTCACAAAATGGGTTCCTCGTCCAGGGAAGATGACGAAGAAACTGGTTGAGGAGAATATAGATATATCCCGGCGCAGAATGGATGTAGAATCATTAGATTTGATGCAGTTTCACTGGTGGGATTATCAGGATAAAAATTATTTAGATGCCCTGAAATATATGGCGGAACTGCAAAACGAGGGCAAAATTAAGCATTTGGCTTTGACTAATTTTGACACAGAACGTTTGCAAATTATTACTGAAGCGGGAATTAAAATTGTTTCTAATCAAGTGCAGTTTTCTGTAGTAGATCGCCGTCCAGAAGTAAGTATGATCCAGTTTTGTGAAAAACATGGCATCAAACTTTTCACTTATGGTACTATTTGCGGTGGTTTATTATCAGAAAAATATCTAGAAAAATCAGAACCACGGGGTTTTGATTTGGGTACGGCTAGTTTACGTAAGTACAAAAATATGATTGATGCTTGGGGTGGCTGGCGATTATTTCAAGAGTTACTTTCTACTCTCAAGCAAATTGCTGATAAGCATGGAGTGACTATTGCTAATGTGGCAACTCGTTATATTTTAGATAAGCCAACTGTTGGTGGTGTGATAGTTGGTGCTAGGTTGGGGGTGTCGGAACATATTGAGGATAACGCCAAGGTATTTAGTTTTAGTTTAGATGCAGAAGATAGCGATCGCATCAACACTATCTCCAGTCAATCACGAGATTTATATCAAGTCATCGGTGATTGCGGTGATGAATATCGTTGATAATCACCATGACACGTTTATTATTAATCACAGAAAGATTTACCCCAGACTTAGGCGGTTTAGCAACTAGTGCTACACGCCTAGTAACATCACTATCTCAACTAGGTGTAGAAGTTGATGTTATCTGTTGGAGTCGCTACTTGCAGCCTGGGGAAATCTCGCCACCCACATCAGACGCACAGCCCCGCGTCTACCGTATCGGCTTATACCGCCACTGGGACATGACAATGCCCCATACCCTCAATTTTTTGGAGTGGCTGCATCAAACTCGCGCCTATGATGCAGTCTGGGGACATTATTTATTTCCTAGCGGCTTCCTGGCTACTTGGTTCGCCGCCTTGCAAGGCTTAGCCAGTACAGTCAGCGCCCGTGGTAACGATATTGACCGGGAAATGTTTCCCCCTGGAGATTTTGCCCGTTTACAATGGACGCTGCAACAAGCCAAAGTCATCACCGCCGTTAGCGGGGATATGGCGCGGAAGATTCAGCTATTGAGTGGACGGGATGATGTTTTGGTGTTGAAAAATGCGGTGGATACAGAAATTTTCGCACCATCACCAGAAGGTAATCTCCGGGCTAGTCTGGGAATTTCACCTGATGAAATTGTTTTAGGCTTTTGTGGAGAACTGCGAGAAAAGAAAGGACAGAATTTTCTCCTCAAAGCCTTAACAACTGTCCGCCAACAACGCCCAGCTTGTCTATTAATTATTGGTGAAGTCAGGGCTTCTCAAGAATCGCTGTTGCAATTATACGCCAGCCAGCAGCCAGAAGATGCTCAAAGGGTAATTGTCACCGGACATCTAGCCGACTCATCAAGAGTTGCAGCCCATTTAAGCTTATGCGATATTTATCTCCAGCCTTCACTGTGGGAAGGTATGCCAAATGCACTGTTAGAAGCAATGGCTTGCGGTTGCTGCTGTATTGCTAGTGATGCGGGTGGTATTCCAGAGGTGATTTTGCATGGGGAAAATGGTTTTCTGCTAGCACGTTCTCATCTACATAGGTTGGGTGAGGCGGTGTGGGAATGTTTGACAATGCCAAGGGAAGCAAAAAATCGCATTCAACAAGCAGCACGCGATCGCATCCTCACTAACTATTCCATATCTCAAGAACAACAGCAACTGAGAAAGGTGATTGAGTCTTTAGGAGGGGGAAAGGGGAAAGGGTAAAGGAAATAGACTTTGAAACCTTTTAGCCTCATTAGTTAACTGTCAACTGTCAACTGTCAACTGTCAACTGTCCCCGATACCCATTAACTAAAGCCTCCCCCGCCAGTTGCCAAGTATAATGTTCTTCAATGCGTTTACGGGCGTTGGCTGTGAGTTGTGTCACGAATTCTTGATCATTTCGTAACTGCAACACAGCATCCTTAATTGCCTTTGCTGAACCGGGTTTGACTGATAAAAAGTGGACTCCGTTTTCGCCCAATTCTTGCACTACTGGTATATCGCTGGTAATAACAGGTGTTCCTGTCGCCATGCCTTCTAAAATCTTTAAGGGACAACAACCTTGGATTAAATTGCGATCGTTTGCTGTTAACGGCGCTAAAATCACATCTGAGGTATGAATATGTGCAACCAAATCTTGTTGTGGCATTGGTTCTAAAATACTCAGTTTATCTAACACTCCTAACTTGTAAGCTAGTTGTTTTAAATTTTTTATTTGATAATCTCTCGCTTGCCCTATCACTGTTAAACAAGCGGTGAAATCTCGATTAATTAAACCCAAAGCTTCAATTGCTAAATTCACACCTTGCCAAGATGAAAGTGTGCCGAAATATAACATCTGGTAAGGTGAATCAACTCCATCTATATTGAAATGTTGATTCTTTTTGTAAGTAAAAACTTCTAAATCAACACCATTAGGAATTACGTTAATTTTTCTCTCTGATATCCCTCTTCTTTGCAAATATTTCGCCGTCACAATACTAGGAGTAACAATCAAATCTGCTGCTTCTAAACAAATTTGCTCTTGGGAATGCAGTTTATGTAGTAGTTCCCTATCATCAGCCACAGCCGGGTAGCGATATTTTAACTCTACCGAAGGTAAACCATTGACCTCAAAGATGAGCCTGTCACAATATTGATTTTTATTACAAGCAATTATCAAACCTTCATAAATCGAGCGAATATGTATAATATCACATCGTCGTTTTTGTAACCATGCCTGTAACAAACGCCGGAAATGCAGAACTCGCTGAATTAAATTATCGCCCAAAGCAGGTAACATTATTTGCTTGATATTAGGATGCAATTGGGAAGAATCTATAAAATTTTCCGTTGGCGAAACTGTTACTAAGTATAGTTCCCCATAGGCTGCTGCTAATGCCCAAGAAAAAGCCTCAATATGTATTGATGCCCCTTTGGGTGCAGGCACAATATCAAAGCTAATGTAAGCTATACTCAATTTTGGCATAAATATTTATACATTTCGTTGACAGGTAATTTTCCGGTTGATATACTGATGGCGACATTTGTATAAGTGTCTAGGTTTGCCTTTAAAAATAAATTTACTAATTTAATAAAATTAAGATATTGAGATCATATGCCAATTGAAGTAAGTCAATTACGAGAGACTCTAATTTACACAATACAGTCTCCTTTAGTAAATATATTAGATGATTTGGAACAAATTAAAGAGATTGATGTTGTAGCAGAAAGCAAACAAAAAGAGTATTTAGAAAAAGCCCTATTCTATTTTGTAGGATTAGTGTCTGCTTTATTTTTGACTGCTATTTTGATTAGCCAAAATACTAAAACTTTAATCTTGTCATTATTTATCGCCTTGCTAGTTATAATTGACATTGCTCTTATAATCGGTTTGAGCTATGCGTTAGTGGAACGTGGCAAATTCAAGCGGTTAAACTTTAAAAACTACAGATATGATTTAACGAAACAGCTTCTACAGATGTTGTTTAGAGATATGGATGCAGCATCTATTTTTGATTTAAAGCTGTCTTTTAGACCTTTGGAATCTCAAGAAAATAAAA
Organism: Leptolyngbyaceae cyanobacterium; assembly: GCA_036704005.1. Taxonomy (GTDB): domain Bacteria; phylum Cyanobacteriota; class Cyanobacteriia; order Cyanobacteriales; family Nostocaceae; genus Trichormus. Next base: position 27,229 of record DATNQO010000032.1, on the reverse strand, counting down.
TAGGTACTATTCCGCACCCATATAAGCCTGGATGGAAGATAGATAACTATCGTGATGAATGGTTAGGAATTCAAGGACAATTTGTAGATAAAACTCGTTTTTATCTGAGCTTAACTGAACTATTTAAAAAACAGTATGGTTGGAAACGGGGAAGTAGCGGTAAGCAAAAGTATAAAACAAAAAGTAGTCATCTAGGATTAGATATCAATTTAAAGTTGGCTTATCCTCAACGCCGTTATGGCGCAGTTAAGCTTTTGCAAAATGAAGTTAATAATGCTGTTCAGCTACACCCATCATCTACGCTGCGATTGATAAAAATTACAGATAAGGCTATCCATATCAATGTAAGGGTTCCTCGTCAATTTGACGAAGACAAAAATATTTTATACGCAACGATTACCTCAATGTTTTTAAGTTGTTACCAAGTTCTTAATTTAGCAAAAAGGCTTTCTAAACAATCAGTATGAAAAGAATATTTTTAAATCTATTAGTTTCTAGTTTATTACTAGCATCAATTGTTGGCTGTAGTAATCAAGCACCCAATGCTATAGCAACTCCCGATGCAACAGCAACGCCTGTAGTAGCCAATGTTGAGACTAGCGATAAAATCAAATTTAAAACCGAAGGCGGTTCAGACTTATTTTCCTTGAAAAAAGAACAAGATGGGGCAAAGTTAGTCGATGGAAAGAATCAAGAGATAGCCAGGATTAAAGCAGATAAAGCTGGTAAAATCAAACTAAAAGATGCCCAAGATAAAGTTTTAGGATATGTAGCCGTATCTCAAGGCAACTGGAAGGTAGAAAATCCAGATGGCAAACAAGATTTATATATTCTTAGCCAACAAGGTAATAATTACCAGTTGACAGATGGCGGGAAAAAGGAAATCTATACAATTAAGTCAAATGAAAAGGGTTTAGAAATTGCTAGGTCAGATGCAGGTATAGTTTATCAAGTGAGGATTAAAGAGGGGAAAATCTCCTTAAGAAATCCATCGGGTAAGACTGTGTTTTCCACAAAATCAAATATATCGCCTATTGCCTTCGCTTGCTTCGGTTTTGATGTACTTACCCGCGAACAACAAGCAGCTTTAGCTTATGCCGTAAACTCTACAGGAGGACGATAAACTTTGCAAATACAGCTAAGTTGGACAGATCCCAATACAGGTGATACCCGCGAACCAACGTTAGAAATACCTGTGGCAATTGGGCGAATATTTGCAGCCATGCCATCAGAAAATAATGGTCAAAGAGTCTCTAGAATTACGATTGAAGATGACTTAATAGCAGATTACCACGCCTTAATTGATTGGCAAAATCAAGAGTTAATTATTATCGACCAAAATACAAGTAATGGTATTCAAATTAACGGCGTACAAGTAACTAATGGTAGCCTGAAAAATGGCGATCGCATCCGCATCGGTAGTTGCGAAATCACCATCAGCTTCACCCCCAGCACCTGGGAGTGCGATCGCATGATAGGATTCCTATTCAAGCGCCGTTGCGGACGCACAGACACCACTGGCTGTCCTCACTGTGATCCAACTTATGAACAAGAATACGCCTACTATTCCGGTTACGGCGATTACAGTTCAGGTTGGAGTAGTAGATACTACTATAACCGCGAAAATTATTATTCCGACCCCCAAACCGACAATGTAGACTTCACCCAAGCCGATGCTATAAGTTTAGAAACAGAATTTGATCATGATTATGAAACAAATATGGGAGCGAGTTAGGGACTGGGGAAAGGGGAAAGGGGAAAAGGAACAACTGTCAACTGTCAAATGAAAACCTGGCTAATTTACGCTTTGGGTGGCGGATGGGGACATTTGACTCGTGCTTTGGCTTTGGGGAGAGTTGCAGCTAAGGAACGAATAGTCAATATTATTACGAATAGTCCTTATGCAGGGTATGTAGATGATGAAGGCTGCATAATACATTCAATTCCCCATAATTTAGGTTTTTCTGCAACTTGTCTGCGAGTTCGTGACATTATCTTCAATACTCGCTGCGACTGCTTAATTGTGGATACCTTTCCTAGAGGGTTGGGTGGTGAGTTAGTCGATATCTTATCCCAGTTGCAACACATACCCCGGATTCTTGTTCACCGAGATATCAATCCGCGCTATGTTACGGCTAAAAAGTTGCGGTCTTTTGTGTTAGAAAACTTTAATGCTGTAATTATACCAGGAGATGGCAAAGATTTAGCATTTTCTGATTTACCCGGAGTCCTGCATACAGCACCTTGGTTAATGCGCCATTCAGAAGAATTACCAGATAAAAACACCGTGCGATCGCAAATCCTCAAAGTAGAGTCATCCTGTAAAATCATTCTAGTTTGTGCTGGCGGGCAAGCATCAGAATTATCTTTGTTTGGTCAATTAACCATAGATATATATCAACACTTTCCCGAATGTGCAGTGAGAATTTTAGCCCCCAATTGTCCCGTCAATTGTCTAGAAACCTTGTGGGTGAAGCATCATCCAGGGATTGAATGTTTAGCGGCGGCTGATATCGTGGTTGGTGCAGCAGGGTATAATACCGTTTACGAATGTGCCTCTGTCGGTGTACCGTTGGTAGCATTAGCATTGCCACGATTGTACGATCGCCAACAAAAACGAGCTAACAGAGGTTATCCGGTGCAGAATATCACAGAAGCGATCGCAACAGTCAGACTCATCCTACACCAATCAGAACGTCAACATCCATCCTCTGTAACATCCTACATAAATGGTGCAATTCAAGCAGTGCATCACATTGCGAATTATGAGTTATAAGTTATGAGTGTTATATCTAACTTTCAATACTCAATTTCTTACTTTTACCCCTACTGAATTGTGAAGCTACGCAGCCTGATTCCATTCTTTGATGATTCCGTCTCCACCTGGGCTTTAGAAGCGCGGTTGTTGCGCTGGCTAACGTTCATTTGGTTATTTGCCGGTTTGACAATCCTATTTTCAGCATCCTATGTAGTAGCTGATGTCCGTCAAGGCGATGGTTTATATTATTTCAAACGACAAATCCTCTGGGTTTTAGCCGCACTCATCGGATTTAATATCATTGTTAATCGACCCCTACAAAAAATTCTCAATATCTCCCACTGGCTACTAGGAATATTTTTAATGTTAATTTTTCTTACCCTGATCCCAGGTGTGGGTAGAAAAGCCTTTGACGCAGCCCGTTGGATAGCCATTGGCCCCATTCCCATACAACCATCGGAACTAATTAAACCCTTTTTAATCCTACAGAGTGCCAGACTATTTGGAAATTGGGAACGGTTGGCTTGGCGAGTGCGTTTAACCTGGCTAGGGATTTTCGGTTTAGTAATTTTAGGCATCCTAGCCCAGCCTAACTTAAGTACAGCCGCACTCTGCGGTATGACTATCTGGTTAATTGCCCTAGCAGGAGGTATACCTTATCATTATTTAGCGGGAACTGCGATCGGTGGATTCCTGTTAGGCTTACTGAGTATTAGCATCAAAGACTATCAACGCAGACGGGTATTATCATTCCTCAACCCTTGGGCAGACGCAACAGGAGATGGGTATCAATTAGTACAGAGTCTCTTAGCAGTGGGTTCTGGTAGAACTTGGGGTGCAGGATTTGGGATGTCACAGCAAAAGCTATTCTACTTACCAATTCAAGACACCGACTTTATTTTCGCCGTGTTCGCTGAAGAATTTGGCTTTGTAGGCAGTATAGTCTTGCTCATACTTTTAGCCTTATTTGCTACCTTGGGTCTAGTAATTGCCCTAAAAGCTAAAAATTCTGTCCATCGACTGGTAGCGATGGGAGTCACAATCATCATGGTAGGACAATCATTATTACATATAGCCGTAGCCACAGGCGCATTACCAACCACAGGCTTACCCTTACCCATGTTTAGTTACGGTGGTAACTCCATGATAGCCAGCTTAATAGGTGCAGCTTTACTAATTCGCGTAGCCAGAGAAAGTAGTGAAGCTGAAATCCTACCACTACGCAGACCGCATCAAAATAAACTTCCGCGTCGGTTATGAGGGAGATGAGGGAGTGGGGGGAGATGAGGGAGATGAGGGAGTGGGGGGAGATGAGGGAGAAAATTATTAACTTTTACTTCCTACCTCCTGTCACCTATCAACTGTCAACTGTCAACTGTCAACTGTCAACTGTCAACTGTCAACTGTCCCCGCCTCACTTCTCCTGAAAAGTCCACACACCTTCATCCCATTCGCTATCTGTTGGCGGTGACTGTAGCCAATGTTGACAGCGTAGTAGGTGCAGCATGGCGGCTTTGTCCTGGTTATCGAATGCTAAAACCTTGGCAAATTCTCCCCTAGCTAGAGGAAACTGTCGTCTGAGGTAGTATTGCCGACCTTTATGATAATGCTCAATTACCCGCATTTTATCGCTGCTGATGGGGTCAGAACGTAAACCAACTAATTCATATATAGATACGGGTTCGTTTCTACCTTTGACGCGGATGTAATCTAGTTCCCTAGCCCAGACCCTATCTTGGCATGGCTTAAAGGTATTATCGCTAATAATAATGTCACAACCATATTGTTTACTGACACTTTCTAAGCGGGAACCCAGATTTACACCATCACCGATCGCAGTAAATTCCATCCGCTTACTAGAACCAATATTACCGCTAATTACGGTATCAGAATTAATCCCAATCCCAATGTTAATTTTCGGTTTATTGGCTGCTTGACGACGTTGGTTAAATTCCTGTAAGCGATGGCGCATTTCTATCGATGTTTGTACCGCCATCCAAGCGTGTTCTTCTAGGGGGAGGGGAGAACCAAATACAGCCATAATGGCATCACCGATGTATTTATCAAGTGTACCTTTGTGCTTGAATACAGCCTCTACCATCGACTCAAAATATTCATTCAGCATACTTACCACTTCTTCTGCTTGGAGATTCTCAGTCAAAGTGGTGTAGCCGCGAATATCGGAAAATAATATGGAAACTTCTTTGCGATCGCCTCCCAGTTTAGCATCATCCAATTTCAACAATTCTTCTGCTAATTCCTGGGTCATGTAGCGATACATCGTACTTTTTAGCCGTTTCTCATCGCTAATATCTTCCATCACCACCAACGCGCCGCAAACTTGCTGGGGATCGCTGGCATCGGCAATAGTATTTATAGATAAATTAATGCTGTGTTGTGTTGACTCGCTGCTGATCAGTGTCCTGTCTGGGTAATATTGCTGGCGACCTTTGGTATCTGTCCCATGTAAAGCATCGTCACACCATTTACTGAAATCGCCTTCCTTGATAGCGATCGCTTCACTAATTAACTTACCTTTTAAATGCTCCTCTGATTCTAACCCCAACAAACGTTGGGCGCTTTCATTCGCAGCAATAATCGTCCCCACTTTATCTGTGGAAATCACCCCATTAGAAAGACTCCGCAAAATATCCCGTTGCATTTGTTCTTGCTGCTTGACAGTAGCGAACAATTGTGCATTCTGTAACGCCACCCCAGCTTGGATATTGAAAGCTTCCATAAACTCTTCGTCATTGCGGTCGAAACTCGCTTGGAAGCATTCGGGGGCTAAGGGCCAGGTATCTGGATTATAGGGAGGGAAATCGCCGCTTTTCTTTTTATTAACCAGTTGGGTAACACCGATTAATTCTTGGTCGCCGTTGAATACGGGCATACATAATAAACTACAGGTACGGTAGCCGTTTTGCTGGTCGATTTGTTTGGCAGTTTCCGAGTCTGGATGGTCGTATAAATCAAAAGGAATGTTGAGTTTTTGACCAGATGCGGCGACCATCCCCGCAAAACCTTTACCTATGGGGACACGCAACTCCTTTGTCGAACCATCATCTTGAGTAATTTTCGTCCATAATTCCTGGCGATCGCGGTCTAGTAGCCATAAGGTACTGCGATCGGCGTTCATCAGTTCTTTCGCCTCGTCCATCACCCGTTTGAGGGTATCTTCCAAATCCAGACTACTTTGGCTAAGGGATTTGACCGCCTTCATCATCGCCGCCGCCGCCCTTTGTTTTTGCGTCGCTATGTAAAACGAGCGCGATGACTCTAATATCAAGCGAATTGACGGCGCAAATTCCTGAAATAACTGCTCATCAGCAATGGTAAAGCCCCTAGTATCAATCCGTTCTCCCAGTGGTGCATCGGTGGAGTTGAAGGATTTTAACTTGTTGAGTAATTGTACCACCGCCACCAGTTGCCCTTGGTCGTTCAGGAGCGGTAGAGCCAACATGGTGTAGGTACGATAGCCTGTAATTTTCTCTTGCGCTTGAGCAAAGCAAGACCGGGGATCGTGATAAAAATCAAAGGGTATGTTAATTACCTTTTTAAAAGTAGCCACCTCACCCGCAATCCCTTTGTCGGCGGGGATGCGAATTTCTAGTGGGCGATCGCCCTCTCCTGCGGCGACAATTGACCACAGTTCTTGTTTTTCTTCATCCAATAAAAATATAGTTGTTCGGTCTGCTCCCAGTAATTCCCCTGTTTTCAGGGTAATTGACTGTAACATTTCTTGTAGAATTGTCTCAAACCCATGAGAATCTAACATCGACAGGGTTTGATGCACAACTTGGAGTTTTTGCTCAACTTCTGTAACAACTTGTTTAAAAGTATCCTGAGTTAAGGGAGCAAGAAACGTAGAAATAGTACCTTTTCTGCGGGCTAGTGCGCCCACAGGAGATGAAGTTGCTGGCAAGTTTTGTTCCCGGTTGTGTTGACCACTCATCAAATCGCCAGTCTCCCTAAAATTACGCTGTTGCGATGACATAGGTAATTTTTGATATAGCAGGATTTAGACTTTTAAGAATTTATTTAAGTGTTGCTAAATGCAACGAGCGATGGACATTACACACAGTGTAATCTGTAGTTCAGTCAGCGTCATCCTGGCCTAATCTTGGTTGTGCCTATCTTCACCTACTAATTCCTTACAGCCATAAAAGTATAGACGATAACGCGGAAGCGATCGCTAAGTTCATAGTTATACCAGCAAATCAAGCTATTACTAGCTTGACTAACTCTACTCATGGGAGTAGTGTATAAATTAGGATTCCCAATTTTAGATACCAAATAACACTTCGATTGAGATAGCGCTTTTCACTGAGATGAAGTACATCACCCTAGCCTAAGCCTGACTAATTTCTCCCCTCTGTAAATCTATACTCCATCTAAGGGAGAAACGCTGTAATCTAAGTGACAAGCTCAAGGTCAACTTATTTACAAGTGTCAACAAGCTCTCAGTCCTGTGTTCAATCAGCCAACCTGTATGCACAAGCAACTAAGGAGTTCATAAAAAATATCCTTTGCCTCCCAGTCGCTAGTTTCTATAGCCGAGTGAGCAGATTTAAATCAGCAAATTATAAAGTTCTGTAACAAAATTCTCACTTTGTATAAGAGGTTGTTTTAGAAGTTGTTGGCTGTAATTTTAGTCACTCTTTGATCTCCCCTAGCCTTAAAAAGGGGGAAAGCTTCTCAAAGTCCCCTTTTTAAGGGGGATTTAGGGGGATCTAAAAGTGTTTAATACATCATCAAGGACTTTTAAAACATCTTCTAAAAGCCAAAACATCAACAAATGAGATAGTGAAAGTAACTGTTGCGGAAAATACTGAGATAGTGATTTGCTGTGGACGTTTTGTCAAGCTCGGCAATTATTTATCCATATTTAACTCAACTCCTTACGTTTTGAAAAAGGTAAATCTACACTATGAATAACAGATCAGGAGAAGCCAGCACCTTCACAAAAAGCAAAGTAGCACTATCTTGGCAAAAAAGCGTCTTTGCTATCATTGCTATCAATACTAATTTCACCATACCACCAATTCAATGGCCCCCAAGACAGCCTCCTAATCCACCCCCTGTACATCAACCTGTCATAAAGCCGGAGGCTAAACTTAGTTTACCTAATACCTTTCAGCCTGCAAATAATCCATCTAACCCACAACAAAATCCAGCCTCAGCTAACTCAGCAACTATTTAGTCAACTGGAATTGACTCAAGCTCTCAAGTCTGTGTTTAATTAGCAAAGCTGTATGCAGCCACAACCAAAGAGTTGATCAACATATTTCTTTTGCATTCCAGCAGCTAGTTTTTATAGTCCAGCAAGTAGCTATACACCAGCAAGTTATAAAGTTTTGTAACAAATTTTTCGCCTTTGCATAAAAGTGAAAAAGTGAACAGATGAGATACTAAGAGCAAGTGTTGCGGAAAATACTGAGATAGTGATTTGCTGTAGACGTTTTGTCAAGCTCAGAGATTACTTATCCATATTTAACTCAACTCGTACGTTTTGAAAAAGGTAAATCTACACTATGAATAGCAGATCAGGACAAGTCAGCACCTTAACCAAAAGCAGAGTAGCCCCATCTTGGCAAGAAAGCGTTTTTGCTATCAATCGTAGTTTCAGCATACAAGCAATTCAATGGCCCCCACCACCACACCCTCCTAATCCAAACCCTGAACCTCAACCTTTCATGAACCCGGAAGCCAACCCTGGTGTACCTGATACCTCTCAGCCAGCAAATAATCCATCTGACCCACAACAAAATCCAGACCCGGCTAACCCCGCATCTATTTAGTCAACTGCAATATTTAAAATAAATCACATTCATCAGCTAGATAAAAACTTTTTTATCTAGCTAATAGTTTTTGGATGCGATGGGAATCTGGTAGCTGCTAAATTTGTTTGCGGAGGTAGGGAGTAGGTAGGAGCGGGTTCCATGAGAGGTTGTTTGAAAAGTGATTAGTTGTGACTTTAATTGCATTTTTACCCCCCTTAATCCCCCCTTGCAAAGGGGGAAACAAGAAAAATCTAGTTCCCTCCCCTTTACAAGGGGAGGGCTAGGGAGGGGTAAAAAATATTTGATACATCAAATGATGACTTTTCAAACATCCTCTAAGATAATTATTAATTATGGTGGATATTTATCAACCCGCCGCTACTTAATAAACCCGCACCTACATGAGTAGGAAAGAATAACAAGTGATTTTATATTCAAAATAGTTTTGATTAGGAATAAAATTTTATATGGCAGATAACCATAAAAATGTATCTTCGACGTTGACATGGATAAGTGTTTTAGTAACTGCTGGAACATTAGCAGTGGGAATAAACTTTCCTTTTGGAAATACAGCCTTTGCCCAAAATACCCCAAGTAATATTAAGCCTGATCAAACTCTAGGTAATGAAAATTCGGAAGTTATTACAAATTACAATGGTGGCGCTACAGAAGCATTGAAAGGTGGAGCCGTTAGGGGACAAAACCTTTTTCACAGTTTTCAAGAATTTAATGTTAACGAAGGACGGACAGCCCTTTTCTTAAGGCCCGAAATTAATACTGATATCAGAAATATTTTAGTCAGAGTAACAGGTAGTAACCGCTCTGATATTCTCGGTAATATTAACACTGCTGCTAATTTTTCTAATGCCAATTTATTTTTAATAAATCCCAACGGGCTTTATTTTGGTTCAAAAGCCTCACTGAATTTATCAGGCTCATTTATTGGCACTACAGCCAGTGGTATCAATTTTCCTAATGATGTTGTATTTAGTGCCACTTCTCCCCAACCCTTACCTATACTCAATATCAATGTGCCAATTGGATTGCAATATGGCAGGAATGCAGGAGAAATTAATGTACAAGGTAGGCTAGAAGTGCCAACAGGTAAAACTTTAGCTTTAGTAGGTGGTAATGTTAATCTAGATGGTGGAAGTTTAACAGCGCCAAGTGGTCAAATTGCTGTGGGAGGAATTTTAGAACCAGGAAATGTAAAGTTAGACTTAGATAGTAATAATCAGCCTTTAAGTTTTGCTAACAACGCAGCATTAGCAGACATATCACTTGAGAATAACTCCCTAATTGATGTAAGTACCAAAGTTGATGAAAATATCAATTATGATGACTTGGGAAGTGGTTCTATTCAGCTAAATGGCAGACAAATCACTCTCAACAATTCACAAGTAATAGCTTACAATCTCGGTACTCAAGCAGGTAGAAAAATCTCAATTCAGGCAGAACAATTAACTCTTCAAGATGGCGCTCAGATAGGAAGTTCAGTAGGTTTTAGTGGTTCTAAACTCGTTACAGGTGATGGTGGCGATGTTGATATTCAAGCAACTGATTCTGTAAAAGTAATTGGCACATCAGCATCAGGCGCTCCCAGCGCATTGAATGCTTACACTTATAGCCAAGCTAACGCAGGTAATCTGACAATTGACACTAGAAAGTTAATAGTTGAGGGAGGGGGAAATGTAAGTACAACTGCTTGGCAAAATAGTACAGGTAATGGAGGAACTTTAAAAGTAACCGCTACAGATTTTGTCCAAGTAAGCGGAAACTCACCCATTCAAAGGTCTAGTGGCTTATTTACTCAAACGCTAGGTAGTGGTCAAGCAGGTTCCCTCATTATTAATACTTCAGCGTTAATTGCCAAAGATGGAGGCGTGGTAACAGCTGGTACTGGTGCAAATAGTCAAGGCAATGGGGGTAATTTGACCATAAATGCTACTGGCTTTATAGAACTAAGTGGAACAACATCCAATGGATTGTCGCCCAGTGGTTTATTTGCTCGCAGCAGAGGAAGTGGAAGTGCAGGTTCTATATCGATTACTACAGGTAAATTAGATGTGCGCGATCGCGCTACAGTCACGGTAGAAACTTTGGGTGGAGGTAATGCAGGCACAATAGATATTAACGCTGGCGAAATTAATCTCGATAATGGTGCAACTTTGAAGGCTACAACTCGATCAGGTAACGGTGGTGATATCAATTTGCAAATTAATAATAGGTTACTTTTACGCCGGAATAGTTCGATATCTACAACAGCAGGCACTATAGGTAGTACTGGTAATGGTGGGAATATAAATATTAATATCCCTAATGGTTTTATCATTGCCGTTCCCGGTGAAAATAGCGACATTACAGCTAATGCTTTTGATGGCAAAGGCGGCAATGTTAATATCAATGCTTCTCGCATTTATGGTATAGAAGTTCGAGAAAAAGAGAACCCTCTTACCAATGACATCACTGCTAGTTCTGAATTTGGGGTAAACGGTACAGTTACAATTAATAGCCCAGAAGCTGAACCTAACCAAAGATTAGTTAATATATCAAGCCAACCTGTTGAGCCTAGACTAGCTCAAGTCTGTCAAGCAGCTTTTGGACGTAATCCCAACAGTTTTACTATCACCGGACGCGGTGGTTTGCCAAACAGTCCTAATGAAGTTCTCTCCTCTGATGCTGTCCTCACCGAGTGGATTGCTGTAGATAATGTAGAGAAGTCCTCAAACACTTCCACCAACAAAATCTCTACCCCCACCGAAACCAAGATTGTAGAAGCTACAGGATGGACAGTAAATTCCCAAGGTAAAGTTGTTCTCACTGCCAATACACCCACCACCCTGCATAATTCTTGGCAAAAGGCAACTGCTTGTAATTAGTCAGTTGACAGTTAACAGTTAACAGTTAACAGTTGACAGTTATTAGTCAGGACTTACGCAAGTGTCACAATTGGTGGTTGGTGCGTGACGCTACAAGTCTCATGACTACGTTCAAATATTATCGCCAGTCACACACCCTACAGAAAAAATATGCCAGTTGCGTAAGTCCTATTAGTTTTTCTCCCTCATCTTCCTCATCTCCCCCCACTCCCTCATCTCCCTCATCTCCCTCATCTCCCCCTCTCCCCCACTCCCAAAGACCCACACAAGCTTGTAAAATGATGTATTTTATCAGCCGATTGATAAGCGAGGTCTAAATGAACTGGATTAAAGTGATTTCCCAAGATGAATTACCAGCCAATGGGCGTAAAGTGGTGAAGGTGGAACAACGTAATATCCTGCTACTCAACCATAACAACCAAGTTTTTGCGATAGAAAATTCTTGTCCTCACTTGAAGTTACCTTTACAGAAGGGCAAAATCACTGATGAGGGAGCAATAGTGTGTCCTTTTCACCGTAGTGCATTTGACCTAGCAACAGGTAATCCTACTACCTGGATTCCTTTCCCTCCAGGTATCGGGAAAGTAATGGGGATGATTTCTAAAGAAAAGGGACTATCTGTATTTCCTACCCGTGTGGAAGAAGGTAGTATCTGGGTAGGAGTGTAGATAATGGGGACTGGGGACTGGGGATTGGTGATTTAGGGACTTCTAGATAAAACAATCCCCAAAATGTAGGGTGCGTCAGTACGATAAACCCTGGCTATAGCAAGAAAATATTCATCCTGACGCACCCTACTAACTGACGCACCCCTACACCCTTAGTCCTCTGTGTAATCAGCACCAGAACCAAACTTCCAAGCATCTACTAAACGATGCCAATAGTATTGTTGTGTGGGTGGTAGATTTTTAATCCATGTCTCCAAGATGTGGCTCAGTGCAAATAAGGCTGTATACGTTCCTAAGTTGGTATAATGCACCAGCCAATCTAGGAGATTTGCTAAACCTACTTGGGGAATTATTTTAGCTACTAATGCCGGATGGGATAAGCCAGTTTTTGCTAGTGTTTTTGTCAAGGCTGGAAACTGGACTATATCTTGCAAGAAGGGTTTTAATACTGGTGTGCCTAATTGTTGCATTTCTTGAAAAACTGTTGACAGTAGCTGGTTAATTTGGTCTGCGGCAATGTTTTGATTGACACCAACACTCATGGCTTTTTGAAATAACCAAGTGACGCTGAGGTTTGGTTGATATGGTTGCAGTAATGTTAATGCTTTGGCTGATAATTGTTCTGTATGTAGGGCTTCTTCTATCCCCAATGTTAAACGCTTGAGGTGGCGTACCATTGCGCCAAAGCCGCCAAAACTCAAGGGTGATTGATTTCCGCTACTGTCTCCTGCTGGGAGAATGCGATTCCAGGGAGTTTTTAGTGGACTTTGGCGATCGCTAGGAAAAAACCCAAACAAGGCTCTTTGAAATTGTAACTGTCCTAATTCTACACCTTGATATTCTGGTAACAGGCGCAGATATTCGCCAAACAATTCTTCTAAGGTCAAGCGTTGCGGATGAGCATCCATGTAGGTAAATAAATATGTCGTCCTCCCATCTCTAGCGGGGAAGGCTTCCCAAAAATACTGACATTGATTTTGTAATGATGTGAATGATAATATCAAGTCGCCGGACTGATTTTCGCTAAAACCTTGAGCGCAACTTCCCACAACTAAGCAAAGTGCATCCGGTTTTTTTCCTCGGCGCGCTTGTTTGGTGATGGGGGAAAGGTTTCCCATCGCATCTATTAACAATTTGGCTGTGAATTGCTGATTGACTATCACCCCATCTGGATGAACAAATACTTCGCTAAAGGGTGTTTGTTCAAATAACTGTCCGCCAACTTCTAAAAATCTTTGTTTTAAAGTAGCGAGTAAATAAACTGGATCTACACCAATATTTAAGACATCTTTTACCCAAACTTCTGCACCATCCTTAAATTTGACTCTGGCTGGATTGTATTCTGTAGCGATCGCTTTTTCTAACTCCTCTTCAGTTAGCAGATTTAATTCTACAAACACCGCTAACTCTTGACGAGAAATATTCCACTCCTGTTCCCTACCCCGCAAAATTCCCCTCTCCAGTAACGCCACTCGCAACCCCCGTACAGCTAAGGCGCAACCGATGATAATTCCCAATGTACCGCCACAAATAACTGCATCCCAATCTACACTACCCAAGCTTGCTTGACTCTCTTTAACTACCGAGGGTGTGGGTGCAGTGTTCTCTCGAATAGATTTGAGAATATCATCAGCACGGCGTAAATTTCTTAAAACATCCCCTGGTAATTGGCAGAGAATTTCTTCAGTTAAGGACATATACATAATATTAATCTTATCTTGTCTTGAGCGGTTGTAACTTCAGCAGAACTATTTTTGCTGTTTGAATGACATAACTTGTCTAATCTCAAGAGCTAGGTTTGCTCATCTCTTGTTTGAGGTCATGGTTGCGACGGCAAATTGTTATCTTTCTTTGATATTTTCCCTAAAATTCTTTCTGCCTCCATAACTGAGCCTCATTTTATAAGAAAATCTATCCTCAGATAGATTATTGTTTTTAATTATTGATACATTTTACTTGACAACATATACTTAGTTCTATGGGATTAAAGCATGATTTAATACTTAAAGTATTAAAGTAGGTAATTGACAAAATCTTACTTATGTGAAGATAAAATAATGCAAATTTAAAGTTTCAAACAAGTAAGAAATTGACATGAAAGTTGCTATAGTAGTCGAAAAGTTCCCTGTTATTTCAGAAACATTTATTATAAATCAGATTGTCGGGCTAATTAAAAGTGGGCATGAAGTTGATATCCATTGTACTCAGAATATTAGCTTAGACAATTCCCTAAAAATACATCCAGATGTAGTAGATTATGAGCTACTAAAGATAATACGAAATTATCCACAAGTTCCTGAAAATTTTGTTTTGCGTGTTTTACAAGCTATCAAATTAATAGCTGCTAATTTTTATAAATATCCTTCAATAATTCAGCGATCGCTGAATATTTTTAAGTACGGTAGACGAGCCGCTTCCTTACGTTTATTATACTTGGCACTGTATTTGATAAAAGCTCCAAACTATGATATTGTTCATTGTCAGTTTGGAACAATTGCCCTAGATGAAATGATTTTACGTGATATTGGTGCTATCAAAGGTAAGTTGATTACTTGCTTTCGTGGCTATGATATTAGTTTGTTTGTACAAGAAAATGGCAAAAATGTTTATGATAAATTATTTGCCAAAGGAGATTTTTTCCTAAGCAATTGTGAATTTTTTAGAAACAAAGCAATCGAGTTAGGTTGTGACCCCAAAAAGATTTTAGTGCATGGTTCAGCGATAGATTGTAGTCGCTTTCCTTTTAAAGATAGATATCCTCATCCAAATCAAAAAATTCGCATAGCCACTACTGGGCGGCTCATTGAAAAAAAAGGTATAGAATATGCTATTCGGGCTGTAGCTGAAGTTGCCAAGCTTTATCCAAATATTGAATATCAAATTATTGGAGATGGAGAATTAAAAGAAACCTTGCAGCAGCTAATAAAATCATTAAATATTACAGATAAAGTCAAAATATTAGGTTGGAAAACACAACCAGAAATTGTTGATGTCCTTGGAGAATCAGATATTTTTATAGCTCCTAGTATAACAGCCAAAGATGGTAATCAAGATGCTCCAGTTAATACTTTAAAAGAAGCTATGCTGATGGGTTTACCAGTTATCGCTACTAATCATGGTGGCATTCCTGAATTAGTGCAAGATGGAATATCAGGTTTTCTCGTACCAGAACGAGATGCTGAAGCCATAGCCAAGAAAATTATTTATCTGATAGAACATCCAGAAATTTGGTCATCAATAGGGCGGTCTGGTCGTGATTATGTAGAATCAAACTATGACATAGAAAAACTTAATGATGATCTAGTAGAAATTTATCATCAAGTGATGATGAATAACTTACCTAATCAAGCACCAACTTTAACATCGGCAGTAGCTTTGATATAAACTACTACAAAGTTTATTAGCCATGATTATGGCTAAAATAATGACAAAAACATCTGTAATGAAATTAATCAGGGATATTTATGGAAATGACAAACTCATCAGCGATCGCAACTCCCGAAGTTACAATCGTAGTATCTCCACGAGAGCGTTTCAGTTGTACCCGTGAAGCTCTAGAAAGTATTTATGAACATACAGATTATCCCTTTAAATTAATTTACATCGATGGTGGTTCTCCTACTCATATAAAAGATTATTTGGCAGAACAAGCACAACAAAAACAATTTCAACTGATTCGCACAGATCACTATCTTTCCCCAAACCGCGCCCGTAACCTTGGGCTGCGTCAAGTCACTAGCAAGTATGTAGTATTCATTGATAACGACGTAGTAGTGACATCCGGTTGGCTCAAACCTTTAGTAAACTGTGCAGAAGAAACTGGCGCAACTATTGTTAGCCCTCTAGTTTGTCAAGGTAGTCCTCTACACACAGAAATACATTGTGCAGGGGGAGAGTCTGGAGTCAAGATAGAAACTAAAGGCGAAATTACCAGAAGGCGGATGATTGAAAAAATTTATAAACAGGGTCGGAAATTAGCAGACATCAGACCCCAGCTACAACGCCAAAAAACTGGACTAGCAGAATTTCACTGCATGATGGTACGCACAGAAATATTTGAAAAAGTTGGTCTGTTGGATGAAGCACTGCTCAATACAAAAGAACACGTTGATTTATGTATTTTAGTAGCTGATGCTGGCGGTACAATCTACCTAGAACCAGAATCTCTCATGACTTATATAACAAGCAAACCTCTAGAGCAGACAGATATCAATTACTATATGCTGCGTTGGAGCGATGCTTGGGAACTAGCCAGTCTCAAACGCTTAAGTCAGAAATGGAACCTCACCGAAGATGAGTATTTCAAAAATAAATACAAACGCTTAGGATGGCGGCGACAAATGGCTATTATTAGTCCTCTTGTGCGTAAATTACCTATAGGCAAATTAGGACAGCGAGTAACAGGTAAATTGTTACAACCCATAGATAAGGTAGTTAATCGCTACATCACTACCCGTTATGCTCAAAAGTATTTACAAAATCTGCAATCTCAAACACCCATGTCACAGGCATAATCTGCAATGAGATCATCCTCCCTGGTTGATCAATAATAGTAAATCACTGCAAACAACCTAAAATTACAATACTTTGAGCGCAAACAAGTCTATGAGGGTTAACAATTATGCTGCCTGAGATAGTGTATCAGCCTGAGAGTACAATTAGGCATCCCATTCAACTGTTAAAACTCATGTGGCGAGATTTGCTAGCTTCTCGTGAGCTAGCTTGGAGATTGATGGTAAGAGATATCAGCGCTCAATATCGCCAATCATTTTTAGGCGTAGCTTGGGCTTTTTTACCGCCAATTGTCATGGCTACTAGTTTTACCCTCGCCAATGAAGCGAAGGTAATTAACATTGGTGTAACAGATTTACCCTACCCAGCTTATGTCATGTTTAGCACTGCATTATGGCAGACATTTGTGGAAGCATTAAATGGCCCTGTGCAAGCCGTGACAATAGCCAAACCCATGCTAGCCAGAGTTAACTTTCCACGAGAAGCGCTCATTTTAGCAAAGATAGGCGAAGTGTTTTTTAACTTTGCCATCAAGCTAATTTTAATTGTAGGTTTGTTTATTTGGTTTCGTATTCCTGTAAGTTGGACGGTGATTTTAACTCCAGTTCCTTTAATTCATTTAGTTTTATTGGGAACATTTATCGGTATTTTATTAGCTCCGCTAGGGATACTCTATCAGGATGTATCCAAAGGCTTAACTCTCATTACAGGATTTTGGCTGTTCCTCACTCCTGTAATTTATCCAGTTCCTAAAACGGGAATCTTTGGCTGGTTAGTTAATTTCAATCCTGTAACCCCCATATTGGTAACAATAAGAGAGTTGGCGACAACAGGAATAGTATCCAATCCTCAAGGTTTCTGGTTAGTAAGTATAATCACTTTAGTAGCATTATTCATAACTTGGGTTGCATTCCGTTTAGCTATGCCGTTTGTGGTTGAGAGAGTAAGTTCTTAAAAATGATTAAATTAGTAGAGCCAGAAAAATACGTAAGTTCTCAAGATACTGATGTATTAATTTCAGTAGAGGAAGTTTCTAAAAAATTTTGTAGAGACTTAAAAAGGTCATTATTTTATGCCCTTCAAGATATTGCTACAGAGTTATCAGGAGGTAATAGGAAAAGTGATACTTTGCGTCAAAAGGAGTTTTGGGCGCTGAAAGATGTCAGCTTTGAATTACGGCGTGGTGAAGCTGTCGGTTTAGTCGGTGCAAATGGCGCTGGTAAAAGTACATTGCTACGTATCATTAGCGGTTTAATTAAACCTGATACTGGCTGTGTCAAAGTGAGAGGGAGAGTAGCCCCATTAATCGCCTTGGGAGCAGGGTTTAATCCTATTTTGACAGGGCGAGAAAATATTTATGCAAATATGGCAATTTTGGGTTTATCTACTAAAAAGATTGCCGAGAGATTTCAAGAGGTAGTAGACTTTTCTGAGATTGGCGAAGCTATTGATGCGCCTGTACAAACCTATAGTTCTGGGATGGCGGCTAGGTTGGGATTTGCTTGTGCAGTTCATGTAGAACCAGATATTTTATTAATTGATGAAGTGCTATCAGTAGGAGACACTAGATTTAAAATTAAGTGTCACAAAAAGCTAGCGCAACTGCGAGAAAATGGCACAGCTTTTATATTAGTTTCTCATAACTCTCATAGCATTCTCAACGTTTGCGATTCGTCAATTTACTTATCAAAAGGTCAATTGATTACATCTGGTGAAACAGAAACAGTAATTCGGAAATATGAAGAAGACCTATCTTTAAGTGGTAAGGAAAGTGCTTTAGGCAAAATGATTTTGCCAGAAAAGCCTGAAGCTGAGGGCTTGAGTTTATGTATTACTGGTATTTTTTTCAGAGATGAACAAGGTAATTTACTAGAATCACTCCTGACTGGTGAACCAGCTTATCTATGCGTAGAATGCAAAGCTTATCAAGAAATAGACCAAGCCAACTTAGGGATATTAGTAACAGCTTTGTCAGGAGAAAGTGAACTAGTTCAGTATATAACATCTAACAGCGATCGCGAGGATTTAACTATCCTTCCAGGGAAATCAGAAATCCAGATGTATATGCCCTACTGTTCTTTTATTCCTGGTGTGTATAGCGCCAAAATATATATTAGAAGAGGCGTAGAATCTTTTGATATTGTAGAGTCTTTTAGATTTACTGTAAAGAGTAACAAAACTATCAGTAGATGTTTATTTTATCAACCGCGTACATGGCAAGTAATTAATGAATAAACTAATATCAAGTCCGGCGAATTAGTTATAAGCCCATGTTGAGTTGTGGCAATATGAAGATACATATATACCCATAACTTGCATTGTAGGAGCTAGTAATGAACCGTCAAAAAGTTGTTGCAATTATTACAGGGGCTATTTCGATTCTTTTAGCGATCGCCTATCTCATCATTGTACAAATATTAGACTACCGCGATATGCAGCCAGCGCCCATCAGTCAACTACAACCAGTATCAACCGTTGTTGCTGTTGCAGACAAACCAAATTTATTAACTTAACAGTTCTCTGTGTCTCTGTGTCTCTGTGTCTCTGTGTCTCTGTGGTTAAAAAATTATTACCACAGAGGCACAGAGATAGATTAATCTGTGTCTTCATCAATTACTGCACTACGGTCAAGTATAAGTAAATTCCGCAATTGGTCTGTATCTAATTCAGTTAACCAGTCTTCACCCGCACCCACAACTTGTTCCGCCAGTTGTTTCTTACTCTCAATCATATCGTGAATTTTCTCTTCTAAAGTGCCATTGCAAACAAATTTATGCACCTGTACATTGCGCGTTTGACCAATACGAAATACGCGGTCTGTCGCTTGATTCTCTACGGCTGGATTCCACCATCTATCAAAGTGAAATACATGATTTGCCCTAGTTAAATTTAACCCTACACCGCCAGCTTTGAGTGAAAGAATCATAATTGGCGGCCCTTGGGGATCGTGTTGGAAACGGTCAATCATTTCCTCACGTTGCTTTTTACTGCTACTACCATATAAAAAGAATATTTCTCGCCCTAATTGTTTTTCTAAATGAGGTTTAAGTAACTTACCCCATTCGGCAAATTGGGTGAAAATTAAAGCCCTTCCCCCACCAGCAGCGCCGTAAGTATCGCCTTCTGCTAATACTTCTTCTAACATTTCTTCTAAACGTTGCAGTTTGCCTGAACTGTATTTTTCCAAGGTTGCTGCTTTTAAATATTGCGCCGGATGATTACAAATTTGTTTGAGTTTAATTAATAAAGCTAAAATCATCCCGCGACGTTGCAATCCTTCTGCTGATTCAATCTCTGCTAAGGATGCTTCTACAGTTTGCTGATAAAGTGCAGCTTGTTCCGCAGTCAAACCACAGAATACAGTCATTTCTTGCTTATCTGGCAAGTCTTGAATAATTTCCCGGTCTGTTTTTAGACGACGCAGAATAAATGGTTGTACCAAAGCCCGCAATTGATTTAAAGATGCTGCATCACCATACTTTTCAATTGGCATAGCAAAGCGTCTTTGAAAGAATTGTTTATTACCTAAATAACCTGGATTGAGAAAATCAAGAATTGACCAAAGTTCCTGTAGTCTATTTTCTACTGGTGTACCCGTCAAAGCAATGCGAAATGTGGTTTCTAGTTGTCTAACTGCTTGTGATTGCTTGGCTTCGGCATTCTTCACATTTTGGGCTTCATCTAAGACAATGATCTGCCAAGAAACACCCTGTAATGATTTGATATCTCGATGAATTAAGGCGTAACTTGTGATAACTAAATCGTGTTTTTTGACTGCTTCTTGAAAGGTTTTACCTTTGGGACGTTTATCACCATGATATTGAAGGACTTTCAGCGTAGGGGCGAATTTTTTTACTTCTCGTTCCCAGTTACCTAAAACAGAAGTAGGGCAAACTAGTAAAGTGGGTTTTTCTAGTACATCCTGTTCTTTTAGATGGAGTAAAAAAGCGATAAATTGAACTGTGTTATGGCAGATAATACTATTAGCAACAAAGTTGTGATGTTCGCTCACTTCAAAGTCGTAAACCCAACCTTGATAATCAATTTCTTCGATTTTGGCAATCTTGCAGTAAAGAACTTCTTTTTCTAGTAAATGTTCTAACGATTTTTTGGTTAGGTTTAACTGTTCTACATCTAAACTTTCATCAGCTTTTAACGTTTGATTTGTCCATTTAGATGTTTTTAGTTGCTGATACTGTTGTTGGGCTTCTCCAGAAATTATCTTGTTCATCCCGATTACGACTTTCTGCAAACTCTCTCTCGAAAATTGCTGTGATTTATTAATATAAACAGTATTGTGCATTCCTAAATGCCGCAAAGGCAAACCCGTTGTTTTAATAGTTTGAGCGACAATATCACTAGCCGAAATGCCTTCAACATTAGTGTTATTGAATCGCTGACATATTGTTATTAACTTTTCCTGTTTTTGTGTATTGCCAAAGCCAATTTCTTGTAAGAATCTCCTAGCAGAATTACCGCCAATAACACCGATATAATAAGTACGGGAAATTTGCTTACCATTGGTTGCTGCTTTTTGCTTGGGTGAAATTCTCAACCAAATACCGAAACGTCGCAGGAGTGTAGATAATTGCTCAATTAGTAAGGGTGAGGCTGTAGCAATCTCAATACTCCGCATACTGAAAATTACGGCAGATTCGGCATCAAAATAGTTACGCAAAAAGCAGCGTACACTATCCATATCTGCCTGCATAATCAAGGAAGGAATAGATTTTTCTGCCGAAAGTTTGCCCCAAACGTAACCTTTAGCTTCCAAAAAATGCCGATAAGTTTGGCTATTAATTTGGAGATAAGAAACTCTGTTTGATGGGCTATAAATTTGTGGGTTGTTAATCTTGAGACTGTAGCGATCGCCTATCCGTTGAAATGTCTCCCTGAGTTCTTCTAATACTTTAGTATCCTTTTGGGTAATTGTGACAGTTCCTCTATCAAGTAGTTCATACCCTTCGGCAATTTGCCAAGCCAACAACTTAATTAAATCATGGTCTTCCTGTTGACCATGCCAAAGCATTTTAGCAGGTACACAAACGTAATCACCCACCTGTAAATTATTTGTCCAACCCTGATTTGTTAGTAGTTTGTGACGATGGGTAATAGTTATACTGCTGCCATCTTGGAGAGTAATTCTTTTTAATGTTTCGCTTACCTGCTGCCGATATAATCTTTTAATAGGAGCCTGGATAATTTTACCAGTCTCTTCATGTATAGAATTAACTAACAATTCCGCAGTCGGTTCTGTCCAAAATCCTTCGCCGTCAAATATGGCTGTACCCGCGTGATTTTCCCAAATAGTCTCAGCTGTCTCTAACAGTCCATTAACATTGACCAGTGTATCAGGGGCTACACATTTACCTAATCCCATATCGTCGGCGAGACAAGCGCCTAAACCCCAACGTTCCAAAAACGCCAACCAAGCCGCACCCCTTTCTTGATATGGGCGTAACTGTCCTTGAAAGTCTTTCGGCTTAGGTAGTGGTGCAACTGCTTGATTATTCGTCAGCGCCCCGATCAATTCTTGTAATGCGCCGGAGGCTTCAAAACTAACTACTGGTAATTTCTCAATTACTTGAGTATCTCCGGTACTCAGACGTAAGGCATCTTCTAAAGATAAAGCCATTTGGTCTTTACGGGCAGTAAAAAAGGCTTCGGCTGTCTTGATGTCTTGGGGACGCAACTCCACCCATTCGCCGTTAATTTCTACCAATGGGCTTTTTAAGGCTACCAATCTGTCAAATTCTGCCTTAGAAATAGTTTGCCCGCCTATGGCTAATTGCCATTGGAAATTTAGCAAACTTTGCAATCCCAAACGCCCTTGTTTTTTGTTTGGCGTTTCGGCGGAGATTTTCAAACCCAAACGATTTGCCCAGCCTTCACGGTTCGCCAAACTGGGCGGTAAAATCACACCTAAACCGCTATCTTCAAATCGCCAAGCAACTGACTTGATAAATTCATAAGCCTGCATGGGGTTGAGGTGGCAAAATTGCGGCGATTCTGTATCTAAAGTCGGTGCGATCGCCGAATATAATCGAGAAGCTAACCCCAAACCTCGCAAAAATGTTTCCTGGGGTTGTTCAATTGTTCGCTCCCGATAAACTAATTGTTCAACAGGATGCTGCCAAATAGTCGCCGCATCTACCAAAAATTCTGGATCATCGGCTGCTTGCAAGAAATAAGCCAGCGTCCATTCCGTCTTACCTGATTCTGGAGAACGCAATTCAAAACAAGTACGAAACTGATTTTTACTAGCCAGTTGATATTGTAGCGGCATCGTCCAAGCCTTCAGCGCCGCCTCTAACCGTTCCCAACCCACCGCATCCGCATTCACCGAATTAGACGCACCAGTTAAAGCTTGCAACCACTGACGCACCGCAGGCGGTAAAGAAGCCAGCAACCGAGTTTCCACCACAGGCTGATTTCCCACCATCTCCCGCAGTTGAGTATCAATCACATCATTGAGAAACCCCAATATCAACTCCTGCGCCTGTACAGGAAAATCTACAAATAAACCCCCAGTCCCCAGTCCCCGATAAGTCCGACAAACCAAAGGCATTTTCGCCGCAAACTTTTCTAATCGAGTTCCATCTACAGCACTATCTAAAAGCACTTGCCATCTGCTATTAACAGAATTATTACGCTGTCGCTGAATATTGGGAATAAATTTAGACCGAGAAATTAAATCTAAACTCCAACGGGCAATTTGTGACCAAAAACGTAAATCTCCACCTAAAAAAGCATTTTCTCCACTAGTAATATTTAAAGGTAAAGAAGTGAGAAACTTAATCGCTGCACTAGGGGAAAGACAAAAACCTTCCACAAGCCAAGGGTGTAAATAAGTTTTTGAATCATTCTCAGATGCTAAAGCAGCAGAATGTACAGGAGAAATGACAACTGTTTCTTTTTTACTAGGTTGAGAAATTACCGTTGGCAGAGCAACTATCTGTGAGGAAATTGGTAAATTTATTTTTGTCGCACTGGCTGCTTTAGATGTTCGCTTCTCTACTTGTTGCGGTAGTAAGTTAAAAATTGCCCCATGTTGAGACTGCAACCAATCACTTAACTCAGATGCCGACAGCGCCAAAGGATTCAGCAATACCGCCTCAAAATCAAACTCCACTTGTGGCGATCGCCAAGTCTCCCCCCAAATAAATAAACAACTCTCTTGCTCTTTTGATATCCAACTACCGTGTAAAATTGCCATCTCTTAATTACTCAAACTTTACTTAAATTAATAAATATTTATTTTTTGTATTCATCCATATATTATTTAATAATAACTAATATAAAAATATCATTGCTAATTTCCCATAATTTACTGACACAAAAAAATATTGGCGTTTACCCTCTGCATCGGCGGTTAATGCTGATAATTTTTTACTAATATAATAATCGCTATCAATCAAAGAACATAAATAATGAATCTTCCTCTATATAAAGTGCTAAAAAACGGTACAACTGTAGAATTGGATTATATAAAACCTCAAGAATATGAAGAAGTTAGGACACTGCTCAACTTTGTCATAGATGAAGGTAAAACTTATCCCCAAAAGCAACCACTATCACAACCAGAATTTGCAGCTTACTGGTTGAGTAAAGATGCCTTTGTCGTTAGGGTATCTGGTGAGGATGGCACATACAAGCCACAAACAATATTAGGGTCATTTTATATCAAGCCGAACTTTCCGGGGCGATGTAGTCATATCTGCAACGCTGGTTTTATTGTACAACCAGGACTGCGGGGACAGGGCATAGGTAGGTTCATGGGAGAATCCATGCTCGTAATAGCAGCCCAATTAGGCTACGAAGCAGTCATGTTTAATTTAGTCTTTGAAACTAATATAGCTTCAATTACCCTCTGGCAGTCCCTGGACTTTGATATCATTGGCAACATTCCTAAAGCAGCAAAGCTAGCTGACGGACAAGTGGTAAAGGCGTTGATGATGTACAAGAGTTTAGGGAGTGGGGGGAGATGAGGGAGATGAGGGAGAATAACAACTGTCAACTGTCAACTGTCAACTGATAATAAGCCAGTTACAGGGCATAAATGTTAGGATTGCCACAGAGAGAGAATAGCGTGCATAGAAGGAAAAAAAGCTGAATGGCAGAATTTGAGAAGTCAATATCCTTCGATGGAAGGGATATTCGACTGAAGGTAGGCCTACTAGCACCCCAAGCGGGTGGGTCGGTTTTGATAGAATCTGGGGATACAGCTGTTCTAGTGACAGCTACGCGATCGCAAGCCAGAGAGGGCATTGATTTTCTTCCCCTGACAGTAGATTACGAAGAAAGACTGTATGCGGCGGGGAGAATCCCTGGTGGGATTATGCGCCGAGAAGGTCGTCCGCCAGAAAAAGCCATTCTCACCAGTCGTTTGATAGACCGTCCCCTACGTCCCTTGTTCCCTTCATGGTTGCGGGATGACTTGCAAGTCATCGCTTTTACCATGTCGATGGATGAACAAGTCCCACCGGACGTATTAGCAGTAACAGGTGCTTCCATTGCCACCTTAATCGCGCAAATCCCCTTTAACGGGCCAATGGCAGCCGTGAGGGTAGGCTTAGTTGGTGATGATTTTATTATTAATCCCACCTACGCGGAAATCGAAGCCGGGGAATTGGATCTCGTTGTCGCCGGTTCACCCCACGGTGTAATCATGGTGGAAGCAGGGGCGAATCAACTCCCAGAGCGAGATATTATTGAGGCGATTGATTTTGGTTATGAAGCTGTGCGCGACTTAATCAAAGCGCAGCAAGACCTAGTAGCCGAACTCGGTCTGGAAATTGTGCAGGAAGCACCACCAGAGGTAGATCAAACTCTGGAAAATTATATCCGCGATCGCGCCAGCGACGAAATTAAGAAAATTCTGGCTCAATTTGAACTTACCAAACCCGAACGCGATGCCGCGTTGGATGTTGTTAAAGAAAATATTGCCACAGCGATCGCCGAACTTCCAGAAGAAGACCCCATCAGGGTAGCAGCCAGCGCAGACAGCAAAGCCCTGGGTAACACTTTTAAAGACATTACAAAATACTTCATGCGCCGCCAAATCGTTGAAGATAACGTGCGCGTTGATGGTCGTAAACTTGATGAAGTGCGTCCAGTCTCCTGTCAAGTCGGCGTATTACCCAAGCGCGTCCACGGTAGCGGCTTATTTAACCGGGGACTAACTCAGGTATTATCCGCTTGTACCTTGGGTACTCCAGGCGATGCCCAAAACCTCAACGATGACCTGCAAACAGACCAATCCAAACGCTACCTCCATCACTACAACTTCCCCCCCTTCTCCGTCGGCGAAACCAAGCCTTTACGCGCCCCTGGTAGACGAGAAGTTGGTCATGGTGCATTAGCAGAGAGAGCCATCATCCCTGTACTGCCACCCAAAGAGCAATTCCCCTACGTGATTCGCGTCGTATCGGAAGTGCTTTCTTCCAACGGTTCCACCTCAATGGGTTCAGTCTGCGGTTCCACCTTGGCATTAATGGATGCGGGTGTGCCAATTATCAAACCTGTGAGTGGTGCAGCGATGGGTTTGATTAAGGAAGGTGATGAAGTCCGAGTCTTGACAGACATTCAAGGCATTGAAGACTTCTTGGGTGACATGGACTTCAAAGTTGCCGGGACGGATACAGGCATTACCGCCTTGCAAATGGACATGAAAATCTCTGGTTTATCCTTGGAAGTGATAGCCCAAGCCATCCACCAAGCCAAGTCTGCCAGACTGCATATTTTGGACAAAATGCTCCAAACTATCGACACCCCACGCACCGAAACCTCACCCTACGCGCCTCGCCTGTTGACCATCAAGATTGATCCAGACATGATTGGTCTAGTCATTGGGCCTGGTGGGAAGACAATTAAAGGTATCACCGAAGAAACTGGAGCCAAAATTGATATTGAAGATGATGGCACAGTTACCATTTCTGCGGTTGATGAAACCAAGGCGAAGAGAGCCAAGAATATTATCCAAGGCATGACTCGCAAGCTGAACGAAGGCGACGTTTACGCCGGACGTGTGACGCGGATTATACCCATTGGCGCTTTTGTGGAATTTCTTCCAGGGAAGGAAGGGATGATCCATATTTCCCAACTAGCCGATTATCGTGTCGGTAAAGTTGAGGATGAAGTCGCAGTTGGTGATGAAGTAATTGTCAAAGTGCGCGAAATTGACAATAAAGGACGAATTAACCTCACACGTCTGGGTATCCATCCAGATCAAGCAGCTGCGGCACGAGAAGCTGCGGCGGTGAATCGTTAAATCGATAGGGATTTTAGATAATATCTAAAATCCGCGATGCCTACTTTACGAGGCATCGCCGTAAAGTTTTTTACTAAATTGAATAAAGTAACAATAAAAAATAAATTATTCACATCAGGAGTTACACAACTGACACTTGGGGTAGGGTGGGTCAGATGTGGAAAATCCTTGGATGTGTACAACATTATTAGGCTGACGCACCCTACAGTTAGCTTGACTAAGTAGAGAGACTTAATAAAAGATAAGTTTGTAGTAAGGACTTTAGTCCTCTCAAACCCAGCAAAAGAGCGATAAATCGCTCTCTCCGTTCGCGTAGCGTGTCGTAGACAGACGCTACGCGAACACTACGAACAACAACA
>DATNQO010000031.1:0-5488 GCA_036704005.1 Leptolyngbyaceae cyanobacterium | reverse complement strand
TAGTTTGTGCAGGGATCTGAATGCCTCTATAAACATAAAGAATCGTGGGACGCACGATCTAAAAGCTCAGATTATGTCTTCAATGAAGAGTCTCTGAGAAGCCTACACCGACCTGTATTCAGGCGGTGTAGGTACGTCACGAACACTGTAGAGACGTTGTATACAACGTCTCTACATGATTAATTGGTGCTTGAGCTTTATGTATAGTGCTTTTGAGAATTTCATCAACATCTGATTTAATAAGTTGGTTAAATGAGCAGGAAAGTAATTAATTTCAGATGTTGATTAAGTATAAAGCGGTAAAGCCGGAGATAAAAACTCCGGTTTTTTATCTAAAGATTGGGCAAATCACTTTGTAAAAAAGGTATTTAATTGGTGAGAAATTATAATCTACCCTACCAAAATTTATTTCCAGTCCCCCTTCTCCCCAAGGGAGAAGGGGCTAGGGGATGAGGGCTTGAGAAATTCTCTGTAAAACAAACTCGATATCACTAAATACTTGGTCATTACTAAACCGAATCACAGTAAAATTATTAGACTTTAACCAATTTTCCCTGATAGAGTCTTCAGCTTGTTGGGTTGCATGAATACTACCGTCCAGTTCGATAATTAATAACTTATCGTGACAATAAAAATCAACAATGTATCTACCGATATTATGTTGTCTGCGAAACTTGGTATTTAATAAACGTCGATTTCTTAAACATTCCCACAGAATTTGTTCTGCTGGTGTTTGTTTTTTTCTTAACTCACGGGTGCGTTCTAATAATACTTTAGGTATTTGTCGATTGCTACCTGCTAATTTAGCGATTTCTGCCCTCACCCCTAGCCCCTCTCCCACGGGGAGAGGGGGACAAGATGTATCGTTATATTTTTCTTCTTTATATTTATTTTGTGATTGTTTATCTTTACTATCTTTTTCTCTTTCTTCACTCCCTCTCCCTGTGGGAGAGGGCTGGGGTGAGGGTTAATCTTACATATTCTCCACCTAAAATAAACTCAATTGGTCACTGTGATTATCTTGCTTTTTAGATTCCACTTTCGCCTTTTTCTTACCTCCAGATTTACCTTATTTCTTGCCTTTATCATGTAAACCCTGTGCTACCTCTTCAGCATAGCGTTGGTGATTTAATTCTAATAATCTATATAGCACTTCTCGCGGTGCAGTTTCGCTGATCGTGAAGCGTAAGCCTTGTTTGGTTTGGTGGAAACCATGACCTAGACCCTCACCCCTGGCCCCTCTCCCATCAGGAGAGGGGAGTAATTTTTGTATAAAGCCATTTCAATTTGACAACATAGATTTTGATAAAGATAATGAACGTAGCTCCCCCGCGATGCAGACTCATGTAAGTTAGATTTACAGTAGTTGTACCCTTCCCAGATGTCACTAATATATATAAGAACTGACTAATGACAAACCATGCTCAAAATTCTTCACCTCTCCGACATCCACATGGGAAGCGGCTTTTCCCACGGACGCATTAATCCAATCACGGGATTAAATACAAGATTAGAGGATTTTGTTGATACTTTATCTGTGTGTATTGACCGAGCGCTGGCTGAGCCAGTAGATTTGGTGATATTTGGGGGTGATGCGTTTCCTGATGCTACACCACCGCCCTATGTACAAGAAGCTTTTGCAGGTCAGTTTCGTCGTCTGGTTGATGCGGAAATTCCTACGGTGTTGTTAGTGGGGAACCATGACCAACATTCCCAAGGACAGGGAGGCGCAAGTTTAAATATATACCGCACTTTGGGAGTGCCGGGGTTTGTGGTTGGTGATAGGTTAATGACTCATCACATCCAAACTCGTAACGGCAAAGTGCAGGTAATTACTTTACCTTGGCTGACTCGTTCCACGTTGATGACACGTCAAGAAACGGAAGGTTTGGCGCTGGCGGAAGTCAATCAATTATTAACGGAACGGTTACAAGTTGTGATAGAAGGGGAAATTCGCAGACTTGACCCCGATGTACCTACTGTGCTTTTGGCTCATTTGATGGCGGATAATGCAACTTTAGGTGCAGAACGTTATTTGGCTGTGGGTAAAGGCTTTACTCTCCCTTTATCTTTGCTGACTCGTCCTTGTTTTGATTATGTGGCGTTGGGACACGTCCACCGTCATCAGAATTTGAATAAATCTAATAACCCGCCTGTGATTTATCCGGGGAGTATTGAACGGGTAGATTTTAGTGAGGAGAAGGAAGATAAGGGTTATGTGATGATTGAACTGGAGAAGGGAAACGTACATTGGGAATTTTGTCCCTTACCAGTGAGGACTTTTCGCACAATTGAAGTTGATGTGTCAAAAGCGGATGATCCACAAACTGCTATCCTGAAAGCGATCGCCAAACATGATATACAAGATGCTGTAGTGCGCCTAATTTACAAACTCCGTTCCGAACAAATGGATGTAATTGATAGCGCTTCCCTACACACCGCATTAAGTCCTGCTCACACTTATACCATTCAAGCAGAATTGGTCAGTCAGTTAGCTAGACCCCGCATTCCCGAATTAAGTGCTAGCAGCAGCATTGACCCAATGGAAGCATTAAAAACCTACCTACAAAATCGCGAAGACCTCAAAGACATATCAGCCTCAATGTTAGAAGCCGCAGAAAAGCTTTTAGCAGTTGACAGTTGACAGTTGACAGTTGACAGTTGTCAGTTATCAGTTATCAGTTATCATTAGTTTCTTTCCCCTTTCCCCTTTCCCCCTTCCCCAGTCCCTTTTTTGTGAACAGTTAGCAGACAGACGATGGGCAGGGTTTATCTTTAGTTATATAAAAGCTAAATCCTGTACTGTTTCTTGATAAAGTCATAATGGCAACTAGCAATCTTGTACCCGATCCCGAATCAGGTCAATCAATTAGTCCTGAGTCAGTTCCTAAAGTTAATATCCCGACAGTCTTCCGACTCGGACTATTTCAAATGGGTCTGGGGATGATGTCAATTTTGACTCAGGCTGTACTCAACAGAATCATGATTCAAGAAATAGCTATTCCGGCTACGTTCGTGGCGCTGGTGTTGGCTTTACCTGCGTTTGTCTCTCCTGCGCGTATCTGGTTTGGTCAGCTTTCTGATGCCAAGCCTTTATGGGGTTATCATCGCACGGCTTATGTATGGCTGGGGGCGGCAGTATTTGCGATCGCAATTTTTTTAGCTGTACAAGTAATTTGGCAGTTAAATGCGATCGCTGATAATCTTGGCAGTTGGGTGTGGAATACTCAAACTATCGGCTGGATGTCAGTTCTCGCTCTAGTTTTTGCCCTATACGGTCTAGCAATTTGTGCTAGTAGTACGCCTTTTGCTGCTTTGTTAGTCGATATCTCTGATGAAGATAACCGTTCTCAAGTGGTGAGCATAGTTTGGTCAATGTTGATGGTGGGAATTATTGTTGGGGCAATCATCTCTGGCAGGATATTACCGTCACAAGCAACTACAGTCAATTTTCAACCAGCAGTTGATAGGCTATTTCTTATCGTTCCAGCTGTTGTATTTGGGTTGTCAATTATCGCAACGCTTGGTGTAGAAAAAAAATATTCTCTCTATAGCCAGCGTTCTACTTTGGTCAACCGAGAAGATAGCATTACTTTAGGTGCAGCTTGGAAGATTTTGACAGCTAGCCCCCAAACTGCGTTGTTCTTCACTTTTTTGGTAGTGATGACCATCAGTTTATTTATGCAAGACGCAGTGGTAGAACCTTTTGCGGGTCAAGTATTTAAGATGCCTTTGGCACAGAGTACCCAACTGAATGCTTTTTATGGTACGGGTATTTTGATTGCCTATGGTGTAACTGGCTTTTTTGTGATTCCGCGTTTGGGTAAGCGTCGCACTGCGCGTCTCGGCTGTATTATGGTTGCATTCGCGGTGTTATTGTTGGGCGCATCAGGATTTTCGGCTAATTCCGCCTTCTTGAAGTTGGGTTTAGTATTGTTTGGTTTAGCCGCCGGTTTCTTAACTACAGGTGCAATTAGCTTGATGCTAGATTTGACAGTCGCAGAAGCCGCAGGCACATTTATCGGGGCTTGGGGACTGGCGCAGGCTTTAGCTAGGGGAACCGCTTTAGTGATAGGTGGTGCAGCTTTGGACGTAGGAAAAAGATTGTTTCCAACTTTAGAATTAGCTTATGGGTTGGTATTTGCTTTGGAAGCGGTGGGGATGCTGTTATCGATTTGGTTCCTCAACCGTGTGAATGTTACAGAATTTCAAAATAATACCAAGCAAGCGATCGCTTCTGTTTTGGAAAGCGATTTAGATTAGAAAGCCTTTGCATGGGAATCTATTAATGAACGATTTTTGGACAACAGTTCTCGAATTTGCCCAAACTACTACCACTAGAGTAGGCGCGAGATTAATGCAGGATTTTGGGCAAGTGCAAGCTTTGCAAAAAGCTGATGGTAGCTTGGTAACGCAAGCCGACAAATGGGCGGATCAAGAAATTAGAGATGCGATCGCTTCTAGTTTCGCAGGTTATGGAATACTAGCTGAAGAAAGCGATCGCGCTTTTCCTGGGACAGAATGGTGTTGGGTAATTGACCCTTTAGATGGGACAACCAACTTTACACGCGGTATTCCTATCTGGTCGATTTCCCTGGGTTTGCTTTATCAAGGTACACCCATTTTCGGTTATGTATATGTACCACCCCTAAATCAAGCCTTTCATGGCTTCTATCCAGGTACATCAGGTTTAGTCACCCCATCGGGAGCATTTCTTAATCATCACCCAATTCATACTAGTAGTGATGCACCTAGTAGCAATCACTTTTTTAACCTTTGTTCCCGCAGTCTAGGGGTTGTGCAGAATGGCTTTCCCTGCAAAATTCGGATGTTGGGTGTAGCTAGTTACAATTTTCTCACTGTGGCTACTGGGGCGACATTAGGGGGTGTAGAAGCAACGCCAAAAGTTTGGGACTTAGCAGGTGCTTGGGTAATTGTGCAAGCTGCTGGCGGTAGCTGGGTGTCTCTGGACTCCGAACCGTTTCCTTTAATAGCAGGGGAAGATTATAGCGATCGCTCTTTCCCTACCCTCGTAGTTAGTCGCTCGGAATTAGTGCCGTTTTTTACACCTTTGGTTCAGGCTCTATAGCTGGAGACAGGGAATAAACTGGCATTTTCTGCCTCTCTCCTACAAGGAGAGGGGTTGGGGGTGAGGTATTTTTTCGTTTCTCCTCCCTCTCCTGACGGAGACGCTACGCGAACGCCTTTTAGGAGAGGGAGGTTGGGAGGGAGAGGTTCATCGAACTCACGTTTTATTAAGAGGTTTTTTTAACGCAGAGGGACGCGGAGGTTCGCGCGGAGGTTCGCGGAGGTTTTTTGAGTTTAGAGTCATCATACAGTGCGGATGTTGACACTCCTCGCTCTAAAGAGACGAGGATTCTTGCTTCATCCGTCCTCTCTAGAAATCTGAATACTAGTATTCAAATTTCTCCGTTTGGATACGTCCACAAGCTCACACGGACTGCCCGACCGCGTTTGAAAAGGTTTT
>DATNQO010000030.1:0-4210 GCA_036704005.1 Leptolyngbyaceae cyanobacterium | reverse complement strand
TTTTACCGACGATTTAGTAACGGTTTGGTGATTTTAGATTAAATTTTTCTCTGGGGACTGTTCCCATATCTTTGGTTTTTCAAAAAGTTCAACTTTTTATCCCCAAATCAGCTTCTCAAATCAGTTTGTGAGAAATGCGGGATAAACCGCTTCCCAAGTTCCACAAGGAATAAAATGGCTAAATAAAGCTACATAGCTATCAGCAACATGGTGATAAGCAATCCCTCCATAACCTCCATAACGAATGTGATATTCAGACAGTAAATTCTGTTCGTACAAATCATACTTCGTCCCATCTGCCGCCGCTGATGTACCATCACCCCATAACTTGGGTAAACTCAAAACATTGTAACGGTTAATCACATCAATTAGCGCCGCATTTAGTTTCTCTACGCTCACATGACGACGGTTAACTGTAGCGACCTGCAATACTAATCGCTCAAACCTGCAATCAAGACATTTTCAAACCAGGATTAAATGCAACTATAATTACGCTTCAGCCAGGATTAATTGCAACTGAACCAGGATTAAATGCAACCAACCTGCAATCATCGGTTTCAACCAGGATTATTTGCAACTATAAATACTTCCATTTTCCCAATCGTTTTCAATCCACTCAAAGTGGCAGTCCCGCCGCCAGCATTTGTTCCTGCAACTCACGCGAACGCACTGGGTCAAGCTGCCCGCGAAACAGCAATTTAATTTCAGCAGGCTTGGCATTGAACTGTTCCGCCAAGCCCCTCACGTCATAACCGTGACGGGTTAGGGTGGGTTCCAAATCATCAATTTGCTTAGATAAAACGGACTCAATAATCGCCGTAGTAACAGGTTTTTCCCCAAAGAGGTATGCAGCCTCGAAAGCAAGTGTCAAATGTTGCTCGATTTGCAGTGGTGTCCTCAAGCGTATGGCAAGTAGATCAATGGCTTCTGCCGATAATATCTCACTTATTTGAGTATCTTCTTCTTTGCATTTAGATACTAACCATTCAATATATTCTCGCTGGCTACCAACAATACCCTCCAAGGAGAAGACCGTTGCCCGATACCCAATTTCTTCCATAGTTGGACGGCGTAAATCATTTTTCAATTTGGGATGACCAGCTAATACCACTGAAAGTGTGCCACCACCATCTTCAACTACCTCAATTAAACGTTTGAGTCCCGTCAAAGTACTGTAATGTAAGTCATGAGCCTCATCAACAAACAGTGCCACCGGCTTTTTACCTTTTCTAATTAGGTCGCGCAGTTCCCGTTCCCGTTTTTCGCCGTCTTTGGGGATTTTAATTTCTTTATCTGTGGATAAATCGTAGAATAAGGCAGCAATTAGTGTTGGTAGCGTCGCTCGGTCTTTATCCACAGAAAGGGACTTTGAAACCAAGATTTTGCCTTCTTTCTCCAAAACCTCAAACAAACGTCGTAAAGTTGTCGTCTTCCCACACCCGATAATTCCCGTGATGGCAACCAACTTCCCAGAATGGATTGCGGCGTTAATATCCTTAAACATTTGTTTTTGGTGGTCTGTCTCGTAGTACCCAGCCTTGGGAAACTCCTTAACCAAACGAAAGTGTTCCATGACCTCAGTGAGCATTGCGTTCCCCTCCTTTATTTGAGTGGAAATATTGCCGCACTCGTTCAATAATCGCTTTTTTATTCAAAGTTTCAGCTAACAGTGAATCAATAAATGCCAACTGTTCGGTAGACAATTTAGCCAATGGTTTAGCCAGATAATCGGAAATCGCCCTCTTAGCAAACAGTACCGTGGGATAAGTAAATTCTTGGTATGGGTCGGGGTCGTTAAAAGGTGTGACCGTTGGCGTAAGTTCCTTGTACTTATCTACTAGAAATTGTAGATCCGCGTTTTTGTCTAAAGCTGTCCGTGGCAAGCCCAACTTTTTAGCCAAATCGGCAATTTTATCTGCCCGTTCTTCAGTTTTGGTTTTCTTGAATTTACGGTAACGGTGTAGGGGGATGGGACCATCAACTGGATAAAATGGTCCGTAGCGTTGGTCATCTTTCTCTACGTACAGTTCGTTGTCAAAAAGACCCCACCACAGCACGACAGTTTCGCCTGCCAAGTCAGGTTCTACCTCATAAGCTACACCTTCTACTGATACCCTAGCATCCGTTCCCACTTTCCTCCGTTGTGGCTCGCGGGCAAATGTACAGAATCGCTCCCAACTGCACATCGACCTTAAGCCTGGGTTTGGCATATTTCGCAACCAATCTTCTATCCGCGAATGCGGTTCTCTGCGGTGTGGTTTGTCGTTGTAATGCAATAAATATTGGCGTAACCACAAGTTAGCTTCAACATCGCTTTCCGGTTCGTGAAAGTGATACAGAGTCTCGTGAGCTTCTTTGACCGTCCGGAACGGTCTTTCCACTTTGCCCTTAGAGCGGGCTGTTACCCGACGACCATCTTTACCCGCAGGAATGTGGGTGACAAGATTGATTCTCAGGCAATCCATCACGTTTTGAAATACGTGGCTTTTAGCAATTGGTCCGTTGTCGGTGTAAATCATTTCTGGAATCCCATGAAAGGGAAATCCATCGGTTGTTTTCACCGTCATCGCATTAAATAAGAAGCGCAATGCAGCTTCGACATCCTCTCCATAAACACAGTGGTATTCCTGGTAACATACGCCACTACGGTCATCAACAATGCTGTACAGCATCAGCAACGGATTTCCCTTACCCGGTTCCACCCATGATGGCTGTTTTACGTGTTTCAAATCGGATGGGCTGAGGTCGAAATGCCAACATTCATTGCTGTGATTCGCCTGAAAACGCACCGCAGGCGGTTGCCTAGTCATACGTTCAGTGTCGTATCCCCAGGTTTTCAAGTAATAATTGACAGTACTTCTAGTCAATGCGCCTTTAGGCGGTTGGACAAAACCATCAGGTGTCTCCATCCCAAATTCTTCCAACAGTTCAATCGCCCGTACTGTGGAGATATGTCGCCCTTTTTTGTTACTGGTACGGATTTTCATCGCCGCGATGACCTCGCAGTAACGTTCCATATCAGAGAGTGAAAGTTTTCTGGGTGTCCCGCTATCTGAGCGGTTGATGGATTTTGGACGTGATGAATTACGCAACGCCCGATATAGCGTATCGGTTGACACACCGTACAGTGTAGCTGTTTCTTCAATGAGAATTCGACGCTCTTGGCAACGACTAGGCAAAGATTCGAGGCGGTGGCGTAAATTGATGAGTGCCTCTGCCGGGATTTGCTTATGTACCATGTTAGTTATTTATCTCTGCAATGTAGTTGTAGAGCGTTGGTTTGGAAATTCCCATCAACTTACATATTTCAATAATGGTGTGTTGACCTTCGGTATAAAGTTTGACTGCTAATTGGCGTTTAGCTGGGTCAAGGGCTTTTGGTCTTCCTCCCTTGTGACCGCGCTTACGCGCTGCTACAAGTCCAGCAGTTGTGCGTTCGCGGATTAGGTTGCGCTCAAATTCTGCCAATGCGCCGAACAAATGGAAGATTAGTCTGCCACTGTTATTTGTTGTGGAGATGGATTCTTGTAAACTTTGCAACCCAATTCCCTTCTCATCTAACGTAGACATAATCTCGATTAAGTCTTTGAGCGACCTTCCCAGACGGTCTAACCGCCACACGACCAAAACATCACCAGTCCGTGCTACCTCCAATGCTAAGGAAAGTCCAGGTCTTTGGGCTTTTGCACCACTTATACGGTCGGAGTAAATTTTCTCACAACCAGCAAGCTGCAAAGCATCCTTTTGCAGGTTCAGATTTTGGTCATCTGTTGAAATTCGGGCATAGCCTATCAACATACTTTGAACCCTCAACAAGTACATATACTTGTTACTTAACAGCGTATGTTGCCTTTGATATAATTACCGAGTTTCGTTACTAAACTTGATTCGGTTTTTGGTTCGCAATCTGGGTGGTAATAACAGTAAAAAAAACGACCGTTTATTTTACCTTATAGTTGCAATTAATCCTGGCTGAAATTTCCATATTCAATCAGGGTGTTTTTTTAGGAAACTACTAAACTCCCGTTTGGCGGGACTTTCACTTAGTTGCAATTAATGCTGGTCGAAACGGATGATTGCAGGTTGGTTGCAATTAATCCTGGTTCAGTTGCAATTAATCCTGGCTGAAGCGCAATTATAGTTGCATTTAATCCTGGTTTGAAAATGTCTTGATTGCAGGTTTGAGCGATTAGTATTGCAGGTCGCTACA
>DATNQO010000029.1:0-13274 GCA_036704005.1 Leptolyngbyaceae cyanobacterium | reverse complement strand
TTGTAGCTTGTAAAACTTGGCTATAACAATCAGCCAACCAACGAGTATCTTCTGCTTTTTTGAGTTTTGGTAGTAGTGCATTGAGCGCTACTTGTCCCAGTCCCTTACCCGTTTCTTTGTAAGTCTCAATTGATTTATTTATAGCGTAATTCCACCACCAGCGAGAACACCCAAATGTCTGCGCCAAAAGTGTTTCTTGCTCTTTTGATGGGTATAAACGAACCTGAACAGCTTTATGTAGCACTCAATATCACCTCCTTGTTTAGATATCTTACTACTATCTACACTTGCTAGTAAAGTAAAGTCGGAAAATATTTGGCTACTCCGCACTAGGTGCCGCTACGGGAACATACATCTTTTTCCTTACCAACCTACGGTTGATGATGGTCAAAGATGCTGCTTCGTCGTAGCCCGCTATTCATCCCCACCTTCAACGAAGTAAGGTGGGGATGAATAGCGCAACGTTAATACATCGGTAATTCAACTAAATATTATTCAATTAGGCTGTGATAAACCAGCTTAATTCGTAAATTTTTACACGAAATTAGGGACTGGGTAGGGGAAAAGCAGAGGAGAATAACTAATCAAGATGAAACTCGGCGATCGCTTTTGGGAAATTCTGGTTTTCATGTCTTGAACGGCTGAGTTTAATCAAAGCAAAACGTTGTAAGGGTGTTAAATTTACCCACTGTGACAATGTAAGATTTACACCTATTTCTTGAGCTTTATCCTGAATACTATCGGGTATGGTGTTTGCATTTAACCAAACTGGATCAGATTCAATAGGTAATTTTGCAGCTGGTGTGCCAGTATGTTTGATAATTAACTGTTGGAGATATTCTTGGTAAGCTTGAATTTCTGTTTCTGTAGTGCATGGTAACTCGACTAAAGCCTCTCGTTCAGCTTGAGCCATGTGGTTCCAATCAGATAACTTGAGTTTAATGCCGCAGGTATCAAGTTTGTAGCGTACCTGCATGGGTATACAGCGTAGGGAATCCACAAAATCTGCTTCAAATTGAAAAAAATCTGTCATATTTTTACAAATTAAACAACAGTATCAAAAATATTTCCTCAAATTATTTAATGTCTATTACCAGAGTTGCTATTGCGGATAATTAAATAACTAATTGAGAGAGCTAAAACAGCAGTACCTAAACCAATTATATCAATCCCTGTTACTTTTTCTAAATCAAGAATAATAATCTTTCTAGCAACAGCTATCAAAGAAGTAACAATTACTAATTCAACTTGGAAAACGTGCTTTTTCAGATAAGCAGTAATATTCTCTAAAATTTCTAAAGCAATTAAAATATTTAAAAATAACCCAAAAACTTTAAATAAGGTAGTATTAATTTTCCCATAGGGAACCGTAAAAACTTCTTTTACAATAAAAATGCCTAAATCAACGATCGCTACTAAAATTACTATCACCATGAAAAGAGAGAGAACTTTAGAAACTATCACCTCTACATTTTCAATACCGTGCATGAAGTTTTCGTCTTTCGTCCAGCCAAAGATTTGCCTAATTAACCTTTTCATAACCTGCACCCCAGTTTTCAGTAAGCTTTACCACCTAAAATAAAAATCCTATAGATTAATCTAGAGGATTCTATGATTATTTCGTTACTTGTTTTTATGTTTAGTTATGTAAAGGTCTTAGTTAAACACCAAAACTTAGGACAAGTACAGTTATTTTATAAGAAATCATAATTATAACTAATGAAATTACTAAGAACCTATACCTAGCAGCTTACCATTTAGAGGACTGAACTTGATAATTTTGGGCAGGAATTTCTACAGAAACGGGTATCAGTTGGACTGCACAGGCTTTTAACTCTGGTTGCAGTGAATCAGGGCAAGATTCAGGATGAGTCAGGGCGTTAGCTTCGGCATTATCTGCCCAGAGTGTACCCCAGTGCATGGGGACAAAAACTGTACCTGGAGCGATCGCTTTTGTTACTTTAGCAGGAAACTTAGCGCTACCACGACGCGATCGCACTTCTATCACTTGGTGATTTTGAATTGCTAACTTCGCCGCATCACGGGGATGAATTTCTATAAATGGTTCCGGGTGCATCGAGCGAATTTTATCTATACGACCTGTGCGGGTTTGGGTGTGCCAGTGTCCGTATAAACGCCCAGTAGTCAAGACAAAAGGATAATCTGGGTCTGGTGGTTCAGCCAATCCTTTAGAATAATAAGCCCCAAATCTAGCCCGTCCATCAGGCGTATGAAAGCGTAAATCAGTATAAAGTCTTTTAGAGAGGTTAGAGGCTAGAGGCTGGAGGCTAGTTTTGTCCCCAGTCACCATCTCTGGATGCGGCCATTGGGTGGGGCCTTGCGCCCGTAATTGTTCATGACTAATACCAGACATATCACAAGGGCGACCCTTGGTAAGTTGGGCAAACTCGGCGTAGACTTGGGCGGAGTTGGTAAAGGGGAAC
Organism: Leptolyngbyaceae cyanobacterium; assembly: GCA_036704005.1. Classification (GTDB taxonomy): domain Bacteria; phylum Cyanobacteriota; class Cyanobacteriia; order Cyanobacteriales; family Nostocaceae; genus Trichormus. The sequence goes on along the minus strand of DATNQO010000029.1, from coordinate 10,830 downwards.
TTGTCAGTAAAACCTAATCTGCGTCCCACTTCCGCGAAGATTTCCCAGTCTGGCTTGGCTTCTCGTGGTGGTTGGCGAAAGGCTTGACATAGGGTAACACGGCGTTCCGAGTTAGTCATGATACCAGTTTTCTCACCCCATTGTGCCGCAGGGAGAAGGACATGAGCATAAGCAGCCGTTTCTGTGGGATAGTAAGCATCTTGGTAAATTGTGAAAGGCGATCGCAATAATGCTTTTTTCGTCCGTTCCAAATCTGGCATACTGACAGCTGGGTTAGTAGCTGCAATCCACAACACTCCCACATCACCAGTTTCTAAACCTGTAATCATATCCCAAGCTGTTAACCCTGGATGGGGGGAAATTTGCCCAGGTTTCAATCCCCAAAATTCTTCTACCTCTGCGCGATGTTGGGGATTTTTGATCAACCGATAACCGGGTAACAAATGGGCTAAACCGCCAGCTTCCCTTCCTCCCATTGCGTTGGGTTGTCCTGTGAGAGAGAAAGGCCCCGCCCCTGGTTTACCGATTTGACCAGTCATCAAGTGCAGGTTGATAATCGTTCTGACCTTAGCTGTACCTTCACTCGATTGATTTACCCCCATCGACCACATCGACAACACACGCTGCGACTCACCCCAATAACGGGCGGCTGTTTCCAAATCTTCAATGCTGATACCACATTGACGGGCTACCACTTCCGGCGAATAGTGGCGAATTACCTCAGCGTAAGCAGAGAAATCACGGGTACAGTCATCGATAAAACCCACATCTATCATATGCCAACGCATCAATAAATGGGCGATACCATTTAACAAGTCGATATCTGTACCGGGATTTATTGCTAAATGTAAATCTGCTGCTTCGGCGGTGGGTGTGCGTCGCGGATCGACCACAATCATTTTCATCTTGCGGTTTTTGCGGTGGTACTTTTCCAGACGGTTAAAAACGATGGGGTGACATTCGGCGGCGTTAGTCCCAATTAAAAATGCACAGTCGGTTAACTCCAAATCTTCGTAGCAGCAGGGAGGCCCATCTGCACCAAAACTTTGGATGTAGCCAGATACCGCACTGGACATACATAGGCGAGAATTAGCATCGAAGTTGTTACTACCTAAACAACCTTTCATTAATTTCTGGGCGAGGTAGTAATCTTCGGTTTGGAACTGACCGGAACCATACATACATATAGCTTCTGGGCCTTGGGTGAAGCGGACAGTTTGAATGCGGTTGGTGATGAGGTCAAAAGCTTCATCCCAACTGACGCGGCGAAACTCTTGATCTAAAGAGTCGCGCACCATTGGGTAATGTAATCTATTTTTATCCAAAGATTCAGCGATCGTTGCGCCTTTGACGCATACCATACCCTGGCTAGATGGGTGGGCTTTATCACCACGTACCCGCCATGTGGGATTTCCTTGACTATCTCGATTAGTGGCTTTGTTGGCTTGGGCTGGTGGTGATACTTCTAGTCCACAACCGACACCACAATAGGGACACAGGGTTTTGGTAAATTCAGTCATGTTTTTCTCACGCAAAGGCGCAAAGTCGCAAAGAATCTTGAATAAAAATAGAGGTTAGTAGTAAGGACTTTAGTCCTCTCCTAAGAATGCAGGTTTTTGTGGCGTATTATTTGCTAATTCAGCTTCAGAAGTACCCGCAAAAGAACCTTGAGGTTCTTTGAGGAAGAAGGCACACATAAAGGCACAAATTAAAGCAGCTATACCCATTGTGGTAAACAAGGTGGGTGCATCGGTGAGGCTAAAAATAGTCAGATAAATTACGCCCCCAAAATTACCGTAAGCACCTACGTTTCCGGCGATTTGTCCGGTGACTTCTTTCTTAATTAGGGGGACGATACTATAAGTTGCACCACAGCCGGCTTGAGAGAAATAGGCGGCGAACATGGTGATGGCGGTCGCCAAAGGAATCGGCCAGTTACTATTAATAAAATGAGCTGTTAAATAGCTTGCACCAATCCCGACGCTAATAATTGTCATCGTCCATTTACGAGAGCCAAATTTATCAGAAATTAAGCCACCGCTAGGACGAGAAACTAAATTAAGAAAGGGATACGTAGCCGCAATCATCCCGGCGACAACGTGTTCTAAAGCAAAGGTTTTTTCAAAGAAGGCGGGTAGCATGGAAACAACTGCTAATTCACTACCAAAGTTGGTTACATAGGTAAACTCAAGTAAGGCAACTTGTCCAAATTGATAGCGTTGGGATGCAGTGTATGTTCTCTTACCATTAAGTAATTCTTTGTTGACTTGATAAGCTTGATATGTTTGGTAGGTAAACAATCCAGCTAATAAAAACCAGACAAAATACATCTGGCTAATTGTGAGGAAATGAATATTATTTTGTGCTAACCGCCAAGCTAATAAACCCAAAGCAAATATTAAACCAAAATTAGAAACCAGCATTGCCCAGAAGCTTTTGACGCTGGTGACTTCCAACGCACCATTTTTCTTAGGTCTTTGATAGGTTTTGCCTGGGGGCGTATCTTGGACGCTATTGTAATAAACTACGCCGTAGATAGCGGTAATGATACCAGTGAGAGCGATCGCTAAACGCCAATTAGAAGCACCACGCGCTAAAAAGCCTGTAGCCACCGCAATCATTGGTAGGGCAAATTCTGCACCAAATGCACCAAAATTACCCCAACCACCATAAATCCCCTGGGCAATTCCCATCTCTTTCGGTGTGAACCATTCCGCCACCATGCGGATACCCACAACAAACCCAGAACCGACAATTCCCATCAGTAGACGGCTAATCACCAACTGATTAAAGTCTTGGGATAGGGCGGTTGCTAAACAAGGAACCGCCGCAAATATCAGGAGGATAGAGTAGGTTTTGCGGGGGCCGAATTTATCCAGCAGCATCCCGATAATCAGCCGCGCGGGAATTGTCAGCGCCAGGTTACAAATACCTAAAGTTTTAACTTGTTCAGGTAACAGATGTAACTCTTTGCCGATAGTAGTGGCAAAGGGGGCAAAGTTAAACCAACAGACAAAAGTAAGGAAGAATGCGAACCAAGTCTGATGTAAAATTCGGTAGCGATCCCTGATAGAAAATAATTCTCTCAGCATTTTATTATTCTCGATTGTTGGGGAGTAGGGACTGGATGTGTCAGTTAACAGTTAACACAACCTGATAACTGATCACTGATAACTGATCACTGATAACTGACTACTCATCATGAGCAAATCGGTTATATAAGAAATCTAGGGCGTAGTTTCGTAGGTTGTAGTATTCGGGGTCTTCCATGATGCGGCGGCGGTTGCGGGGACGACTGAAGGGAATATCAAGGATTTCGCCGATTTGGGCGGCTGGGCCGTTGGTCATCATCACAACTCGGTCGGCTAGGAACAGCGCCTCATCGATGTCGTGGGTAATCATCAATACGGTAACTTGGTGGTCACTCCAGATTTGTAATAGTTCTTCCTGTAATTCTTCTTTGGTGATAGCGTCTAATGCGCCGAAGGGTTCATCGAGGATGAGGACTTGGGGACGGATGGATAAAGCGCGGGCGATCGCAACTCGTTGTTTCATCCCCCCGGAGATTTGGCTGGGTTTCTTGTCGGCGGCTTCTGTTAAGCCCACCATTGCTAAGTGTTCTCTAACAATGGCGCGTTTCTCGGCTTGGGGTTTGTTGGGGAATACTGCATCTACGGCTAGGTAAACGTTATCGAAGACACTTAGCCAAGGGAGTAAGCAGTAGTTTTGGAATACCATCATCCGGTCTGGGCCTGGTTCGGTGATGGGTTGGTCTTGGAGGAGAACTACGCCCTCGCTGGGGGTGTTAAACCCGGAAATCATGTTGAGTAAGGTTGATTTACCACAGCCTGAGTGACCGATTAAGCAGACAAATTCGCCTTCACGAATTTTGAGGTCTATTCCGTCGAGGACGGTGTAGGGGCCTTCGGGGGTGGGGTAGATTTTGCTTACGCCTTCGATGACTAGGAAGTTCTCTTTTTGGGTTTGTGGTTTGGTTTGGTTATTTTTATTGATTATTTGCATGGTTTTGGGGCTTTGTTAAATGGATTTATGATTTAAACGCAGAGGAACGCGGAGGTTAGCGCAGAGGAAAGAGAGGAGAAAACTATGGACTATTGACTATTGACTAAATAAATATTTCTTCAATACGGATTTGTCGTTTGATTTCTAGATTTTTGAGGTATTCTATGGGGTCTGAGGGGTTGAAGGTTTTGCCGTCGAATAGGTGAATGGGGTTGTCTTCGCCGATGTCGATTAGGCCCAGGTCACGGGCGGCTGCGCCGAATATGTCTGCGCGGCAAACTCTTTCGATGACTTCTACCCAGTTTTTAGGAAATGGTGTTAAGCCCCAACGTGCCATTTGTGTAACCATCCACAGGATTTCGGTACGGTTGGGATAGTTGGTTTTGTTGAGGTAGAACTGGTTGTAGGCTGTGAGTTCTTGGGGTGGTGTACCGTCGCCGCGATCGTAGGGGTCGATGAAACCTGGGCGGATGTATGCAGGGTTCACATCCAGATATTCTGAACGACAGAGTAATTCGAGGATTTCTTCACGGTTGCGGAGGTCGTCGCAATATTTGCAGGCTTCTAGTAATGCTTTGATGAGGTTAAGGTAGGTTTCTGGGTATTGTTGCGCCCATTCTTCCCGTACTCCCAAGACTTTTTTCGGTTGTCCTGACCAAATTTCTAGGGCGGTGGCGGCAACAAAGCCTAAATCTTGATGCACTGCTTGGTAGTTCCAAGGTTCTCCCGCACAGTAACCATCAATGTTTCCGGCTTTGAGTTGGGCAACCATTTGGGTGGGAGGAATGACTGTTAAACTCACATCTCTATCGGGATCTATGCCGCCAGCCGCTAACCAGTAACGCAGAATTAAGTTCTGCATGGAGGCGGGATGAACTACTCCCAAAGTGAGGATTTGGTCGGGGGAAGTGTTAATCGCGGCTTTTAAGTCAGCTAAGGTTCTTACGCCTTGGTTGTAAAGTCTTTTGCTGAAGGTGATGGCGTTGGCGTTACGAGAAAGGTTTAAGGCGTTGACTATGGGAACTGGTTGGCGATCGCCTGCACCTAAAGTTAAGGCTAAAGGCATTCCCGCCACCATTTGGGCTGCATCAAATCTGCCAGAAATCACACCTTGAGATATTTCTTGCCAGTCGTTGGCACGGTTGAGGGTGACATGATTTAAGCCATACTTAGCAAAGAAACCCTTTTCTTTGGCAACGATTAGAGGTGCTGCATCAGTCAAAGGCATAAAGCCAATTTCGAGGACGGTTTTTGCTGCTGCAACTTTTGTCGAGGCTTGTTGAGTTTTGCGTTTCTTCGCCTGCTTTTGTTGGTTGAGGAAATAAATTATTTCGTTGCGTAAATTATAGTAACTAGGATGTTTAACGACTTCTAAACGCTTACGGGGACGAGGGATTGGTACTTCGAGGATTTGCCCAATGTGGGCTTCTGGGCCGTTGGTAAGCATGACAACGCGATCGCTTAACAACAATGCTTCATCTACGTCATGCGTCACCATCACGCAAGTAATTTGATGTTCATTGCAGATTTTCATCAATTGTTCTTGCAAACTCCCCCTAGTTAAAGCATCCAACGCACCAAAGGGTTCATCCAATAATAACAACTTGGGACGAGTCGCTAAAGCACGAGCGATCGCTACCCGTTGTTTCATCCCCCCAGATAACTCACTCGGACGCTTATTCGCCGCTAGGCGCAGCCCCACCATATCAATATGTTCTTCAATAATCGCCCGACGCTGACCTTTAGGCTTATCTTGATAAACCTCATCCACAGCCAAAGCAATATTGTCCCGCACCGTTAACCAAGGAAGCAAAGAATAATTTTGAAAAACCACCATGCGATCGGGACTAGGTTCTCTAATTTCCCGCCCTTCCAAAGTCACACCGCCAATACTCGCCCGATCCAACCCAGCAATGATATTCAATAAAGTAGACTTACCACAACCAGAATGCCCAATTAAAGAAACAAACTCGCCTTGTTTAATTTTTAATTCAATATTTTTCAGCGCAATATATCTACCACCATTAGGCAGTTCAAATATCCGATCAACGTGGTCAACTTCAACAAAAGTAGTCATTGGTCATTAGTCCTTAGTCAATAGTCCACAGTTCATATATTCCCCTCCTGGGAGGGTTTAGGGGTGGGTACTTCCTCTCCGCGCCCCTCTGCGCTAACCTCCGCGTCCCTCTGCGTTTAACTCCTAACTACTTCTGATCCGCAACAACCTTACTAGCAACAAACCCAACCAACCTATCTAGAAATAGACCAACCAAACCAACATAAATCAGCGCCAAAATAATCTCACTCAAATTAGTTTCCGTCGTCGTGTTGTAAGCATCCCAAATAAACGAACCGATACCCACACCACCAACTAACATTTCTGCTGCCACAATCGCCAACCAAGACAACCCAATTCCAATACGTAAACCAGTGAAAATATAAGGAACCGTAGCAGGAAAGACAATTTTAAAGAAGTATTTCGGCCCCTTAAGGCGTAAAACTTTGGCTACATTAATGTAGTCTTGGGGAATTTGTTGTACGCCTACTGTTGTGTTGATCAGAATCGGCCAAATTGAGGTGATAAAAATTACGAAAATTGCTGAAGGATTAGCTTGTTGAAATGCTGCCAAGGAAATAGGCAACCAAGCTAGAGGCGGTACAGTTCTTAACACCTGGAAAATCGGGTCTACGGCATTGTAAACTAATGGATTAACACCGATTAAAATACCTAAAACAATGCCTGCGATCGCTGCCAGCGAAAAACCTAAACCAACTCTTCCCAAACTGCTAAGGATTTGCCAGCCCAAACCCTTATCACTTTCGCCATTATCAAAAAATGGATGAATAATAAACGGGTCAAATGTTTCCGAGAAAGTTTCTATCGGCCCTGGTAATTTAAAATTAGGATTTAAACAAAGTAATTGCCAAATAACGAGAAAAATTCCTAATGCTATCAGAGGTGGTACAACTTTTTTCCAAATAAATTTATTGATAGTATTTTGAGACTTTCTTATTTTAATGCGATTCCCTAAAGTAGCTGCCATTTTCTTATGTCTCCCGTGGATAATATTCGCTCGTAGTAAGGGCTTTAGCCCTTTCTTATTCCTCTAAGGACTAAAGTCCTTACTACAAACCCTAATTAAACTTTTTTAATTTTCAAACTATTCAAATATTCTTCTGGTTTCTCTGGGTCAAATTTCACCCCATCAAAGAAGGTTTCGACCCCACGAGAACTGCTAGTAGGAATTTCCGCAGCAGCTACATTAAGAGCTTTCGCAGCTTGCTTCCACAAATCTTCTTTATTTACCTGATTTACAAGGTCTTGAATTTTGGTATCTTTTGGCAAATAACCCCAACGAATTTCTTCTGTTAAAAACCAAGTATCATGACTCTTATAAGGGTAAGAAGCGTTATCTGCCCAGAATTTCATGCGATGGGCGTAGTCTTTTTGTGTGCGACCATCGCCATAGTCAATATTACCCTTAGACCTTTCTAAAATATCAGCAGCAGCAACATTTAAGTATTTGCGGTCAGCAATAATTTTGCACATTTCCTCTTTATTTTCTGCCTTATCACACCATTGTTGTGCTTCCAAAATCGCCATCAAAATCGCTTGTGTAGCATTGGGATTTTTATCAACCCAATCTTGACGCATGGTAAAAGCTTTTTCTGGGTGGTCATTCCATAATTCGCCAGTAACTAAAGCAGAATAACCTAATTTTTGACTAACTAATTGAGCGTTCCAGGGTTCTCCTACACAGAAAGCATCAACCGTACCAACTTTCATATTGGCAACCATTTGTGGTGGTGGTACAGGTTCTAAAACTACATCTTGGTCTGGGTTGATACCGCCAGCCGCTAACCAATAGCGCATCCATAAATCATGAGTTCCGCCTGGAAAGGTAATCCCAGCTTTCCACGCTTTCTTATCAGCTTTAGCTTTGGCTGCGGTTTCTTTTAAACCTTTGCTTTCTAGATTAATTTTCAAGTCTTTATACTTTTGGGCAACCGAGATAGCCTGACCGTTAGTATTTAAACGAGCCAATATATACATTGGCACTTTATCGTTGATGGTCATCAGGTAAGGCATGGGGCTAAGGATATGTGCGCCGTCAATACCATCACCTGATGAACCGATTTTCAAGTTATCACGAGTAACAGGCCAAGATTTTTGTTTGATGACTTCCACATCAGTCATGCCATATTTGGCAAAGAAGCCTTTTTCTTTAGCAATGATTAAGGGTGCAGCATCAGTCAGAGGAATAAATCCTAGCTTGGCTTTGGTGGTTTCTACTTTAGGGGCGTTAGTAGATGTAACGTTGGCGGCTGGGGCGGCTGAAGGTGCTTCGCCTGTGGAATTTGATTGAGTGTTAGAAGTGCAAGCATGAGCGAAAATAGAAGCCGCAGCCGCCGCGCCTGTGGTGAAAATGAATTTTCTTCTGGAAACGTTTGTCATTGTTGTTGTGTAAGTTGTTAATTCGTCAGTGGTTGGTAGTAAGCACTTTAGTGCTGAGAAGAATTAAGAAGGACTAAAGTCCTTACTACATACTTATTTGGGTTTAGCGCCAAAGTTTTGGATGAGTAAGTCTCTTAATATTGGCTGCAAGTCGTCGCAAGGGATGCCTTTTTGGACGCAGCTACCTAAATGCGCGTCTTTGCCGACTTTGCCTCCCATATAGATGTCAACGCCTTCTACAGCTTTGCCATCTTTACGGGCTTTGGTTCCCATGAGGCCGATGTCTGCAACTTGGGGTTGTCCGCAGGAGTTGGGACAGCCTGTCCAATGGATGCGTACTGGACGAGTGAATGTGAGTTCACTTTCCAAGGCTTTGATCATTTCTGAGGCGCGGTTTTTGGTTTCGATGAGGGCGAAGTTGCAAAATTGTGAGCCTGTGCAGGAAACTAGCGATCGCGTTAATACTCCCGGATCAATGGAAAATCTCTCTAGCAAGGGATCTGCTAACAATGTTTGTAAGCGCGAATCGGGAATGTTGGGAATAATCACGTTTTGTTCAACAGTCATACGGATTTCACCGCTACCGTAAACATCGGCTAATCTCGCCAGTTCAAACATATCTTCGGCATACAACCTACCTACAGGGATGTGTAAGCCTACATAGTTAAATCCTGCCTGCTTTTGTTTATAAACTCCGATGTGGTCGCGCTTTTCCCAATCGATTTCGTCTTTGGGTGCGGCGTGGAGTAAGGTTTTACCTAAACGCTGTTCGACTTCATAACGGAACTTTTCTATACCCCACTCATCGATCAGCCACATCAAGCGAGATTTCAAGCGGTTAGCCCTGGGGCCGTTGTCCCGATAAACTTCTAAAACCGCCCTACATACCGCTACAACTTCTTCTGGTGTGACCCAAGCATTCAAGGGGATCGCTGCTTCACAACGTTTAGCGGAAAAGAAACCACCAACCAGTATGTTAAATCCGAATACTTTTTGGGGTGTAGGAGGCTTTTCAGGATTGCCTAATACCCAGTCTCCATTGACTTCTTTGAATGCTGGGACGAAGGCTAAATCGTTGATTTCTGCATGAACTGAATTGTCTCTTCCACCAGCGATCGCAATGTTAAATTTGCGAGGTAAGTTAGTAAATTCGGGATTACCTTCTCCTTTGTTGGTCAACATATCCTGAATCTGCTGTACTAACTCGCGGGTGTCATACAACTCATCCGCATCCAACCCCGCCACAGGATCGCCTGTGATGTTGCGGATGTTATCCATCCCTGATTGCACACTGGTTAAACCTACGGCGTGAAATTTATTGAAGATATGTGGTAAATCTTCAATTCTGATCCCCCGTAACTGAATATTCTGTCTGGTTGTAATATCAGCGTTGCCATCATCTCCGTAACGCTGCACCACTTCAGCTAAAACACGCATCTGATCGCTGGTGAGAATACCATTAGGCATCCGCATCCGCATCATGAATTTACCAGGAGTGACTGGACGAAAGAATACACCCACCCACTTAAGACGATGATCCCTGTCTGTTTCGTCCATTGCTTCCCATCCCAGGGAGGCAATTTTCTCGATTTCTTCCTTGATAGCTAGCCCGTCTTTTTCAGCTTTGAATTTCTCAAACTTATTCAGACTGGCTTTTGCGGTAGTTGCTGTATCTGTCATGAGCTGGTTCTCATAAACTACTAATCATTAGGAACTTGTGAAGCTATTTACTCAACATCAATCAGCCCGTAGTTTGTTATTTGGTCTACGCGGTCTAATAATGAAATATTTATTTAGATTTGATTACTTGTACTCAAGAGCGTTTTAAGATGATTCTTCTGCTACTTCAATGACTGGCACGCCGCCTATTTTTCAGTGAATGCAGTAGGAGTGATTGGTTATCTTTTACATTGGCTCCATTTGTCAAGAGGTTGGTGTAAATGTTCATGTAACAATTTCGATACTTCTAAGGTTATGTTGGGATTCCAGGTAAAATAGTATAAGCAGCTACAAAATTCTAGTAATAATCCTTAAATTGAATAGCTTATATGCGTTTTCTGCATTACACTGAGCAAATGAGTAGTGCAAAATGCTTGTAAACCATTGCTAAGCTTTGGATACAAGTGATTGGTGATAGTAGGGGACAGGGAACAGCAATGAAATTTAGTTGATTTGTGAAACTTCAGGCAACTGCTATAGATTTTTATTATTGACTAATGACCGAAGAGGCGGAGGGGCAGGGGGCAGGGAGCAGGGGGAGCAATCCCTGTCCCGAAGCCGTGAAGCGGAGCGGAACATGGGTATCAAGCCCCGCCCTTCTAGGGCGTTCTCAATTGGTCGGAGTACAAGAT
>DATNQO010000028.1:0-13126 GCA_036704005.1 Leptolyngbyaceae cyanobacterium | reverse complement strand
AGTAGCGACTGCAAGATACTCCTGCCAACTACACCCAGGACGGGATAGCACAGCCCGAATCTCACTCACCGCCTGGGGTAATAATTGCAATTGCTCGGCACGGTACGCGATCGCACTCTTGTTCGGTTCACTGCCCAGGATAATTGCAGCTGCTTGTAGGGCTTGGGTGTTGTTCATCGCCGTTGCCAGATTACTCAAAGCAATGCCCATCAGCCGCAGACATTCGGTGGCGTTTTCTTTGGGCGGTTCAACGGCAAGCGATCGCAGGTCAATGGTTCGGTCGAGCGATCTCTTGACTTCTTTATTCAGTGCCTTAGCTGCCTGTTTAGTAAGAGTATTACCCCATTGCTGAGAAGGTCTTTCTTGTACGGCATTTTCCAGTTCCTGAATACGCTGCTTGAGTTGCTGGTTCTCATACTCCAACTGTCTGAGGGCTTCCATTTCGTCCAGTTTTCGCTGTAACTGGATGGAATGGTCTTTTTGCTGTTGGTATAGTTGCTGTATTGAAGCGAGTTGTTCTTGTACCTGCTCTTCGGCTTTGGCCTTGGCTTCGGCAAGTAACCCAATCCTCAACTCTTGCTCTAGTCGCTCTAATTCCTGCTGGTGTTGCTGTTCCCGTTGGGCGAGGGCTTCTGCATATCCTGGGGGGTAAGTTCGTTCTGGTGGTGATGTTGGGATATCTAAATCTGTGTTGTTAATCAGTTCTCGCTCACCATCGGCAAAGGTAACAATCTGTTGGGAGGGATTGGGCGGATCTGCTTCAACCCTTCCCTCATCTCCATAACGGGGATGTGACTGTGAGGTAACTTTGACAAAGTTAGATTTGGGAACCATTGGTTCCTGAATTTTTTGACGTGGCTGGCGCGGAACCACTTTCTGCGCCGCCAAAGCAAAGTCTGATTCACTGGGTGAGGGGTTAGAAGAAAGCGCGATCGCCACCGCTTCCTTCAGTTTTTCTGGTTCCCCCAACAGACGCAGTAACGGACGGGCTTGGCGCTCATTCCTGATGTGTTCCCCCAATTCCCCAACCGTGTCGATAACTTTTTTCGCCCCCAAGAGCTGATTAATTCTCCGAAATCCACCCCAGGCGGATAGCTCACGCTGGCAGTATTCTCTAAAACTGGTGTAGCCGGCTTCAATATAAAGTTGTTCCTCCCTCATCTTCTGGAGTTCACCTACTGCCTGCCACTCCAAGCGGTCTAGGGTGGTGAAGGTTTCTTTAATGCTGGCGTTAAGATCATCATAAGAGGAAGCTGACGTTTCGCCTCGGTTTAGTGTCAGCATATTTTCCTCCAGTCAACATTATTGACTACTTTTCTTACTGGGAGGGGAACACAATTGTTCAGCGTTAATTTCTTTTGTGAGTCGGGGTTATTGGGTCGCTGCTTTTGAGTTAGTACAATGTGCGTACTGAAAAATTCCCCTGTGGTCAGGTCAATGCCAAAGGCGAAGTCTTGCCCTGGGGAAACCATTAATAATAGTGTGGCTGATGGGTCTAAGTCTTGTAAAGCACTGGCCAGATGATGGCAATTAATCAATATCTGTCGGTAGTCATTCGTGTCTTGGGCGATAACTGCGATCGCCCAGTCGCATAATTGCATTCCCCCACAGCTATGCCATGCCCAATTGACTCTCGGTAATAATGTCGCTCTTGTTAGGACATCTTTAAATCGGGACTGGGCAAACGAACTAATCAGTCTTTGCTTCCATGCCACAGCACTTAGGCTGTGGTCATAAGTTACCACCCCAGACAGCTTGCAACTGAACAGTGGTGTTGGATTTTCTTGATTTTTCACGGTTTTACCTCTGATAACTTGAGTTTTCAGTCTCAGAGGGGGCATAATCAATTCGCAATTTCCAATTCGCAATTCGCAGTTAAGAAATTAGATGTAGTCGCACCTCTTGGGTGTTACATCCCCTGCTTTGTTGCGCCAATCCAGCCAACACGTCCAAACAGCGCGACTGCGATCGCTTACTAATTTTCTGTTGCGGCGATCGCACTTTTGACTCTGGAAGGGTTTTCTTGCTGGATTCTCAGAACTCAATTGCTGTTGATGTCGCTACTTTACAAAAATTTACTTAAAGAAAATTTTAAGTTTTCACCAAAACGCCAAAAAATTGGGCAGCAAAAGGTTGCCTTTACTTACCTCTTTATCGCTATAATGGCAATGTAAAGTAGCGTGGTATCTTTGACAAGTTAGTGGTTTCCAGTCGCCAAACTTTCAATCCCACTTTCTTCGTCATCACGAGATCAACCCCGCTCTGAGAGTATTTATTTTTTTTAGAGTTAGGCAAAGCGCTACTCCTTAGTAGGTTTTGCCTAGTTTTTTATATATTGCCTGCATTCCTCCTCTTTGCGTAAGACCATGCAAGCTTGATCTTACAAAACTTCGGTACTTTTGAGACATAACACTATCGTATATATTTTCTCTTGCACCTCCGAACTTATAAGTTTTATCACAAGTTAGAGACTGAAAGGGGTTAAATCATTACGTCTAGAGCAAATGATTAACTCAAGAGATAGTCAAAGTCGCTCATTGTGCTTGTTTCCTAATCCTTCTTGATTTTCAGGAAAGGGCTGTTAGCAGTAGTTTTATCAACTCTTGATTGATTTCCCCGTAAGATTATATTGAATAAGTGCGTACTAACATTAAAATATAACAGTATAGTAAGTTGTTAGCAACTCTAATCTAATCTTAAATGTATTATAACTGTAAAGAATGTTTTATCCTCCTATGGTAGTACGGTATAAAAAGTACGTACTTTAAGTGAGAAGAACAAGGAAAACTAATACTCAGGGGGTTGATAAAAGTGAATCTAGAAGAGGTTATTACGTATATAGACGAACTGGTGTTTGCGAAACAAGGCCGATGGTTAGAAGAACCAGAAAAAGTTGTGATTGAGGCTGCTTGGTTAGATCGAGATTATAAAGATGTGGCAAAGGATGGAAGTGACTATCATATTAACCTTCTGCAACGCCGAGTGGCTCCTAAACTGTGGGTGTTACTAAGTGGAATATTAGGGAATGGAGAAAAAGTTACAAAGAAGCGGCTACGTAGAATTTTAGAAGAAGTGATACAGGCATCCAGAACTCAAGAAATAGGATTTAAATCAAATCAAGTTTTAGAAAGAGATTCAATTCTTGAAGGAGTGTTACCAGAAGTACGGAATTTTTATGGAAGAACCCCAGAAATGGCAATGCTGAAAGAATCTTTGGCTCAAGAGCGATGTGTAGTGCTTACAGGAGTTGCAGGAGTTGGTAAAAGCGCTTTAGCAGCAAAGTTAGTAGAATTAATGGTTTTAGGGTCGTTTGAATTTAACAAAATAATTTGGAAATCTATTTCTTACGCCCCATTGCTCCCAGACTTAATTGGTGAGTTGATAAAAAGCATGAACAGTTCACCAGAAATAGATTTACCGGATTCTACGCAAGCCAGGATTTCAATGATGTTTAGTCAAATGCAAAACTCTCGCTCCTTAATAGTATTAGATTCAGCCGAATCAATCTTACAGGGAAACAGGGAACTTGATTCAAATCAATATGGTAAAAAATATAAAGAATATGGTAATTTCTTCAAGAGGGTAGTTGAGGAGAAGCACAAATCTTGTTGTTTATTGATTACTAGAGAACCATTTATTGATATTAGTCGTTTATACCGTAAAGGGGAAGCAGCCAAGGTTATAAAGGTAGAAGGATTAGGAAAAGAAGCTTTGGAAATATTTCGTAGTTATGGATTGAGGGATGAAGACAAATGGGGTGAATTAATTAATACCTATCGTGGGAATCCTTCATGTTTAACTATAGTATCTCAAAAGATTAAAAATTTCTTTGGAGGTAGTGTAGATGAATTTTTAAACTTCAACACGCTGTTGATGATAGATATTTTTGAAGAAAGTTTACATAATCTTTTTAAAGAAGATGGACATTTAACTAATTTAGAGAAACAAATATTATTTTATATAGCTGAGGAGACTAAAAGCTCTTTCAATAATGGATTTACATTTAGAGAATTAGCTGTAAAAATAAAAGAAAAATTTGGTGATGAAATATCTACGTCAGAAGTATTAGATGCAATAGAAGGTTTATTAGAACGTTCTTTAATTGAAGACAGAACTAATAACAATTCAGAGATAGTCTTTAGTCTTCAACCTTTAGTAGTAAAGTATGTAATTAACAACTTTACTAAAAGAACTTTAAAGTGTGCTTGATAATAAGTTTAAAGTAATTTAACCTAATTAAATGAGTGGCTTACTGTATTAATCCTAATTGTGGGTATCGCCAAAATCCAGATAATATAAATAATTGTCTTAATTGCGGAACAGAGCTATTAATTAATAATAGATTTCGCATAATAAAACCATTGCGCTCGTTAGATTCACGCCATAATTCAGAAATTTTTGAGATAGAGGAAAATGGCGTTTGTAAGGTAATGAAGGTTTTGAGTCCATTAAATCCGAAAGAAGTAGAATTACTGGAACGAGAAGCACTAACCTTACAATTATTTGATCATCCAGGTATTCCTAGAGTAGTAGATGATGTATTTACTGTTTTACCAAATAAGAGTAATAAAGAACTGCATTGCTTAATCATGCAGAAAATTGAAGGACAAAATTTACAGGAATGGATAGAAGAAAATGGAAGAATTTCTCAAGAAACAGCTATAAAATGGTTAAGGCAGTTAGTAGAAATTATTGATGAAGTTCATAGAACCGGATATTTTCATAGAGATATTAAACCTTCTAATATAATTATTCAACCTAATGGAAAGTTAACTTTAGTTGACTTTGGAGCAGCTAGAGAGGTATCTAATACTTATTTAGCTAAGGTTAGTGGAGTTGGAGGAAATGATATAGGCTTGGGAGGAAGATATGACATTACAAGAGTTTATAGTCCTTATTATGCGCCTTTAGAACAAATAAACGGACAAGCAGTACCGCAGTCAGACTTCTATTCGCTGGGGAGAACTTTTGCTTATTTGGTAACAGGTATACCCCTATTCCAGTTACCAACGGATCAGGAAACAGCAAGGTTGATCTGGAGGAAGAAAGCGCCACAAATCGAGAAGCCTTTAGCTGATTTATTGGATAATATGATGGCTCCGGCTCCTGGCAAAAGACCAGCAGCAGCAAAATTAATTTTACAAAGAATAGATAACTTACCAATAAAATTAACAGTCAACAGAATAGTCAGGTCTAGTTCATTCAGTATAGCTATGTTTTTGTTGTTATTGTTAGGCAGCTTTGGAAGTTTTAGAATAATTAATCTAGGTTTATCAATTTATTATTTTAATCAAGCAGCTAGGCATTCAGATAACCCTAAAATAGCTAAAAAGTATTACGAGTCAGCAATTAAATATAACCCTGAAGATATATCTGCTTACAATAATCTCGCGCTAACTTGTCAAAGAATAGGTGACGATACTTGTGTAATTGAAAATTATACAAAAGCTTTGAAGTTGGAAAATAATTATTGGGTAGCATATTATAACTTAGGAAATTTCTACGAAGAAAGAAGGAAATACGATTTAGCAGAGAAGCAGTATGAATTAGCAATTAAGGAAAGTAATAATCAAGCGATAAATGCCGTCAGTAATCTAGCGAGATTAAACATTTTAAAAGGAGATTACGATAAAGCAACTCAGTTGGCATTACTAGGCTTAAGTAAAACCAATAATCAGGAATGGCAAGCGGCATTATACAAAAACTTAGGTTGGTCTAGCTTCAAGCAGAACCGTTATGAAGAGGCGAAAGAGTATCTAGAAAAATCTATAAAATTAGATTCCCAAAGAATAGATGCTTACTGCTTGTTGGCTCAGACACAGGAAGCATTAAAAGAAAAACAAGACTCTAGATTGTCGTGGGAAATTTGTATGTTAGGAAATGCTGGGTCTGGGATGCCGGAAGTAATTGGATGGCGACAAGAATTATTAGACAGACTGCTCAAGAAAGATTGACTAAAATTATTCGTTATGTTTAGGATATAAATAATAGTCAAAAAATGTTTATAACAATGCTTTATAAGTCAATTTATCAGAAAAATAAAGTTTTGTTCAAAATTAAAGCAGTCGGGTTAGTCACAGTATTATGCTTTACTCTACCAGCATGGGGAGAGCAAAATAGAAAAGTTAACGTAAACCAAAACAGATGTGATCCTATTGCTAAAGTTATCAGTAGAGGAAATAGAAACTGGCCATACCTAAAACAACTTTGTAGTAATGATTTAATTAGTTCAGCAAAATTAATTGAAGTTTTTTGTTATTTGAATGGCACAATTGTAACAATTTCTAATGGTACTGTTGGAGAAGGATGTTCAGTTTCTGCTGATAAGCTTAGAGGATGCAATGAAAAAAATCCGGGAGACTGCTTCAAGATTAAAGGACCTGATGAAGATGATTTACCAACAATCATAACTCCTTATGGAGTAGCTATTTTAAATCCGCGTCCTCAGATATCGTGGAAAAGTAGCCCTATAGCTACAAGTTATATTGTGCAAATTGAAGGACAAGGAGTAAACTGGTCTGTAGAAACTAAAGATACTCATTTAATATATCCTCAAGACCAGCCAGCCTTGCAGCCTGGAAATGTTTACAAATTAAATGTAATTGCCAAGCAAGCAGATGAACCAAAGATAGCTGACTCGTCTGTATTTGCTCTAGTTGCACAAGCGAGAGCCGAAAAAGTAAGAGATATTATTAAGCGACTCGAAGAATTAAATATGCCTCAAGATGAATTGGCAGTTGATATCAGCTATGTTTATCAGGCAGAAAACCTTTTAAATGAAGCAATTGAAGTGTTGAAAACAAGAGTTAAGGCAGGCTCTCAAGATGCAAAAATTCATCGGTTACTAGGAGATTTATACTTAAATGTTGATTTACCAAGTTTTGCTTATGAAGCATACACAAACGCATTGAGTTTGGCTAAAAAGCAAAGTGATAAGGATGAGTTACTGAAAGCACAAGATGGAATAGATACTGTCGATAAAAATAAAGAGTTAAATCCAATTGCCAATTAGCACAAAAGCTGCCCAAAAAAACGGATGAGCGTATTTTTTGGTAGACATTAAAGTTAATTGTGCAGACCTTAGAGCTTCAGCCTTAGTTAATCCATTTTTTAAACCTTCATAAAATGCACCCATAAGTATACTTGTAGATTCAGCATCAACTAGCCAGAGGCTTGCTACTGTGCTACGTGCGCCAGCTTGAGTAGCTATCCCAGCAATGCCTAGAGCAGAGCGTTTGTCTCCCTTAGCGGTTTGACAAGCGCTCAGAACTAACAGATCAATTCCTGAGTATCTTTTTTTTAAAATAGATTCAATATCATTAATGTTGAGTGGTCGATCCCAGGCTAAGATAAAATTTTGGTTTGGATCGGAGCTAAATTGAGCATGAGTACTTAAATGAATAATTTCTAGTGAATTGTTTGTAAATTTGTTTTGGAAAGTAGACATTGTAAACTTGTCATTGAGTAGTTCTGTAGCAGAATTAGCTGTTAATTTAATTTTTTCTATTTCTGCTTTGATTTCAGGTAGAGGCTTGAAGTTTTTAGGTACGTTTGGGTCATTTAAACTTGGACTTTCTTCATAAATCCCAGCTACCAAGATTTTGGATTCTTGAAAAGGTAGAGGTTTAGTTAGAGAAAAATATGAGCTTAAATCAGTAGATATACTGTAAGAAGCAATTATATAGTTTTGTCCATCGTGCAGCATATTAAGAGGTAAATTCTGCAAGTATCGATCCAAAATAAAAATTAAAGTTCCTGAATCTGGTAAATAAGTTTTAATCGGCACAAACATCAATTGATAGAGAGTTTGACAATAGCTTAAAAAATCAGGATTTTGAGTTTTAACAAATTGTGTCTTTTGACTGTAGTTAATCAGATTAGTGATGGAAGAATCTATTAAGGTAAAAGGTACTCTATGTTCATGTAAATTTCCTTGGGAGTCTCTAACAATAATTGCTAAATGGTTTTTAGTTTTAATTAAATAAATTACAGGTGGCAAGTTGGGGATTTTGCTGTCAAGTAAAGAAACAAGGGGTAACTGTCCACATTGAAGAAAGTTTTCTAATTCTACTAATTTCAATTTTTCTTGGTTTCTAATGACTTTTTCTAAATCTGGTTGTTGTAATGAAAGGAGAATATCAGTATATTCATGATAAATAGGTTCTATTTTCTCTTGAAAAGCAAACTGGAAATCAGGATTGTACCCAAGAATACTTCTTCTGGCTTGATCTAGGCTAGAAATAGCGGCGGCATAAGCTTTTTTACTTTTGTCTAACCTTCCTAATTGCTGATACAATTGCCCTAATCGCCATTGCCATTCATAGGCTATATCCCATGCTTGTATTGATTGAGCAGAGGCTACAGCTTGTTCATAATGTTTTTGGGCTTGTGTTAGTTGATTTATGGTTTTGTATACATTGCCTAATATTCCTAATGTAGAAGAGATAGCTCTATGGTTATTTAATTTATAAGATTGAATTAAAGCTTCTTGAGACTTCGATAAAATTATAGTTAATAAGTCATAGTTAGGAGAAATTTGTGCAGTCTTAAACGCATCAAGCTGGAAAAGATTTGTAAGATTATGAACTAAATTAAGACGCAGAAAAATATAATCAATTGTCGAAATATTTTTATAAGTATCAAATTGATGTAAAATATTTTTAATTAAAGCAAAAATATCTTCATTACTGTAGAGAGAGCTAAATGATGAATTATTCCAGGTTTTTACTTCTATTAATAGATTTAACTGATATATACTAGCTTGTAATGCAGTCTCATCTTGCACCTTTGTTAATTTTTTATAGGTAGCTAAAGCAGATTTAATTTTAGATTGAGTTAAATTAAATGCTTTTTGTTTAGCTACAGGCTCATCAATTAGTAGGAACTGATTTTTAGCTCGTTTATAAAAAGAAAATTCTGTACTGGCGATACTCAATAATAATTGGTGAAAAATATAAGAATTGGGGGAAACAGCTTTAATACTTAGAGCTTTTTGCAGGACAGCAGAAGAAGCATCAATCTCTCCCAGCAGTCTGAGTACATTACCTAAGTTGTATAGCCCAACGATTTGAATACTTTGTGCGGGTTGAGTTTGTAAGAGTTGATTTAATCTATCAAGTGAATAACTTTTGGATTTATTAGGGGGTGGGGATGGACAAATTAAAGGCTCTAATTCTAAGGCTTGTATCAGAACTTGACAAGCGCTATCGTAAGAACCAAGCGCCTTAAAAGCAAGACTTTGGTTAATTAAGCTGCCAGTCATGCCTTGTTTGTTATTTGATTGTTTGTAAGCGTGGTAAGCCGATTGCCAAGATTTCAAGGCGACAGATGGTTGTCCTTGATAAAGTTGCACAACTCCTTGTTGGTTAAGATTTTGTGCGGTTTGTTCCCACCTTGGATTGCCAGCTAGCAATATCTGCTCATTGAGAACTATCACTAGCGTTAACCATAGTCCAACAAAAAGAAGTTTGTACTTTCTTAGAAAAGTTGATAATTGAGTGAGAAATAGAGTCCGTTTTCTTGCCATGTTCTTTGCGGGAAATTTGTATCATTAAGAGGAATGCCCCAATCGAGTCGGGCATTAAAGCGATCGCGGCGATATTGCAGACCAAGCCCGAACGAGGCTAATGTACCTGAAGTGTTTGCTAGTTCTTCGCCATTGTTCCAGGTTGTGCCAATATCAAAGAAAGGAATCAAATATAATTCTTGATTTGATGATTTCCATGTGGGGATACGTAGCTCTGTAGAGAATGTAAAGCCATTGTCAGCGAAGAATCTGTCCTGACGATACCCACGAACAGTACTGATGCCGCCAATACTGATTTGTTCAAGAATAGGCAAGGGTCGGTCTGCTAATTGTAGTCGAGAGCGGATAAGTAAAGCTGTATCACCCCAACGCCTAAGCCACGCTGCTTCACCTTGCCAAGTAAAAAAACGACCATCTGGGGAATTTGTGTTGATTGTTGCACCCAAAATATCTAGCCCCCAGTTGAATCTGGAACTCAAAAATAAAGCTTGGTTAGTAGTGCGACTCGACCAATCTTGGGAGAATCGTAAGGCAGAAATGCGTGTACGTCCCGAAGCATCTGCTCCTGAAGATACAGGAAAAGGAGTGTTTTGCAGCGTTGACTCGCTCTCTATGCGAGAAGCTGTTAGCCCCAGGACAAATTCTTGAATCGAGGTTTCGCTAGCTTCTCTAATTAAAGGCTGGCGGAAACTAATTTCGTAACTACGAGAATCACCTATAATATCTAGAGGAGTAAACGGCTGTTCAATAATGTTACTGTGAGAAAACACGTAATTCAGCCCAATTGTACCGTTTTGGGAGTTGACGGGTACAGAATAATTAGCAATGACAACGTTGCTGCCGTCTGTGTTTCGATAATCTATTATTAAGTTGTCGGCTAATCCTAGTAAATTGTTATGAACTAATTCTAATCGGCGCTCAAAACTACCAACCGCCGGAGAACGATTATTGTTCAGAATCACATTGGCTCTAAACTCTAGGTTGGGTTGAGCATTAATAGTTAGGACAGCTTTGTCTGGGTTTGTTCCCTCCTTCAGATTGGCAGAAATCTCGCTTACTAGTGGGTCTAGCTGTAAAAGGTGTAAAGCCTTCAGTAAGTTTTTGCTATTTAAAACTGTGTTCTGCTGAGGGAGACGAGCGCGAATGTAATTTTGTAAGCGTCCAGCGCCGATAATTTCGACTTGTTCAATCCGCCCTTCTAGGATACCAATAGTTACTACCGCAGCATTTGGATCTAGTGATTGGTTTTGTGAGATAGGAAGATAAGCACCAGAGTTAATATAGCCTTTCTGTACATAGTAGTCAGTTACAAGCTTGGTAACAGCTAACAAGTCAGTTAGAGAAAGTTCTTTTCCTACAAATTGAGCTACTACCTTTTGCAATTCTTCACTAGATATAACTGTATTGTCTTGAAAAACAAACTTTTTTACCCTGAATATAGATTGGTTATTTCTTTGATTAAGAGTAGCAATATTTGGCTTTATCGTTAGATGTTTAGGTGTAATATTGTTCGGCTCAATTGGCAAAAATGAGTTATGCACTACTACTAAAGATGCTAAAACTAATTGTGTATTCACTACTTGTTTTCATGCTAGAATTACAGCAATTAATCTACATATTTGACGAAATCAGATTTATTCCCTGATTCCGTCAACTTTTTCTCTATTGATTATAAGCTAATCGTACTGTTGTGAGGTCTTGAACTGGCAGGACGAAGTTGAGTTTAATGAAGGTTGGGAAATGACATCTTCTCCATCTTCAGGTAGTGCAGTCAGGCTAATTGTGCCGTCGGGATTGCGTCTAGACCCCTGTGCAGATATCGGTAGTTCTTCTTGATTTGACGGCTCTGTTTGTGTTGGTAGTAAATTATTTGTTGTTTGTGCATTTTCATCTATCCAAGCTACCGTTCCAGTGATAATGTCACTGTAGCTTCTGCTCAGTCCACCCTTGCCCCTAATTGTTAATTGGTTAGGTAAATCTAATCCAGTCCCTGAGCAACCTTTTTGCAGTTCCGGTTGGCTGATTATTGTTGATAGATTAATTGAATCAACAGAGATTTTTTGAGCAGAGTTGATCCGGACTGTGCCATCAATACCTCGTTCGGAGCTAGCTGTAATAAAGCTGTTAGGGGAAATGAAGAACCCTTTGGTATCGATTGTAATATTCCCACCGTTGCCCTCAAAAGCATTAGCTGTAATTCTGCTGTTGTTTTGCAAGATTATGGATTTGGTGTCAATATCAATATTTCCACCGTTGCCCGTACCGCCAGCAGTTGCGGAGATATTGCCATTGTTTAAGCTGATGTTTCGGGCGTTCAAGCTGATATCGCCGCCTTGTCCAGACGTTGTTGTGGCGTTGATACTTCCGGTTTCGAGTTGAATTGTTTTGGCGGTAATACTTAGAGTGCCGGCATCGCCCGTGCCGGCGTTTCGGACGGTAACTTGACCACCATTTATGTCTAAGTTATTAACGTTAATACTAACTTCTCCTGGTGAACCACTTGGGATTTGAGGAGAGTTGAAGAACCTTTGCATCTCTGGAGTTGATTTGTCGGCAGATGATCTTAAGTCGCCACTTACTTCTAGCTCAGAAGCATTTATAGTAACTTTACCTGCGTCACCCAAACCATAGGTAGATGTGTTGATATTGGTTCTACTGCCCACTAGTACCTTTTGGGCATTGATGGTGAGGCTACCAGATTGTCCACTATTAAAAGCTTGTGAAGCAAAATAACTAGGAGGATTACCTGAAGAGATTAGCTCTACAAAATTGCTAGCATTGATCAATATGTCTCCTGCATTACCTCTTCCAATAGTCAGGGATGTGATAATTCCTCCATCCTTAGCTGTTAAATTATTTGTAGATATATTAATATTACCTGTATCACCTAATGAAGCAGTATTAGTAATAATCCCACTAGGAAGATTAGAACTAAACGATGCTGTACCAATTATATTAGTAGAAAAAGAATTAATATTTAAACTACCTGATTTTACAGAATTATAAGTAGTGCTGCCTATTGATGCTCCCCCTTCAATAATTAAATCTTTTGTTGAAATATTCACTTCACCGCCAGTTCCAGTTCCCACAGATTCAGTACGTATAGTGCTAAAAAATCTTCGGTTCGGGGAAGCTGAAGTGCCACTTAAACGTAATGATTCTGTGGCATCAATATTGATTCCCCCCCAGGTTTGTGAACCTAAGTTTTGATTCAAAACTATTGAACCATCACTAATAAAAATGTTTCTTCCTTTAATAGAAATAGAACCGCCAATATTACCGCTAGCATTAACTAGTGATGTTTGCGATAAAGTAATATCATCATAAGAATTAGTATTGGTGTAATCTAGAGTAGGACTTTGGTTAAGAGAATTAATTTTAGCAAAGCCAGAATTAATACTTCCTAGTTCGATTTGACCTTCTTGTGCTGTAATCGTTCCGCCTACAATATTAATGTTATCTGCAACTAGTGCAAGAGTTTTTCCCGATAATACTTGCAGCCCTACGGAATTATTGTTAATAACACTTGGTGAAGGGGCTGTACCTTGGCGAGTCAACCCCTCCCCTGTTCCCTGAACCGTGATACTCCCTGACTTACCG
>DATNQO010000027.1:0-60011 GCA_036704005.1 Leptolyngbyaceae cyanobacterium | reverse complement strand
ATTGGTCATTGGTCATTGGTCATTGGTCATTGGTCATTGGTCATTGGTCATTGGTCATTGGTCATTGGTCATTGGTCATTGGTCATTAGTTCATAGTCCATAGTTATTAGTCTTTCTCCCCTGCTCCCCTGCTCCTCTGCTCCTCTGCTCCCCTGCTCCCCTGCTCCTCTGCTCCCCTGCTCCCCTGCTCCCCTGCTCCCCTGCTCCCCTGCTCCCCTGCTTCCCCAGTCCCCAGTTCCCCATCAATTATCATTAATATTGCTTTGAGTAGGTGAAATTTTAGTGCTTGGTGTGTGATTACCGGAGAATATGAAGTAATATTCACTTCTAAAGCCGTAGCCGTACAATCTTCTTATTGATGGCAAACAACACAGTAGTAGCATGATTTATCGCCGCCCAAAGCTTGCAGTTTCTTGGTTATCTTGGAGTATCTTTCTTTTACTCAACAGTATGGGTGTTCAAGCAGTGAATGCTCAAGCTGTTGAGCAGACGCAACAATCCAATCCTAACCCCACTTTGCCGGAAAGACTGCCCCAGCCTCAAGATATTCAACCATCTGTACCTGCTCCGTTACCTTCTACTCAGCCACCACAGCAACTACCACCACCATCTGAGTTACTCGAACCTCCTTCACCGGATATTAACCCACAGCAGCCAGTGCCGACAGATACCCCTCAAACTATTACTGTGGAAAGGTTTGAGGTTGTTGGCAGTACGGTGTTTAGTCAGGAAGAGTTAGCTAAGGCGACAGCTGAGTTGACTAAAAGACCGATCACTCTAGCAGAACTGTTTCAGGCTCGGTCTAGAATCACCGAACTATATGTTAGTAAGGGTTATATTACTTCTGGTGCTTATATTCCACCGCAAACTATTCAATCTGGTGTGATTAAAATTCAGGTGGTGGAAGGTAGGTTAGAAGATATTCAAATTACTGGGAATCGGCGACTTAATCCTAATTATGTACGTAGTCGCTTGGCGATCGCTACTCAACCACCCCTCAACCGCGAGAAGTTGCTAGAAGCACTACAGCTACTGCAACTCAATCCTTTAATTCAAAATCTCTCCGCCGAATTATCAGCAGGTTCTCGTCCAGGTACAAGCATACTACAAGTAGAAATCTCCGAAGCAAAAACCCGCAGTGTTCAATTAGCGCTAGATAATGGGCGATCGCCTGGAGTGGGCAGTTTTCGTCGCCGGATTCAAGCAACTGAGGCCAACTTGCTAGGTTTGGGTGATAGCATCAGTGCAGGTTACAGCAATACTGATGGTAGCAACAGTTTTGATACAAGCTACACTTTACCAGTTAATGCCCGTAACGGCTCGATCAGTTTTAACTTTGGCACTTCTTCCAGCCGTGTCATTGAGGAACCTTTTAACGACTTTGGTATTGAGTCTTCTTCTCGTTACTACGAAATTAGCTATCGTCAACCATTAATTCAATCTCCTACCCAAGAATTAGTCATTGGTTTGACAGCTTCTCGCCGAGACAGTGAAATATCTTCCTCTTTATTTGAGTCTTTTGAAGATCCAGTACCTCTCAGTTTACTTTCTCCTGGCGCTGATGAAAACGGGCGGACTAGGATATCTGCATTACGATTCTATCAAGAATGGACTAGACGTAACAGTCGAGAAGTTTTAGCATTGCGATCGCAGTTTAATCTCGGTATAGGGGCATTTAATGCTACTGTTAATGCCGAAGATCCTGATAGCCGCTTTTTTTCTTGGCAAGGACAAGCCCAATGGGCGCGTCTTTTAGCACCAGACACCTTATTAATCCTGAAAGCAAATACACAGCTAGCATCCACCAAGCTTTTATCTTTGGAACAATTTGGTTTGGGTGGTCTAGATAGTGTCAGAGGCTATCGACAAGATTATCTATTAACGGATAATGGTGTTTTTGCTTCAGCCCAGGTGCAAATACCGATTCTGCGCTTACCTCAAGCGAGTGGACTATTGCAAGTCATTCCTTTTGTGGATTTGGGAGTAGGCTGGAATACTCAGCGAGAAAATCCCGACCCTAACGCCCTTGCAGCCGTTGGTCTGGGTTTGCGCTGGTCAAGTGGCGATCGCTTTACTGCTCGGCTTGACTGGGGCATTCCTCTTGTATCCGTTGATTCACAAGCTAGAACATGGCAAGAAAATGGCATATATTTTTCTCTAATTTATAATTATCCTTTTTAACGTGAGTTCGCTGAAACCTAGTCCCAACCTGTTGCCTGTTCTCTACCATACACGCACTTACCTATTAGCTCTTACCAGTTACCACTCAAATCAAAAATATTCTAGTAATAGAAACTACTGAAATTTACAGTTAATTGTGTAATAATACTCAGAATATACAGAAAATAATGGTTTATTTTAGTCAATTGCCAGCAATCCTTAACAAAAATATCCGCATATATATCATGTATAATATCAAGCGATTAAATTTATTCTAGATGATAAACAAAATATTAAAATGAAAATATAACGCTTAAAGCCTTTCTCCATTTACGGGAAAGCTATGAATAAGTAGGAAGACGCAAATCAACTAAACTAAAAAAGTTCTAGTCAAGAAGCTAAAAACCTCTTCCCCTCCGGGTGACGATCGCAAGCTCGCTAACGCCGCTTTGACATATTGGCTTCTGCCGAGATGACAAGTGGCGAACCTCCTGCCTTTCCCCCCTTGGGGGTTGTTTGGGGGTTTGCCTCCTGCCTTAACCCAATAACAATTACTCATGTCCAGCTACTTAGTGGTTATTCTCAATCTATGGAACTCGCATTATTTAGACAAGCATCTTGCTGAATTAGCAAGAACAGCTTTGATAAATGATGAAACATCAACAGTCTATTTCAAATAAATATTCAAATAGATAAGGATTTGAGAAATAATAATGCCAGGCAATGAGTGGGAAAAAATCCGCCACATTCTAGTTGTCCAAGACTTGCAAGGACAGCGCACAATACCATTGCAAGAGGCTACTTATTCCATTGGACGGCATAGCAGTAATGCTATTGTTCTTCATAGTCGCTCAGTATCAAGACAACACGCTATTCTATTGCGGGTAACTATTCCAGGTACTGACCAATGTAGCTTTCGGATAATTGACGGCAACTTCAAAGGACAAGGAAGCACTAATGGCTTACTTGTGAACGGCACTAGATGCTATTCCCATACTCTTCAGCACGGGGATGTGATTAACTTTGGTAGCAATCAGGCTCAGGCTAAATATTACGCTGTTTCCCACATTTCCGAACAAGCTTTTTTTGCATCTGCTGAAGTTGAGGATTTGTCAGGATATTTATCTGAGAAATCCCAACCTGCTAATCCTTTTCAAACTATAGTTATCAATACTGAGTTTGAAGGTGCTAGTGAGACTGCCCTAGCACGTTTAGCATCGTTTCCAGAACTGATTCCCAACCCTATCATTGAAACCGATTTAGAGGGAAAAGTCACCTATCTTAATCCCGCCGCCGCTATTAAGTTTCCCGATTTGCGGAAACTTGGCAGACAGCATCCTATTTTAAAAG
Organism: Leptolyngbyaceae cyanobacterium; assembly: GCA_036704005.1. Taxonomy (GTDB): domain Bacteria; phylum Cyanobacteriota; class Cyanobacteriia; order Cyanobacteriales; family Nostocaceae; genus Trichormus. The sequence goes on along the minus strand of DATNQO010000027.1, from coordinate 56,501 downwards.
AAATTCTCAATGTAACTGAAAATTCTCCGATTAACCCTTTTGTCCGGGAAGTGACAATTGGTCAAGCAGTTTTTGAGCAATCAGTGCATCATTTACCAGAAAGTGATTTAATTAGAACCTATATAATCAGAGATATTACTGAGCAAAAAAAAGCAGAAATCGAACTGCGTCAGCGCGATCGCTTGTTGCAAGCAGTAGCCGAAGCTACTAACTGCTTGGTAGTAGAAATGAATTATGAAACCGCTATTTATAAGGCTCTAGCTGTGGTGGGTGAAGCAGCTAGGGCTGATCGGGCTTATCTATTTAAAAATCACGTTTACAATACTACATGGGCGGCCGTAAGCTTACAATTTGAATGGTATCGTCCTCATCTGGCAGCTGCTCACCTACACTGGCAGAATCAACTTTATGAGTCTGTAGCATTATCACGTTGGTATAATATTCTACTTAATGGACATTCAATTAATGAACTGACGCGAGAATTGCCTGAAGCCGAACGCAAACTTCTCAAGCGAGACGGTGTTCAATCGCTGTTGTTAGTACCCCTGCGTTTAGAGGGTCAATTTTGGGGGTTCCTGGGTTTAGCAGATTGCACACAAGAACGTTATTGGTCAAAGCATGAAGAATCGACGCTGTTGACAATGGCAGCCAGTATCAGTGGTGCTTGGCAGCGCCGACAAGTAGAAGAAAAAATTCGCTACCAAGCACTGCATGATTTACTGACGGGATTACCTAATCGCTTACTATTTAACGAGTTACTGGCTAAAGCGATCGCTAATGCGTTGCGTCGGCAAGAGAGTTTAGCAGTAATGTTTCTTGACTTGGATCGATTTAAGGTAATTAATGATACTCTTGGTCATACTTTAGGCGATCGCTTATTACAACTAGTGGCGCGAAGATTGCGGGGTTGTTTGCGAAGTGGCGATACTGTTTCTCGTTGGGGAGGTGATGAATTTACCATTCTGCTACCGCGAATTAAATATCTAGAAGAAGTCACCCAGGCAGCTTGCAGAATTTTAAAAACCTTAGAAGAAGTTTTCTATTTGGATGGGCATGAATTTTATGTTAGTGCTAGTTTAGGCATTGCCCTGTTAGATGAACATAGTCCTGATGCAGAAGCTCTGATTAAACACGCTGATGCAGCCTTGTATCATGCCAAAGATGGAGGCAGAAATAATTACAAGTACTATACTACCAGCTTAAGCGGCAAAACTCCCGAACTACTGATTTTAGAAAAGAGCCTGCGTCATGCGCTAGAAAAGCAAGAATTAACATTGTACTATCAGCCCCGCGTCAATATCCTCACCGGACAAATTACTGGTATGGAAGCACTGTTACGCTGGCAACATCCAGACATGGGGGTAGTATCACCGAGTGTATTTATTCCCATTGCGGAGGAAACTGGATTAATCATCCCCATTGGTGAATGGGTATTACGAACAGCCTGTATGCAAAATCGAGCTTGGCAACAAGCAGGACTACCTGCGTTGAAAATGGCTGTGAATCTTTCTCCCAAACAGTTCCGTCAACCTAATCTGCTAGAAGTTGTCTCCCAAATTTTAGCCGAGACAGAATTAGCGCCAGAGCTTTTAGAGTTAGAAATTACAGAAACAACAGCGATTGAGGATCTTCAGTTTACCAGGACTGTGTTAGAAAAATTGCAGCAGATGGGGATTGATATTGCTATTGATGACTTTGGTACTGGTCATTCTTCCCTATCACGATTACAACTTTTACCACTCCACAATCTCAAAATTGATAGTTCTTTCATCAAATCATTAACCACAGATGTGAAAGTAGCACACATTGTCAAGGCAATAGTAACTTTAGGCAGAAGTTTAGGTTTAAGACTGACTGCGGAAGGGGTGGAAAAACCAGAAGAATTTGATTTTTTAAAATCTATCAACTGTGAGGATGTCCAGGGTTATTTATTCTACAAACCTCTTCCGGCCCAGAAAGCTACAGAAATCCTGCAAATGGAACAAGAAGCTAATAGGGAACAGGGGACAGGGGACAGGGGACAGCCGTAGGGCGTTGCACTGCCCACCAAAAGCGTGATATGGTGGGAGGTGCAACGCCTTACAGTTTTAGATCAGCCTTTGTTGAAGCGATCGCTCAACTCAAAATTACATCCTCTCTAACACCTCAATACCCAACAATGACAAGCCAAGTTTCAGGGTTCTCGCCGTCAAGTCACACAAAACTAAACGGGATGTCCGCAGTGGTTCCTCTGCATTTAATACAGGAACTCCTTGATTGCGATCGTAAAAAACGTTGAACTTTTTACTTAGCTCGTAGAGATATTCACATAAACGGTTCGGAAGTAAATCTTCCTCTACAGTACTAATAATTTCACCTATTTGTAGTAAGTATTTAGCTAAGGCAAATTCCGTTTCATGCTGCAATATGACTTTGGCATTATCTCCCAACTGAGTAAAGTCAATTCCACCCTTGCGGCTAATACCTTGAATCCGGGCATAAGCATACAACATATAGGGGGCAGTATTGCCTTTTAAATCCAGCATTTTATCGTAACTAAAAATATAGTTACTCGTGCGGTTTTGGCTTAGGTCGGCATATTTCACCGCACTAATACCAACTACTTGGGCAACTTTATCAATAAATTCTGGGGTTTCTTCCCGTTCTTCTTCTTTTAATCTAACTTCTAAATCTGCACGTGCGCGAGAAATTGCTTCATCTAATAAATCCCGTAATCTGACAGTATCACCAGAACGGGTTTTGAATTTCTTGCCATCTTCACCTAACACTAACCCAAAGGGAACGTGAACCAATTCCACATCATCGGGAATCCAACCGGCTTTACGTGCTACTTGGATGAATTGGGCAAAATGATTAGCTTGTCCCGCATCAGTGACATAAATAATGCGTTTTGCTTCATCTTTTTGAATCCGGTAACGGAGTGCGGCTAAATCTGTTGTGGCGTAGTTATAACCACCATCAGATTTTTGTACAATTAGGGGTAAAGGTTCGCCTTCTCTGTTAGTAAAACCATCTAAGAAAACACATTTTGCCCCTTGATTTTCTACCAGTAAACCAGTCTTTTCTAAATCTTCTACTACTGTTGGGAGTAAGGGATTATAAAAAGATTCGCCGCGTTCAGTTAATTGAATATCTAATAAATCATAAATTACTTGAAATTCTTGGCGTGATTGTTCACATAACAACTTCCAAGCATGAAGGGTATCTTCTGCGCCTGCTTGTAATCTGACAACTTCCTGGCGTGCTGTTTCTTGAAAGGCTTCGTCTGCATCAAATCTTTGCTTGGCTTGGCGGTAAAAACTGACTAAATCACCAATATCTAAAGCATTGGCAGTTGTCAGTGCTTCGGGGTAAACTTCCCGTAGGTAAGCAATTAACATTCCGAATTGTGTACCCCAGTCACCCACATGATTTAATCGCAATACATCGTGTCCGCGAAATTCTAAAATTCGGGCGATGGAATCACCGATAATAGTAGAACGCAAATGTCCGACGTGCATTTCCTTAGCAATATTCGGACTGGAAAAATCGACGATTTCCCGTTGTGGGTGTTTGGCTGTGGGAACTCCTAAGCGGGAGTCTGCGTGAATAGCTTGGAGTTGTGCTTCTAGGTAGGTTGTTTTTAGCTTGAGGTTAATAAAACCGGGGCCTGCGATGTCGGGAGTTTCGCATATTTCGGAGACATCTAGTTTCTCAACAATAGCAGAAGCGATCGCTCTTGGTTGCTGTCCCAACTTTTTACTCAACGACAAAGCCACGTTAGCTTGATAGTCACCAAACTTAGGATTACTAGCAGGAACTAAAATTGGATCTACTTTGGCGTACTCATCGCCAAAAGCAGCCACTAAAGCCTGCTCAAGTTTTACTTTTAGTTGTTCTTGTGTAGCGTTCATATATAGATATTATCTGTCACAGGCGAAACGTAGCTGTTGATTTGGAGATATTCAAGGAAGGCTTGATTATTTTAACTCTAAAATATAACCAGCTAATCTAACTGAGGACTGTCATGGTACAGTACAACCCCTTAAGCTGTCTTCCATCCTCGGCAGAACTTCCCGACTCCGATGATACCCCAGTGGATAACGAATTACAAAACCTGATTCCTAATTTACTTGATGCCATTTTCGCTTTAGCCTGGAGTCAACGCACAGATTGGTTTTTCGGCGTGGATATGGGTATTTATTATGCAGCCAGCAACCCGCCATTAGTTCCCGATGGCTTTCTCAGCTTAGGCGTAGAACGTTTCATGGGCGAAGAGGGATGTTTAAGCTATGTGCTGTCGAAAGAAGATGATATTGTTCCCATTTTCGCCTAAGAGCTGATTCGTAAACAAAAGCTTAAGATGCCATTCGCTTACAGCCTTTAACCTTATAAATGTTCTTGATTTAGCCCATAACTCAAATATACAGAGGCTCTGTTCTCTTTAGATTTTTCTGCGAATCAGCTCTAAGTGAGTCAAGAAAATGATGATTAAGTAATATTACTCAGTATCTTCACAAGTTCCTCAAATTCACCCCTTAATTTTAAGTGTTGAGCAGTTTAGTTAGAGGAATATCAATATCTGACTTTTCACGTCATGTGGAAAAGTTAAAGGTTTAGAGAGGGGTCTTTCAGATCCGTGAAAAGTCAGTATCAATATCCGTGATAAACAGAACGGGCCTGATTGATTTGTTAGGAAAAACTCACGCATCGCAGAGGCAAAAATGGCTCATCAAATCGAACTGGAATCTATCACAGGGCTATCTGCATCTGACGCAGCTGAACGGCTGAAGCAAGAAGGGTATAATGAGCTACCATTTACCCAAAAACGCCAGATTTGGGGAATTGCCCTAGAAATCTTCCAAGAGCCGATTTTCTTACTTTTACTAGGCTGTGGTGTGATTTACTTATTTCTGGGTGATGCTCAGGAAGCTCTAATCTTACTGGGCTTTATCTTCTTGATTGTGGGCATCAACTTATACCAAGAGCAAAAAACCGAAAAATCACTGGAAGCATTACGTGACCTTTCTAGCCCGCGTGCATTAGTCATTCGTGATGGAGAACGCCAACGAATTGCGGGGCGGGAAGTCGTAAGTGGTGATGTAATTGTCTTATCAGAAGGAGATAGAGTTCCTGCGGATGCTGTGGTGATTTGGTCTACAAGCTTGAGTGTCGATGAGTCTCTGTTAACAGGTGAATCTCTACCTGTACGCAAGCAAGCTGTCAACAATAGTGCAGAGTTAGAAATTATCACCCCAAGAGCAACACAGCACCGGCCGGGTGGTGAAGATTTCCCTTTTGTCTATTCAGGTACATTGATAGTCCAAGGTCAGGGTATTGCTCAAGTTTATGCCACAGGTATCCATACAGAAATGGGCAAAATTGGCAAAGCTTTGCAGACTGTAGAACCGGAAGACACTGTTCTGCAAAGGGAAACACGGCGCATTGTTAGTAAGCTGACATTTGTGGCGATCGCAATCTGTGTTGCTGTGATTGTGATTTACGGTGCAACTAGGGGTGATTGGTTACAGGGATTTTTGGCAGGATTAGCACTGGCTATGGCAATTTTACCCAATGAAATTCCTGTAGTCTTGGCAATTTTCTTGGCCTTGGGTGCTTGGAGATTTTCTCTGGCTAGGGTTTTGACTCGTCGTATTCCCGTAGTGGAAACCTTGGGTTCAGCTACAGTTCTTTGTGTAGATAAAACTGGGACACTGACTTTTAACAAAATGTCAGTGCAGCAGTTGTTTGTCTATCAACCCTCAACTCTATCGCCTCGTTTTTATGATGTTACCTTGCATGAACGGGAACCACTTCCAGAAACTTTTCATGAGTTAATTGAATTTGGAATTTTAGCCAGCCGCAAAGACCCCTTCGACCCAATGGAAAAAGCTCTCAAACAAGTGGGTGATGTCTATCTAGCCAGAACTGAACATTTACATCATGACTGGGATATGTTGCGTGAATATCCTCTTTCCGGGGAATTGTTAGCTATGTCCTGTGTTTGGCGATCGCCAGAGAAAAGATTGGTAATTGCTACCAAAGGTGCGCCAGAAGCACTCGCTGATTTGTGTCACTTTAATGCCCAACAAATACAGGATTTAGAGCAGCGCATTAGTACAATGGCAAATGCAGGTTTGCGGGTTTTGGGGATAGCTAAAGCGATTGGGCAACATCAGATGCACAACCTATCCAACTCTCTCCCTGATCAACAACATGACTTTGAATTTGCATTTCTAGGACTGGTAGGCATGGCTGACCCAGTACGCCCGACTGTAGCACCAGCAATTACCGAGTGCTACAACGCCGGGATTCGGGTTGTAATGATTACAGGTGATTATCCGGCGACAGCCCAAAATATTGCCCGTCAAATCGGACTGACACCCGCTACAGAAGTAATCACGGGAACAGAAATAGAACAAATGCCTGAAGGCGAGTTGCTATCTCGGATTCAAACTGTGAATATCTTTGCACGAGTTGTTCCAGAGCAAAAATTACTAATTGTTAATGCTTTGAAACGTTGTGGTGAAATCGTTGCCATGACTGGGGATGGTGTGAATGATGCCCCAGCATTAAAATCGGCGCATATTGGCATTGCAATGGGTGAACGGGGTACAGATGTAGCCCGTGAGTCTGCGGATTTGGTATTGCTAAATGATGATTTTTCTTCCATTGTCCAGTCTGTCAGACTGGGGCGACGAGTATTTGACAACCTGAAAAAAGGTATGGCTTACACTTTAGCAGTTCATATCCCCATTGCTGGGATGTCGTTGATTCCTGTCATCTTTCATTGGCCTCTAGTGCTACTGCCTATCCACATTGCTTTCCTACACTTAATCATTGACCCAGCTTGTACAGTGGTTTTTGAGGCAGAACCAGAAGAAAGTAATGTAATGAAGCGTCCACCCCGCAACCCAAAAGAGCCATTATTTAGCCGCCAGACTCTGAGATTAGCACTGCTGCAAGGATTGAGTGTTTTAGTAGTACTGTTGGCGGTATTCGGTGTGGCTTTTTACTCTGGACATGGAGAATTTGATGCCCGCGCTCTTGCTTTTACCACCTTAATTGTCTCTAACTTAAGTATGATTCTGAGCAATCGTTCTTGGTCTCGTACTATTCCAGAGATGTTACACACTCCCAATGCAGCACTGTGGTGGGTGTTGGGTGGTGGAGTAGTTTTTATGGGTCTAGTGCTTTATGTTCCTTTGTTAAGGCATCTTTTCCGTTTCTCTTTTCTCCATTTTGATGATTTAGTAGTCAGTCTTACCTCTGGGATCTTCAGTATTTTGTGGTTTGAAGCACTAAAAATTTGGCGACGCAAAAGGTCGTATAGGGTGAACATTTAATTGACATTTTGCATTGTTAAGAATATCAACCACCAATTTGCGAAATCTCCGAGTATAGAAAATCTCGCATAAAAAAGTTTTTGGAAAGACGGACTCTACCCAATTCTTCCAACGCCTTAACAGTTTGGGGACTTCTCATGGTTTCCACAGTCAAAACTATGGCTATTGTTCCCCAATTGTTCAAGATGAAATCTATTACTTGGGAAACAATTATTTAAGGCGATCGCTCAGTTAGAGTTAAGTCACAATTTGGTATTGTAGGAGAAGAGCGTGAAAATTGCGATCAGCTACGCTGGGCGGAACGCCATCGCTAAAACATTCATCACATCATTAGGACTTCTAACTTTATTAACCCCCACTCAAGCCTTTGCCCAAGTCATACCACAACCTTGGGTGTCAGTTGGTGGCAAAGATGGCGATGTCACCTATGCTGTAGGTGCTAGGGCTTTAGATTTTGGTGTAGAGTTAGGCGTAGGGACAGATGGTGCTACAGGTGTGGATGTGTTGAGATTTGTCCGTTTGCCTGTCATTTCGCCTTATGTGGGTTTGGGCTATTATTCAGAAGATAAAGGAGTAGCTTTCTCTGGTGGAGTGCAGGTAGGCGCTACTGATAACGTTTTCGTTGGCGCTGGTTATAATTCTGTGCGCGGTATTAATGGACAGTTGGGTATTCGATTTTAACAGTTATCAGTTATCAGTTATCAGTTATCAGTTGTCAGGTTATGTTCATTGTTCACTGTTCACTGTTCACTGTTCACTGATAAACCCCCGATTTTTGGTAAAAGTCGGGGGTGTGATTTTTCTGGAAATTTACGCCGCAGGATAGCCAGCAGCAGCTAACGCATCTTTGATAGATGTTTCTGACGCTTGCGTTTCCACGTTAACCAGCTTAGTCTGAGGATCAGCCTGAACGATCGCATCAGCATCAACTGTCTTGACTGCATTCGTAATATTATTGGCACAAGCAGAACAAGCCATGTTGGGAACTGTGAGTTGGATTGTCATAGATTTACGATGTGAATGGAGAAAACTATCAAGAGGCTAATGCCTGCAACTATCCTAAACTCTCTACTCAGGTGGAGAGTCTAGCAGATTTTACAAGATTTTTATTAAATTGCCCATTTCGTTGATAACTGAGCAATAAAAACATAAGTCATTGAGAAGACCGCACTGGCTCACTATGAACTAATGACTAATGACTAATGACTAACGACAAAATAAAAAGCCCCTAGACAGTTCCAGGGGTGTTAAGTATGCCATCAACTCTATTCCTAAACATAGAGAATGCCATTAACTGAACTTTATTGCATCCGCATAAATGCAAAAATTGCATAACTTTAATGATTGTTTTGCAACTACGTGTGATCTCGGTCACGAGAAAGGTATGCTGAAGATGCTTTTAAGTCCAAACTCTACGGCTAAATCAGGCGTAAACTCAAAAAAAACCTGGATACGCAAATATCAAAACTAAAATAGCTACATTAGCTCAGGTTGATGTTGATTCAGGGTTGAATATTTCCGTTGCGGCTTCTGTTGGTAAAGCGTTATTTATACCAGGAGGTAAAGATGTAAACCCATCTACTGTATCCTTAATTAAACCAGCAACGGGTACAGCAATGAGCAAGCCTAATAAACCACCAACGTAAGTTCCTACTAGCAAAGAAGTTAACACCCATATTGGTCTTAACCCTGTGAAACTACCCAAAAGACGGGGTGCGATCGCCTGATCAATCACTTGGTCAATCACCACAGCCACTGCTAAAATCTTCACAGCTAACCAAATGTCATGTGTCGCTACAATCAAAGTAATCACAATCAAGCTAACAACATCACCAAAAGGAATTAAACTCAAAAAGCCAATTACCAAACCAAAGAGTAAGCCAAATTGCACTTTAAAGGCTAAAAATAGCAAAGTTTGAGAAGTTCCCATCAATAAAGCTAAAGTTCCTTGACCAATCAAATAATTCTGAAAGTTTTTTTGAATAGATTGATTGATTTTCTCTGACAAAGACCAAGGTAACTTTTTGAATATACTTTCCCAAATCCTGGGGCCATCTAATAACAAATAGAAAGTTATGACAACTGTAACTATAGCTTCAGAAATACTATCTATCGTCTCTATAATAACGCTAAAAATCTTGTGAGAAAAATACTCCAACTCATCTGGTAATTTTTCCATTATCCTATTTAATACTTGACCAATATTCAACTTAAAATTTTGACCAAGCGCCCAATCATTCAAACTCTGAAGCTTTGTTTGGCTAGAATCAATCCATTGCGGAAGAACATTGACGATTTCATGAAATTGTTCTAAAGCTATTGGTAATAAAGTAATACCTAAAGCAATTAAAATAACTGAAGTAGAAATAAAAACAATTGCTACTGCATAGCTACGTTTAACCCCCCGTTCTTGCAGCAATGACACAGGATAATTTAAAATAAAAGAAAACAATGTTGCTAGTACAAAGATTGTTACTAACGGTTTAAAATAACTAAAGAATTGAATAATTAGCCAACCATTCAAAAAAAATAGTGGCAACAATAAAGTTAGAATTAACCATTTAAGTAGTTGATTAAGTGAAATATTCATCATTAAGCTCAGTTTTTCTCCTTTGATATTTAAATGTTTCATCTTGTGATTGGTCAATAAATACTACGATATCATGAACATTCAGACCTAATAGCTTTAACTTATCTGCCCCTACCATCATGCACTGAACACTGATGAGAAGTTTCACCAGCATAAAAATTCTCTGCAACTAAACTGCGAACTCAGCTAGCAGCCACTTGTTGACGAAGACAATTTATCAGACAATGAAGAAACAAACACAAATTAGTAACTGTTGGTAAACACCATAAGGAATACCTGCTAGCCTATCAAAAGTGAGATTTTGCAAAATCTCTTCTTAACCACTTTGAATATTTATGATTAGTTATTGAGGGATGCTGTAATAATGACCTGTTTATTTAACAAAACCTCGAAAGTTATATACCAACTGATTTCGTCTTTGTTGCCAAAAATTCATCAGATTTGTGTATGTTTTTTACTATTATTAGGTCTTCTCTTAACCAGTGTAGATAAGGCGTTAGCAGCGCAAGCATCTAGTGATTTACTTAAACAACCAGTAACAGAAATTACAGTTTCTTTAGGTAACTCAGCTAACGAACTCAAGTTTGAACCGAATAATTTGCAATTCACAGCAGGTAAACGTTATCTACTACGCCTAAACAACCCCAGCCAATTAAAACATTATTTTACTGCTAAAGACTTTGCAGATGGGATTTGGACGCAAAAGGTTGAAGCAGGAAAAGTAGAAATCAAAGGCGCAATTCATGAACTAGAACTTAAGCCTGGTGCTGAAGCTGAATGGGTGTTCGTAGCCCTCAAGCCAGGGAAATATAGTTTACGCTGTCCCATACCAGGACATACTGAAGCTGGGATGACAGGGGAAATTGTCATTAGTCAGGTGACAGGTGACAGGTGACAGGTGGCAGTTGTTCCTTTCCCCCTTCCCCTTTCCCCTTTCCCCTTTCCCCAGTCACCAATCCCAAGCAACAAAAATAAGTTAACGTAAGTATAGATATTATTTCTCAATTGATCAGCAGTAACCTGCAATTTTAGCGGCAAGGCGCAAGTAATTATTGATTTCCCATGAACATTCTCACCAACTTGCTTTCTCAAACACCTAAGCCAACACCTGTAAAAAAACAACGCCGGGGGATTGAAATTAAGTCACCGCGCGAAATTGACATTATGCGACAGTCAGCAAAAATTGTCGCCACTGTACTAAAAGAAATTTCTGAGTTAGTAAAACCAGGAATGACTACTGCTGACTTGGATGCTTATGCAGAAAAGCGCATCCGCGAAATGGGTGCTGCACCAAGTTTTAAGGGTTATCACGGTTTTACTGGTTCTATTTGCTCCAGTATTAATAACGAAGTTGTACATGGTATTCCCAGTTCTAAGAAAGTGATTCGGGCTGGTGATGTATTAAAAGTAGATACAGGTGCTTATTTTCAAGGCTTTCATGGTGATTCCTGCATTACCATCGCTGTTGGTGAAGTGACTCCAGAAGCTGCTAAACTGATTCGTGTAGCGGAAGAAGCTTTGTATAAAGGGATTGAACAAGTCAAAGCGGGTGCTTACCTACTTGATTTGGCGGGAGCGATCGAGGATCATGTAAAAGCTAATGGCTTTACTGTGGTGGAAGAATTTACAGGTCATGGTGTGGGACGTAACCTCCATGAAGAACCTTCTGTATTTAACTACCGCACTAGAGAAATGCCGAATGTAAAACTGCGTGCAGGAATGACATTGGCAATTGAACCTATTTTAAATGCAGGTTCTAAACATACCAGAACTTTATCCGATCGCTGGACGGCTGTAACTGTAGATAATTCCCTATCCGCACAGTTTGAACACACCGTTTTAGTCACCGAAACAGGATACGAAATTCTCACCGATCGCACTAAGGTATAGTGTTGGTAGTTGACAGTTGACAGTTACCCACAACTCACCACTCCCTTGGCTTCTAATATCGCCGCAACCTGTAATATCAAAGCTTCATTATATGGTGCGGCGATTAATTGCACACCTAAAGGTAAAGCGTTGGGACGCTGTATTGGTACAGATAATACAGGTAAGCCGATGAAAGATAAGGGTTGGGTGAATAATCCTAAATGGGGACGGACGAGAATTTCCTCCCCATCTAAAATCATTGTCTGTTGTCCAATTAGCGGGGCGGTGATGGGTGTTGTCGGTGCTAAGATTATATCAACATTTTGAAATACTTCACGAATGCGATCGCCATACCATCGGCGAAAACGTTGTGCTTGTATATACCAATTGCTAGGTATTAATGCCCCTGCCAAAAAGCGATCGCGTGTTGCGGGGTCAAAATCTTGAGGACGGGTTCTTAATTTATCTAAATGTAAATTTGCCCCTTCGCTGGCTGTAATTACAAATGCGGCGGCTCTAGCGCGGTGGGCTTCTGGTAAAGTAACGTAATTAGTCACATTTAAAGCATCAGCTACTTGCTGCACTGCGGCTAATGCTTCCGGTGTTGCGCCTTTTTGGAAATAATCATCAGCAACAGCAATTCTCATATGAGAGATATCTTGATGTAGTTGGGGTAAAGTTAGGTTTACAGGTCGTTTGGTGCAGATAGGATCGCGATCGTCCTCACCTTGCAGAATATCAAATACAGTGGCGATATCCGCAACCGAACGGGCAAAAGGGCCGATATGGTCAAAACTACTAGAAAATAAAGTCACCCCAGCACGAGATAAACGTCCGTAAGTCGGCTTAAAACCATATACACCACACAACGCCGCCGGGACACGAATAGAACCGTTAGTATCCGAACCCAGAGTCAAAGGAACCAAACCAGCCGCCACCGCCGCCGCCGAACCCCCAGAGGAACCCCCAGCCACAAGCTGTAAATCATGGGGGTTACGAGTCACACCATAATGAAAGTTTTCTGTCACAAACCCATAGGCGTACTCATCCATATTTAGAGTCCCCACCAGCACTGCACCAGCTTGTTTCAGCTTCGCTACTGCTGTCGCATCTGCACTCGCTGGGGGATTTTCTGCATTAATTTTCGCCCCCGCCAGAGTTGTTAAACCAGCCACATCAAATAAGTTTTTCACCGCAAAAGGGACACCAGCCAGTAACCCAGGATCATTACCTGCGGCTATTTCCCTATCGATACGTGCTGCATCAGCCAAAGCCGTTTCCTCAGTTACAGCCGTAAAACAATTAAGTTCCCCATCCTGTGCTGCTATCCGCGCCAAAGCAGCTTGCGTCACCTCCAAGGCGGTAACTTTGCCTTCACGTATAGCCTTAGCGATAGAGACAGCATCATTCATGGTTCAAAGGTAGGTGCAGGTTGGATTTCTTCTGGTATGGGGAATGAATTGACTACTTGTGCGATCGCCTTAATTCTCTCAAAATTTGCCACCACCCCATCCCGATACTCATCCTTTATCGGCAAATTCAACAACAAAGCCACCTCATCAACATACACACCCAAATCTTCTTCCATCTCCGTGCCTCCCTAATTATTCTCAAGTAACTCGATATTTACTAATAATGTTGAGTTAGTAGTAAGGGCTTTAGCCCTTCTTTGAAAACTAAAGTCCATACTACAAACCTTGCTTATTCTACCCCTAAAGGCAACTCAAACAACCCATCCTCCCCAGCCTCAAAAGCAATTACCTCATACACAGCATCAACATTTAACTCCCCATAAATATGCGGAAATAATTCCCCATCAGCCATCTCATAACGAATTTCCGCTTTCACTTTATCAGCGTCTATAAAAAGTAATACTAATTCCGTTTTATTGCGAAAAAACCTATTAGCAACTTTATTGATTTGTGTTGCATTAGAACAATGAATAAATCCTTCAGTCTCCAGTGATTCAGCACGGTAACTGCCAGTGTTGTTTGCTTCTTCCCATTGTTGATGTTTAGTGATATGGATAATACTATTCATATTTATCGAATATTTTGATGAATATCATCTTTATGCAATACTGTTTCTATAGATTTGTCTGGATAAAATTCAAGATTTAGATGATTTCTCTTATCACTATTAGGATATATAAATAATCGAATATTTAATTTTCCCTTCTGCCAGCCTTTTCCACCAACTTTAAGAAGCTGACATTCTTTCACAGCATTTAGCCTAATTTCATTGAATGGTATCAAACTATCACCAGTAGATATACTATGAAACAAACTACCAACTGAACCGTGAGTAAATGAGGTTTTGTTGATGCAAATCTCTTGCCGCCATTTACTTATGATTTGTCTTAGAATTACCTCTCTTAGCCTAGTTACTGTAAAAGTGTCTTTGTCAAGCAAGACAACATCCTCTCCACAGTCTAAAGGAATGAATTGATTTTTCATTTTAATACCCTTCTTAACAACTCACCAATAGATTATATTGTGCATATATTATCTTTTTTTAAGTAAAAATACTGAAATAAATCCTGTTCTGATAATTTGAGTATATATTAAGCGATCGCCTAAAAATATCTTCTCTAAAAATTCACGCAAAGACGCAAAGGCGCAAACAAAACTCTCTCTCCTCCTTTGCGCCTTTGCGTGAGCTTAAAGAACACAAACATCAGGCGCACACAAACCATTAAACTCTAACGTCATTACCTCCAAACTCTGCAAATCCACACGCCGAATTACATGATTATTCGTATCACTAATAAACAAATAATCACCCATCGCACTCAACCCCGAAGGCTCAAAAAAACAAACATTTTTACCTTGACCATCTTGTAACCCAGCAGAACCATTTCCCAGCACAGTTTGACAATTACCACTATGAGGATTAACTAACTTAATCTTGTGATTATATGTATCCGCCACCCATAAATAATTTTGAAAATATTCCACACCCAAACAATGCTGTAAACGGACATTTTCACCTTGTCCATCCACATCACCAAAACCAAATAAATCACCACTACCACAAACAGTCCTAACTTGCTGAGTTTCTACTAAACCCACACCACGAATAGAACTAATTTCACTATCAGCAATATATAACTCATTGCCATTAGTAGCAATGCCGCTAGGTTGAGCAAAAGCTGATTCTGTTAGCGAACCATCAAAACAACCTTCAGCACCAGTACCAGCATAAGTTTTAATTACGCCACTTTCTAAATCCATTTGCCAAATTTGATGCGGCCCCGCCATTGCAATATATAACGTATTTTCCACCTTCACCAAATCCCAAGGCGAATTTAAAGCAGTTTCTAAACCAACACCTTCATGTGGGCGAATATTACGACTTTGTTCCCCTGTTCCTGCAATAGTTTCTACTATTTGTTGCTGGATATCAACTCGCCGCAAAGCATGATTTTCAGTATCAGCAACATAAAGAATTTGCTTCTCTTCATCAAACGCCATACCTTGGGGTGCGGAAAACTGCGCTTCCTCAAAAGCACCATCAGTTAAACCAGATTTACCATTACCAATTAAATGTAAAATATCACCATCGAAGCTACTAACAACTATGCGGTGATGTCCAGAGTCAGCAATGAATAACCCGGCTGGAGTAGCTAGAACTTTACCGGGAAAAGCTAGAGGTGTAATTAATGGTTGACGTTGTTTTTCTAAAGTCAGGCTAAGTTCTTGAAAATTAATTGTGCCTTGATTTTCGTGTTCTTGAATGATTTGTGTAATTAATTCATCTAAAGTATCTCGATTTCCTTCACCAGAAACGTAACCAACTACATAACCTTTTGGATCGATAATCATTAATGTAGGCCAAGCACGCACAGCATATTCTTGCCATACAAAAAAATCCTGATCTACTAATACAGGGTGTTCGATATCGTAACGCAATATCGCCTGACGGATATTTTCAGTTTCTTTTTCGTTGTCGAATTTGCCAGAATGGACACCAATAACTGTCAAGCTGTCCTTATATTTTTGTTCTAGATATTTTAAATCTGGTAAAATGTGGAGACAATTGATACAGCAGTAAGTCCAAAAGTCTAAAATCACGACTCTACCCTTAAGTTGCTTAATAGATAAGGGATAGTCAGTGTTCAGCCAAGAATAATTTTGCGGTAGTTCTGGCGCTCTTACACGAGGAGTCATAAATATTTGTATTTAGAATAAGGTAGTTGGATTGATTTGGTAGTGAGGACTTTAGTCCTTTTTTGAGGACTAAAGTCCTCACTACGAACTTTAATTTATTTTTTCTGAAAACTAAATTATTGAAAATTAAACTCTGATTGAATCTGCCAACGTCTACCATCATGAATCAACAATGTCAGTTTATTGGCGGTGAACTCAAAATGTAGCTGACGCTGGGCAAACTCTGGCCAAGCTGCTTGAAAATTTTGTTTTGTTAAGTCGCGAAACGCTACCGTCATATGTGGGGCAAAAGGTCGCGTCTTGCCAACTTGGTCTACAATTTGCAAGTTGGTTTCCATCTGTGCTGCTAAATTTGCTTGCAAACTCAACAACTCTGGACTTCTCACCACGTTGATATAGATAACACGAGGCGCAAAAGCAGCAAAGCCATTAAGTGTAACTGGTATTGGCTGCTGTTGGCTGGCGAACTCTCTTAAGGATGTTTCTAAAGTTGATAGGTTATTATTTGCCCATGCAAAAGGCGGTTGCAGGGTAATATGTGGCGGCGACTTTTGCGCGTGACTACTAGCATAATTATCTGCAAAATACTGTTTGATTTGGTTCGCGTAGTCTTGTATGTCTTGCGGCGGTAGCAAGGCGACGAAAAAACGGCTGATGGAATGATTCAAAATTTAAATAGAGGAAAAATGGCTAAATTTTTGCTTAAGTAACACAAACAAAGTCGTATATTTAACTTACAGCACTTTTCATCTTAATGAGAACAGTCTAACCTCAAGCCTCTAGCCCCTAACACCTAACCCCTAGCCTCTCCACCCTATAAAACATATCATTTCCAGAGGTTACAAGCACAATGCCGACTTTTGTCAAGATAGAAGAGGGAAAGGTTGATAAGTCTACCTTTGATCAATACGTACCCGCTCATCAAGCTTATGTAAAAGATTTAATTGCCAAAGGACACAAAGCCAAAACAGGTTATTGGGCGCAACTCGGCGGCGGGATGTTGGTATTTGAAGCCGCTTCAATGGCAGAAGCTGAGGCAATTGTCGCGGCTGATCCCTTGGTGAAGAACGGTTGTGTTACCTATAAACTTTACGAATGGAAAATTGTGGTGGAATAACTTACAGTTACGCAAAAGTAATGTTATACTAAATGTAGACCTGGATCTATGCGGCTGCAACGCCTAAACCTTGTCAGGACCGGAAGGTAGCAGCAACACGGGATGCTTGTGGTAGGCGTAGTCTCCGGGTCGCCCTATTTCTAGGAGCTATCAGCAGCAATGCCTGGTTTTGGAGATATTGTTCAAAAAGCTTTTTACCTTGGTGTCGGGTTGGCTTCTTACGCAGGTGAGAAAGCTGTGTCTGCTAGTGGTAAACTAAGCGAATTTAAACTAAGTGAACTGCGATCGCAAATCCAAAAACTGGCAGATGAAATGGTTGCCAAGGGTGAGATGACCACAGAAGAAGCTCGTCGCTTCGTGGAAGACATGATGAAGCAAGCCCAGCAGCCACCAGCCCCAGCTGAGTCTCCAGAAAAGTCACCAGCTTCCGAACCTCGTCGCATCGAAATCTTAGAGGAAAACGAAGAACCAACGGTGAAAGAGGCATCAACAGAAAATGTCGATAAACTGCGCCAACAAGTGCTAGAACTGCAAGAAGAGTTAAAAAGATTGCAACAAGACTAAAGACTGCTGAGTTGTTAGATTTGGTGTAAGCGTGTAGAAATCTAAGAGTTTTGAACACCTATACCCATACACCCCCCGTCCCAACCCTTGTTTTTTCATTTTCATGCGTAGTTCTAGCGATTGTGCTACTACCGAGTTAAGAACCTATAATATATGTGATCTAGGGTGTACTTTAGTGTCTCCAGCCAAGTAGCACTATACGTCCTATTTTATGTAAGCCAGGGCGTTAAGTTTATGGATCAATGGCAAAAAGATTTGATAGAAATGGTAGAAATCGTGGCCGATGAAGTAGAACGTTTCTTCCTGGGAATGGGTGAAATGGTAGATGCCTTTTTTGAGCTAACAGAAGAATTTACTGAACAAGTACAGAATAGTTTTGGTGCTGATATTGACCAGTATCTACAGGATATAACTGAGCCAATTCTGGATATGTACTGGGAACTGGAAGATGTTGTTGCAGACGTTGACCCTGGGTTTCCTTATTCAGTTGAAGCGACAACAGAACAAAACTCAGCTTGTATAGGTTGTAGCAATTATCACGGTCATGTGTATGGTGGTAATTTGTTAGTCTGTGGTATGCACCCTCATGGATGGGATGATGGGAATTGTCCTGATTGGGAGAAGGAGTAATATAGTTGGGAATAGGTTATAGGTTACAGGTGACAGTGTTAAGTGATGGGTGGTGAATGTTAAGTTATTAGTGATGGGTCTTGACATTTCTTTGGACTAATAATTTATGAGTAATTCTTCACCGGAAATTGTATCTCAGCCTGACCAGGAACTTAAGTATGGCGAACGCAACATTGCGGAAGGACAACTAATTACTTTTCCTAATCCGCGTGTAGGCAGGCGATACGATATTAATATTACTTTGCCGGAATTTACCTGTAAGTGTCCGTTTTCCGGTTATCCTGACTTCGCCACAATTCATATTACCTATGTGCCTGATGAGCGTGTCGTAGAATTGAAGGCTCTTAAGCTCTACATTAACAGTTATCGCGATCGCTACATTTCCCACGAAGAATCTGCTAACCAAATTCTCGATGATTTTGTCGCAGCTTGTGATCCCTTAGATGTCACCGTCAAAGCTGATTTTAGCCCTCGTGGAAACGTTCATACCGTCGTCGAAGTGCGACATATCAAGTAAGAGGGACTGGGGACTGGGAACTGGGGACTAGAACGCCATTACCCATTACCCATTACCCATCTTTATTTTGTTTTAAATTATTTAACTGTTTTTCTCAATCAAATATATATGATTATATAACTATAGAGAGATTTAATTATATAAAGGAGTCTCATGGTTAATTCGCTAGCAACTCCAGAACCGCAAACGCTAAAGCCGGGTGTGAAAGCGCCAATGCAGGAAACGTTACTCACCCCTCGGTTTTACACTACCGACTTTGATGCAGTGGCGAATTTAGATATTTCCGCCAATGAGGCTGAGATTAGGGCAATTGTTGAAGAATTGCGTGCTGACTACAACCGCCATCATTTTGTCCGTGATGAGGAATTTAAACAGTCTTGGGATCATATTACTGGAGAAAAGCGCCGCGCCTTTATTGACTTTTTAGAACGTTCTTGTACCTCGGAGTTTTCGGGATTTCTGCTATTTAAGGAATTATCCCGCCGTATCAAGTCCCGAAATCCTCTGTTAGCCGAGGCTTTTGAATATATGGCGCGGGATGAGGCGCGTCATGCAGGATTTTTGAATAAATCAATGTCCGATATGCGGCTATCCTTGGACTTAAATTATCTTACCAAAAATCGCACATATACCTTTTTCCCGCCAGAGTGGGTTATTTACACAGTCTACCTTTCGGAAAAAATAGGTTACTGGCGCTATATTTTGGTGCATCAGCATATGCAGGAACATCCCGAATATCAGTTTTATCCGCTATTTCGCAAGTTTGAAAGTTGGTGTCAGGATGAAAACCGACATGGGGATTTCTTTAAGGCATTATTGCGATCGCAATCTTCACTGTGGAAGAATTGGAAAGCCCGGTTATGGGTGCGCTTCTTTCTGTTGACTGTGTTTGCTACCCATACCATGACAGTATTTGAACGCGCCTCATTTTACGAATCAATTGGGATTCATCCCCGCAAATACAACAACAGAGTCATTCAAGAGACAAATAACACTTCAGCTAGAGCATTTCCTGTCATCTTGAATACCAACCACCCGGAATTTTTCTGGCGCTTAGAACAGTGTTCAGTCAATAACCTCAAACTAGCAGCCATTAAAAACAACAAACTCCCCAACTTTATCAAATTCTTCCAGAGAATACCGCCTGCGATCGCCATCTTCTGGAATATGCTGAGACTTTACCTCATCAAACCCATCGACACCGAAGCCACACGCGGAACAGTCCTCTAAATCTCTTTAGTTGGTAATGGGTAACAGGTAATCGGTAATTGTCTGTTACCATTACCAATTACCAATTACCAACCCCCAAGACATGATAAGTGTTTAAGCGGACATAATATTATTGAGTCAAGACTAACTCTGCTTGTGAGGTTTCTGGTTCTTCTGGTAAGCCGAACATGGAACGATAGAGTCTGTCGTATTCCTTGGCTGATTTGTCCCAGCTAAAGTCCTGACTCATCCCCCGCTTTTGTAGTTCTGTCCATTGGGGTTTGTAGCGGAAGCCTTCCCAAGCGCGAATCATGCAGGTAAATAAGTCTAGCGGTTCGTAGCGGTCGAAGCAATAGCCTGTACCTGCGCCATTGGTAGGATCGTGGTGGGATACGGTGTCAACTAAGCCTCCGGTGCGGCGGACGATGGGGATGGAACCATAGCGTAGAGCCATCATTTGACTAATACCGCATGGTTCAAAGCGGCTAGGCATTAAGAAGGCATCAGAACCGGCGTAGATGCGGCGGGATAGGGCATCATTATACAACAGGTAGGTTGCCATGCGTCCGGGGTAGCGGGATGCTAATTGCCACATCTGGGTTTCGTAGTTGCGATCGCCTGTTCCCAACAAGACAAACTGAGCATCAGTATAAGCCATGAAGCGATCGAGCATCTGGATAACTAAATCCAAACCTTTTTGTTCAACTAACCTTGTCACCATGCCAATTAAAAAGGCATTGCGGTTAACTTCTAACCCCATTTCGTCTTGCAAAGCGACTTTGTTGGCTTTGCGTTTATCTAAGGTATCAGCCGTAAAGGTTTGGGCAATATACTTATCTGTTGCTGGGTCGTAAACTTCCGTATCTATACCGTTGACAATGCCCGATAGTTTCCCACTGATAAAAGATAACAAGCCTTCGATTTTTTCACCGTAAGCAGGGGTCTTGATTTGCTCGGCGTAGGTGGGGGATACTGTATTCACCCTGTCGGCAAACTGCACAGCTGCGGCCATTGTATTGTGTCCCTGCATATACCAAGGACACCAAGTAATTTTTTCTAAATACCAACGCCAAGGGCCTTGATAAGCCAAATTGTGAATTGTGAAGACTGTAGTAATATCTGGTGATTGGTGCATCCACACAGGAATCATCCCCGTGTGCCAATCGTGACAGTGAATAATATCTGGTTTCCAGTAATTCCAGCAGAACTCAGCCGCACCATTGGCAAAGAAAGTGAAGCGCCAGTCTTCATCATCTCCCCCATAAATCTTTCGGGGGTCGAAAGCTGGATGTCCAAATAAATACAAGGGAACGTCAGTACCAGGGAGAACCGTTTCGTAGACTGCAAAGTTCTGAAACATGGCATATCCCCGCCAAACTGGTTCTTGGGGAATTTCCATTTTATCTGGCAAAAAGCCGTAATAGGGCAAGAAAATCCGCACATCATGCCCCATTTTTTTCAAGACTTTGGGTAATGCGCCGACAACATCACCCATACCTCCTACTTTGGCTATGGGTGCTGCTTCTGCTGCTACAAATAGAATCCGCATGGTATTTTTTGCTTCCCCAATTCTGATAAAAAATTCTTAATTCGTAACTAATTATAGGTTACATCCTTTACTATTTTTTTATATTATTGCGTTCGTAGTGTTCGCGTAGCGTCTCTACGAACCTTGATTTGGGTAATTCCAGATAAAAATATGCGAAATTTCGTGGCTTGGCAAGGCTAAAATCTAACGATAGATTTGGAAAAAATCGAACGCAGATGTACGCAGATGTACGCAGATGAATAAGATGTTAGATTGTTGGCTAATGTACAAGTTTAGTATTGCCACGCCAGTAGGGTGTGTTGAGAGGAGAAACTCTAGCTATAATTACGAATATTTATACTGATTTAGTTTGGGAAATTTGGTATTTAAAAAGGACTAAAGTCCTTACTACAAACTCAACAGGTCTTACGCGACTGGCACTTGGGGTAGGGTGCGTCAGATGTGGAAAATCCTTGAATCTGTACGAAATTATTGGGGCTGACGCACCCTACAGTTACTTGCACCTGATAAATTAGCAAGTGGTGGGCAATGCCCACCCTACTAAATCTCAACCTTATTCGTAATTCGTAATTTTGTAATTTTCATACCAATAATTACGAATTACTAAGGTTGCTTAAGAACCGCGTTGGATCTCTGCAAAGATGGTTTCTAAAATTTCTTGCGCTCCTTGTTCCCGTAAACGTTCGGCTAATTGTTTACCAATTGCTTCCGCATCACTAGCAGCGCCGGAAATGGTGTCTTTCACTAAGTTCTGTCCGTCTACGCTGGCGACTACACCTGTGAGGATTAATTCATCACCGTTAATTTCTGTATCTACACCGATGGGTACTTGACAACCGCCCTCTAAGCTGCGTAGAAAAGAGCGTTCCGCCAAACAGCGATCGCGTGTTTCCGGGTGTTCAATAGCCTTAAGCAATGATATCAGTTCGGTATCATTAGCACGGCATTCTATCCCCAAAGCGCCTTGTCCTACGGCGTGGAGAGACACTTCTTTGGGAAGAACTTGGTGAATGCGATCGCCCATTCCTAAACGCTGTAACCCAGCCGCCGCTAAAATTAGTGCATCATACTCACCAGCATCTAATTTAGCTAACCTTGTATTCAAATTTCCCCGCACATCCTTAAATGTCAAGTGGGGGAATTTATGGCGTAACTGCGCCAAGCGTCGCAGTGATGATGTCCCGACTACTGCGCCTTCTGGGAGAGTATCAATTTGCTTATCCTTAAACTTTTCATGCACCACTAGCGCATCGGCGGGGTTTTCCCGTTCTGTAATGGCGGCTAGTGCTAAACCTTCGGGTAAGTTAGTCGGCAAATCTTTCAGGGAATGAACAGCAAAATCAATCTCCTCATTCAGCATTCCCACTTCCAGTTCTTTAGTGAAGAGTCCTTTATCGCCGATTTTGGCTAGTGCTACATCAAGGATTTTGTCGCCTTGGGTAGACATGGTGTGGACTTCAAAATTGATATCTGGGAAACTATTTTGTAATTGTTCTCTAACCCAGTATGTCTGAACTAGAGCGAGTTGACTTTTACGAGAACCAATCCGGATTGTGCGCTTAGCACTGGAAACAACTGAAGTCATAAAACAATATGTCAAACCAGGCGATAATTTCACTCTCATCTAGACTACCGCAGTGGGTGACTATCTGATTGGTTCGGTAGGATGCAAATTAACTTTATTTTGGTCTTTCTTTACACTCTTTTACATTAGTTATAATTCCTCAACATTATAGGGGTTAGAGGTTAGAGGCTAGAGGCTGGTATTTTATGCCATGTTTGCTTAAAGAGCGATCGTATTGTGGGGATTGGTAATTGGTAATTGGTAATTGGTAATTGGTAAAAAACAATGACCACTTAGCTATTACCCATTACCAACCAAGCTAACTAGAATTTTGCATTTAGAATTATTATCTATCTGTCTGGTTTCAGATATTCTTGTAGTTGTTGAGTACGCTGTTTTGTGACTTTTTCTAAGCAATTAAGATAAACACTAGGCGCAATACTTCCCCCTTCATAAGCGCTTCTCTCAAACTCGCAGCTACTATCACGAAACTTAATCCATGCTTGCTGTGCAGCAATTAATTTCTGTTGTCTAGAACGTTCTAACTTTGGTAAAAGTTGTTTATAAACCTGATTTAATTTTTTATCAGCACTCTCATAAGACAATTGAGAACAGCGATTAATTTCTAGTTGAGTTTGTGGAAGATTGCAATTGACCTTTTGCGCTACAACTGTTGGTTTCGCCATTGTGGTGGCGGGAAACAACAAAATGCTGCAAGCGAGGAGAGGGAAGAGGGGACAGGTTACAGGGGATAGGTTGAGAAAGATTTTCATGGGCTAGGGAGTGGGAGCAGGGGAGTAGGGGAGCAGGGGAGCAGAGGAGCATGAAGTCACATAAGCAGGAACCTCTGACGCTGACCGGGGGAGCAGAGGAGCAGGGGAAAACAACTGACAACTGATAACTGATAACTGATAACTGTCAACTGTCAACTGTCCTATACCTACCACCAGACAGAAGTGATAATTTAGCAAAAATGCTAGGAATAGTTTGGTGCTTTAGCCAACAGTTACGCTGAGTGAAGCACCATCGCAACTGATATTCGATATATATGAATCGTTCCGCTTGCCTTATTTTTAATCCAGTTGCTGGTCAGGGAAATCCAGAAGCAGATTTAGCAGAGATTCGGGCTATTTTAGAGCCAGAATTGGAGCTAGATATTTACCAGACAACAGAAGAAGTCGGTGCAGACCAATTAGCGCGGGAAGCTGTAGAACGGGGTGTTGAAGCGATTATCGCCTCTGGGGGAGATGGGACATTATCGGCGGCGGCTGTGGCTGTAATAGGTACTGATATTCCATTGGGGGTGATTTCACGCGGGACAGCTAACGCTTTTGCCACGGCTTTAGGAATTCCTGATACAATTGAGTCCGCTTGTCAGACAATTTTGCAAGGTGTAACTCATAATGTAGATGTTGCCTATTGCAATGACTTACCCATGATACTGTTGACAGCTATAGGCTTTGAGGCGGAAACTGTTGAAAGGGCAGACAGGGAATCAAAAAAACGCTTTGGAATTTTGGCGTATATCCTGGCAGGCGTTCAAGAATTACGAGAATTGGAAAGTTTTGATGTAGAAATCGAAACGCCAGACAAAATTATTAAGACCACTGCGGCGGCGGTAACTGTAGCTAATGCTGCGCCTCCAACTTCTGTTTTGGCTCAGGGGCCAGCCGGCATTGTTTATGATGATGGATTGCTAGATTTAACTATCGTAGCGCCTAATAGCAAAGCTGGTGCGATCGCCGCTACATATCATCTATTTCAAACAGCCTCTGCTAAAAGCGCCGCAGAACGCGATGATATCGGTTATCTCCGAGCCAATCAATTTAAAATTACCACAGACCCACCACAAAAAGTTGCTATAGATGGTGAGGTAGTAGGTACAACCCCAGTTGAAATTAAGTGTCTACCAGCAGCCTTAAAGGTTTTTGTCCCCTCAGTCCCAGAAGTGGAACCAGTGGAGAAGCTAGACGGACTACCAAATTTGGTGATTGAACTCAAGGAACCAACAGAAGAATAGTCATTAGTCATTAGTCCCCCTTCCCCTTTCCCCTTTCCCCAGGAGTAACCACTATTGAAACTAGTATCTGACCCACCAATAGCGAAGAAAATCAGCAAGATGGAGCAACGGGTAAAATGGCAAGACCCGTTAATATTAGGGCGGAAGATTGACCAAACTCGGCTGGAAATTGAGGATGGTAAGGCTGGAGACAGAGAATTTTCTTTTTTAGTGGTGGGTGATAGTGGTTCAGGGAGACACCGGGGACACAACCCCCAACGCCAAGTAGCTGAATTGATGTTACCCCATCATCAAGAGTGCCGTTTTATGCTACACACTGGCGATGTGATTTATCTGGTGGGGTCTAGTGAATACTACAAGCCAAATTTTATCGAGCCTTATCGTGAGTTAATTGTAGGTGGGGAGAATCACCATCAGATTGCTTATGACAAGATGGTGTTTAAATTACCGATTCTTCCTGTACCGGGAAATCACGATTATTATGAGTTACCTACCTTATTAAGTTTATTGTCTATTTCTACTTGGCCGATTCGGACGTTATTGCGATCGCGTTTAGATATAGATGTCGGCTTCCGTGGTTCGGGAACGGGTGATGCTTATGCTAAAGCCTTTCTCGATTATCTCAATATCCGCCAATTACCGGGAGAGTTCCCCCGTCATTTAGATAAACACTACACAGCTAAGACAGATACAGGTCGTTGTCTGGTCTACCAACCCGGAAAATTTACTCGCCTACCAAATCGGTATTATACTTTTCGCTACAGTGATATAGATTTTTTTGCCCTAGATTCTAATACATTTAATGATCCTGAACCTTTACCCGCTACAAGACAAGGTGATAGCGATCGCAATATACTAAACCAGCGTAGGGAAGACTTAGAACGCGAGAAAATGCAGATGATCGAAACTTCCGCCAAATTAAACCCAGATAACCCCGTCGAAGCGGAACGTTTAGATGACATCCACTCGAATGTGTCCCAAATAGAAGAAATTATTGTTGATATCGATAAACAATTAAACAAAGATTCTCGACCAGCGCACACCGACACCGAACAACTAAACTGGTTGAAGCAAAGATTAATTGCATCATGGAATAACCCCCAAGTGCGGGGAAGGATAGTTTACTTCCACCATCCTCCATACGTCACCGAAGCCACCAAATGGTTACAATCACAAACATTAGTAATTCGTAGCCGTTTACGTGATGTCTTAGATGCAGTGGCGCAAGAGATAGGCGATATCAATCAAGGTCGTCCCTTAGTAGATTTAGTATTGAATGGTCACGCTCATTGTTTAGAATACCTGCAAACCTACGAAACCGGACATGGCGATCGCAATATGCACTGGATAGTTTGCGGTGGAAGTGGCTATAGCCTACGTCGCCAGCGTCAAGAGGGTGCTGATTTCATTGAACAAGGACAATTAATTGCGCGATCGCATCTTTATGTCGGTCGTAACGGTCAAGGTTCCCACAAACACCGTCCTTATTCCTGTTTGCGTATCGACGTGAAAGGCGATGAGCAACCTAAATTTATTGTCCGTCCTTTTGTCGCTGACTGGTATCAGCGTCAATGGCACAATTCTGCGCTTAAACCACTGGTGATTTAACAGTTATCAGTTATCAGTTAACGTGAGTTCGATGAACCTCACCCTCCCAACCTCCCTCTCCTCGTAGGAGAGGGAGGAAAAACGAAAAAATCACCCTCTTACTCCCCTCTCCTCGAAGGAGAGGGGTTGGGGGAGAGGTCAAAACAACGCTGGTCGAACTCACGTTAAATTACTGGCTTTTTCAACTGCTTGCTTTAACTGCTCAAAGGTAATACTACCGTCTGAGTCTGAATCATACTGTGCTATTAACTCCTGGGGGCTAGTGGTATTTGTTTGTGATGAAATGACTGCACTTAAGCCAGGACTTAAAAAAAGCTCATTAAGGGAGACTTTGCCGTCTTGATCGCTATCTAAGGTATTAAAAAGAGATTGAAGCTCTTGCTCGGTTGTCATAAGTTTTTATCTGAATTGATATTTTACTTTAATATTTTAAAATTAAACAAACTTATATCTTTAGACGTAAGTTATTCTTCAACCCTACTAACAGCAGCAATCCCTGCATTTTCTATCTATTGACAAAAGCAAATGAGTTGATAACTTGTTGATAAGCCCGGCGATAAATTACATCATGATTGCCACCAATTTTAGAGAATGCAATAACAATGATGCGAGAGTCTCTAGGGTTAACAAAAACAACGTTTTCACTAGCATATAAACCGTCGGATTGGAATTTTATTCCTGTTTGACCAGCAATTCTCGCCGTTCTGAAATCGCGGGTCTGGCTAAATTGGTTACTTTGTTTAACCCAATTCTGCAACGGCAACTTTTGAGGATTGTTGTACAATCTGACGTTAACATTGGGTGGATATTCTGTTCCGCCTTCATAGGCTCCAGCGCGAATTTTTTGGGCGTGTTGTTTAGTCCAGATATCAATAGTAGCTAAGGGTGCACCAACACTGTTTGATGGTGTAGTGATATTTCTATCTATGACAAAATCTTGGGGGTAGGTAAACCGAAATTTAAAGCGATCGCTCCGATAAACACCTTGGTTTTGTGCCACTATTTTAGGTGTGGACTTTTCTAATCTCACATCCTCTCTAGAGGTTAATGAAGAAGCAGCCACAGGTTTATAAGACATTGCTCCCACTACTACCAAACCCATCAATATCGGACTTACTATCCGCTTGTAATTAACTTTCATTATTCACTCCTGTGAATTAATTTTTTGGTTTTCTTTACATTAATAGATCCAATATTTATAGGAATGTTTCCGGTAATCACATGAGTTGAGTAGTGGGATGGCGCAAGCGCAAGGGCGTAGCTGCTCGCTAAATCAGGTAGCAGAGGTTATCAGGGCTAATTATGCAATTTATTCATAATTTTGATGCTTTTTTGCAGAAATGTTTTTTAAAACACATCCAATAACTGTCATGATGGATGAGTTCATAGTGTTGTTGTTTGTTGTGATAGGCGGAACTTCTTGCTGAATCCGCCTACTTTATCTCTGTAATCTCTAGCCGATTCCCAGCCGGATCTCGCAGGAAAAAGCGTCTGTATTCGGGAACGGGTGAATGATCGGGAAGAATTTCTACTCCATGTGCTTTCAGGTGTTGTGCAAAAGCACTCAAATCATCCACCTGAAAACAAATATGTCTTCTAGATGCTTGGTTGTTGGGGTGTTGTTCTTCACCAAGATGTATCTGAATTTGCCCTAAAGCATACCAAGCACCTGCTACATTTCGGGCGGTTTCAGGTCTCTTAATTTTTTCTAGTCCTAAAACTTGGCTGTAGAAATTCAAGGTTGCATTTCCTGCTTCCGGTGGATAGGTGACTAAGATGTGATGAACTGCTTTTAAACTCATCTTCTTTCCCCCAAATGTCTTGCCTTTGTAATTTGTTTGTGAAATACTACTCTTAAAAATACGGTAAACTGATACAGTTTTAGTAGTTTTACAAAACTTACTACACGAAGACCTGTAATAAAAACCTGGACTTACCTGTAAAATGACAAACCAAGAAATCCGCACCAGTTACGTGAAAGTTCCCAACGGTGACTTACAAATCGATGCTTACCTAGCGGAACCGACAAAACAGGGGAGATATCCGGGTGTGATTGTGATTCAAGAAATCTTTGGGGTGAACATTCACATTCGGGAAGTTGCAGAGAGGTTAGCTAAAGAGGGTTATGTAGCTATAGCACCAACACTATACCAACGCACTGCACCCGGTTTCGAGGCGGGATACACAGCTGAGGATATCCAACGTGGTAGAGGTTATAAAGAACAGACCACAGCAGCAGAGATATTGAGTGATATTCAAGCAGCGTAGGCGTAGCCCGTCGTAGACATCGCTTATTTGAAGAATTTACCAAATGTGCAACCAGATGCGATCGGTTCTATCGGCTTCTGTTTTGGTGGACACGTAGTTTATCTAGCCGCTACTCTTCCAGAAATCAAAGCTACAGCTTCCTTCTACGGTGGTGGTATTCCCAACTCCACACCCGGAGGCGGTGAACCTACCATTACTCGCACCCGCGATATTCAAGGTCAGATTTACGCCTTCTTTGGTAAGGAAGACCAAGGTATTCCCCTAGAACAAACACAACAAATAGAGGCTGAATTAAAGAAATATCAGATACCTCATCAAGTCTTCCGCTATGACGGCGCAGGACATGGCTTTTTCTGCAACCACCGCGCCAGCTACAACGCCGAGGCTGCTGCTGATGCGTGGACACAAGTTACTGAACTATTCCAAAAAACTCTCCAACTTCAGACGGTTTGATATTGGTCATTAGTCATTAGTCCATAGTCAACAGTCCATAGTCATTAGTTTTTCTCATCTGCTTTCCCAGTCCCCAATCTCTAGTCCCTAATCAAATATAGTCCATGAACGCCGTATTCAAATTACCAAGAATTAATTTATTTCAGCGTGTTTCTCTGTTTGTAGTCCCTGGAATTTTAACACTTACAACTACCTTAATTAGTTGCTCAGTTGATACTCCAAAAGCAGAAAATAAAACTACTGGTTCTACAGCCAAAGTTGTCCGTATGGGCTATCAAAGCGCTGGAGATATAGTAAGACTAAAAGGCGTAATAGAAAAACGTCTGCAACCTTTGGGCGTTACTGTTGAGTGGGCGCAATTTGCTGCCGGGCCGCAACTGATGGAAGCCATGAATGTAGGTAGAGTTGATATTGGTTCTGTTGGAGAAACTCCACCAATATTTGCCCAAGCAGCTGGTACATCATTAGTGTATGTCGCTAGTAATAAACCCGGAACTGGTGAAGGTAGCGGTATTGTGTTGCAAAATAATTCACCCATTCGGACTTTAGCTGATCTTAAAGGACAAAAAATAGTTTTTCAAAAAGGTTCGGCTTCCCATTACTTATTAGTTAAAGCTTTGGAAGAAGCAGGTTTAAAATATAGTGATGTCCAAGCAATTAGTATGCCTCCTACAGAAGCGCGTGGTGCTTTTCTTCAAGGCAAAATCAATGCTTGGGTAACATGGGATCCCCATTTAGCTCTAGCCCAAAAACTTGGTAAGGCTAGAGTGTTAAGGAATGCAAGCGGTATTGCCACTCAAGGCGGATACTATATGGCTGCACGCAAATTTGTTACAGAAAATCCAGAATTGGTCAAATTAATTTTGGAAGAAATAAACAATGTTGGTAAATGGGCTGAACAAAATCCAGAAGAAGTTGTTAAGTTAACTGCGCCCCATCTCAAACTTGACGAAGACATTTTAACAACAATGGTAAAACGCCGCACTTATGGCTTAAGACCAATTACGCCAGAAATTATGGCAGGACAACAAAAAATTGCCGATTTGTTTGCTCAAGAAAAGGTAATTCCTAAACGCATTGATGTGAAAGAAGCAATGCTAACCACAGAACAATATGCAGTAATTACACCTACAAATATTAGTCAGAAATAGTTTGTAGTAGGGACTTTAGTCCCTCTTTTATATAAGTCTCACTCTCTCAATTTTGCATTTTGAATTGATGCCATGTAGCAGAAGGAAACAGGAAAATGGAAGTATTTTGGTATTTACCAACTCAAGGAGATGAGCGATATTTAGGTACGGCAATCGGTAGACGACAAGCTGATTATCCTTATATGCAGCAAATTGCCCAAGCTGTGGACAGGTTGGGTTATGGTGGAATGTTGATTGGTACTGGACAAAAACAGGATACCTGGATTGTTGCAGCTTCCTTGATTCCTGTGACTCAACGCTTGCGGTTTCTTGTGGCTTTTCGTCCGGCGATTATGTCGCCATCTTTGGCGGTGAGAATGGCGGCTACATTTGACCAACTTTCTCACGGTCGCATTATTTTGAATGTGGTGACTGGTGGCGATACTCAGGAATTAGCTAAAGATGGTGTATTTTTGGATCATGACCAGCGTTACGAATTGACTGATGAGTTTTTAACGATTTGGCGATCGCTCATGCAAGGTGAAGAGGTAACATTTACTGGTCGTCACTTGAAAGTTGCAGGCGCTAAACTCCAATTCCCACCAGTACAAAAGCCTTATCCTACCTTATATTTTGGCGGTTCTTCCGATGCGGCGCTAAAAGTTGCAGCCAAACACATTGATGTGTATTTAACCTGGGGTGAACCACCACAACAAGTAGCCCAAAAAATCGCCAAAGTCCGCCAATTAGCAGCCGAACAAGGTAGAACTGTGCGTTTTGGAATTCGGCTACACGCTATTGTCCGAGAAACAGCTCAAAAAGCTTGGGATGCAGCCAATGAACTGATTCAATATGTAGATGATGCCACAATTGCATCAGCTTATGAAAGGTTTGCTAGGTCTGAATCCGAAGGGCAACGGCGCATGGCACAATTGCATCAAGGTAATCGCCGAAACCTAGAAATTAGCCCTAATTTGTGGTCTGGTGTGGGTTTGGTGCGTGGTGGTGCTGGTACGGCTTTGGTGGGAGATGCAGACACCGTTGCAGCGAGAATGCTGGAATATGCAGATTTAGGAATCGACACCTTCGTGTTTTCTGGCTATCCCCATCTGGAAGAAGCTTATCGAGTCGCTGAACTTTTATTTCCCCGTTTACCTTTACAAGCGCCTCAAATTGCTGTACCACAGCAGATTCCGACTGCATTTAATGAATTTGTCACTAAAGGGGATTTACTCAAGGCTCAACCTGTATAGTTGAAGTAACTTTGTTGGGAATGGTAGCATTCCCAGCAACGAAAATATCTACACAGCAACAATGGCAAAAGAAATTGAGCGCAAATTTTTAGTGAATAGGGACAGTTGGCGACAGTTAGGCGAGGGTAGTCTATATCGTCAAGGATACATTCCTTCACAAGGGGCTACTGTACGTGTCCGCATAGCAGGTAATCAAGGTTACTTAACAATTAAAGGCCCGACAGTTAATTTTTCCCGGTCTGAGTTTGAGTATCCTATTCCGCTTGCAGATGCTGAAGAAATGCTCGATACTTTGTGCGATCGCCCTCTGATCGAAAAAACTAGATACAAAATCGAATGGGCTGGTTTAGTTTGGGAAGTAGATGAGTTTGCAGGTGCTAATCAAGGTTTAATCTTAGCAGAAGTTGAGCTTACCGATGAAGCACAACAAGTTGAAATACCTGATTGGATTGGTACGGAAGTTACTGGAGATAATAGATATTTTAATAGTTATTTAGTTAAGCATCCTTTTTCAGAATGGTAATGTCTACACAACTGTGTAAATAATGAAGTTTGTAGTGTTCGCGCAGCGTCTGTCTACGACACGCTGCGCGAACGCAGAGAGGACTTTAGTCCTCAGAAAAGGACTAAAGTCCTTACTACGAACTATAAATTAAATGCGCGAGTAACGGAAACGCATTCTTAATAGTCTTAACCAGCGTAACCAAACTTGTGCGGGTTGCTCAAAGAATGTGAAAATATCGCCAAAACCTAAGCTAGTTTTCTGATGGTGTAACCAGTGTCTCTCAGGTGTGGTGATAAACAGAATTTGACACAGAATATTGATAAATTGGGGAGTTTGCCAACCCAAGGCTGTGACGTGTCTCCACCATACATGAAATTGTCCTAACAATAGTCCAAAAATAACGCCAATGGGAGAGAAAGACCAGAGAATTGCTGCCACTATTAAATAAGGTAAAGCCCCTAAAATACCATCCAAAAGCACTTGGATATTCAGGGTTAAAATTGCATAGTGACGAAAGTTTTTCTTCCATGAGTGGTGCGTTTTTAAATGGAGGCTACCAAAAACGTGTTCCGGTACGTGATAAAAGAATGTCGATAAAAAATCTCCAATAACTAACAACAGCCAAGCAACAGCGATCGCCTCAAGCATTTGTACTCCTCAAATTCAATGAAAATACACCACACAAAAAAGTGAAGTTCAGTCCGTTAACGCAGACAAATGTTTTTACTCTTCTTTGCTTACGTTCGGGCTTGTATGGAATAAATACATCTAAAAGCCGATTGAATTACCGTATTTTATTTTAAACACCCTACGATTTTCTTATGAAGTCATATAATGCAAGCAAAGAATCAGTTAAATTTTGTCCAAATTTAGGTTAAATTTTATTTTTGCAGAACTGCTTCAGTAGTAGCGTTAAATTATTGCATAATAAAAGACATTGATGTGTGTAGAGCAAAAAAGAAGGGATGCTAAGGGATTCTTTATAGGAATAGCCTAAATTCAATATCTTTAAAAAATCTGTGGGGTGAAATTTGTGATTGAATTAAACAAATATAAAGCTCTGACTTTTGATTGTTACGGCACTTTGATTAACTGGGAAGATGGCATTTTAACATCAATTAAGCCAATATTGCAAGTTCATAATATTAATTTAGCTGAAGAACAAATTTTAGAAAATTTTGCCGAATTTGAATCGGAACTAGAGCAAGGAGAATATATCACTTATCGAGAAGTGTTGAGAGGAGTGGTGCAGAAATTTGGCGATCGCTTCAACTTTCAACCTACAAATGATGAGTTAAATTCCTTGGCTGATTCCCTGCAATATTGGCAACCATTCCCTGATACAGTAGCAGCCTTAAAATCGCTTAAGCAGAGGTATAAACTAGTAATCATTTCCAATGTAGATAATGATTTATTTGCTTTTTCTGCAAAACATCTACAGGTAGAATTTGATGAAATAATCACCGCAGAGCAAGTAAAAAGTTATAAACCCTCGCTCAACAATTTTAAAGGAGCGATCGCCAGAATTGGTATTCCCCAAGAGCAAATATTACATATCGCAGCTAGTATCTATCATGACATTGTTCCCGCCAAATCTTTAGGTCTATCAACAGTGTGGGTAAACCGCAGAACAGGTCAACAAGGGTCTGGTGCTAGTTTACCAGCAACAGCTCAACCTGATTTAGAAGTACCTGATTTGCAGACATTACTGGGGGCTGGGTATGTCAGTTAACAGTTATCAGTTATCAGTTATCAGGTTGTGTTCACTGTTAACTGTTAACTGTTCACTGATAACTGATTAACTCCCCTTGAGAAAATTGACACATCGCGTTAAGCTTCCATAGCGTAACTGCACAATTTGACATCAGGTAATGACAAATCAATCCTCCCCGCAAATTCCCTCCTCGGCTTGGAAACGTCCTATTGGGTTAGGTTGGGATAAACCTTACACTGTCCGCTACGCTAGTAATATTGATGATGGCCCTTGGCATGGTATGCCATTAGGTGGGTTTGGTGCAGGTTGTATCGGTCGGTCTTCGCGGGGAGATTTTAACCTGTGGCACATTGACGGGGGTGAGCATATTTTCCAGAATTTTCCGGCTTGCCAATTTAGTGTGTTTGAGTCAAATGCTGCATCTTCCCAAGCTTACGCTTTGTCTACCCAAGCACCGAATGATGGTAGCCTGAAAAGTTGGCAGTGGTATCCTGCATCTACTGAAAGTCAGGAAACAGGCACATATCACGCTTTATACCCTCGCAGTTGGTATGTGTATGAGAATGTTTTTCAGGCGGAGTTAACTTGTGAACAGTTTTCTCCTATTTGGGCTAATAATTATCAAGAGACTAGTTACCCTGTAGCGGTGTTTGCATGGCAAGCGCATAACCCAACTAATGCACCTATTACAATCAGTATCATGCTGACTTGGCAAAATATGGTGGGTTGGTTTACGAATGCGCTGAAGTCGCCTGATGTGCGGGTGCGGGATGATGGTAGTCCAGTTTATGAGTATCAGCCGCGTTTGGGGGAAAGTCAGGGAAATTACAATTATTTGGATGAGAGTCCCCAACATCTCGGTTGCTTTTTAGGTCGGGTTGGTATAGGTGAACCTTTACAGGAAGGTGAGGGGAGTTGGTGTATTGCTACGGTCAAGCACCCACAAGTGGAGGTGTTTCATCATACAAGATGGAATCCTGTAGGTACGGGTGAGGAATTATGGCAGAGTTTTGCAGCAGACGGTTCGTTACCTAATTATATCGATACCAATGCCGCCGCAGAGGATGAGCAGTTAGGGGCAGCGATCGCAGTTCGTTTCACTCTCCCACCAGGGGAAACTCTGGAAATTCCCTTTGTTTTGGCTTGGGACTTTCCGGTGACAGAATTTGCCGCAGGCATTAATTACTATCGCAGATATACAGACTTTTTTGGTAAAACTGGTGATCATGCTTGGGCGATCGCAACTCTGGCTCTAGAACAGTATAAAACTTGGCAACAACAAATCGAAAGTTGGCAAGAACCCATCCTCAACCGCGAAGATTTACCCGACTGGTTCAAGATGGCGCTATTTAATGAACTTTACGACCTCACCAGTGGCGGAACTTTGTGGAGTGCAGCCACACCAAGCGACCCCATCGGACAGTTTGCGGTGTTGGAATGTTTAGATTATCGTTGGTATGAAAGTTTGGATGTGCGGTTGTATGGTTCTTTTGGGTTGTTGCAACTGTTCCCAGAACTAGAAAAATCAGTCATCCGCGCTTTTGCACGGGCAATTCCCCAAAGTGATGATACTCCCCGTGTAATTGGTTACTACTATACCATTGGGGCAGAAAGTCCCCTTGCTGTGCGTAAAGCCGCAGGTGCAACACCCCACGATTTAGGCGCACCCAATGAACACGTATGGGAGAAAACTAATTACACCAGCTATCAAGATTGTAATTTGTGGAAGGATTTAGGCTGTGATTTTGTCTTACAAGTTTACCGGGATTATCTTCTCACAGGTGCTGATGATGTGCAATTCCTAGCAGACTGCTGGAGTGCAATTGTGCAAACCCTCGATTATGTGAAAACCTTTGATTTAGATGGGGATGGCATTCCTGAAAATTCTGGTGCGCCTGACCAAACCTTTGATGACTGGCGTTTGCAAGGGGTTAGCGCCTATTGTGGTGGTTTGTGGTTGGCGGCGTTGGAGGCGGCGATCGCCATTAGCGATATTCTATTACAAAATCACCAAGTTTTGGAAAGCAACGAAAATCTACTTTCCCAAAAATCCACCTATGAAACTTGGTTAAATCAATCTCTGCCTATTTATCAAGAGAAACTTTGGAATGGTAAATACTATCGACTAGATAGTGAAAGCGGTTCCGATGTGGTTATGGCAGATCAATTGTGTGGACAATTCTACGCCAGCCTGCTGGATTTACCGGATATTGTACCAAGCGATCGCGCAATTTCTGCCCTACAAACTGTATATGATGCTTGCTTCCTCAAGTTTTTCAATGGTCAATTTGGTGCGGCTAATGGAGTGCGTCCTGATGGTTCACCAGAAAACCCCAAAGCTACCCATCCCTTGGAAGTCTGGACAGGAATTAACTTTGGGTTAGCCGCATTTTTGGTACAGATGGGAATGAAAGATGAGGGTTTAAGGTTGACGCAAGCCGTTGTAGAGCAAATCTATAATAATGGTCTACAATTCCGCACACCTGAAGCCATTACAGCCGCCGGAACTTTCCGCGCTAGTACCTACCTCCGCGCTATGGCTATTTGGGCAATTTATTTAGTCAGTTGACAGGGGACAGTTGTTCTCCCCCCACTCCCTCATCTCCCCCATCTCCCTCATCTCCCCCACTCCCTTGATGAAAATATAAAATATTCCTTAAATTTTCTGTGTCAAGCATGAAAAAACTGACCTTTTTCATTGCAGAGGTCGGTTTTTTCCAAAAAATATTTCCGCTTTTCTGGCTTTATTTATCTATATTTCCGAGATTTAAGACACCTGTGAGGGGTGACAGCTATCTTGCCAAAACTGACTTTATTATTGAAGTTTTAACAGACTAAATTTGTAGCCTGAGACACACAATACCATTTATATTTGTTTTAGTATCTCTCTCTTGGGTAGGATTATGCCTGAATTTCAAAAATAAATTGACAATTTTGGCTTTCTTTTCCGGGAGTTTAATCAACTAAAGGAAGATGTGAGTAAGTTTAAAAAATGGGATTTATACAAATCAAAACTACTGTCTGTGGGTGGCAATATTACTCATATTCTCTCAAACCATGACAACATTAGGAGAGTTAAGAAAATTATGTTCATCAAGAACTTTTTGCCCATTCAAAACTAACTTTCCTGATTTTTTGAGAAAATGTCTGTTGTTATAAACTAAAGCTGATTTAACAAGGCATAGTGAGAGTTCTCTAGAATTATCCATTTTTTACATTTAAGTGAATGTACTCATGAATAATCAACAGCAACTTAAAATCAAGTTCATGAATACTGGTTAGAGATTTTGTAGAAATTGATAAGATAAGGTAATAGCTTTTCACAGCAATTCTGGCTTCTTAAAAGATGCGTTAGCAATGAATTATGTTGCTGATGTTATGTTGATTTGCCTGGGAAACTGTCATCTATTCGCCTAGCATATCGCCAAAAGTTTACACAATAAGCAGAAATTACACTATGAATCCCTCTTCGTCGTTAAGAGTTCAGGGAGGGCTGCAACAAGACTCAACTAAGCAGCTATCTTCCACTCCAGAAGCGGCTATCCTCAATCTGGTGAGGTTAGTTGCAGGGGATACTAGTCTAGTTTCTGAGTTTAGTCAAAGTTGGGTATTTCGAGAGTTTCAACTAGGTGATGAACTGACAAATTATGTTGTCGAAGCAGATACAGATAGAAATAGTGTTATTTATTTAATTTGTCAAGGTCGAGTCCGTTTGTTAGGTTTTAATCAAAAGTTGGGGCGGGAAGTTTCTACTCAATTGGTGTTGGCTGAACAAAGTTTTGGGGCTGATCATTTCTTTTGTCATGAAGTGTTAGCATATCGAGCGATCGCAGCTAGTGATGGCTGTGTTATATCTATGACAATTGCTGACTTAAAACCCTGGTTACAACGTCTCCCACAACTGAAAAATTATCTCCAGCGCCTAACTCGTGAACGCCAAGCATTAATATTCTTAAAAAGCTATAGTAAGTTACAGACAATCAAGAGTAAAAAACTTAAAGAATTACTACCTTATTTAACAGCTAAATATATCCCGGCTGGCTCATTATTATCAGAAGCAACTCCACCGGAAAAAGGGCGCTTTTGGTTAGCGAGTGGTCAAGTGCAATCTATATCCGTAGGTAGCTTTATTCCATCGGTGGGTGATAGTTGGGGTTATCCTGAATCGACATTACCAGACGGAACAGCACAGACAAATCTGCTAGTTTATCAACTATCGCCGGAAAATTGGGAGGCGGCAAGAGCGATCGCCCCTAATTTCTTTACTAATGATTATCAACCACCACAACCACCAGTTGATGAGGTTGATATTGTGCCTACTGATAGTAAACCAAAAATTGTTTTACCTGAGTTACAAACTTTGCGATCGCCAGAAGCACCAACCATACCTACATCCAACATCGAAGATATCGAACTTCCCCAAGGAGAAAAGCCCCAAAAATCAAAGTTCTCCTATTCTTACCCATTTATTCAACAACAGAGTTCTTCCGATTGTGGTGCGGCTTGTTTGGCAATGATTAGCCAATATTGGGGTAAGCGTTTAAGTTTATATAGTCTCAGGAATTTGGCACAGGTAGACCGGACTGGCGCATCTTTAGAGGGTTTATCTGTAGCTGCCCAAAGTTTGGGTTATGATGTGCTACCAGTGCGGGGAAGTTTGCATAAATTAGAGTGGCATTATAACCCCTGGATTGCCCACTGGCAAGGCAACCATTATGTAGTAGTGTGGCAGATAAAAGGGGAGCGCGTCCTCATTTCTGACCCAGCAGTTGGGCGCAAATGGTTGTCACGTCCACAATTTGAGACGGGTTGGACAGGATACGCCCTATTATTAGACCCCACGGAACGTTTTCAAGCCCTCAAGAGTGAAAAATTTTCTCTGGGTCGCTATGGACAAACATTGTGGCATTATCGCACATTAATTAGGCAGATAATTCTCGCCTGCTTATTGGTACAAGCCTTTGGGTTAGCCACTCCCCTATTTACTCAGGTCATTCTCGATGAAGTAGTTCCTGTCAAAAACTTGCCGACTTTACATATATTTGCGTTCAGCTTTTTGTGTTTGGGTATCTGGCGGACTGTATTAACAGCACAACATCAACATTTACTAGATTACTTTGCTAACCGCATCGACTTAAATTTGATTGGCGGTTTTATTAACTATACATTGCAGTTACCCTTACAATTTTTCGCCTCCCGCCAAGTCGAAGATATTATTAGCCGTGTGCAAGAGAATCGCAAAATTCAAGTCTTTATCAGTCGGAGGGCGATCGCGGCGGCGGTAGATGTTTTAATGGTGGTAACTTACCTGGGGTTAATGACATATTACAGTTGGCAACTCACCCTCTTAGTTTTAAGTTGGATTATTCCTGTAGTATTCTTGACCATAGTTGCTAGTCCCCATCTCAAGCAAGCATCGAGAGAAATTTACCAAGAATCAGCCAAACAACATTCTTCAATGGTAGAGATAATGGCTGGGGTGGCGACGCTGAAAACTAACACCGCCGAACGTCCTTTGCAGAAGTATTGGGAAGAACGTTTTGTTAAAATGTTGAAGGCGCGGTTGCGGGGACAAAAGTTAGCCCATCGTTTACAAGTGACGCGGAATTTAATTAATCATGTGGGTAGCACCCTGGTTTTATGGTTTGGGGCTACTTTGGTGATGGGTGGAAAAATGTCCTTGGGACAGTTTATCGCTTTTAATATGTTGACTGGCAATGTTACTAATCCAGTATTGGCATTAGTTGGGTTATGGGATGAGTTTCAAGAAGTCTTAATTTCCGTAGAAAGACTCAATGATATTTACGCAGCTGTCCCAGAGGGAAATTCGCAAACCACCTTACTAGTAATGCCGCCGATTCGGGGTGAGGTAAGATTTGAGAATGTATCGTTTCGTTATCACTCGTTTCAAGAACGCAACGCCTTACAAAATGTTTCTTTTGGGGTGAAACCTCATCAAACCATTGGCATTATTGGTCAAAGTGGTTCGGGTAAAAGCACCTTAGCTAATTTATTAGCTGGTTTGTACTATCCTGATACAGGGAGAATTTTGATTGATGGAAATGATATGTCTGGCGTGTCGCCCCAATCTTTGCGGAGTCAGGTAGGGTTAGTAGGACAAGAAAGTTTTCTGTTTTCGGGGACGATTTTAGACAATATTACTTTGCACGATCAAGAATTAAGTTTAGTGCAAGCGATCGCCGCCGCCAAGTTAGCCGGCGCACATGATTTCATCCAAGCCTTACCTCTGGGTTACGACACCCAAGTAGGAGAAGGCGGTTATATGCTGTCTGGGGGACAAAGACAACGAATTGCGATCGCCCGCGCTTTGATTAGAAATCCCAAAATATTAATATTAGATGAAGCCACTAGCGGTTTAGATGCCGAATCAGAACGCCGCTTTCAACAGAATTTAGCCCAAATTAGCCAGGAACGCACTACTTTTATCATCTCACACCGCCTTTCGACCGTGCGCTATGCCGATCATATTATAGTATTAGACCAGGGCATGGTAATTGAACATGGTACTCATCAGGAACTAATGGCGATCGCAGGTCTTTACCATCACCTAGCCCAACTGCAACTATAGGGGACAGGTTAGAAAAGCTTTCATGATTGTAGTTCTATAACTTCAGGACTCACGCACTAAGGCTATACTAATTCAAAAAATCTTGGCAACACATCCATTATCCGTAGGGGCGCACACCTGTCATCGGTGTCAACTTAACATAAAAATATTGCCTCTACCATTACCAATTACCAATTACCAATTACCAATTACCAATCCCCGCGATATGATAAGTGTTTAAGCGAACATGATATAAGTCCCATGTGACAAACATTTGCGGACAAGGTATCACCTCAAACCAGCCCAGGATTTTGTATCTTGTGTTTGCATAGCATATTTGCAGAACTGAAAATTGCATCTTGCTATACTAAAACAGTCGTTTGCTGTGTAATTGTAGAGATAATTTATCAAAAAATTAATATTAAAAATCATAAATATTATTGCCAGAGCATACAATCGTAAGATATACAAAATTCTTAAGCAGACTTTGCTAATTCTGTACAAAAATTTTGGACTTCTTACACAGAACTATCCGGATATATGATTGCAGCCATATTCCCCACATCATAACTTTAGTACAAATTTATATCCGTACATACTGCGAAAGTAATCACTATCATTCTTATCTGAATATAGAAATGTTTTAATATTTTCATTGGCTCCATTTTTTATTATCAAACGATTGATTATCCACCTATTTAGTGGTAAATTTCCTTAGTAGGTTTAAAGCCTCAAAAGCAACGTAGGCGAGGGGTCTGACCCCCCATCACCTAGTAAAAAATGCTCAAAAGCTCTAGCAGTACAACGTATAACTCAACATTAAAAATATTCAGTAAAATTGAGGAATAAAATTCTGATATCAGGAGACATTCATGAAGAGAGATAGTATAAATACGAAGATAACTCTGAAGAGAGTATGGAGAAGTAATAATGATGTGCAAAAAAGAAAGACATACAATCATACGGCAACTTCTTCTATACTTAAGTAAAGCTATAATTAATAAAGTTATCAAGAAGAAATTACAAGTTTTACTTGGTAAATAGCACTAAGCAAAATCTATACAAGGGTAGAAACAGACTTTTGTCTGTCATCATATTGAATGGTAAGGGTTAGGCAAGAGATGAAGCTGAAAGATGAGAATACTGATATAAATTTAATTCTAAAACTAGACTTAGTTGATGTTAACAATGTGGTATCATCAACTGTTTATCACAAGTCTTTACAAGTAGCAAAACTACCCTAGAGACAGTTAACAAGGTAAAAATTTTACTTGTCTTTCCTCTCCACATAAAAGTTTAATAACTCAACCAAAAGCTGAAATACTGTTATCCAAGGCAAAACGATTATGAACCAAAACACCGCAGGCATAACCAACTACAATAAAGCCATCAATCCTCAACAATTCGACAAAGTAGTTGAAGCAATTCTTGCAGGTAAATATTCTTGGGCTTGTGTTTTAATGCTACGCTTTGCTGGCTATAATCCTTTACACTACATACCCTATCGCACATATAACCGCTTACTCAAAGAGAACTCAGAAGCTAGTAAAGTACAGCAACAACAAGATAATGTCAAGATTAATCAAGCAGCTACTGTAGCTAGGACTAATACCAATATGCCATCTAGTTGCTTGAGCAAAATTAAGGACTTAGCTTACATGGAAGTAGTTGGTAAGCAAAAAACAGAAATTCAAGGTGGTAATATGGAACGCTGGTTAACAGCGCAAGTGCATGAGTTTCAAGATATGCAGTTGGAACCGCAAGCTATATCTACTCAAGATATTTCCTTCAAATTGTCTGACATAGATTTGCTAACAATTCGCAATTAATTTGACTGAGATTTCTTCTCACACACCATCATTACCATTTCGGATATTAGATGTTACAGCCTCTAACTGCTAATAAGGGTATACAGTATCAGCAATTAAAACATTTCTGTTACCATACTCTGCCTGCAACTGTCTTCTCACATTATCATCCCAAGTAAAGTTATAGTCTCGCTCAATATCAGCAACAACAAAGGGACGAACTTCACCTACTACTGATACATTCTGTCCTTGATTGATAGCAATGGTAGCTGGCGCTTTTAGTAATACTACCAAATCTTGCTCACCAAACAATTGACCTTGATTGAGCGTTAATATAACAGGACTGTTAATATTAATATTTCCTACCTTTCCTGTAACGACAACCTGACGACCATAATATTGTTCCGGGTTTTGGTTTATTTGCGTCAGTTGGGGTGCTAGTGCGAGGTGTTGTGCAATAATTGCTGGCTTATTAACGTAATCTGTATAGTTTTGATCCTGTATGTTGAGGTTATATTCTTTCTCAATTTCGGCGATCACCAAATTACGCACCTCACCAGTAACTTGAATTGGTGTATTTTGATTAGGTAGTAAATCAAAAGGCTTACCGGAAGCATTAATAACTACAAGAGGTTGACCAGCTAAGAATTTTTGATCGCTGACAGTGAAAGAACTTTGTCCAACTTTTTCTGTCGCCTCACTGTTAATCGTGACAGATTTACCCATAAATTCATCGGTGTTATCAGAAATTTCCGCCAGATTAGTAACATTTGCCCTTTCTCCAAACAAGTTACCACCTCTGATGAACATAGCCATCATTACTAAGAAAATTAATAGCCATGCCTTACGCAACCCATCTAATAAGCTAGCGCCTTGAGAATTGTTATTACTCTTGACGTTATCCCGACCAAAGTTAAACATATAAATAGCTCCATTTAGGGTGACTAATCCTCAAGTTCATATATGAAAGATTATTCAAACTTTCTGAAGTTTTTGCGTCAACCCTAGTGATGAGTTTTCCAGCACCATCGATAGATTTTGTCAATCACAAAAGTTGAGATTGTTGATTGATTTAGCAGCCCAAACAATAGCGGCGACAGATCAGCACCAGCCACCGCTAATAGGTTGTATTAATAGTAATTAGTGGCGATCGCGTTTTAAATCCCAAATCACTTTCTCAAGACACCAATCAGCAG
Source organism: Leptolyngbyaceae cyanobacterium (assembly GCA_036704005.1). Classification (GTDB taxonomy): domain Bacteria; phylum Cyanobacteriota; class Cyanobacteriia; order Cyanobacteriales; family Nostocaceae; genus Trichormus. The sequence continues at coordinate 12,875 of DATNQO010000027.1, read as the reverse complement.
ACCGACCGGGATTCCTCTGTTGTTGAGACTTGAGGAGTCGCAGTGCGGCTATAGCATCGCCGCGTAGTAGGCTTAACAACTCGTTTTGTAGTTCTGGGCTAGGTTGGGGTATTGGTTGCAGTTCTTCCTCTATCTGTAGTTGTAGTTCCATTTCCTTCTGCTTTGATTGAGAAAGAAGATTGTTTAATTCGGTTTCCTTTTGTTGAAGTTGCTGCAATTGTTTTGCTAGTTCTGCCTTTTTCTTGGCTAGGTCTGATTTTTGTTTCTGTAGCTGAGACTGTATGTCTCTTAGCCTGAGCAATTTCTGTTGAACATCTGTTAAGGTTTGCATAAGATGGGATGGAAAACTATCTCTATCCACCATGCGGTTATTTTCCGGGTAAGAGCAACAAAGGATACCCGTATTTATTTTGAAATTTTTTCCAAAAATATTTATAACAAATGAATTGGCTGTAGGGGCGCACAGCTGTCATAGGTGTCAACTTAAGCCAGGGCGAATGTAATTCGCGGCTACACAAGCAAAGTCCGCCTTCGCGGACTAAGGAAAAATTAAGGGTTTGAAACCCGCGCAGGCGGGTTTTGTCTGTGTAGATGCGGTTTCTAACCGCCCATTTCACTCAATTTCTCATCAAAAGGCTAGTCTAAAAGTAATAGTTAACTAGCCTTTATAAAACATTATGCTGCGTAAACCCAAGAAAGGATGGACTCCTCAGCACTGGGCAAGTTGGAAACCGTTTGGTATTGGGGAACAGTACCCCAACAATTATTGGGAAGTGTTTCGCGCTATGTGGTTATCCCGTGATAGGTTGCCTTATGCTTGGGAAATTTTAAATAAGGGTGTTTGTGATGGTTGTGCTTTAGGAACAACCGGGATGAAAGATTGGACGGTGGACGGTATTCATGTATGCAATGTGCGCTTGCGGCTATTACGCATGAATACTATGCCAGCTTTTGACTATCAAATTTTGGCTGATGTTTCCCAGTTACGCCAGCAGAAAAGCAGCGAATTACGGGAGTTGGGAAGGCTACCTTACCCGATGATGCGGCGCAGGGGGGAGAAAGGTTTTAGCCGTGTGAGTTGGAATGCAGCTTTAGATGTAATTAGCGATCGCATCCGTACCACCACACCAGACCGTCTCAGTTTTTATGTTACCAGTCGCGGCACTGTCAATGAAACTTATTACGCCACCCAAAAAGCCGTCCGGGCGATAGGCACAAATAATATAGATAATGCTGCCCGTATCTGTCATTCCCCCAGCACAGCCGGCTTAAAAGCTGCCTTGGGTGCAGGGGCGACCACTTGTTCTTATAAAGACTGGATAGGTACTGATTTATTAGTATTTATTGGTTCCAACGTCGCCAATAATCAACCAGTCACCGTTAAATATCTCCACTACGCCAAAAAAGCCGGGACAAAGATTGTCGTCATTAATACCTATCGGGAACCTGGGATGGAACGCTATTGGGTTCCCTCAATTGTGGAAAGTGCTGTATTTGGTACTAAGTTTGCTGAGGACTTTTTCTTGGTGAACTTGGGCGGAGACATGGCTTTTTTAAATGGTACAATCAAACACATGATTGCTAACGGTTGGGTAGATGAGTCTTTCATCAACAACTACACCTCTGGTTTTACCGAACTGAAAGCAGCGTTAGACAATCAACCTTGGTCAGAATTAGAAACAATTTCCGGTGCATCCCGCGATGAGATGTACGCCTTTGCCAAAATGGTGGGGGAAGCCAAAAAAGCTGTGTTTGTTTGGAGTATGGGTATTACTCAACACGAATGTGGCGAAGATAATGTCAAAAGTATTATCAACCTCGCCCTAACTAAGGGTTTTGTCGGGCGAGAAGGCTGCGGTTTGATGCCTATTCGTGGTCACTCTGGGGTGCAAGGTGGGGCGGAGATGGGATGTTACGCCACGGTATTTCCTGGTGGTAAACCTATCAACGCCGAAAATGCTGCCCAACTAAGTCAACATTGGGGCTTTCCCGTCCCGGAAACTAAAGGTTTAATTGCCCCGGAAATGATTGATGCCGCCTATCGGGGACAATTAGATGTATTGTTTTCTGTGGGTGGTAATTTCCTCGAAGTATTACCAGAACCAGATTATGTAGAAGGCGCGTTAAAACAGATACCTTTGCGGGTACACATGGATATTGTCCTGTCGAGTCAGATGTTGGTAGAACCAGCAGATACAGTCGTCCTTTTACCCGCCACCACGCGCTACGAAATTCCTGGGGGAGTCACCGAAACCAACACCGAACGCCGAGTCATTTTTAGCCCAGAAATACCAGGCCCACGCATTGGGGAAGCGCGTCCAGAATGGGAAGTTTTTCTAGAATTGGCTAGGCGAGTGAAACCAGATTTAGCCGATAAGTTAACATTTGCTGATACAGCCAGTATACGTGAAGAAATTGCTCAGGTCGTCCCCTTGTATGCGGGGATTCAACATTTACAGCAAGCAGGCGACCAATTTCAATATGGTGGTTCTCATCTGTGCTTTGGTTGGAACTTCCCTACAGCCGATGGTAAAGCCCATTTTGCCGCTTTGACTCCTCCCCAAAAAGAATTACCAGAGGGGCATTTTTGGGTAGCGACTCGGCGGGGTAAACAATTTAACAGTATGGTGCAGGAACGAAAAGATGCTATTACTGGGGCGTTGCGCGAGGCGGTTTTAATGAATCCTCATGATGCAGCCAGTTTGGGTTTGAAAGATGGTGATAAAGTAATTCTGAGGAATCACTTAGGTGAATTTACAGGGCGAGTCTACATTGCACCTATTCAGTCAGGTAACTTGCAAGTGCATTGGCCCGAAGGAAATGTACTTCTAGATAAAAGCAAGCGATCGCTTGAAGGTGTACCTGACTATAATGCGGTAGTAAGCCTGGAAAAACAAGCCTAAGACTACCATGTAAAAGATTATATGCTGGGTGCGATCGCGGGTGACATCATTGGTTCAGTCTATGAAGGATACAGTATCAAAACTAAAGACTTTCCCCTATTTAGCAGGCAGTGCCGTTTCACTGATGATACCGTGCTAACTGTGGCGGTGGCTGATGTAATTCTCAGTAGTGACGAATTACCCCAAATTAGTAAATACATCGAGCAATTCAAGTGGTACTATCGCCGCTACCAATACGCAGGCTATGGGCGGAACTTTAGCAACTGGGCGAAATCTAACAGCAATCAACCATACAATAGTTTTGGCAACGGTGCAGCCATGCGAGTTAGTCCTATAGGCTTTGCTTTCTCAGACTTGAAAACTGTATTACAACAAGCTGAATGTAGTGCAGTCGTCACCCATAACCACCCAGAAGGGATCAAAGGCGCACAAGCCACCGCCTCCGCCATCTTTCTCGCGAGAACAGGTCATGATAAAGCCGAGATTAAATCCTACATTCACAATACCTTTGGTTACAACTTAGACCAAACCTTAGACCAAATCAGACCTAACTACCAATACGATGCTACCTGTCCTGGTTCCGTACCCCAGGCCATTATCGCCTTTTTAGAATCTACCAATTTTGAAGATGCCATTCGCAACGCCATTTCCTTGGGTGGTGATAGCGATACGATAGCCTGTATTGCAGGTGCGATCGCTCAAGCATACTATGGAGGTGTACCAAAAGCGATCGCCGAACAAGCCCTATCTCAATTAAATGATCATTTACATACTATTACTGAGAAATTCATGTATAAATATTGTGTTTAGTTACTAAATAAAATAAATTTTGGGATTGCCAATAGTCAAGTAATTATCCGAATTTGATATGTTAAATTAACCAAAAATACTGCAAATTATTCCATCAATATGACAGCCACAACAAACTCTCGCTATGTCACTCGACATCCTGATATTTTATCAGGTGAACCAATCATTCAAGGAACTAGAACGCCCGTGAGAGCGATTGTGGAAAATTGGCGTTTAGGTATTAGACCAGAGGAGATACCTTTACATTTACCTCATTTAACTTTAGCTCAAGTATTTGATGCTTTAAGTTTTTACTTGGATAATCAAGTAGAAATCAACGAATATATTGAGCGCAATCATGTTCCTGATGAATTAGTGCATCCTGCTATTAAAGCTAGATTAAATCAAAAATGACGATTTTCGCACAAATTTATATTGACGAAGATGTAGACGTTATAGTAGCTAATTTACTCTCAGCAAGAGGTTTAGATGCAACGACAGCAAGAGAACAACAAATGTTAGGACAGCCAGATAATGCACAACTTACTTTTGCTGCATCCATTGGACGTTGTATCTTAACTCATAATAGACTTGATTTTGAAAAATTATACAGAGATTATTTAGATAATAATCAATTTCATGCTGGTATTTTGATTGCTAAACGTAGAAGTCCCTATGAAATTGCTGAACGAGTTGCTATCCTTCTTGATACTTTGACAGCAGACGAAATTGCTAATCAGTTATTGTATGTCTAGCGCAACAATAGCTAAAAATAATTAGACCTCTTGCATAAGTAGTTTTCATTCCTGTGGTTCCCAACGAGTACGGCGTTTCTTCCTACGGTTCCCAACGGGTACGGCGGTTAATGATTCATACTTAATTGTTGAAATATACTTAGTATAAATTGCCCAATGTATCATGGTTTTATTGAGCATAGCCCACCCTACTACAGGAGTAGAGATGATGCCTAGAAGTACAAGCTATCACGAAAAACTGATTCAAGACCTTAAAGATCCATTAGAAGCAGCAGCGTATATCGAAGTTGTCTTAGAAGAAAGCGACCCAAGGATGTTAAGTAAGGCACTAAAAAATGTAATAGAAGCTTACGGGGGAATTGATCAGCTTTCTACACAAGTTCAGCAAGTCTACCATCAACTTGAACAAATCTTATCAGAGAAAGGCGAAATTGAATTTTACCGCCTAAATTCATTATTAGATGCTTTGGGGTTACGGTTAGCAGTAACAGTAAAACCATAATCATCAAAGCCATTAATGAAACCCCTAACAAGAAGCAAAATCAAAACCCCCGTTTGGGTAGTTGAGAAGGGAAAAAAGCGACTACGACAAGACCATCTCACCACCGAAGAACCGTTAGAAATTCGCCTAGTATCCCCAAAGCGTACCGTAGCCGTGACTATGCGAACCCCAGGGGCTGATTTTGAACTCGCGGCTGGTTTTCTCTATAGTGAAGGTGTAATTAATTGTAAACAAGATATTCAACGTATTAGTTACTGTGTTGATAAATCTATTGATGGCGAACAGCGCTACAACATCGTCAATGTAGAATTACGTCCAGGGTTAATTGCAGACTTACAACCTTTAGAACGTCATTTTTACACTAACAGCGCCTGTGGAGTTTGTGGTAAAGCCAGCATCGAAGCTCTGCGTCTGCGGGATTATCCTATCATTTCTTCCCAGCTCATGGTAACACCAGAGTTAATTTACACCCTACCAGATCAACTCCGGGCTGCTCAAAATCTATTCACAACTACTGGAGGTTTACACGCTGCGGCGATATTTAACTCCCAAGGACAACTTCTCAAGTTACAGGAAGATGTTGGTAGACATAATGCGCTAGATAAATTAATTGGTGCAGCATTGTTGAGTGACGAGTTACCCTTCAATCATCATATCCTCATGGTTAGTGGACGCTCCAGCTTTGAAATTCTGCAAAAATCTGTAGCTGCTGGTGTACCCATTGTTTGTTCCGTTTCCGCCCCCAGTAGTTTAGCAGTATCCCTCGCCCAAGAATTTGGTATTACCTTAATTGGTTTTCTACGTGGGGAAAGGTTTAATATTTACTCTGGTATGGAAAGAATTGCTGTTGACAGTTGACTGTTGACAGTTGGCTATTGACTGCAAAGAACAAAGGAAAAAGAAGAAGACTTTGCCCTTTCCCCCTTTCCCCTTTCCCCCTTTCCCCTGACTAAACTATGCCAAAGGTTCATGTAAATGGAATTGATTTGTTTTACGACATCAAAGGTACAGGAGAACCTTTGGTTTTAATTTCTGGTTTACTGTGTGACCATGCTTATTGGTCGCTCATTATGCCATCCCTGACTTCCCAATATCAAGTAATTCGTCTAGATAACCGAGGAATGGGACGCAGTTCTGCCCCAGATAGCCCCTATACTCTTAGGCAAATGGCAGATGATGTTGCTGCTTTGCTTGATCATATCGGCATTGATCAAGTACACATAGGCGGTCATTCAATGGGGGGTCAAATTGCACAAGAATTTGTCTTAGCATACCCCCAAAAAGTTCAAAGTTTGATATTACTTTCTTCTTTAGCCAAGGGTGACGGACTATTTAATAGTATTATTACCACTTGGGGGAACCTTCTCGCTCATGTAGACTTGCGGTTATATGAACAGGTCGTATTACCTTGGATTTTTACAAATACTTTCTATTCAATTCCGGGGATGATAGACCAGTTAATTGAATTTGCTGTACATTATCCCTTGCCGCCAAAGAGCCATAGCATATATCATCATAGTCGAGCTATTGTAGACTGCGACACCACAAACCGATTAAAAAATATACTTTGTCCCACTTTAGTTTTAGTTGGTCAGCAAGATATTCTCACCCCAGTAAAATTTTCCCAGCAATTAGCGCAAGCAATTCCCCAGGCGGAACTGATAGTTTTAGATCAAGGTGGTCATGGTTTCTTGATTGAATCACCGGATGCTGTGGTTAAGGCTATGCTGAAGTTTTTGGCATCAAGACTAATTATATATTAGTCAAGCGATCGCCACACGCGCGTCACACCTTCTTCAAAATTAGCGAAGATAATGGTTATCAATAAAGCACACTGTAGATTTACAAGGCGGCGGACTCTTCCGCCTTTTTATTTTTTCTGTTTCTTCCCAGGGTTAGGTCGAGCAAACTGAGAAGTTGATTTAAAATTCTCCACAGGTACGTCCTTAAGCGCCTTCTGCATAAAATCTCGCCAAATAGGACTCACCATACCTCCACCTGTTGCACCATCAGCTAATTGTCCGTTATCATCCCTACCGACCCAAATCGCAGTTGTTAACTGTGGTACAGTACCAATAAACCAAATATCTTTTTCTGCGGTAGTTGTCCCAGTTTTACCAGCAACTGGACGGTTTAAAGCCGCACCCCTACCCGTTCCCTCTTTAACTGCTGATTGCAACACATCTAAAACAGCAGCTGATGCCCAACGGTCAAGAACCAAACGAGGTTTAGGAGTATTATCTAATAATAAATCGCCACTACTATTAGTCACACGGCTAATCAGGGTTGGGGAAGACCGCCAACCATAATTAGCAAAAGTCGCATAAGCACTAGCCATTTCTAGGGGTGTAACGCCGATCGCACCCAATGGTAAAGAACTTACAGGTTCCATAGGACTAGTAATTCCCAATATACGGCAAGTTTTGATCACATTATTCATTCCTACAGATTTACCAAGCCTCACCGCAGGGACATTACGAGAAAGTGCTAAAGCAGTCCGAATCGGCATTGCACCCTTAAAGCTATTATCGTAATTACGCGGAGAATAAGATTTGTCCCCATCAGGGTAGGTTACTGGAGAATCAAGCACTGTTGTATTTGGTGTAAACTTGCCGCTTGCAAAGGCAGTATAGTAAACAAAAGGTTTAAAAGCAGACCCAGGCTGACGCAGGGCTTGAGTTGCACGGTTAAATTCGCTCTTTTTCGCGTCTACACCACCTACTAAAGTTTTGATAAATTGGGTACGTGGGTCAATTGCAACTAAAGCAATTTGATTGTTATTTAGACCTTGACCTTTAAGAGTTTTATGCCATTTTTTAATAGTTCCTTCGGCAATTTTCTGTAAGTCGCTATTTACAGTTGTCTGCACCATCATTCCACCTTTGAGTACAGCGTCACGCCCAAACTTTTGGATTAATTCTTGTGATACAGCATTAGTTACATAAGGAAAAACACTAGCTTCAAAAGACTTAATTCTACCTAATTTAATCTGTTGCTGGAGAGCATCATCATATTCTTGTTTGGTAATCCATTTTAATTCCAGCATTCGTCCCAGCACTTGTCTTTGCTTTTGTATAGCTAGATTCTTGTCTACAAAAGGACTAAATTTTTCTGGGGCTTGGATTAACCCAGCCATCATTGCTGATTCACTCAAAGTTAAATTCTGTGCTGATTTATTAAAGTAAGACTGTGCAGCTGTTTCCGCACCATAATTATTATGACCCCAGTAGACTTGATTGAGATACATCTCTAAAATTTTGTCTTTACTGAGAATATGTTCTAAGCGAATTGCTAATACAGCTTCCGCTATTTTGCGGCTCAAAGCACGTTCGCGAGACAAAAACAGATTTTTTACTAACTGCATAGTGATGGTAGAACCACCCTCTTGCACAGAACCTGCTGACCAATTAACTAGCGCCGCACGTCCAATACCTCCTGGGTCAATACCGGGATGGGAGTAAAAATAATTGTCTTCACTGGCTAATACTGCTCTTTTTAGATGTGGAGAAATTTTATCTAAGGAAACAAACTTCCTGTTCGCTTCTCCATGTAGCCCTACCAAAAGTTTACCTTTGATGTCATATATATATGTTGTTTCTGCTGGTACAAAGTTGCGTATTTGTCTAAGCTGTGGCAAATTCATAAAGCTTACAAATAAACCTAATAATCCTCCAGTCACAACAGAAATAGCTAGCATATTAATTGATAAGAGAGTACCACCTGTAATTAGTCCTACTTTTCTCCAAAATTCAAAATTAGCTGAAGTCTGAATTAGTTTACTCTCTTCCTCAAAAGTTTGTGATGAAGACATAATGAGTATATTTCCTTTATAGTAATTAGAATTAAATATCTTTAATGCGGCACATATATTAGCTGTATTAAAAACTTGAATCTTTGATTTTTTCTAATAAAATATTTTCTATTTATCGCATTGATGGGCTAATTTAGAAATATTTTCTATTTAAGGATGAAATTTGATAGTAAAATTAGTCCGCATTTGAGTTTATAAATACAGATTTAAAAAATTCATTTTTATTTTTATAGAAACAATTTGTACTATTGACATACTTAGAATCAGTCCTAAATTATCATTAATACAAAGTGGCAATCACATTGCTATTAGTTATTGAATTATTTTTTTATTTTAAAAGATAATTACTTATTATGAACGCTCTAGAAGGATAATTATCTGACATAAGTTAGAGAAAAATAAATCAAAGGTAAGATATTAAAGCTCTTATTTTAATTTTCTCTATCCTTAGACGTAATTTATCAAGAGGACATATAAATCTAGAGAATAGTTATGATTTGGCTAGTTTCCTAAACCAATGCAGACTATAGGATTACTACTTGATTTTTGAAACACACGTAGGGTGGTGAGTGCATCGCCATATCATGGTCTTGGTGGGCAATACCCACCCTACAGGTACTGAGATTTTTTCAAAATTTAAATAGGATGCCTATAGTATTAAGAAAAGATATAAAAAAGCCAGAATAGGATTGATAGCTATTGGGCTGAGACAAAAAGTAGCCAAAAAAATCAAATGTATAGACAAACAAACATTGACCAAAACAATCAGGGAGAAGGAGAAATTTACCCTACTGCCAAATCTCCGCACAAGTTGAGTCAGACTATATGCTGTGATTGCGCTTTTCGCGTTGAGGTAGCAGATGAGAGCGTTTGTATCCATCCTGAAGAATTAGATGTCAATTGTGCTACCGTGGTTTTCTGTAATTCTTTTCAACCATCTCAAGAAGTTGATAGTCCCTGTGTGACTTTCGGTAACGATGATGCAGAATAAGTGAGGGCGCAACAGCTAGCTGTGCGCCCTTACTATAACAGGACTTACGCAACTGGCGCTTGGGGTGGGGTGCGTCAGATGTGGAAAATACTTGAATTTGTACGACATTATTGGGGCTGACGCACCCTACAGTTAGTTTAATGATAACACTTGCGTAAGTCTTATATAATTTTTAATTGCGATTACACCTTGAATTTTCCTTGAGCAAAATCAAGTTTAAATTGTTCCAAACAGCCTTCTAATCGGGATAACATTTCTTCCATCTGATTATCGCTGCTAAGACAAGGCTTTGCGATTTTCACTAAGTTAGATAGTTCCCGCGCTGCTTTTTGTTGTCGAAACCAGTCTTGTAACTTACGTGCTGGGGTGAGGAAATGATCTAATTTATTAGTAGAAGTTTGGCTATTAGCCCATCCGCCTTTAGAAGCACGGGGTTGATAATAGTAACTTAGGGAATATGGTTGATACTCTAGTTTCATAGAAGCGCACCAATCTTGCCACTTGACGGGAAGAATTGAAGGATGAGTTGTGACTGAAATCCACGGTGTTCTTAGCGTATCTGCAACGATCGCACCGTGCATAGCTTCACAAATTAGCACTTCTGTTTGACGAATGCGTGTCAAAATATCTTCAATTTCCCAGGCTGGACTGATATAACCAAAACCCAATTGATCACAAACTCTCTGCCAGCCATCTCCCGCAAAATTATAGTGTGGCATATAGGAGAATTTATACTTCTTAGGTAGGGGATTTTGGTCTATTACCTTACGAAGTAACAATGCGCCATCGGTGACGGCTAAATCACTATTTAAACCTAGTGTTTGTGCTGAGATTGGGCCACGTACACAGTATATTTTATAAGATTCATCAATTACAGGCATAGCCTTTTCATAACCTGCACCCGTGCTAAAAATTACTCGCAATTTTGCCTTGGGTGTACGTCGTGGGAGTGCATCGTTAATTAAAGTACCAATCCCAACAAAAGCACAATCGGGATCATCATCCAAAATCCCTGGAAGCAGTTGCTCCCACAACCAAGGATTCAACGCATCTCCAAAATTTTGTCTACCCTCTGGATACTTGCAATAGTAAAGTTTCATGACTGACTAAGTATAACTTTTATGAATATGAGGACTCAAGACTAGAGCTTGTTTTGTTTGATTTTGCTGAGGACATACAGTAATGATGTTACCCACTACCTCAGCATTTGTTCTGGCTTAGGATAGCATAAGATTTGACATACAGGGAGGAGAGGCTAGAGGTGAAAGCGATGTAGTTCATTTAGTAGATGAACCATGCGGCAAATATAAAATCCAGAGGTAAAGATTTATAAACTTAAGCAAATTTCTCACTTTGCCAAAATTACGCAATGAAAGCAAGTGTTTAACCTGCAAGTAACCCTCTAGCAAAGGCGATCGCATCTTCTTGTGTGGTAACTTTTCCCTCAATTCTGGCTATAGCAATCTCTGTAAGCAGTTCACCTACAAGTGGCGAGGCAGGAAGATTAAGTGCTATCATTAGATTTTTACCACTTACTAGCTGAGTGGGATGAGCGACCAGATCATCAGGGTTCAGGTAGCGGGTGATCAATGGTGAGTAAACGGATAGCCGATTGTCGCCGGGTATCGCCTCTACCAGAGTATCGTGTACTAAAGCTAAAATAGCCGTAGCTGCAAATGTCGTACCTGCTTCTTGGAACAGAAAATACTGTTCGCGCAAGGTACTTGCTGTTTTTAGCTGAAAAAATAGTCTTAAGGCTGTAGTGACAGCGCGAATCTCGGCGCGGCTGTAAGTGAGTTGTTGTAACTCAATTTCTGCAACTGTGGGATCTGGGTGAACAAGACAAGCGAGTTTGGCAATACCTAACCAAGTGGTTTTTACTGTGTCACGGAGGTATTGTTTTAGTTCTACACCCAACGGAGGCCAATGTTGAGCCAGCATAGCCGCTATTTCATCAACGGCTGTTAATTTACGCAAACTTTCATCTGTGGCTTGTGGGAAGAATTGTTTGAGTAAACCATCTGCAAACGCCGTAGCTATCCAAGGATTTCCCAAAGGAGTTGCAAGTAAATAGCCAATCTCTACCCGGACTCGTTCGGCTGCTACTTGAGTTAAATGTGATGCTAAATCCCGAATTGTCGCTTGGGTGGCTGGTTCGATAGTAAAGCCTAGTTGAGCGGCTTGGCGATAAGCGCGTAATAAACGTAAAGGATCATCTTCTAAGTTAGCTTTGGCGACCATCCGCAATACACCCGCCTGTAAATCAGCATATCCATTGAGGGGGTCGATGATTTCTTGGGTATGGGGATTGTAGGCGATCGCATTAATTGTAAAATCTCTTCTATGCAGGTCAGTCTCCAAACTACCGCCTTCCTGTTGGGCAAAATCGGCTGTAGCCTGGGGAAATACCACCCGCGCAATTTGTCGCACAGGATCGAGTAAGACAAAACCAGCTTGATAATGATGAGCGATCGCTCTAGCTACCTTCACGGCCTTGGATGGTATCACAAAATCTAAATCCAGATATTCACGACTTCTTCCCAGCAGCGCATCCCGCACCGCCCCACCAACCATATAAGCTGGCTGTGGTAACAATTCTAGGCTAAAGGGCCAATTTTCAGGAGCTAGGGTAGAAGGAACAATTCTAGACATTGTAATAAAACTCTAACCAGTAAGTGGTGCTTAACGCCTTGGCTTAAGCTAGATTATCAATAAAGGAAGAATGGAGTTGGTTCTATTATGTGTATTTGCGTAAACTGCCACTATGTAGACCGTTGTGTGACTTATAATGCCGTAGAAACACAACACCAGCAACCCCATTTGACCCAAACCCCAGATTTCGATCCAAATGAACCCTCCATTAACGTTAACATTCGCACCAAAGATGATGTGATTGAAATGGAATGGGATGTTGTTGGTTGTCTCAGCTTTAAGCGAGAAATGGGTAAATGGGCGAAGTTGCGTCCAGGTGAGTTAGTACCGACGTGACGTACCTACACCGCCTGAATACAGGTCGGTGTAGGCTTCTCAGAGACTCTTCATTGAAGACATAATCTGAGCTTTTAGATCGTGCGTCCCACGATTCTTTATGTTTATAGAGGCATTCAGATCCCTGCACAAACTA
>DATNQO010000026.1:0-2840 GCA_036704005.1 Leptolyngbyaceae cyanobacterium | reverse complement strand
AGTTGAAATTTCATTAACTCCCTATGAGGGATTGAAACAGGCGATGAATCCTCTTTTGGGCAGTTGATTGGTCAGGTTGAAATTTCATTAACTCCCTATGAGGGATTGAAACTAAAATCAGCTACTTTAAGTGCTGGTACTACGTGTTGAAATTTCATTAACTCCCTATGAGGGATTGAAACCTTATATTCTGTACAGTGCCTCCACATTTCAAGAAGTTGAAATTTCATTAACTCCCTATGAGGGATTGAAACAAACAGACTAGATGTAAATCCTGCTGTAATCCCAGGTTGAAATTTCATTAACTCCCTATGAGGGATTGAAACCCTATTAGTGGATCAAATACTTTTTTAAATTTCCAAGGAGTTGAAATTTCATTAACTCCCTATAAGAGATTGAAACAAGTTATCTACTCAAAGTAACAGATGCAGGCTCAGTTTAGGTAGTTAGCGATGTCGATGAGGAGGCTTGCGCCTACTCGCTCTAGTTCAAACCCTACACCAATGCGGACAATGTGCGTAAATCTAGGCTTAACAGAATAACATACATTTTCCAATTTTCATAGACACTTTAGTACTAAAAAAAACAGCACTAAAGTGTCTCGCACTTAAAAAAATGGGCATTTAAACTTTGTGAAAGTTAAGTAAATGCTCAGTTTCCACAGGACGAGTGCTTATGAGGAATGGTACAACAAAGATTTATCTGCGATCGCCAACACAAGGAGCAAGGGGAGTCCACGCGATCGTTGTAAAAAGACTGTACTTGTATCGAGCGTCGTTGCTCTTGCTACCTGTTCGCTACACCCTGCCCCAACGGGGATAGGTCAAAGCCTAGACCAATGCGCGTAAATCTAGACTAGAAATAATATCATATATTCGTCAGTTTTCATAGAAACTATAGTACCGAAAAAAACAGTACTAGAGTTTCTCGCACTTGAAAAAAGGTGCATTTAAACTTTGTGAAAGTTAAGTAAATGCTCAGTTTCCAAAGGATGTAGCTTATGAAATTTGCAACTCAATCAAGTTTTGGTTATGTGCGATCGCCAATACAAGGAACAAGGGAACCCAGGCGATCGCGTGGAGTCACCACTAGCTAAAACGATGTATCAGGGTCAAATGGCAGAGTACTTGGTTCTTCAAAGTTAGCTAAGTCTTGCTGCATCTGTTTGAGGCGTTCTGGATATGTGCGGATGGAAGCTACTCTTTCTTCCATTTGTTCTTTGCCAAAGTTGATACCTTGTTCGGCGTATCTAGCAGAGAGTCGGTTGAAATGATCCACATCAAGCTTTTTCCTGTATTCCATTTCATCAAGCCAATCTTCGCTAGTTCCACTGGCCAGTTCTCTTTCTCTATATTCTGGCTTGAGAGAACCATCTGGATTGAATTGCCGCTTTTCTTCCTCCGTGAAAAAGTCGTAAGCGGTGTAGATAGGCCAGGGTTCAGGGTCGGTTTCGTCTAGGCGTTTCCATTCATCATATTTGATTTTCAGTCTACGAGCATAATCATCAATTGCTTCATTACTCATTCCCTTGGATAACATTTGCTGTCTAGCTTCCGGCTTTAAACTTCCATCGACATTAAATTCTTTACCGTGCATATTTAGCCAACGTTTAATCCGAGACATATTCACAACTGTTGACATAATCAACTCCTAATTTCTTCTAAAATAAAGTTATGACTTTAGAATTTAGACATTTTGACACCCGATTAAATCAATGGATTCATACTGATGGCAATCAGAAAAATTCTAATTCAATTTTAACTGAGGAACTAGATAATACCCTACTAGAATTTTACTTTCCCGGCAAACAATTCTCTTTTGGACATACAGATGAGTATAGTAAAGCAGAAGATTTAAGAAATCATCCAGATGGACATATTTTGTTACTATCTTCTAAAACAAGGTTACTATACGGCTCTCCAGAATGTTTACCAGAAATTGAAAAACTTTGCCCAGATAGGAAAGACCGGGGTGCATACGGTTCCATTTTTCTAGGTGCTTGTAAGAATGCGCTTAATGAAGAATTAAATATTCTTGTTGTTGATGATTCTCAAGAGAAAGGAGAAAACGGAGGTATTATTGATAGGGAAGAAGCGTTTAAATTAGTGGGTGATTGTTATGGACAAATATCAACGGAACTTTATGATAAATTGACTAAACGTCAAGAACAGTCAGATAAAAGTTATCGTGTCATTCAGCATCGTTTTGGATGGAAAGAAGCTGATGGAGAAGATACTAAATACAGATTTGGCAAAGGGACATTAAGACCATATGATCTACATGAAGTAAAATACGCAGATCCAAATAATAAACCAAAAATAGATTTAATTCTCCCCCTATCCAGCTTCAAAGGCACAGACAAGGATCGCCCAGGTGAAGCTATTAAGCCACAGATTCAACCAGGACTCTATAGACAGAAAATCTGGCTTGGTGAAAAGTCCCAGTCTCAAAAAGGTAAGACCGCTATATCTCAACTGATAGCCTCCTTCCCCCAAGGGTTAAAAGACTTCGCTGAGAAACTAGAAGCAGAGGCTAAACAATTAGCCGAAATGCAGTCCGACCCCAGGAAAGTTGCTCAACTTTACTGCGAGAAATATGAACAACGCAAAGCTTTCACTGAGGAACAAATCGCCTCGCTACAGCAAACAATTACTGAGCAAATTGCAGATGGAACACTTGCAAAGCAATTAGAATTGCTAAGTGAAAATGAAGATGAAGAAGAATTGGAAATAGATGATGAAGATGAAGCATCACCTAAAGATGATTTGTTGATGTACAGAATTATTAAAGCTGACTTAATTGGTGGACACAATCAGCTTTTAGAAACAGAGAAAGTTAGG
>DATNQO010000025.1:0-11672 GCA_036704005.1 Leptolyngbyaceae cyanobacterium | reverse complement strand
GCAGCACGTCGATGGCATAGGCATCGGGCACCCGCTTCGCGGCGGAATAGGCCTTTTTGGCCGCCGTCAGACAGCGGTCGGCATAGGCTTCGTCCACGCCTTTGAACACCCGCGCGCACTGCGCCGCCGTCGCCGCCAGATTGAGCGTCGCCGCCGTCGAGGGATAGCTGAGGCCGCGCTTTTCCTTATCGAGATGCGGCGGCATGGGTATGGCCGTCCAGTGCTCGTCGTGCATCTTGTGATGGGCCATACCTGACGCATCGACACGGGTAAAGGTGAGCTTGTCCAGAGACTTGCGCTGATCTCCTAATGGCAGGGTCAGGGTCTGCCCGTCCGGCACCTGCGGTCATTGGTCATTGGTCATTGGTCATTGGTCATTGGTCATTGGTCAACAGTCAACAGTCACCCACCTAAGACAACATCAACGCCACTTCTTTGGCGAAGTAGGTGAGGATTAAATCTGCGCCTGCGCGTTTCATGCTGGTTAAGGATTCTAAAATTACTTGTTTTTCATCAACCCAACCCATTTGCGCGGCGGCTTTAATCATGGCGTATTCGCCACTAACGTTGTAGGCTGCGACTGGTAGCTGGGTAGTTTGGCGGATTTGGTGAATAATATCTAGGTAAGCGAGGGCAGGTTTTACCATGACGATATCTGCGCCTTCGACAATATCTAGTTCTACTTCTTTTAAGGCTTCTCTGGCGTTGGCTGCGTCCATCTGATAGGTCTTTTTGTCACCAAATTTCGGGGCGGAATCTAAAGCATCCCGAAAGGGGCCATAGTAGGCGGAGGCGTATTTGGCGGAGTATGCCAAAATTCCTACGTTAATATAACCTTCTGCATCTAACGCTTGACGAATTGCACCAACTCTACCATCCATCATGTCGGAAGGGGCGACAAAATCTGCTCCGGCGGTGGCTTGAGAAAGTGCCATTTTTACTAACACTTCTACAGTCGGGTCATTTAAAATAGTGCCTTTTTCATCGACTAAGCCATCGTGACCATGAGTAGTAAAGGGGTCAAGGGCTACGTCGGTGATGACAACAATATCTGGAACTGCTTGTTTAATGGCTCTAACTGTTTGTTGTACTAATCCCTCTGGGTTGTAGCTTTCTGTACCTGTGTCGTCTTTTTTATGTTGGGGGATGACGGGGAAAAGTGCGATCGCATTAATTCCCAAACTGTACACTTCGGCTATTTCTTTCAGCAACAAATCTAGAGAATATCGATAACACCCACTCATGGAGGAAATTTCTACTTTTTGCCCTTCTCCTTCCATGACAAACATTGGGTAAATTAGGTCATCTACGCTGAGAGTTGTTTCCCTTACCATCCTTCGCAGTGTTGCATTGCGCCGCAGACGACGCGGACGTTGACTAAGATTCAATGGTTTGACTGACATAGGGCAAAATTAAAATGATAATCATTATTATAATATTTTGCCTCTTTGTGCAAGGAGGCTTACACTCACGCTTGTTGGGTGAGTGTGGATAGTTGAGTGAATTAAGAGTTAGTTTTTAATTCTTCCTTGCTAAAGTTAATCCATCGCCGATAGGGACGAGACTTAAGTTGATGCGCTGGTCTTGGAATAACTTTTCGTTGAAGGCGCGGATTTTTTTGGTACGATTATCTTGCACTGCGGGGTCGGCGACTCTACCAGACCACAGTACATTATCAATGGCGATGAGACCGCCTGGACGGATTAATTGTAGCGATCGCTCATAATAATTATCATAGTTGCTCTTATCAGCATCAATAAAGGCAAAGTCAAAAGTTTCCGCTTCCCCTGCTGCGAGTAATTTATCTAACGTTTCCAAAGCTGGGGCGAGATGTAAGTCAATTTTATGGGCTACTTGGGCTTGTTGCCAATAACGTTGAGCGATGCTGGTAAACTCTGCACTGATATCACAGGCTACTACCTTCCCCTGGGCAGGTAAAGCTAGTGCAACTATCAAAGAACTATAACCCGTAAATACTCCTACTTCTAATGTTTTCTTTGCGCCTATCAATTGCACCAGCAACGCCATAAATTGTCCTTGTTCTGGTGAAATCTGCATTCTTCCTACAGGAAGTTGGGCTGTTTGCTGGCGTAATTGGGTTAATATCTCTGGTTCCCGTAAAGAAATCGCTAGTAAATAGTCATATAGGTTTGCAGGTAGTCCCAGAGTGCGAGTTGTCATAATCTTATTTCGTAAGTAGTATCTGTAGTATTATCTATCTGACGCTGCACTGCCCACCCTACATAGAATTTGCGAAATTAAATCTACAGCAGGTGACAGGGAACAGGGGACAGGGAACAGGCTTGAAAGTCTTTTTTTTGCATGGCTTTTGGCTGAACATTCATACCTCATTTACCCGCAATCTGCTGTAAAACTTATATAGCCTTTCCTAGTCTGCTGATGTACAAATTTATCTGTGTGCATCTGCGGTTAATTATTTTTGCGTCTCACTGGGGTTAAAAAATCTATAAACGGTATAAATATAAATTATGCCTTAATACTTGTACTTTCTGCTTCTTAATTTTTTCCCCCTGTAGATTGATAATAACTAGGTTTGGTTTCCGCCTAAAGACCGATAAATATTAATTACATAATAGATAATTTTAAAGCAGATGAAGAGGAGCAATCCTACATCTAAAGAGAGTTGTGTACTTGTTTTCCGTGGTCAATTTAATCCTTGTGTGTTGGGTGTGGGGAGCAATATTGTTATTTATTTACATTAGCCAGCAATTAATATGTTTGGCTAGCATCCGGGGTGAAGATGCTCTCACTTGCTAATTGCAAGTGAGAGCAGAAGCACAATTAAACCTTGGGTTGAGTTGTCGATCCAAGGTTTAATTGTGGGTATTAAAAAAGGCAATTAATTTTTTAATCTCTATTAAAAAATTGCTGAAACATTACCGAGAGAAATATATGCCAGAAAATCAAACATTACAACCACCACAGCAACAACAACCACCTGGGACAGAAGCAAAAATGCAGCCCAGACCCAAAGCCGATGATGAAAAATATCGCGGTAGTGGTAAGTTAAAAGATAAAGTTGCCTTAATTACTGGTGGCGATAGTGGAATTGGTCGTGCTGTAGCGATCGCATTTGCCAAAGAAGGTGCAGATGTAGCGTTTGTGTATCTCAGCGAACATGGGGACGCGGAAGAAACCAAACATTCAGTGGAAGAATATGGACGGCGTGCAGTTGCGATCGCTGGCGATATCACTGATGAAGCTTTTTGTCAACGCGCTATCCAACAAACAGTAAATGAGTTTGGCAAACTGGATATTCTCATCAATAATGCAGCCGAACAACATCCCCAAGAAAGCATCGAAGATATTACCAAAGAACAGTTAGAACGGACATTTAAAACTAACATTTTTTCCATGTTCTACCTCACAAAAGCTGCACTCAAGCACTTGAAAGAAGGTAGTGCAATTATCAACACCACATCAGTTACAGCTTATAAAGGTAGTCCCCAATTGCTCGATTACTCTACAACAAAAGGAGCAATTGTTGCTTTTACCCGTTCCTTATCACAAAATTTAGTTAGCAAAGGCATTAGAGTTAATGCTGTTGCACCCGGCCCTATTTGGACACCTTTAATTCCTTCTACATTCCCAGAGGAAAAAGTAGAAAGTTTTGGTAAACAAGTACCAATGCAACGAGCAGGACAACCAGAAGAAGTTGCACCTAGCTATGTATTTTTAGCTTCTGATGACTCTTCTTATATGTCCGGTCAAGTTTTACATCCTAATGGTGGTGAAGTAGTTAACGGTTAAATCAGTTAACAATATGGTGGGCATTGCCCACTATACTTATTTTGCTAAATTATTTTGTCATAAATATAATTATTACTTTGTCTACCAACAGAGAGATGATTTAAGACTGAAAAATTGCTATACATAATAAGGAACATTTAAGAAAAGAAACGGCTTATGGCATCCCTAAAACCATTGCAAGGCACAGAATTAGTAGATTGTGCGAGGGCAAATGCCAAACAGGGAATAGAAACTGCGGCTTATCAATGTGGTTACGGCAAAGACTTAAATACATTTGCACGAGAACTGAGAAAAGCTTGTGAGGAAATGAATTTGCAGGTTAAAGAGTTGAATGAATTAATTACAGACCAAGACATGATACTCAACTTAGGAACAGGCGAAATTATTGCTCCTGATACAGCTTCAGAATTGTAAATGTCATTGGTCATTAGTCATTAGTCCATAGTTAACAGTTCACAACCGTAAAATCATCCGTGCCAAGTTGAAGTAAATTAAAACTCCGAGTACGTCAACGGCTGTAGTGATGAACGGTGCTGACATTAAGGCGGGGTCTAAACGCAGAAAGCGGAATAGAAATGGTAGTGCTGAACCGGAAACGGAAGCTAAAACCGAGATGGCTATGAGACTAACACCGACGGCGATCGCTACTTCTAATCGACCCTGGAGAAAATAAGCCCAGATAGTAGCGATAGTACCTAGCATACCCCCCAACAACGCACCTGCGATCGCTTCCCGCCCAATTACCTGCAATGGGCCGAGCGATCGTATTTCTTCTGTATTCATCCCGCGAATCACTACTGTAGAAGACTGCGCCCCTACGTTACCACCAGTCCCAGTCAACAGAGGAATAAATGCTGTCAGTGTGACTACTTGAGCCAAAAGATCCTCTTGGGATTTAATAATTGTGCCAGTGAAAGTATTTGTGATTAATAGAACCAATAACCACAACACTCGCTTACGAGCAACTTCCAGTAAATTCATTTGGAAGTAATTGTCCCCACTGGACTGCACACCACCACCTAAAGCATAAATATCTTTAGTAGTTTCCTCTTGCAGAATATCAATCACATCATCGACAGTGACTATCCCTACTAAAAGCTGTTGTCGGTCTACAACAGGTACAGCCAGAAAATCATACCGTTGAATTAACTTGGCTACTTCTTCTTGGTGGGTATCAGTGTTGACAAAAATCACATCACGAGTCATCACCTCGCCAATGGTTTGTTCTGGCTGAGATGTCACCAACTCGCGCAAGGAGACAATTCCTGTTAAGCGTCGTGCCTGATCAGTAACGTAAAGATAATAAATCATCTCACTAGCATTAGCTAGGCAGCGAATACGCTCTAGGGCTTGTGCCACTGTCATATTATCTTTCAGGGCAATGAACTCTAAAGTCATGATGCGCCCAGCCGTATCAGCTTCATAACCTAACATCAAGGCTGTAGCTTGACGTTCTGTTGGGCTGAGTTGTTCTAATAGATGATTGACAACCTTTGCTGGTAATTCATCAAATAACCTCGCTCGATCATCAGAAGACATTTGATCGACAATATCCCGGACTTCTTGACTTTTGAGTTCTGCAATTAATCTTTCTTGAACGCTGTAGTCGAGATACTCATAAACCTCAATGGCCTCATCCTTTGAAAGTAAGCGAAAAGCCAAAGCGTGCATTGTCTCTGGCAAACCTTCAATTGCTTCGGCAATATCCGCAGGCTGTACGGGTACAAGAATTGCTTTCGCCCCCTGTAAATCGCCTGCTTCTAGCAACATTCGCAATTGAGTCCGCACTAAATCACGCAATTCTCTCCGAGAAACATCACCAAGAGTAACGTTTGAATTGTTCACCTCTGTCACTTTCCACCTCCTTCGACCAGTTTGAACAATGTTGCTGCCCCTAGTCTAAGGGATAGCGCCAGATGTAATTTTAAACTTGTTGTGATTTTTTCTACTGCAAAATTGCCATCTTGCCTCGCTCTAGTTATGTAATTATGTACTTGATAACTTTAGCGGGCTACAAATAGGATTCAAAGCTACAATTTAAGCTTGATATAAATCATCCCTCGGTAACGAGTAGAAAAATCTATACTTTGATATGGTTGAAGATAGCAGCTTAATATCGATAATTTCTTAAGAAAAGTACTAGCATTTATGCCCACCTATCCGCTAGAAACCCATCTTATTAATGTGCTTAAAAATGCTTCAAAGTTTATAAGTGTATTTGTCATTTTATTAGGTTGTGCTGTACTGTTAGGTTGGTATTTTGATATTTCCATCCTTAAAAGCATTTTGCCAGAGTGGACGACGATGAAACCTAACACGGCATTAGGTTTTGTGTTATCTGGTTTAGCGTTAAATTTTCTGCACTCAACCAGAAAAATCAAGCGTCGCCTAGCGCAGGTTTTAGCTATGGCGATCGCACTACTAGGATTGTTGACCCTCAGTCAATATTTATTGGGATGGAATTTGGGAATTGATCAACTACTGTTTACCGATAAATTAGCAGCGATTAGCCAGATTGGTGTAGAATCTGCTACCACATACCCTAATAGAATGTCGCCTGTATCGGCTTTAAATTTTAGCTTAATTGGTTCTGCATTATGGCTTTCGGCTGCTAGCAATGTCGGTTATCGGGGAGTACAATTACTGACAGTAGCGACTACATTGACATCACTACAGACCTTGATTGGCTATATTTACGGAGTTGAACCGTTTTTTGGAATGTCATCATTGACACACACAGCAATTCACACAGGTATAACATTTTTCCTCCTCTCGATGGGAACGCTATTGCTAGCGCCATCCCAGGGTTTTTTGGGTTTGCTCATCAGTAATAGTGCGGGTGGAATGACAGCGAGAATGTTACTACCGGCGGCGATCGCTATTCCCTTTTCCTTGGGATCGCTGGGATTGCTGGGTGAGAGAATGGCATGGTTTGATCATGCGTTTAGCTTGAGCCTGCACGTAACTGGCAATGTCGCTGCTTTTATGGGTTTAATTTGGTACTACGCCAGGGGATTAGATAGCTTAGATATCAAGCGTCAGAAGATAGAAGAAGCATTAAGAATTGCTTACGCCTCAGAAGCCTTACATCAAAGCGAAACCAGATTTCGCCGCGCCATTTTTGATGCGCCTTTGCCGATGATGCTACACACCGAAGATGGGGAAGTCCTGTTAATTAATCATGTTTGGACAGAAATTACAGGATACAGCATCGACGAAATTCAGACAGTTGCAGACTGGACACAAAAAGCTTATGGAAAACGTCAAGAACAAGTAGAATCTGATATTAACCGCTTACATAGCCTTGATGGGAGAATTGCCGAAGGTGAATACAGTATTAAAATTAGCACGGGTGAAACCCGCATCTGGGATTTTTACTCTGCACCCTTGGGAAAACTACCCGATGGCAGAAATTTGGTAATTACTACAGCCTTTGACGTAACACAACGCAAGCAAACAGAAGCACAATTGCGTCAGAACGCCTTTTACGATAGATTGACGGGTTTAGCAAACCGCGCTCTGTTCATGGAACACTTACAACACGCACTCCAGCAAACCAAACGACAGAAAGATTATTTATTTGCTGTGTTGTTCCTCGACTTAGATCGGTTTAAGGTCATCAATGATAGTCTTGGACACCTCAAAGGAGACCAATTCTTAATTGCTATTGCCAAAAGACTAGCCGCCTGCATCCGCTCCACAGATATAGCCGCACGGCTAGGAGGAGATGAATTTACCATCCTACTAGGAGATATTCAAGATATCTCAGATGCCATCAAGGTGGCAGAGCGAATACAAAAAGAATTAAAATTACCCTTGAATTTGGATGGACAAGAAGTGTTCACAAGTGCAAGTATCGGCATCGCTTTGAGTTCCACTGTCAACTATGACCATCCAGAACAACTACTCAGAGATGCAGATACGGCGATGTACCGCGCTAAAGCTTTGGGAAAGTCTCGTTACGCCCTATTTAACCGAGATATGTATGCTAATGCGCTCTTAAGATTGCAGTTAGAAGCTGATTTGCGTCGAGCGCTGGAACGTCAAGAGTTTAAAGTGTATTACCAACCAATTGTGTCACTCATGAGTGGTGATATTGTAGGTTTTGAAGCACTACTACGCTGGCAACATCCAGAGCGTGGTTTACTCAATCCTGTAGATTTCATTGCCTTAGCGGAAGAAACTGGACTAATTGTCGATATTGGTTACTGGGTGCTGTATGAAGCTTGTCGCCAGATGCAGGCTTGGCAGATAAACTATCCTCAGCGCTCATTCATGAGAATGAGTGTCAATCTCTGCGCCAAGCAATTTTCCCAGCCAAATTTAATCGAACAAATTCGACAAATTTTGCAATCAACTGGTCTTGATGCTAATTGTTTAGGACTAGAGATTACCGAAGGTGTAATTGTAGAAAATGCTGATGAAGCAACGGCTAGACTCGTAAAACTACGAGAATTGGGGATTGAGATATTAATTGATGATTTTGGTACAGGCTACTCATCTTTAGGTCGCCTTTATAGCTTTCCGGTGAGTGTATTAAAAATTGACCGTTCCTTCGTTAACCCCTTAGCCAGCGATCGCCGCAATCAAGAAATTATCGAAATTATCGTCACTTTAGCAAATAAACTAGGTATGAGTGCGATCGCTGAAGGTGTAGAAACCCAAGAACAAGTCACAATTTTAAGCAAGTTAGGCTGTAAATCGGTTCAAGGCTACTTTTTCTCTCATCCCTTACCCAGCTTAGAAGCAGGCGCGTTAATTGCTGCTAGTTGACAGTTATCAGTTGACAGTTATCAGTTGACAGTTATCAGTTATCAGTTGTCAGTTATCAGTTATCAGTTATCAGTTGTCAGTTGTCAGTTATCAGTTATCAGTTATCAGTTATCAGTTATCAGTTATCAGTTATCAGTTATCAGTTATCAGTTATCAGTTATCAGTTATCAGTTGTCAGTTTTCCCCTTTCCCCCTTCCCCTTTCCCCCTTCCCCTTTCCCCACTCCCCAGTTCAAGAAAATTTAGTTAAAAATCCCAAGAGTTTTTTCGTATTCGCTGTTAGAAGTGTACGGCGATAGGTGTCGGCGGCTTTTTTAATGGCTTCGGCTTGGGTGGGGTAGGGATGAATGACGCTGCTTAATTTGCTTAAACCTATATTATTAACAATTGCTGTGGTGACTTCGGAAATCATTTCGCCGGCGTGAGCTGCGACAATGGTTGCACCAAGAATTTTATCTGACCCTTTTTTGTGGTGAATTTTCAGGAAACCTTCTTCTTGCGCGTCGGCGATCGCCCGGTCTACACTACTAAAAGGTATCTTAATTGTCTCTATATCAATCCCCAACTCCTTGGCTTGGTGTTCATACATCCCCACATGGGCAATTTCTGGATCAGTATAAGTCACCCAAGGCATTACCAAACTACTCAGTTTTGACCTTCCCAAACCAAAGGGGGAAAATAGCGTATTCTTAATCACAATTCTCGCGGCTGCGTCGGCTGCATGGGTAAATTTCCAGTCCATGCAGATATCACCAGCAGCGTAAATTTTGGGGTTTGTTGTTTGCAGGTAATCATTGACTATTACGCCTCGGCGCTGGTCGTATTCTACACCGACGGCTGCCAAATTCAACCCTTCAACATTAGGCGATCGCCCCGCACCCACCAATATTTCATCCACCGTTACAGAATCACGACAACCGCTAGCAGAAAAGTACAACCGCTTACCCTCAGTCACAGTGACAACTTCTTCTACCTTGGCATTTAATATTAAGCGAATCCCATCCCGCATTAACCCTTTTTCGACAATTTGCGCTGCTTCCCCATCTTCCTTATTGAGGACATGGGAGCCACTATGAATCAACACTACCTCACTCCCCAGACGGCGGAAAGCTTGCGCCAATTCGCAACCGATAGGCCCACCACCTATCACCGCTAACTTTTCCGGTCTTTGAATTAAAGAAAAAACCGTTTCATTAGTTAAATATCCAGCTTGTTCAATCCCCCTAATGGTAGGTTTCGCCGCCCTTGCACCAGTAGCAATTACAGCCTTTTTAAATTTGAGGGTTTTACCAGCCACTTCTACAGTGTCACTACTGGCAAATTTCCCACTCCCCAGGAAAACATCAACCCCCAGCGATTTAAAACGTTCAGCCGAGTCATGATGACTAATTCCCGCCCTTACTCGCCGCATCCTTGCCATAACTGCAGGAAAATCAATATTAACTTGATTGGGAATATTCACACCCAAATTTTTAGCATTGGCAATTTCCCCCACCACCCGCGCCGACCGAATAATAGTTTTAGAAGGTACACAACCCAGATTTAAGCAATCTCCACCCATGAGATGCTTTTCAATCAACGCCACTTTTAAACCCAAACCCAAACCAGCCGCACCAGCCGCCACCACTAAGCCAGCCGTCCCCGCACCGATGACCACCAAATCATAACAATCAGCAGGTTGGGGATTTTCCCAATTGGGCGGATGTACATAAGCAACCAATCTCTGGTTATACTCATCCACTGGGCGAACGATGACTCTATCTTGTTCGGAGTTAGACATGAGAAAACCTCTTTGGGGGTTAGGGGTTAGGGGCTAGGGGTTAGAGATTAGGGGTTAGAGGTTAGAGGCTAGGGGTTCGGGGTTCGGGGTTCGGGGTTCAGGGTTAGATGTGGATTGGGTTTCGTTCCTTAACCCAAGGGTTGCGAGGCTTTGTGGGTTGCGCTACGCTTAATCCTACCTACTTTTAAAGTTTGAAAACACGCTCTAGCCCTTAAATCAGAATTACAGCCTTTGAAACTTTTATCAGTTTAATAATTGACAGAATCGCACTTTTAGTCTAACGGAGATAAGTTACTCTCACCCCCAGCCCTAACCTCTAGCTTTTAACCTCTAGTCTCTAGCCTCTAACCCCTAATCTCTCTACCCACGAAAATTTAGGATATGTTGAGCAGTAATTTTTGGCTGTTCTAAATGTGGTATGTGACCACAATCTTCAATCCATATTAGTTGACTATCGGGAATTGCCCTTTTAAATCTTTTGCCGTCTTCAGTACCCAAAATTTTATCGCTATCACCCCACAAAATTAAGGTAGGTGAGGCAATTTCTGCCAGTTTTTTAAATCGGAAAGCTGTGTAACCACCACTTTTAGTAAAAGCAATTAAAGCTTCAGGCCAACTAGGCATTTCTAGGTGTAATGCACCACAATATAAAGCGTCAACAGTAGCAAAACTGGGATTTTTGTAAGCCGCACGGGCGACGCGATCGCGCACTTTCGGACTCCGCAAAAACTGAGCCGCCATATAATCCAATGGGGGAAACATAAATTTAGTTAGCGGTGAACCCCCACGCAAACCAGCACTATCAATTAATACTAATTTTTCTACTACTTCTGGGTAAGTCAGGGTAAAATCAATTGCTGCTGCACCGCCCATTGATGCACCCACCAAAATCACAGGTTGGTTAATTAAAGTTTTCCAGAAGTAATAGAGGTGAGTTTTAATCGCAACAGGGCTAAATTGTAACCCCGCGAGTCTTTCGGTAAAGCCAAAACCCAACAAATCCACTGCCCAAGTTTCATTTTCTTGTGCTAGCAGTGGTAGAAGACGACGAAATTCTAATACAGAACTATCGAAGCCGTGGATTAATAAAATTGGTATACCCCCACTCCCTTGATGTACATAGGCTGTGGTGATTGATTGGTTACTCAGGGGAGTAGCGATCGCATGAGTTTGAATACTTCTAGCTAAGGCGATCGACTCAGCTTCGGTAAGTTGCCCAACTGCGGCAGGTAAAAAACTTGGAAACATACATTCTAGTTTATCAGTTGACAGTTGACAGTTGACAGTTGACAGTTGACAGTTGTTAATTATTTTTCCCCTTTCCCCCTTCCCCTTTCCCCCTTCCCCCC
>DATNQO010000024.1:0-3835 GCA_036704005.1 Leptolyngbyaceae cyanobacterium | reverse complement strand
GACTTACAGTTTTCGACTTGCAACAAGTAATGGCACTCCTAAATATAGTCAGGTAGTGATTACGAGTGGGGAAGTGAGTGTAGCACAAACCCCTTTGCCTCAAAAGCCTCAATCTTCACTAATCAAAACACAACAAACAATCAATCAAATTAGAGGCGGGATTGCTGCTGCTATCAAAAATGGGCTTCTGGATTATCAAGATGAATTGCATAAACGGTTGCAAACGTTAATCAGGTATTTACAGTCAGGTGATGACCTGACTACTGCGGCTAATAAGTCATCCGTCTCTCAAGAATTAGTCAATAAATTAATTGGTTTAGGCAACAATTCTGATAACTTAACACAAGGTAACAGTTTATGAAATCAAATTTCCGCCTCAATGATAACGTTTTACGTTGGTTAATATTTGGGGGTTTGGCAGGTAGTTTGTTCATTCATAGTTTCATAAAATATGGACTATTGAATCAAACTATTGGGTTGATTATGCCAAAAGCTTCAGCACAAGTTGCAGTGAATAAATCCCCCAATGGGTTCGTGCCTGATTGGTCGCGTATCAAGTTCAACGACATGATTATCTCCACGAGTGGTAGTGTTAGTTATCCCGGCACAAACGGCACAGAGACTAGAAGCTGGAGGGCAGGTCAAAGTATTGGTGAATTTATGGAATTAGGGGATTTTGAATCAGAAGAATTATCGATAGAGAAATTATCACTTTCAAATATTGCCTCTGCACTCCGAATAAATTTAAGTCAGCAAAGGCTGGGGGATTTTCAGCTAACAAGATGGCAGAAATTATCTGATTTAGTAAAAGCTGTTCCGGGATTGGGAAACAGAAGTGTAGGTAGTGTTCGACCCATCCGAGATTTCGCCCGTAAATACGGAATTAGCGGCGGCACAATTGCTAATGCTAGTCAATATAGCAATTTACGTAATATTCAGCTTGGGCGAGGAATCAACCTAAATAATTACTCCCTCACATCAATCCCAAATATCCAAAACACAGCAATTAATAAGTTTGCTAATTGGCAAGACTCTAAAATCAATGGAGTTCCGGGATTATCGACACTCACCTGGGACAATTTACCTGGAGTGCGATCGCTTGACCTCTCGTTTGTGGGTAAAGTGGATTTGGTGTTGCGAGATGTGGAAGCAAATCGCCAGCGCTCCATCTCCGGGAGTTATCAAGAAGGGTTTAACGTCCCTTGCTTGCAAAATAATTGCGCTCATGCAGAGATGGCTGGGATAGGGAAAACCACTGGTACACATTGGATATCTGGCAAGGTGCAACAAGTCCGAGGAGGTTTCGGGATACTAAAGGTATTAAATGGAGGGAAAGAGCCTACAGGGAGGCATCCGTTTGGCTCCAGTTTCAAGCAAGTGATTTGGAACGTGGATGAGGCAACCGGAACAGTAGAAACTTCCATGTTTTTCCGCATTTGTAAACGCATTGCATTTACTCGCACTTGCAGCCCCTATTTTATTGGGGATGTGCCTTTTATTGAATACAGAGAGAAAGACCCTGTTGTTCTTGGTAAGCCTAATTCCCTCCCTTAATATAAGTATGAGCAAATCTCTCGTCAATTCTACTGCTAAAAATCAAGAATGGAGCTTCGAGCAACTACAAGATCCAAAT
Organism: Leptolyngbyaceae cyanobacterium; assembly: GCA_036704005.1. Lineage (GTDB taxonomy): Bacteria > Cyanobacteriota > Cyanobacteriia > Cyanobacteriales > Nostocaceae > Trichormus. Next base: position 2,202 of record DATNQO010000024.1, on the reverse strand, counting down.
AATAGTATTGGCAAGTATACTCATCAATTGCTCACTCCTAATGGGCTTACAGTTTTATCATTGCTCGGTGCTTATATCTTGATGAAGGTATTTTTCGGGGAAGGTAATAAGAAAAAGATTGCCACTTCTTATTGGGGTGGGAGAAAAGAAACTGCAAGGGCCAAGAAAAAAGCCTTACTGCAAATAGAAAAACCCCAGTGTGACAGTGCAGCACTTTACATTGGTAAGCACAAATTCAAGGGTTCGCTAGAAAGAAACTCTCTTCCTTTTTATATACCTGATGTGCAACGGGGTACGGCGGTGATCGGCGCTCCTGGTTCGGGAAAAACATTCTCTGCCATCAACCCAATGATTTACTCGGCCATTGATCAAGGGTTTCCAATCATTGCTTATGACTTTAAGTATCCGTCTCAAGCTAAAGTTGCCGCCTATGCCAAGTACAAGGGTTATGATGTCCACATATTCGCCCCTGGATTTCCTGAATCTGAAGTCTGCAATCCCCTTGATTTTTTAAGAGATTCTTCTGATGCGGAAACTGCCCGACAAATATCCACCGTGATCAACAAGAATTTTCGGCTTCTGGGCAATTCAAGTGAAGATGGGTTCTTTGGCCCTTCGGGGGATCAGTTGACTCAAGCAGTAATTATGTTAGCTAAAGAGTTTGGAGGTTACGCCGATGTGATGACCTGTGCAGCGATATTATCTAGTGTGCAGATGGTCAAGCGCCTGATGGCTGCTTCCTTAAACCCTTGGGTCAAGATTGCCTTCGGTCAGTTGTTCAGTTCCGCCGACAGTGAAAAAACCGTTGCGGGAATTGTGGCGACCGCTTCAATCATGTTTACCCGATTCATGGCGAAAAACACTCTTGGCTGTTTCATCGGCAAGACGACTCTACCCTTAGAAATCAAGGGTAAGCAGATGATTATTTTCGGGCTGGACAGAGAGAGGCGCGATGCTGTAGGCCCTCTCATGACCTCGATATTACATATGACCATTGCTCGTAATATCGCCAAGAAGCGCTCTGACCCCTTGATAGTAGCATTGGATGAATTACCCTCGATTTACTTACCTGACCTATATCGATGGCTCAACGAATCTCGTTCTGAGGGATTCTGCGGGATTATCGGCTTTCAAAATATGGGTCAGCTTGAGAAGAATTACGGAAGAGAAATATCCAAGGCTATCCTTGGTGCTTGCAGCACTAAATTCATCTTTAATCCAGGGGAGAACGAATCGGCGCAATTATTCTCCAGCTTTTTAGGTGATGAGGAAATTAAGTATAAGCAGAAAAGCCGTTCTACTGGTAAAAGCAGTAGCACATCTATTAGTGAGCAAGAAAAAAGTAAAAAACTATTTGAGTCGGCTCAATTCCTCAAGCTTATTGCTGGAAAATGTGTTTTCATTAATCCAGCATACGGCAATAAAAATGAGGGTTCGGTTCCCCTACTGAAGACTATTAAAATTTCTCAGACCCTCAAAAATATTGACAAATACAATCAACTTAAATGGGCAAGAATTGTTAGTTTAGCAGCCAGGAAAAGCACACAGCAGTTCCCTTCTCAGCAGGATTTAGAAATGAGGGTTCAGGCTGTTGAAGCGCGTTTTCCCCTGCCCGACAATCCAGCCACTGTTAAGGCTAGCCCTGGTTTGTCAGCTAAAGATGTCGTGAATATGTTTCAAAACCAAAATAAATCTGATAGTGGAATTTAAAGAGATGAAAATGAATATTGAAGAGTCAAAGGTTGATAATTTTGAAATTATGGAAACTTTATTTTCCCAGAATACATTAGCTCATGGTAACTTTATTGATATTAGCCTACCTTCAGAGCAAATTATTCAGGAGTTTAAGATTTTATCCCAAACCCGACCAAAACTGAAGAGTTTGGGCATATATACAGTCATTAGTTTAAAAAACATTTACATTAAACTCTCTCAAGAATCTTGCTTGAAAATTGTTAATCAATATATTCACGGTATTGGTTGGCATGATTTGCAGTATATTTGCTTTTTTGACATTCAACCGAGCAATATTTATATTCATATTATTTTTAATCGCGTTACTCCTCTAGGTAAAGCCATAGATATTAAATGCTTAGGCGCTAACTGGCAGCAATATGAAGTCTTGCGTCAGGCTTGTTCAATGATTATTGATAATCCTGTTAATAATCAATATTTACAAAGAGCATTTTGTAATTGTTGTTC
>DATNQO010000023.1:0-12943 GCA_036704005.1 Leptolyngbyaceae cyanobacterium | reverse complement strand
GAACATCTAGAAAGTTTTTACTGGAAAGACGTATTTTGGAGTGGTTCTTATTTTGTTGCTAGTTGTGGTGGTGTTACAGTCTCTACACTCAGAAAATATATTGAAGCACAAGAATCACCCACATAATCAACGTAAGATTTTACTCGTTTCCTCCATGCTCTCCTCACTCGCCTACAGCATTGGTTGGAGAACTGTCGTCAATTCACGCGCATTCATCCCACACTCCTAAAACTGAGATGTGGGACTTCTGCTGAAACTAGTTAAATTTAACTAACTGCTGAAGTTGTACTTAACTGTAAGGGTAAGCTTACTACATAGCGATGTCCTAATTCTGGCGAACCTTGAACGGTAATTTGCCCACCGTGCAATTCTGCCAACTGGCAACTCAACCATAGACCTAAACTTTCACGAGATAAATTGCCTTTTGATTTAGTTGAATTACCATTGACATCTACAGCCAAGATATCCGAATAAGAATCAGTTAAAGTTTGTAACTTTTCTATCGTAACTGGTAGGCTTCCCACTTCTTCATGAAGTTCAGGAGGTATACTATAAATAGAGGCTTCGCTGCTCAAATCCATCACAGACAATGAATTGAGGCGTAAGTAAGGGTCAACGTCAGTAATACCGTCTCCTAACCAAGGGTGAGAAACCCAAACAGTAATATTGAGCGTATCTTCTTTATATGAAACATGAATACGCACAACACTTCCAGTAGCGGACAATTGTATCACACTGAAAATCAAGTGATACAACATTTGCCGTACTTTGTCCTTGTCCAAAGCCCAAATACGGTTACGTCCTGGTTCTATCGACAAACGAATATCTTGTTCACGACGGTTAGCCGCTTCTTCTAGAGTATTGATAGCTTGTTGGCACAGCATTTCAATATCCACAGGCGCAAGATTAATTACATGGGCATTTTCATCTATTGCGCCTAGTTCAGCAATTTCATTCACTAGAGAAAGTAAATACTTGCCACTGTGTTGGATAATATCTACATATTCTCGCTGCTTAGATGATAGCGGCCCGTAAATCTCACGCCCTAAAACACTTGCCATCCCTAATACAGATGTTAAGGGTGTGCGTAATTCTTGAGTGAGTTGGGCTAACAGTTCTATTTTGACTTGCCTTGTTGAGTCAGAGCGTTTTTCTGTGCTAGGTGATGTAACTTTAATATTACTAGGTTCTTCATGAATAGTGATTGGAGCGCTCTTGAAGCCAGTTGCTTCTGGTTTTCCTTGCATGAGTAGACGGTTACGCTCAAACTCGCTCATGCTCCAACGGGCGATAATTTGTAAAAATTCAATATCTCTAGTTGTAAAATTACGTGGTACTAAATCCATAACGGCTAATGCACCAAGGCAATTGCCGGCTGCATCAATTAAGGGTGCGCCTAAATAAGCACGAACGCCATAATCTTGGATCAACTTACCAGTCACAAAATTGGGGTTTATGACTTTATGGGTATCATTGATGGTAAGTATTTGATGGCTCTCTACTACTTGGGTGCAGAAAGATTCCTGGCGCAACAACTGACGACTTTGAGCTAGTTGATTCATCAAACCTAGCCTAGATAAGCCTACCGCCGATTTGAACCAGTGACGTTCCTGATCTATAAAACCCAGAATAGAAATAGGTGCTTCCAAAAAATGAGCAGCAGTTTGAGTCGCCTCTTCAAAGACTGGTATCGTTTCTGGTTGTCGCAAACCTAATTCTAATATTGCTTTGAGACGTTGTTGTTCTCTTGGGTCTTGAGAAACCCAACCATCCTTGAGGGCTAACAATTTGTTTTCCGGCTCTAACATTGCCACTGCTACCTTAGTAAATGCGCGATAATGTAATTTATATAACCACTAAATCTTGGGTTATGATTTCCTATCCCTAATAATTCCCTAATTTGATTGTTGATAAACACTTTGGGAACAAAAATTTTCTCCAACTGAGAAAATGGTATAGGTAGTTATGTATTATCTCCTATCAGTAATTATTGTACGACAGTATATTAACCTAATTATTCTCTAGGCTTTAAATGGCAAATGGTGTTAGTTTTGATATTTAGATGGGTACAATAAGGGCTGTTTGCTTTGGCGATCGCTTGTTGCTGCATGAGTGCGTTGGCGCAGCCTCTCTGGAAGAGAATCGTTCATTTCTACATCTTCCACAATGCTCAGTAATTAAATATATTTCATCAAAATTACAAATACTCAATAGTCTAGAAATAATTGACTATATCTTATGGCGATTACCCGCTAAGTGAGGTACTAAGTCAATGTTTAAATAGTTATCATTTGGGGGCTGGTAATTGGTAATCGGTACTCGCTCAAAACAATTACCTATTACCCACCAACAAAACTATATTATAAGTAATTAGCTGAACTTGATATAAATTCTGTGTTATTCTGTGGCGATCGCTAGTGAATATAGCAGGGGACAGGTGATAGGTGACTCTTGACAGGGGTGAAAGCCTTTGAAATTAAAGGTTTTAAAATTGTATGATGTCCTAACCTCTGCTTCGACTGCTATAAAATCTATTTCAATTGCTACCTGATTAAATAAAACTATTCCCATAACTGGGAATAGGTTGCTGAGTAATCCTACCAAAACCCTTGATTTTTGGTTTTCATGCGTAAGTCTACAATTACAGCAGTTTTCACCTTGATGAGGTACATTCATCTAGCCTCTGTGCTGTCTTCTATGAAAGATTTTCTGGAAAAATTTGTATCTTTCCAACCTAGATTCTGAAGTTTGGTTAAATAATAATAGTTCAATTTGAAAAGTAGAACCTTCGCCTAGTAAACTTTTAACAGAGATTTGTCCTTGGTGGGCTTGTACAATTTGTTGAGCGATCGCAAGGCCTAATCCAAAGCCACCAGTTTCACGAGAGCGCACCGTATCTACTCGATAGAATCGATCAAAGATATGGGGTAAATCGGTGTCGGGAATACCAATACCATTGTCTTCCACCTGAATAATAGCGCGATGGGACTGGCTAAATAGTCGTAGTTGTACCTCTCCGCCTGTGGCTGTGTATTTAAAAGCATTAGTCAGGAGATTGATGATAGCTTGTCTGAGCAAGTTAACATCAGCGTGAACAATTACAGGCTGGCGGGGAATTTGAGTATGAAACTTGAGGTTGTGGCTAGTGGCTTGGGGAGTGACTTCCACAGCTAGCGATCGCAACATTTCACTCAAATCCACAGGTTTTAATTTCGTTTCCGCCAGCGAAACATCATGACGTGATAGGAACAACAAATTATTGATCAGCGTAGTCATTAACTTAGCAGTTTCGGCAATCTTTTGTAATCGCTGTCTTTGTTCAGAAATATCTTCCGGCGGCATCAGCGCCACTTGAGCATTACTTAATACCGTTGCTATAGGTGTACGCAGTTCATGAGACGCATCTGCGGTAAATCGCTGTAATTGCTGGTAAGCTTGGAGACTGGGACGCATCGCCAACCCCCCTAAAAACCAACCAGTAATCCCAATTACCCCAAAAGTAATTGGCACACCCAAAGCCAAAAACAAGCGGGCTTGATTCAAGCTACCACGTAGAGAGTCCATTGGGGCGGCTGCTTGAAAATAACCAAGTAACACCTTATCCTTGATCACAGGAATAGTAACTTGGCGAATCCAGGTAGTTTCACTAGGGGATTTGTTTGATGCAGCTAGAACTTGCAAAGTTTTGAATCCAGGTTCTGTAGTTAATTGTTTCGCATCCGATGAACCGATAAACTGCACAAGTTGCTTGTTAGCGTTATACCAACGGGCGTAAAGTAATCTGTTATTTAAAGGGACACCATCATCTAGAGGAGTCGGTGCAGTTTGTCTTTGCCATTTACTTTGGTAAAGCGCGTACTGGGTTTTTGTGGCAAAGGTTTTACTCTGACGAAACAGTTCATCATCAAAAAATCGCAACTGTTCTTCCACATTTAAGCAGTAACCCACGCCTGCAAAAGCAAACAAAATTCCACCCATCGATAGGGCAAACCAGTGAGCGAGATTACGGCGACTGTGATCAAACATGGGATTGGGGTGTAGGGGGAGGTGGATTTAAGCGATAGCCGACACGATGCACTGTTTCTATCCAATCTCTAGCACCAATTACTTGCAGACGTTGACGCAGGCGGCGAATTAAGGTTGTGACTGCATTACTTTCTGGTTCTTCGCCAAAACTCCAAAGAGCTTGTTCAATTTGGTCGTGGGATAATATTTGTCGGGGATGACGCATAAAGTATTCCATCAGTTGAAACTCTCGGCTGGAAAGCTGAGTTGTCTGTGAATTAAGTTCTATAGTCAAGTTAGATAAATGTAGGTGCAAATCGCCCAAGCTGATTTTATCGCCTTGCCACATTGGCGATCGCCTGCCCAATGCTCGCACTCGTGCCAAAAACTCTAGCACATCCACTGGTTTGACTAAATAATCATCGGCTCCCGCATCCAAACCCGCCACTTTATCGGTAACTGTGTCTTTTGCCGTTAACATGAGTACAGGAGCCGCTTTTCCAGCGCGGCGATATACTTGGCACAGTTCAATGCCGCTTAATTTGGGCAACATCCAATCTAAAATTAGTAAGTCATAATCTTTGCGAAAAGCGAACCATTGGGCTGTTTCCCCGTCTGCGATCGCATCCACTGTATGCCCAACTTTTAACAATGCTGTTCGTAATGGCTCTAACTGTGCTGGGTCATCTTCCACCAGTAAGATCAACATCAGATTTGTTTTGCTTGCTGTGTTTTTCGCTTACTCATTTTAAGATTAAGTTACGACAGTGACACAAAAGTGTCAGTAACTCAAATTAGGCGGATAAACCCAGCCCTTTGCGTCAACCTGTAGGTGTTTTTTCAGACTGATCAATTTTTTCGCCCCAATCCCTTATCCTGCTTAGGTTCCAGCCAATAATATGAAAAAGGAGGTTGACGCAATCCCTGAAACCATTACCAGAACTACTTTTGAGCGATTTTTAATTGACCACCTCTTGACAACCCATCGCCTGAAACGCTATTTTATCTCTAGGTTGACGCAACTGAACCTTGAAAACCAAATATATCAATGCTTCCAGAGCCGGGCAGTTTAAATTTCACCTAATCCCTATTAGGGATTGAAACAGGAAATACAACCTGATATCTCAACTATTTACCGGTTTAAATTTCACCTAATCCCTATTAGGGATTGAAACAAGTCTGCCTAATGGAGTTAGAAGAGTTTACAACGTTTAAATTTCACCTAATCCCTATTAGGGATTGAAACGGCATCCTGAATCATCACTATAGTTGATACAACGAACCAAGGTTTAAATTTCACCTAATCCCTATTAGGGATTGAAACATTGACTGATCCGACCACTGCGTAAATAACCGCGTTTAAATTTCACCTAATCCCTATTAGGGATTGAAACTCTCGAAACTAAGTAGTATTGAATGACTTGGTGAAGTTTAAATTTCACCTAATCCCTATTAGGGATTGAAACTGTTCGCTTTTTAACTTACACCTTTCTCTCCCGGTTTAAATTTCACCTAATCCCTATTAGGGATTGAAACAAGAATTCCAAGTTTCACAAGGATTTGAGTCAAGTTTAAATTTCACCTAATCCCTATTAGGGATTGAAACTATTGTTAGCTGCTGGAGGATTTGTCTATGCTGTCAGGGTTTAAATTTCACCTAATCCCTATTAGGGATTGAAACCAAGTAGTTAGCAGGATTAACAGCAGCAGGTGAAGTTTAAATTTCACCTAATCCCTATTAGGGATTGAAACATCCTCGGCAATTCTGATATCGCCCGCGACATGAAGTTTAAATTTCACCTAATCCCTATTAGGGATTGAAACTGAACTGATTTAATAGTTGTTTTTGCGCGAGTGTTGTTTAAATTTCACCTAATCCCTATTAGGGATTGAAACAGAAGCCAACTAGAGACAGACTTGCGTCCTCAGTTTAAATTTCACCTAATCCCTATTAGGGATTGAAACGCTCACGTTGTCTTACAGGTTGGTACTCACTGCGTTTAAATTTCACCTAATCCCTATTAGGGATTGAAACTAGACCATCCAACCAATGACGAGGCACACGGAAAGTTTAAATTTCACCTAATCCCTATTAGGGATTGAAACTACTTCCTTTAGAAACTCTGCTACAATCTGTTGTTGTTTAAATTTCACCTAATCCCTATTAGGGATTGAAACGTGGTCGAGAGAGCGGAGGACAGACAGCGTGAGGTTTAAAGTTTAAATTTCACCTAATCCCTATTAGGGATTGAAACAGGAGAATAAATTGAATACAATCGAGCTTCAGAAGGTTTAAATTTCACCTAATCCCTATTAGGGATTGAAAAATCACTAAAATATACTGTTTCTCACAATACTGAATAGCCAAAAAAGCGATCGCTGCGTTAAAATTCCACCTTACACCCCTACACCCCTACACCCTTTTATGCGTCAAGTTCCACTTTTCCCAGTGTTACGAACATTAGGTCTGGTGTTTTGGTTATCTTTGCCGTTAATTGGGTTGAGTTTTTGGTTGGGAAGTAGCTTTATCGGTGAGCAAATACTCAGTCGAGGCTACGACCATAAAAAATATCTCCAAGCCGATAGCCAAATGGCATGGCAGATGAAGAAAAAGATTATGGCTATTGACGTGGAAACTCTTCCGTACAAAGGAATTTCTCTTGTGAGTGTGAAAACAAATCACTCAACCCTGAAAACTATGATATTTGAATTTGCGATCGTCGAGCCTCGCAAACTAGAAGCCAAGCTTGCTCAAGAGTTGGGTTTATCTCAGGAACGAGTTAAGGAGTTAATTCGCTATCAAGCAGATAATCAACGTTAGGGACTGGGGACTGGGGAGCAGGCGAGCAGGTGAGCAGAGGAGCAGGCGAGCAGGCGAGAATAAAAACTGATAACTGATAACTGATAATGTGACATTACTTTGTCATAATTATCTATAAAAATGTAAACAACTTAATTTTTATTAGAAGTAGTCAAACTGTTGACCGTTGATAGTGAATAGTTAGCGGCCGCTTTTTTGCTGCCAAGCGTTAGATTTTAAACCTTAATAGCCAGCCATCAACAACTATGGATACCTCAGAAACTCAAGTTTCAACAGTTGAAACCCAGTCAGAAAGTTCTGTACCCTCTGAGTTAGTGCCTTCTCGTTCTGGCAAACCCTGGTTGCGGACATTACTTGTTTTGTTTGTGGCAACTGGGGGGATTATCCTTTGGCGAATGTTGGCTCCTACTGGCACATCGCAGAGTTCTGTTGCCCAACAGCAAGTAGCGCCACCCCCAAGGGCTGTAGAAACCGTGGCCTTAAACAGTGGGACGGCTACCAGAAATGTCCAGCTTTTGGGACAAGTGGAAGCAACGCAACAGTCAACCCTACGCGCTCAAACTAGTGGCATTGTTGAAAGAATTTTAGTCCAACCAGGCGATCGCGTGCGGACAGGAATGGTCATTGCTGTACTAGAAGATACTGACCAGCAATTGGCAATTTCTCAAGCCAAGGCACAACTGGCACAACAACGCAGCAACCTCGCCCGGTTGGAAGTCGGTACTCGTCCAGAAATTATCGCTCGGCGACAAGCAACTGTCACATCAGCTATTGCCCGCGAACGGGAGGCTAAAGATAATCTCCAACGTACCACAGAGCTAGTCAAACAAGGGGCTTTATCGCAAAGATTGTTAGTAGAAGCCCAAGCCAGATTAGATGACGTTCAAGGAGAACGCCTGCAAGCAGAAGCCGAACTCGCAGAAGCCAAAGCCGGGCCAATTCAAGAAGAAATCGCCGCCCAAAGAGCAAATGTAGAAGCAGCCAAAGCCAGCCTAGCACAAGCCGAACTAGCAAAGCTCCGCACGCAGATTAGAGCATCCCAATCAGGAGTAGTGCAGACTCGTCATATCAGCAATGGGGACTTAGTGCAGATGTCTAATCCCATTGTCACCCTAGTAGCAGGCGATCGCTTTGATATCTTCCTAGAATTACCAGAAGAATTAAGCAGTCAAGTCAGGCCGGGTATGACAATTGACCTCACAGCCCGCGCCTTACCCCAGTGGAAGCAACGAGCAAATATTACAGCCGTAGTCCCAGCCGCCGATCCTGCTTCCCGCCGCCAACGGGTGCGCGTGCAAATTGACAACCCACCCCCCGGACTATTAACGGGAATGGCGATCGCAGGTAACTTAAACTTACCCGCAAATCGCACTAGCTATGTGGTATCAAGAGATGCCTTAACCAGAAGACAAAACCAGTGGTTAGTCTTCACCGTTGCTGATGGTAAAGCCAAACAAGTAGAAGTAGAAATGATTGCCGACATGGGTAAACAAGTAGCAATTTATAACCCATCCTTACGCCCTGGTCAAAACATCGTCCTACGCGGCGGTGATGGTTTACAAGATGGTGCAGTTGTCAAAGTAGTTAATTGACAGTTGACAGTTGACAGTTGTTATTCTCCTCTGCTCCTCTGCTCCCCCACTCCCTCATCTCCCCAAGCAATACTATGAGCTTTATCGAAACTGCTGTACGTTGGCGGCATGGTACTTTTGTACTTTTTTGCCTGTTATCCTTATTTGGTGTGTTTTCGCTGCTGCAACTACCTTTAGAATTGCAACCAGGAGGCGATCGCCCAGAGATTACGATTACTACCGCCTACCCTGGCGCAGGGCCGACGGAGGTGGAAGATTTAATTACGCGCCCTATTGAGGAGCAAATGGAGGAGGTGCTAGGGGTTCAGGAAATCTCTAGTAATTCTCGTGCTGGACGCAGTTCTATTACTCTGGAATTTACCCAAAATGCCGATGTGCAAGCAAGGCTGATTGATGTCATCAACCGTTTGCAGCAGGTGAGCGATTTACCACCAGAAGCGCAAGAATCGAGCGTGGAACTGGTGGGGGGTAATAGTTCCCCCATGATGTGGATTCCTTTTGATACCAAGGAGGGATTCCAACCCGATGCTAACCGCTATCGAGATTTAGCGGAAGAAGTTGTGATTCCCCGCCTGCGACGGGTGGAAGGAACTGGACAATTCCTGGTAGTTGGTGGACAAGAACGGGAAGTAGAGGTGAAAGTTGACCCGAAAGCATTGTCCGATCGCAACCTGACTATTGGTAATGTGGTGCAGGTACTCCGGGAAAACAATCGGGATATTCGCGGAGGGCCGTTAATTTTAGGTCGCAGAGAATACCGAGTCCGCACTGTTAGCCGATCGCAAGATTTATCACAAATAGAAGGCTTTGTGTTACGCCGCGACCAATCGGGTACAGTCTACTTACGGGATGTGGCACAAGTACAGATGGGACGCAAACCCCAAGATAGTGCTTTGATGTTTAACGGGAAGCCTGGGGTGGCTGTGGGCGTAATTCGCCAAATTGGGGCGAATGTGCCAGAAGTGGCTAAAGGTGTGCGGGCAGAAATTGCGGCTTTGCAAGCAGAGTTCGATAGGCAAAACCAAGGGATTCGTTTTGTTTACAACTACGACGAGAGCGAATATATCGGTCAATCTGTGAGCTTCGTGCAAGGTAACTTGGTGAGTGGGGCGCTACTTGCAACCATTGTCCTGATTTTATTCCTGGGTTCCATGCGTACCGTTGCGGTGGTAGCCATCACCATCCCCACGACGCTGATTATGGTGTTTATTGTCATGTCTGCATTAGGACGCACATTAAATATCATCAGTTTGGCGGGGTTGGCGTTTGCTGTGGGGATGGTGGTAGATAATGCGATCGTGGTGATTGAAAATGTCTTCACCCATATGCAGCGAGGTAAAAACCCCTTACGCGCCGCAATTGATGGTACAGAAGAAGTTTGGGGTGCAATGCTTGGTTCTACCTTAACCAACGTTGTGGTATTTGTCCCCCTGATTATGGTGACGGGAGAGGCGGGACAACTTTACACAGATATGGCGATCGCACTTTCCGCTTCTTCCCTATTCTCCCTATTCGCCGCCTTAACCCTAGTCCCCATGCTATCGGGATTGTTCCTCAAGCAATCGGAAGCAATGCAAATGATGGAGGGGGGCGAATATCGGGGCGGTAATTGGTTAGAGAGGGCTGTTGCGAAAACTTCTGCTATATTTCGTCATTTTCAAGGCAAACTGGAAGAATTTCTCGCCTCTACCGTCAGTTGGTCACTGGGAAGAAAACGAGTTGGGCGGAGGTTATTAGTATTGTCGATTCCCGTGGCTTTACTAGTGATCAGTTTTATGCTGTTGCCACCTGCGGATTATTTACCAGAAGGTAATCGTAACTTAGTGGTGTTACGCGCCGAACCCTTACCCGGAACCAGCATTCCTGAAGCCATTCGCCAGTCTGAACCTATCCAGGCATTTTTGCGATCGCAACCTGAAGTAGACCGCATCATGTATGTTGACCGTCCAGGTGCTTTGCGTGGTGTCGCCACAATTCTCAAGCCAGAGTTCGCCACTACCACGGGCTTGGCTCAAATGGTAGACCGGATACGCGCTCAAAGCAATAACTTCGCTGGCTATCGATTTATCATCCCTACCAGAATATCTATCTTCCGCGACCCTGGTAAAGAATTTGAAGTTGATATTGTTGGTGCAGACCTCAACCAATTAAGTGGCTTGGAAAAACAAATCACAGGCAAATTGCGTCAACTTACAGGTGTCAGAAATGTCCGTTCTAACTTTGTGTTAGGCGCGGGAGAACTACAAGTCATCCCCAACCGAGAACGCCTTGCTGAGGTAGGTCTATCAGAAGCAGAAATTGGTTCAATGGTAGAAGCCGCCTTGGGTGGACGTGTCGCTTCCAATTACATCGATGGCAAAGAAGAACTAGACGTTTCCGTAGAATTACAGAATACGGCGGTAGAAACACCAGAACAACTGCGGCAATTACCTCTATATGCACAAGGAAGACAGGTGCAACTGGGTGATGTTGCGGAAGTGCGAGAAACTACAGGTGCAGATGTCATTAATCACGTTGATTTAGAGCGCTCAATTAGTCTTACCGTTTCCCTAGCCCCAGATGCGCCCCTGAGTACCCTAGTAGAACGTACAGAAAGGGAAATTCTTGCACCTTTGCGGACGAGTTTAGCATCAGGCTATCGGTTAGAACTGGCGGGTTCTGCGGATCAGTTAGCCACAACCGTAGGACAACTAGCCGCCGCCTTTGCATTTTCGATTGTGATTACCTATTTATTACTGGTGGCGTTATATCGCTCATTCCTCTACCCAGTGGTAATTATGGCAACCGTCCCGATGGGAATGAGTGGCGCACTCTTGAGTCTGGTAATCACCAACCGGATTCCAGGGATGAATGTAGCATTAGATATGATTACAGCTTTAGGCTTTGTCATCCTTACAGGTGTAGTAGTTAACAATGCCATCTTGTTGGTAGATAGAGCCTTGCAACTCCAGCAAGAGGGGGAAGATTATGACGCTTCCCTTTATAATGCCACCCGCGATCGCCTCCGGGCTATTTTCATGTCTGCTGGTACTAGTGTACTAGGAATGTTACCCCTGGCTGTTCTTCCCGGACAGGGATCGGAATTGTATCAAGGCTTAGGTATTGTCTTGACTGGTGGTTTAGCATTCTCCACCATCCTCACTCCTACCGTTGTCCCTGCATTGATGGGGTTACTACAGGATATTTCCGGGCGTAAATCAACACCAAAACCGAAGAATCCCACAGATATCACCAGTAATGCTCAAGTTAATGTTTGATTTTTAGGGGCGTTGTGCTGTGCGCCCCTACCCATCTAACGAATCGGTGTTTTTTGTTTAAGTATTCTTTAGCTCTACACCAGATATGCTATTGTGTTAATAAGCTGTTATTAGACAGCTAGTCAAAATCTAGTGTAAGTGCGATCGCTTGGGTTCCGTACAAGCGATCGCATTTTATCAGGATGCGATCGCTGTGAATATTTAGTGTTGGGATATCTCGTTTCAATTGTTCAAAATTGATCGGCTTGACAATATAAAAGTCAAAAAAGTCAGTTTTTTCCTGCAGGTTTTTTGGCTCTAGTTCCAGAATAATCACCCCATCTCTACGATGTACAATGCCATCAAAATCAAGCGATTCCTGAAAATGCTTAATAGAAAGATTGATGGGGTTAATACCTTCAAAATCCTCACTCAGACATTGCTGAATTTTCTTAATTTGCTTGTCATCGAATAGCTCTAACAAAGGTTCACCTAGAAATTCCTCCGGTGTGTAACCAATCATTTCCTCAGCGTTACTACTCACGTAAACATAGAGTATAAATTGCCATAAAATAGTAAATGTGAATAAAAATAAACATTGCTAATTAGCAGATTACCGTTATCTTAGGCGTAACGTCGCAAGATTTCAAACTCAGGCGAAAAATAGGGGAAAGGGAGAAATCTTTGCCAATTTTATGAACTGTTAACTATAGACCAATGACCAATGACCAAAAAACAGAAATTTCCTTACTTAGTGGGTTCCAAGTGGACAGCAACAAAGAAAATAGACGGTTGGCGACACTTTCAAGTAGTGAACCGCAAAAACCAAGGTAAATGGGTTTATGCCGAGATGGTCGCCGCTTGTGACCCCAAAGTCCGCTTTTGGCTCAACGCCAAGTTATTACAAGATGGTTTTCAGTGGCAAGCCGGTTGGCAGTCATTGCAGGAAATTGAGGCAGTAGGTAAGGGCGTGGGGAGTGGAGGAGATGAGGGAGATGTGGTTCGACTACGCTCACCAACCGGGAGTGGGGGGAGATGAGGGAGTGGGCAGGGTGGTTTCATACAATCAGAGAAAAAACTCGTCTGTTTCAAAGCCTCTCCCCCCGTGGGGGAGAGGTTTGGAGAGAGAGCAAAATCTCTGCTACAACACCAGAAATCAGAACTTATAAATTTTTCTTTTTCTGTATGAAACCACCCTGGGGGGAGATGTGGTTCGACTACGCTCACCAACCGGGAGTGGGGGGAGAGTAACTAATGACTAATGACTAATGACTAATGACTAATGACTA
>DATNQO010000022.1:0-5330 GCA_036704005.1 Leptolyngbyaceae cyanobacterium | reverse complement strand
GCAGGGGGCAGGGGGCAGGGGGCAGGAGGGAAGAAGGTTTCAGCCTACTTCACTTTTCCTTACATAGTTCAGTTTTTCCACGTTGTTCTACTTACCAAATCAATATTGACTATTGACTATTGACTATTGACGCTCGCTCATCAACCATTAACTCAATACACTTGTACATCTGCTGACGCATTGTATCAACGTCAGCATGAAAGCGCCGTCCATGTCCTGGTAATACCCACTCAAAAGAGTATTCAGCTAATCGGCGCATGGACTTAATTTGTTCTGTCCAAGAATACCAGCATACATCATGAAATGCGATCAATTGTTGCTGAGTTTCTGACCATGCAAGATGATCACCTGTAAACAGAAACTTGTTTTTATATAGTAAAACTGTGTGTCCTTTAGTGTGACCGGGGACGGGAATAATTAAGACATCTGGCTGAAAAGTAAATGGTTCTGCACCAGTTAGTTGTATTTCTACATTCCGAGTACCCGCAGAAATTTCATCAACGTGTAAGATACGTTGACAGTGGAAATGTTCAGCGAACTTTTGATGATCTGCCACATCATCCCGATGAGTTAAATACATATATTTAATTCCGCCCATCTCTTCTAGCCGTTTCACTAAAGGCGGTGTAAATCGCGGGGAATCTACTAATATATTTCCTTCTGGCTGTTGAATTAAATAGCTAGCTGCACCATAAGATTTTTCTGAATGATAGCCACAGTGATAAATATTCTCAGTCACTAAAATAGGAAAACTTTCCTGTCCCAGTTTGATATCTTTGGGTTTTTCAACAGTACCAATAGAACTGGTGGGACAAGATAACAGTGCTTGTAGTGCGGCTAATCTTTCTGTTTCGTTTGCTGGCTGATGATATACTGCTGACATTTCATCAACGCGATGGAAGACTTGCGGTGTCATCCAACGACAGGTATCGCAATCAATGCAGGTCGTATCGACATAAAAATCGCCCTCAGTATTTTCCGGGCGACGAAGATTTAAGTGAGCCATAATCACCTGTAGCTGCCATGCTAATTGGTAGGTGGGTAATTAACCCTGATTCCACCACCCTAGCAAAAACCTCTTCTAACTATCAGCATCACTAGAGATATATCAAAATCATCACAAGTTTCTGTCAGATGCAGAGTATAACCTGTCCAATTAATTTCTCTAGCAATAGATTACAAGGATGATCCACGAAATAGCTCAACCACCGTCGGCTTAGTCACTTTTCCCATTGCATTACGCGGTAATTCTTCAACTAACAAAATCTTAGTTGGTACTTTATAAACTGCTAATTGTTCCTTTGCCCAACTTCTAAAAGATTCTAATGTTAACTGACGCTGTGGTTGCAACACTAACGCCGCACAAACTCGCTCACCCCACTCAGGATCGTCAACCCCAACTACAGCACATTCCTGAATATCTGGATGGGTTCTTAACACTTCTTCAATTTCTAAAGCGGAAACTTTATACCCTCCTGTTTTGATGATATCCACGCTCATCCGTCCCAGAATGCGATAGTTACCATTCTCAACTACGGCGAGGTCGCCTGTACAAAACCAACCATCTTGGAAAGCTTTAGCCGTGGCTTGGGGGTTTTGCCAATATTCTAAAAATACACCAGGGCCTTTGACTTGGATTTCTCCTGGTGTCCCTAGTGGAACTAAATTTCCATCTTCATCCACTAATCTCACTTCCACTTGTGGCAAAGGTTGACCCACATACCCAGCATATCGTTGACCGTGTAATGGGTTGGAGAGTGCCATACCTATTTCCGTCATTCCATAGCGTTCTAGGAGAAAATGACCGCTAATATTCTGCCACTTCTGTAAAACTTGCACTGGTAAAGCGGCGGAACCGGAAACCATTAACCGCATTTTGGTACAGCCTGCTGTCATGGTTTTTTGGCGTTCTTGGGAAGCATTTTCCCAAGCCGCAATCAACTTGACGTAAATTGTGGGTACTGCCATAAATAGGGTGAACTCACCCTGACTAATTCGCTTCCAAACTACATCTGCATCAAATTTACTCAACATATGACACTCCGCCCCAGCCCATAAAGCACAGGTGAGGACGTTGATAATGCCATGAATATGATGTAATGGGAGTATGTGTAGGATGCGATCGCTTAGCGTCTGTGAAAGAGAATCGCTCGTTGTCCATTCCCAAGCAGTAACCAAGCTAGTCACTTGCGCTTGAATATTTTGGTGAGTTGTCACCACACCCTTTGGTTTACCTGTTGTGCCGCTAGTGTAGAGAATTAATGCACGTCTGGTAATATCTATTTCTGGAAGAGGCGCAACATGATCACCGAGCGGTTCTGTGGTGAGGATAAATCGCAAATTGTGTGTAGTTGCGATCGCCCTCAGTATATCCTCAAAATTTGGATGGGCAATAATCATCGATGCGCCTGAATTGGTAATTACATATTCCAATTCTGGTCTTGGATGAGAAATACAAAGAGGTACTGCTATTCCACCAGCCCGCCAAATTCCCCACTGAGTGGCTACATACTCAAATCCAGGTGGAATTAAAAACGCAACTCGCTGCTCTTGTAAATCTGCTGTTTCATTCAAAAGACTTGTTGCTATTTGACTAGAAATATGAAGCAAATCCTGATAAGTAAATGCGCCTTCATCTGTAAGAATTGCTCTTTTCTCGCTATTTTTTTCGGCACGAGTAATTAAAGGAAGATTCACTTTTCTTTACCAATTTATGCTTGTTGTTCAGTCTAATTACTGAAAGCATATAGCAATCTCAACTATTTTATTTAAACTTTTGTGACTTCTTGATGATTAATTATAACAATCAGCTAGGCTCATCTAGAACAGCAACGCCGGATAATGCCACATTTTAGCCTTGCCATATTTTAAACACAGTGTTAGCTAATGCCCAACTACTGCCAACAGCACTTACTACTTTCTACCTGCCAGTTTATTTCGGAATACTATATAATCTGGAGAAGAATTAATTATCTGGCTCTCTGAGTTTGCCGCATTGACCAAGACTGTTGAGCATTTACCAGGATTTACAATACAAAGGCTCCTTCAATTCCCCTACCAGCGTTATCTACCAAAGTCAGCGAGAGCCTCTTTTAATTAAGGGAATTTGGAAGCAAAGTTCATCTAAATTTTCATGCAGCCGCGCCTGTCAGAACATGATCTGCTGCTTAAATCCAGATTGCCCAAATCCATTAAACTCTGATGGAAGAAACTCATGTAAAACTTGTGGTACTACCTTAGTACCGCTTTTAAGAAACCGCTTTCGTGTTATTCGTGTCCTTTCTGATGAAGGGGGATTTGGTAGAACTTATCTATCAGAAGATAAAGATAAATTAAATGAACTCTGTGTCATTAAGCAACTAGCACCCAAATTTCAAGGTACTTGGTCACAAAAAAAGGCAGTGGAATTGTTTGCGGAGGAAGCCAAGCGCTTACAAGAACTTGGTGAACATCCGCAAATTCCAACTTTGTTGGCTTATTTTGAGCAAGATAACTGTCTGTATTTGGTGCAACAGTTTATTAATGGACAAAATCTCTTAAAGGAGTTGCAGCAGCGTAAGAACTATCGACCTGGGGAAATTCAAGCGATTTTGCTAGATTTACTCCCTGTTCTTAAGTTTATCCACGATCGCGGCGTTATCCATCGCGATATCAAACCTGAAAATATTATCCGATGCCGCACTGATGGGCGATTAAATCTGATAGACTTTGGTTCTTCTAAACAATTGACAGCCAAAGCTCAAAATTTCGGCACATCCATTGGTTCACATGGTTACTCACCACTAGAACAAATTCGCGATGGAAAAGCTTATGCTGCAAGTGATTTGTTCGCGTTGGGGGCTACCTGTTTTCACCTGCTAACTAGCATTTCGCCTTTCCAGTTGTGGATGGAACATGGATATAGTTGGGTGTCTAATTGGCGACAATATTTACGCAGTCCCTTAACGCCTGAATTGGATTTTGTGCTGGACAAGCTGTTGCAAAAAGACATCAAGCACCGCTACAACTCGGCTGATGAAGTCATTCAGGATATTACCCCTAAACAGCCCCTCGCCTTACCAGCCGCAGGACAAACCTCTGGAAAAATCACTGTAACTCAGACAACTTATGTATCTAAGTTGCCGAGAAAATATACTTTAGTCAGAAGCATAGTCTTACTTAGTGCTTTGATATTACTGTTTGGTTTTAGCGAATCTTGGGTTAGCCAGTATCGGCGGATTTATAGCAGTTTATCCTCAAGGTTTATTCAGCACAAGTCTGGTGAAATGGTGATAACTCAGCCGCAAAAGCCAACATTGAGAACCATTTTGTTAGCTAATACGCTTCCAGACAATGAAAACCCGTTTGTTTCCCTGGCGGTTAGTCCGAATAGTCAAATCATAACTAGTTGTGGGAGCGATCGCACCATTAAAATTTGGCAATTAGCTACAGGTGAAGACATCTCTACTCTCAACGGACATTCTCGCAAAGTCAATGCTGTCGCCTTTAGCCCCGATGGTAAAACTCTAGTTAGTGGTAGCGATGATAACACTATCAAAGTTTGGAATTTGAACACTGGCGCAGTAATTCGCACCCTAGAAGGACATAGCGACGCAGTTCATGCCCTCGCCATCAGTCCCAACGGTAAAACCTTAGTTAGTGGTAGCGATGATAACACCGTCAAGGTCTGGAATCTAGCTACAGGAAGGCTGATCACTACATTGATAGGACATACATTTTGGGTGCGTTCCGTCGCTATTAGCCCCGATGGTGTAAATATTGCCAGTGGTAGTTTTGATAAAACTATCAAAATTTGGAATTTAGAAACCGGAACTCTCACTCACACACTAGCAGGACATGGGGAAACAGTCACATCAATTGCCTTTAGTCCAGATGGTAACACCCTAGCCAGTGCCAGCCGTGACCAGACAATTAAGCTGTGGAATGTACCCACAGGTACGAGACTTCGCACATTAAAAGGGACTACAGAAACAATCACATCAATCGCCTTTAGTCCAGATGGTAACACCCTAGCCAGCGCCAGCCGCGACCAGACAATCAAGCTGTGGAATTTAGCAACAGGCGAAGAAATTCGCACCCTAGAAGGACATGAAAATACTGTCACATCTGTAGCCTTTACTCCTAACGGCGAGAATTTGGTTAGCGGTAGTGAAGATAATACGATTAAAATTTGGACTTTGGGGAATTAGGGGCTGGGGACTGGGGACTGGGGACTGGGGAATGGGTAATAGTAAAAAAGCCATTACCAATTACCAATTACCAATTACCAATTACCAATTACCAATTACCAATTACCAATTACCAATTACCAATTACCAATTACCAATTAC
>DATNQO010000021.1:0-31307 GCA_036704005.1 Leptolyngbyaceae cyanobacterium | reverse complement strand
AACGGATCTTGTACTCCGACCAATTGAGAACGCCCTAGAAGGGCGGGGCTTGATACCCATGTTCCGCTCCGCTTCACGGCTTCGGGACAGGGATTGCTCCCCCTGCTCCCTGCCCCCTGCCCCTCCGCCTCTTCGGTCAGTTGATAGTTGACAGTTGACAGTTGACAGTTGTCAGTTGTCAGTTGTCAGTTGATAGTTGACAGTTGTCAGTTGTCAGTTGTTCTCCCCCTGCTCCCCCCGCTACCCCCAGTCCCCAATCCCCAGTCCCTAACCCTACGCAATACTCCCTCGCTTCCTAGCTTCTTTATAAGAAGTACCGACATTTTTCAAGCCGGCTTTAATCATTTGTTTTTCTAGTAGGGCGAAGAACCGGGTTTTATCACCGCCTCTGACTACGGCTTGGTTGTGGGCTTCGGCGATCGCAACTGGATAACCATATCCTTTCTGCACCTGTGCTAACATCAATCCTAAAGCTTGGTCAAACATTTCTGTATTTTTAGCTACCCAGGCCGGGACTTCTATCCGCGCAATTTCTGTACCAACATGGACATAGCAAAAATATATGCTGTGGTCTCCATAAAGCTCTAAAATCCTAGCATTACTGCGCCACAAGGGGCCGCGCTGTCCCGGTTGCAGTTGAGTTGTCCACAACGCCGTATCTCGTAAAGGGTCAAATACTTTACACGGTACTTTTTCTAATTGATTGGGACAGTAACTAGCACAATCGGGTGCAGTATGAGGACAAGCCATTAAACGCAAGAAATTCACAGCTTCCACATTCCGGGAGGCGCTAACATAACCCATCAGAGGAATTTGAGCATCACGCATTTGCTGCCAAGCTTCTAAAATGGGTGGCAAAATATGATCTCTTGCATCTTGGGGTAACTGTTCTAAGAACCAGTAGATTAATGAACCATCTACCATTGCGAGAGTGAGGGGAGTGGGGGGAGTGGGGAGAGATGGGGGAGATGAGGGAGTATCTGAGGTGGATGAACGAGTATCTGAGCTAGATGAATGAGTATCTGAGGTGGATGAATGAGTATCTGAGGTGGATGAACGAGTATCTGAGATAGATGAATCCGCCTCTGAGGTGGATGAACGAGTATCTGAGCTAGATGAACGAGTATCTGAGGTGGATATTTCTCCTCTGCTCCTCTGCTCCTCTGCTCCTCTGCTCCCCCAGTCCCCAGTCCCCAGTCCCCAGTCCCCAGCGCCCTCATGTGCGCTACAAGCCAGTTCAGCTAAAACAATTGCTTCGCTGGCTGTGCGGCGGAAACTCATCCATTCTTCGGTTCTAATTCCCCACTGACGGGACATATATAAATCTTCTTGGCGGTAAAATACCTCTGGCAAACTATCGAGTATGGGGTAGCGATTTTGTCCGTAATGTAGAACTACCCTACCGATATTTAACAGGTAACAGTAAGCAATTTCGTGGTGACTGGGGGAGATTTGTGAACCATCGGTGGCGATGACGGTATGTATCTTGGGAGGCGTGGGAATAGCTACACAGGTATTAAGCGGCTCAAGGGGTGTAGCATTAGCAAAGAGAATGCGATCGCGCCACTTTTCCTGACGTTCAATTAACTCTTGTTGAAAATCGATAGCCTTTCTTAGATGCTGTTGCGCCAACTCTAAACGTTGGCGACTAGCCACAGCCTCTAGGGATAGATGCTGGCTTAAACCCTGCATTTGTCGCGCTAATTTCGTCAGGTCAAGCATAGTTAGTCAGTTGACAGTTGACAGTTGACAGTTGACAGTTGACAGTTGACAGTTGATTTCACAAATTCACTGTTCATTGTCCACTGTCCATTGTCCACTCCCTCAGATCCAGCCTGAAAAATCTTTAACAAATTGAGGTAAAGATAATAACTGGATTTGCGGATCGTTTTGGGCGGTTTTTCTTTCTGCTTGGGTATTATAGCCCCAGTCTGCCAAAAAAAGCTTGACATCTTCCAGGTCTGTTTGCTGTTGGACTAGCTGTAATGTTTTGAGCCTGTCTTCTACAAACCATAGACTTATGGGTTTATGATCTGCTGCTTGAATCAACTCGCGGATAATTTCATATTTAGGACGCTTTACTTCTTTGCCGAAAATTGCTGCTGGTGGTAAATCTACACCCTCTTGCTGCAATAACTGTTGAACAAAACGCCCCTCTTTGGTAGTGACAATATACAATTTAACTTCACTGGCAAGGGTGATTTTCAGTTTCTCAATAATACCCTGATAAAATCTATGCAGACTCAGCCAACCATCTAAATCGTTAGCAATCCACTCATCACGCAAGCCGTCTAATTTTGTAGCTATTTCTTTAGCTTGTAGGTTGCTATCTAACAAAATCTTTGGGGTAATAGTTGCCCAGTTTTGCAAAATCTCATCATCAGAATAGCCGCTTATTAATGCTTTGATTAAAACAGGCATTTCCCAACCTGTTTCTATTACAGGACGGAGACGATAAAATCTTAAAGCCAAATCATCTGGTGGTGCGTCATTAGCTGACGACCAAATTTGGCAATAAGTACGCCAGGCTACCTCAAAATATTCGATTAGTCCGTCGCAAATTACTCCATCAAAGTCCAGGGCTAAAATTGTGGGATTACTTGCGGTCATTGTTTACAAAATGAATACTGCTGTTGTCAGCTTAACGTATTCATCAATTCTTTTCTGTATAAAAATACCGTAATAAGTTAATTCAATAATCAAGATTTCACTAATATATTTACATTCCTAATCACTCTAATGGCTGCGGATTAACAATTACTATGTTTGGTATAACTCTAAAAATATAATTTTAATTTAAAAAAAATCTAATTATCTGTAGGCTGGGCAATGCCCACCAAAACCATAATACTAAAGCTGCGTCCAATGTTAGCTATTTTTAACGCAAAGGTACGCAGAGGTTAGCGCAAAGGTATATAGAGTGTGATGAAGATAATTAACTATGTACTAGAATCCTCATGATTAAGTGCATTTTCATAGACAATTTGTATAAAACTATTTCTGATAAGCACTAGGTATCAAAATCCCGTGTTTGGGGCTAAATAATAATGCTAATAAGAATAGTCCCGAAACTACTAAAACAATTGCTGGGCCGGAGGGTAAATTGTAGAAGTAGCTGAGGTACATACCGCTAATACTAGAAAATACGCCGATACCTGCACCTAAAAACATGACTTGGTGCAGGCGTTTAACTAATAGATAAGCTGTTGCTCCTGGTGTAATTAATAGTGATAAAACTAAGATTACGCCTACAGCTTTCATGCTGGCGACAATTGTTAAGGCAATTAGCAGCATTAAGCCAAAGTTGAGCCGATTTACTGGTAAGCCTGCGGCTTGAGCGCCTAATGGGTCGAAGGTGTAAAATAATAGTTCTTTGTATAATAAAATAACTATTATTAAAACAATCGCGGCGATGATGGCAGTATCGCGTACTTCGTCAACAGTAACTCCGAGAATATTCCCGAATAAAAAGTGATTCAGGTCGATTTTATTATCTTTTTGAATAACAGTAATTAGGGTAACGCCAAGGGCAAAGAAGGCAGAAAATACTATACCCATTGCTGCATCTTCTTTAATTGGCGATCGCGTCCTAATCCAAGCGATCGCCATCGTACTCACTACCCCAGCAATAAACGCGCCTACAAAGATATTAGCACCGATCATAAAGGCGATCGCTAATCCCGGCAAAACCGAGTGGCTAATAGCATCACCCAACAGCGCTAACCTCTGCACCATCAGGTAACTACCCACAACCGCACATAATAAACCTACCAAAATTGCAATCACTAGCGATCGCTGCATAAAGCCATATTGCAACGGCTCAATTAAATCTTCTAACATAATTTAGTCATTAGTCATTAGTCATTAGTCCATAGAAAGGATAGAGACTCCTTTTTTCCCTTTCCCCTTTCCCCTTCTTCTTCCCAGTCCCCAGTCCCTTCCTACGCTGCATCGGAAAAGTACATTACTTTACCGCCATAAGCACGATTGAGGTTTTCTTCTTTGAGTACCTGTTGACGGGAACCTGTGGCGATTAATTCACGATTTAATAAGATTAAATCATCAAAATGGCTGATAGATTCGCCTAAATCATGATTAACTACTAGGACAATTTTCTTATCGTCTGCTATTTCGTGAAAGACTTCAAAAATTACTGTTTGGGTTTTTTGATCAATACCCACAAATGGTTCATCAAAACAGAAAATGTCTGCTTGCTGTGCTAAAGCCCTGGCTAAAAATACTCTTTGCTGTTGTCCACCTGATAATTGTCCGATGGGGCGATCGCAATAATCAATCATTCCCACCCTTTCTAAGGCGTTTTTCGCAACTTGGCGACTCACAGCCGAGAAACTCCGCAACCAGCCTGTTTTCTTCACCCTTCCCATCATCACCACATCCCAAACTGTGGCGGGGTAACTCCAGTCAATTTGGCTACGTTGAGGAACATAAGCGACTTTCCCCAACTGTTGCATCAAGGGTTTGTCTTGATACAGTACCTTACCACTGGTGGTAGGAACTAAACCTAACATTGCTTTCATCAGTGTGCTTTTACCTGCGCCGTTAGGGCCGAATATCCCCGTCAGTCGTCCCGGTTTGACTATACAGTTAACATCCCGCAAAGCTTCCTGTGTACGGTAATGTACTCCTAGATGGGAGATGTTAATTGCTGCTGTTGCTGTGTAGGTATTAACTGATTCAAAGGTAGAATCAGCTGCTAAGGAAAAGTTCGCAATTCGCATAATGTCATTTCCGAGACTGAAAAAATGAAAAGAATATGAAAATACTGTAACTTGAAAAATGAGAGAAATATGAAAATTAATATAACAGTTCGATGAATACAATCACTCACTCAAAAGCCAGATATTGCTGGCAGCCAGTATTAGCAATAGTTTTGGCACTTTTGATAGATGGATGTGCCGCAGTTAACTCTAACCGGAATACGCCAGATGCGGGGGGGAAACCGCGAGTAGTTGCGACTAGCACTATCATTGCTGATTTAGCGCAGGAAGTCGGGGGAGAGGAGATTCAGCTAAAGGGGATTTTGCAGCCAGGAGATGATCCTCACGTTTACGAAGCAGTACCCACCGATACTCGATATTTGGAAGAAGCCGACTTGATTTTATACAACGGCTACAACTTAGAACCAGGGCTGATTAAGTTAATGAATGCGGCTGGAGGTAAGGCGAGGAAGTTGGCGGTGGGCGAAGTCGTCAAGCCGTTACAGTTGGATAAAGACGGCGCAGTAGTTCCCGACCCTCACGTTTGGGGAAGTGCGGAAAATGCGATCGCTATGGTTAATGCTATTCGAGATGAGTTAATTAAGTTATCCCCCAAAGACAGAGAGAAATATACTCAGAGGGCTGCACAACTTACAGATGAGTTAAAACAACTCCATAGCTGGATTAATCAACAAATACAGACGATACCACCAGATAAACGTAAGTTAGTCACAACACATGATGCTTTTCAATATTATGGACGAGCTTATGGGCTAGCGATCGCCGGCACATTAATTGGTATCAGCACAGAAGAACAGCCAAGCGCCCAAACAGTGCGAAAATTAGCAGATTTGATTAAAAAAACGGGTGTTCCGGCAATTTTTGCCGAAACTACAATTAATCCTGCTTTAATTAAAACTGTTGCCGAAGAAGCAGGCATAAAATTATCCCCAAATCAACTGTATTCTGATTCCATTGGCGCTAAAGGTAGTAATGGCGATTCTTACATCAAAATGATGGAAGCCAACACCCGCGCTATTGTTGAAGCCTTGGGGGGAAAATATACACCTTTTCAACTAAAGAAATAAACCCTAAATTTGACTTGTATTTCTATAGTTAGAGGTGAAATAAAAATTACAGTAATAAGATATAACCATAGGTATGTAATCGTCGTTAAAATAGCAAACTCTTACTGAAGAAAGAACTAATTAATTCTGGGATTTTCTAGATTGGGTGAGTAAACATAAACTTTTAATTTGTGTACTAGCCATGACTAACGAAAAACTAGAAAATCAAAATAATCAATCAGAAGAAATTAGACAACCAGTAAGTCAAGATTGGCATTCTCGTGAAGAACCTACTGCTAAAGAACAGAACCTAACAGCAAACCCAGGCGATAAAATTGACGATAACAAATCTCTGGAAGAAAAAGCCAAACAGGTTGCTGTAGATTCACCAGACATTACAGGCGACCATATTACAGTTCCCACCTACTTCGTTGTAGACTACCCCGATGGTGAGAAGAAAGCACTCCACCACGTAAAAGACGCTGAAGAAATTTCTGATGTAATTCGTCAAGCCAGAGTAGACGAAAACGGAAATCGCATTTGGTGGTAATCCTCTTACAATTTAAAACTAAGAACACCAAGTTTTGTAGGGTGGGCAATGCCCACCATTTGCTTATTGATAAAGTGTAAGATGTCGAACAGCAAAATCTTCAAATAATGTTTAATTGTAGTTATAGCGTTTCTCAATCTATTGAGGTACTAAGTAAAAATCCTCCGCGTTCCTCTGCGCTTACCTCTGCGCTCCTTTGCGTTTAAAAAGAATAACTCTGTACCTCACTTGCTTAGTAATTGCTATATACTATTGCTATCCGTTTGTATTGTGTAATTAGCAGTTGTGGCATTTATAAATTATCTGTATTCTCTACTTTTAAAACTATCGCTTCCAACTCAGTTTCTAACTGCTCGATAGTTGGTAAATTTTCGTGTAACTGCTCAGGTAAAGTATCTTGTATTTGGTATGTAGAAACCCCAATAGGCTTATACATATCCCGTAGAGAATATTTGGCAATTACCTTATTTCTACTTTTGCACAAAATCAGTCCAATTGTAGGCTGATCATCTGGATGCCTTAATAAATCATCTACTGCACTTACATAAAAATTCATCTTACCTGAAAATTCTGGTTTAAATTCTTCAATCTTGAGGTCAATCACCACAAAACAACGCAAACGCAGGTGATAAAACAACAAGTCAATATAAAAATCCTCGCCACCAACTTCAAGATGATACTGGCTACCAACAAAAGCAAAACCAACACCTAATTCTAGTAGAAAATCCCGAATGTGATTGATTAATGCACGTTCTAAATCACGCTCTAAAAAATCTTCTCCTAAATTGAGACAATCAAACTTATAAGGGTCTTTTAATAACTGCTGTGCTAATTCTGATTGTGGCTGAGGTAGTGTGTTGTTAAAGTTAGTAGTTGCTTTACCTTGACGTTGATATAATTTGCTCTCAATTTGATGAACTAAAACATTGCGACTCCAGCCATGTTGGATAGTTCGCTGTGCATACCAAAGACGTTCTGTTGTGTCTTCGACAGCATCCAAAATACGGACATTGTGACCCCAAGGAATTTGTGCAACAACCTGTTGCACAATTTGCTCATCCTGGTAAGCTTCAGCAAACGCCCGCATATACTTGAGGTTTCTAGGGGAAAAGCCTTTCATCTGTGGGAAAGCTTTCTGTAAGTCAGCAGCCAGTCGAGTAATAACTTTTGCCCCCCAGCCTTGCTGCTGTTGTCGATGTAGAATATCTCGCCCAATTTGCCAGTAAAGCAATACTAACTCTTTGTTGACTGCAACTGCTGCCCTTAATTGGGCGCTAGAAATTCTTGTCTTTAATTCAGCTAAAAAATCTTCGTAACCTACAATATCTGATGTACTACTTTTTGCAAGTTTAGGTATATCATCCGTCATAAATACTTTATACAATCGACTCATTCTAACTCTACTGCTAAGTTGACTCAGACGACGACAGTTGAGAAATTAAAGCAAAATAGAAATGTAGCCTGTTGTTTAGCCAACCTTGAATCAAACTAACTCCGTGCGTAACTTGCAAGAAACTCACTTAAACCGCGCCCGCGCCAGCTTGAGACAAGCATTGTCTTGGTATGGATATCTTCGTAAGTCTGGACATTTATCATATAACCCAGAGTTGGCGGGTTTGGTGAAACCAGAAATAGAATTGTTAAATTCTACACTAAGCAAGCTGGACTCTAACATAATTAGAATCGCCGCTTTTGGTTTAGTCAGTCGTGGCAAGTCGGCGGTGTTAAATGCCTTGTTGGGAAGTAAGATTTTACAAACAGGCCCCCTCAATGGTGTGACTCAATGGCCCCGTTCTGTACGTTGGCAAGCCGGGGGGAAGGTAATCGTAGAGTTAATTGATACACCTGGGCTAGATGAAATTCAGGGTGAGTCACGCGCACAGATGGCGCGGGATGTGGTGCGTCAAGCTGATTTAATTTTATTTGTGGTGTCTGGGGATATTACTCGGACTGAATATCAAGCGCTGCTGGAGTTACGACAGGCGCAGAAACCGCTAATTTTAGTGTTTAACAAAATCGACTTATACCCAGATACAGACCGAGCCGCAATATATAAGAATTTACAACAACTAGGTGCGGGAAATCCTCAAGCCAAGCCGCTACTACCCGATGAAATTGTCATGATAGCGGCGGAACCTGCACCGATGGAAGTGCGGGTGGAATGGCCTGATGGTCAGGTAAGCTATGAATGGGAAACGCCACCGCCACAGGTAGATGAACTTAAGCAGACTATTTTAAATATTCTCAATCGAGAAGGCCGATCGCTCCTAGCTTTAAATGCACTTATTCAAGCAAGAGATGCAGAAGCGGCGATCGCCCAAAAAACTCTTGACATCCGCCAGCAAGAAGCGGAGGATATCATTTGGCAGTATACCAAATACAAAGCCCTCGCCGTAGGGTTAAATCCCATCGCCTTTTTCGATATCCTGGGTGGAACCCTTGCTGATTTGGCTTTAATTCGTTCTCTGGCGCGGTTGTACGGTTTACCGATGACTAGCTACGAAGCTGGGAAAATCTTAAAAACCATCTTGATGAGTTGTGGGGGCCTATTGCTGGGAGAATTGGGTAGTAGCTTCATGTTGGGTTTAGGTAAAAGTACCGCCGCCTTAACCAGTGGCGATAATCCCACCAATATTACAGCCTTTGCTGGGAGTGCGATCGCTCAAGCTGGAATTGCTGGTTATGGGGCATATTCTGTAGGTAAAGCCGCCCAAGTATATCTAGAAAAAGGCTGCACTTGGGGACAATTAGGCGCTAGTACAGTCATTGCGGAAATCCTTTCCCAAGTAGACCAAAATACAATTCTGTATCGGTTGCAACAAGAATTAAATATGAAATATTGAGATTCAATAAAAATTTTGACTAAATAATTACTATTATTGAGAAATTGTCAATTTACATCAAATTCCCCTGATAAACCTGTCCAATTGCCATTTTCCGAGGCAATATAAAGGAGATGGCAATTATTTGCTGTTAGTGCAATTAGCACAGCATTTATACCTGATTCCCTTCAGGATGAAAAGAGAGGGATTCCCACTAAGAATTGGTCAGAAAATGGCGGTGTTCAACACCATGCTTTTGGGAAAGCCTATCTAAACTAGAAATATAAGTCCTGAAGACAATAACAACTAACACGCATAGCGTAATCAACAGAGGCAACAATATCATGACAGCAATTTATAATGTAGCTCCCAACGCTTTCAACGCTGACCAAGATGAAGCTACAGATTTAGAAAAAGCCATCCTCGCAGCGATCGCAGAAGCTCGTTCTACTTGTGAACTCAACGGCGATGGTTCTCCCAACTGTGCGGTAGCTTGGGACATTGTAGAAGAATTACAAGCTGAAAAGTCTCATCAACTACAAGCCAAAAAACACAAAAATTCTCTAGAATCTTTCTGTGATTTGCATCCAGAAGCTTTAGAATGTCTGATCTATGACATTTAATTAATGGCTGATATAAAAATAACTCATATTTCATCAGCTTTGTGATTACGAATTACTAAATTCATCCATAGCTAATTTAGTAATTTGTTGAATAACAATTAGATCCGGCGGTGGTGTTTCGCTTTCGATTTTTAACCATAATAGGTATTCAACATTTCCCGCCGGGCCAGTAATTGGCGACCAAGTTAAACCCTTGTATTTCCAGCCTAATTCCTCAGCCGCCAGCCAAACTTGGAAAATAGCATCAGCTTGGTCACGGGGATCGCGCACAACACCTTTTTTCCCCACACGAGATTTACCCACTTCAAACTGTGGCTTAACTAATAACACAGCTTCACGCGGAGATTGAGTAAGTCGCCACACCGCAGGCAAAATCTTGGTTAGGGAAATAAACGAAACATCCACCACCGCCAAGTCTGGAACAACATCCCCCTCACCAAATAAATCCCCAGGTTGCAATTGCCGTAAATTGGTACGTTCACGCAAAATAACCTGGGGATTATTTCGTAAACCCCAGTCGGTTTGTCCGTAACCGACATCAATGCCGTAGACTAATTTAGCGCCAGCTTGCAGTAGACAGTCAGTAAAACCGCCTGTAGAAATTCCCCCATCTAAACAAACCCTGTCGGTGACGGGGATAGCGAATAATTCTAAAGCCTTGGCGAGTTTTTCACCACCACGAGAAACAAAACGCGATCGCTCTTTTATTTTAATCTGAGCAGCAACATCAACCTCTGTCCCAGCCTTATCAATTACCTGTTCATTCACAGTTACTTCTCCCGCTTGAATTAGCCTCTGTGCTAAAGCGCGAGAATTACATAAATTTAACTCTACTAATAAAATATCGAGTCGCTGCTTCACCAATTAACTTGATTCTCCTGTGCGCTTACTCATCCTTGTTCTGCTGTGCTGCAAGTCTAACAGTTTCTAAATTAACATTAAGTTCTGTAGCAATCTGTTCTACACTCATCCCTGTTTTTAGTAACAGAGGGACAACTGCTTTCAATATTTCTTCTTCAGCCTCAGCTTTCGCTTCCCGATAAACCCTGGTTTCCTCTAAAGTTAGTCCTAGCATTGCTCTACTTCCTCTTTACTCAACGAAGAAAACTTGTAAACTTCAATCTCCCTTGCGCTTATTTATCCTGGTTCTACTGTGCAGCAAGTCTAACAGCTTCTATGTCAACATTGAGTTGTTGTGCAATCTGTTCTATACTCATCCCTGTTTTTAATAACAGAGGGACAACTGCTTTCAACATTTCAGCTTTCTGTTCTTGGCGACCTTCCTCCCGACCTTCTTCTCGACCCTCAGCTTTCGCTTCCCGATAAACTCTGGTTTCTTCTAAAGTTAGTCCTAGCATCGCTTCTACTTCCTCTCTACTCAACGAAGAAAACTTGTAAACGGCAATTGTGGTGATAATATCTATTATCTCGTTTTTCGGCGTTGTGCCAGTTGACTCTAATTGTACTCGTTCAATTAATTGCTTGGCTTGCTCTGCCATCGTTTCATCTGGTGCAATTGTCAACTGCATTAAATTAATACCTATTGACAGAGTATTAGAAGTACCTAATTCATCCAAATAAATGCGTTGTACTTGGTCGCTGTTTAAAAATATGCGATGAGTTGTTGTATCAGTTGGTTCATTTGAACGTGAGGGGAAAATTACCACACAGTACCAGTCATCATATTGTGATTGATTCCGGTTTAAATACATCATCGACTCGGTAAAAAAGCGATGATAAAGAGTTTCATCTTTCTGAAATTGAACTTCGGCAAAATAGATAACTCTTGGTGTCGTACCCTCTGGAGGCAAAAATACCCCATCAATACGAAAAGAGGTTTCTTTCACCTCAACAGACTCAAATCGATAATTCTGCGCCTCTTGGGGACGTTCATCAACGAGTTCAAAAATTAACGCCGGAAAGCGTTTAAATATTTGGTAATAAATCGAGTCGCGTTTCACTAAAAAAACCGTAATTTTGCTGCTTTATAAAGCTTTTCATTATTATAAACTCTCTTTCTCCGTGCCTCTGTGCGACGGACACTTTGCTCAACGGGGGAAACCCCCGCACGCAAGTGTCCTCCTCTGTGGTGAAAAAACCATGACTTCATCCAGAACGCAATCATAAAAGCGATCGCCACCTTTACTATCCCATCTCGAACAGGCGCTAAAATATTACTTCGCTGAGGATAATTAACTTTTCTTTTATCTATGTAGAATCTACATATACTGAGTTTGTAGTGAATTTATGGAGATTGTAACGCTAACTGCTGTAGCTACTGCGATCGCTACTACACTTTGGACTAAAGCACAGGAGAAAATCGGCGAAAATCTTGGTGATAAAGCATGGACGCTAGGCGGGAAGTTGTTTGAATTACTCCGTCGGAAAAATAAAGTCCCATCACTCACTGGTAATGAAACACAACCTTTAGATTACGGTCAAGCAGTGCTGGAACTGAAAGCAGCAGCAGAACAAGACCCAGAAATTGCTCAAGCAGTGGTGGAAGTTGAAACCGCAGCCAAAGCAGAACCAAAACTCACTCAAAAAATCCAAGAAATAGAAAATACCCTCAAATCTCAACAGCCAACTATTCAAAATTTGACGCAGCTAGCGGAAAAGATTGGGGTGGTAAACCAAGGTCAGATCAATAACCAAACTAATAACTTCAACTTTTGACTACAGTCGTCCCCAGGGGAGGATGGGACAAAGTTAACTCCCGATGACTGGCGTAAAATCTGCCGTGAGATGTTGTCAGAACGGCGAAAGCTAACTACAAATCCTCTGACATCAACTGAAGGAGTCACCTTAAAAGTTGATGATGTTTACGTACCACTGGGATTAATTGAGCGTAAGAAACCATCTAAATATAAAGATAATGTTTATGAAAAAAATGATTTAAACAATGCTCTGGGTGATGTTTCTCCAGAACAGGGTTCAGAACTGTACAAAGAGACAGAAATCACCAAAACATTTGAGCATGATGCTTTTCTCGAAGAAGTTCTTAAACAAAAGAACACGCCTAAAAGTAAGGGTAAGCGAATTGCTATTATTGGTGAACCAGGAGCAGGGAAGACAACATTATTACAACAGATTGCTGATTGGGTATCTCGTGAGATTCCTCAGTCGATTGTGATTTGGGTATCTTTAGCAGATTTGCGAGAGAGCGAACTAAAAGCTTATTTATTAGAGAGTTGGTTAACTAAGGTAGCTGAGAAAATAGGTAAATCTGAAGTTACCAAGCAACTGAAAGATGATTTTGTAACTCTTTTTAATCAAAACAATGTCTGGCTGCTGCTAGATGGGTTAGATGAAATGTCTGCATCTAATCCTATAACAGAAATTGCTAGGCAATTCCGTGAAGCAGGGTTGATTTCTCAAGCCCGAATTGTGATAACTTGTCGGGTTAATCTCTGGGATGGCAGCATTAATGCACTGGATGATTTTGATATTTATCGCACTTTAAATTTTTCTTATCCACAACAGGTAGAAAGATTTATTCACAAATGGTTTGCTAGTATTCATGAAACTGGAAAGCATTTATGTAATGAGTTAAAAGAACCGGGTAAAGAACGGATTCAAGATTTAATAAAAAATCCTCTGCGGTTAACGCTGCTATGCTTGAATTTGCAATCGGGGGATGGCAAATTACCAGAAACACAAGCAGAACTTTATCAGCAATTTGTTGATGATTTCTACAAATGGAAAAAAGAGGAAATCTTTATAAATCCTCAACAACGTGAGCAACTAAATATCAAACTTGGAGAATTAGCTAAAGCAGCTATAGACGAAGAAGCTAACCGTTTTCGCTTACGACAGGATTTTGTAAGTAAGTTCTTGGGTAATGCTGATGATGAAACTTCGCTGCTGAAATTGGCACTAAATCGTGGGTGGTTGAACTGTGTGGGGATGGATACAAAGAGAAAACCTGTTTACGCTTTTTTTCATGCCTCATTTCAAGAATATTTTGCTGCTAAAGCCATCAATAACTGGCATTTCTTTCTTGACCATGTTCCCAACAATCCCAAACAAGGAACTTATCGCATCTTTGAACCGCAATGGAAGCAAACGATATTACTTTGGTTGGGAAGAGAAGAAGCGAACCTCAAGCAGCAAAAGCAACAGTTTCTCGATGCTTTAATTAGCTTCAAAGATGGATGTGGAAGATTTTATCAAAATCGCGCCTATTTTTTAGCTGCCGCAGGAATTGTAGAGTTTAAGGATTATTTTAAATCCGATGAGATAGTCAATCAAATTGTTAAGTGGACTATTGATAGTCCGAGTTCAATCAAACAGGAAGCGAAATCAGCACTAAAACAAACAGACCGCATAAAAGTGATCGCCGCCTTGGTACAACTGCTGCAATCCTCAACCGTGGATAACTATACCCGTAGAGAAGCAGCATCAAGCTTGGGGACAATCGACCCAGGTAATGAAAAAGCGATCACCTCTTTGGTACAACTGCTGCAATCCTCAACTGTGCGTGACTACATCCGTGAAGAAGCAGCATCAAGCTTGGGGACAATCGACCCAGGTAATCAAAAAGCGATCGCCGCCTTGGTAGAACTGCTGCAATCCTCCACCGTGGATGACTTTACCCGTTGGCAAGCAGCATCAAGTTTGGGGACAATCGGTGCAGGCAATGAAAATGCGATCGCCGCTTTGGAACAACTGCTGCAATCCTCCACCGTGGATGACGTTACCCGTAGGCAAGCAGCATCAAGCTTGGGGACAATCGGTGCAGGCA
This sequence comes from Leptolyngbyaceae cyanobacterium, assembly GCA_036704005.1. Classification (GTDB taxonomy): domain Bacteria; phylum Cyanobacteriota; class Cyanobacteriia; order Cyanobacteriales; family Nostocaceae; genus Trichormus. Next base: position 16,783 of record DATNQO010000021.1, on the reverse strand, counting down.
ATGAAAAAGCGATCGCCGCTTTGGAACAACTGCTGCAATCCTCAACTGTGGATAACTTTACCCGTATACAGGCAGCATCAAGCTTGGGGACAATCGACCCAGGCAATAAAAATGCGATCGCCGCCTTGGAACAACTGCTGCAATCCTCAACCGTGGATGACTTTACCCGTAGGCAAGCAGCATCAAGCTTGGGGACAATCGACCCAGGTAATCAAAAAGCGATCGCCGCCTTGGTAGAACTGCTGCAATCCTCAACTGTGGATAACTCTACCCGTATACAGGCAGCATCAAGCTTGGGGACAATCGACCCAGGCAATAAAAATGCGATCGCCGCCTTGGAACAACTGCTGCAATCCTCAACCGTGAATGACTCTATCCGTATGCTAGCAGCATCAAGCTTGGGGAAATTCGGCCCAGGTAATGAAAATGCGATCGCCGCTTTGGTAGAACTGCTGCAATCCTCAACCGTGGATGACTCTACCCGTAGGCTAGCAGCATCAAGCTTCAGTACAATTTTACAGAATAATAAGCACCGCGCTGAGGTTGTCAAAACTTTAAGTAGTTATTGGCAATTGGATTATAATTATTACGATTTAGCCTGGCAATGCGCTCAGAATATGCCTTACCCCGATTTTTATCAAGCTTGGCATCACCATAATATTGCTACTCGTATGATGCGAAGCCTAAAGAAGATCCTTTTTACAATAATAATTTAAGTAATTTTGCGGCAACGACGTTACTAATTAAGTCCCTGTAGTGACTATAACTTGTCCATTTGTTCACAAAATCAAAGTAGAGTCCATGTGCGGTGAAGAAACAAAACCACACTCGTCTAATTTTTGAGTCCAAACAGGCGATCGCTATATATTCATATCGTCCCCTGCAAAAAGGGATTCACAATGAAACGATAAAGCCAAATATTAGAATCAATAAAATATCACATGGACTCACCAGCGTTCATTAGCTTGTTCTCTGGTAAGTCGTTGAAAATCTTGAATCTGTATAGGATTTGTAGTCAACTGAGCGATAATCCCTGTAGGTGAAAAGCATTTCTTCTGTGAAGATGCTTTCAAGATGACAACTTGTACCATCTCGGCGTTGCTGATTTCTTCTTGATACTCCACAGGAATTTCAATTTTACCCTGTTTGACTTGAGCGTTAAAATGTGTATTTTTATTCATCTTCCTGCTCATACTGCCATTTAAAACCAATTATAAGCTCTCAAAAATCCTTCTCTGTGGCTTTGTGCCTCCGTGGTAAAAACAAAAAAACCATGACTTCCCGCCCTGAGATTGTTAAAATCCTGATATCCTCGTAAACACTCACGCAAAAAGCAGCCAGAAAAGCGATCGCTATGCTTCAGTATCCCAATCTCGAACAGGCGCTAAAATATCACTTCGGTTATGATAATTTTCGCCCTGGACAACGGCAAGTTATCGAAGATGCCTTACAAAATCGAGATTTGATGGTAGTGATGCCTACAGGCGGCGGTAAGTCTTTGTGCTTTCAGTTACCTGCTTTGATGAAGCAGGGACTAACTATTGTGGTATCACCGTTGATAGCTTTGATGCAAGACCAAGTAGAAGCATTACGGAATAATAATATCTCGGCTACCTTCCTCAATAGTAGTTTGAATGCTTATCAGGTGCGATCGCGCGAAGAAGCCATCCTCAATGGTAGGGTAAGATTACTCTACGTCGCCCCGGAACGTCTGTTGAGTGAAAGGTTTCTCCCATTCCTTGATTTAGTTAACGAAAAAGTTGGTATATCTATATTTGCAATAGATGAAGCGCATTGTGTTTCTGAATGGGGACATGATTTTCGCCCAGAATATCGCCAGCTAAAATCCCTACGCAAGCGTTACCCCCATATCCCCGTCCTCGCCCTCACCGCCACAGCTACAGATAGGGTGCGTGCTGATATCATCCAACAATTGGGGTTAAAACAGCCAAGTATTCACCTTGCAAGTTTCAACCGCCAAAACCTTTATTACGAAGTCCGCCCTAAAAGTAAACAAGCCTACGCTGAATTATTAGAATTACTTCGAGATACTGAAGGTTCAGCAATTATTTACTGTTTAACTCGGAAAAAAGTTGAGGAACTCACATTTAAATTGCAAAAAGATAAGATTTCAGCCTTACCTTATCATGCCGGATTACCTGATGACGAACGTAGCAAAAATCAAACGCGATTTATTCGCGATGATGTGAGAGTAATTGTCGCCACAATTGCTTTTGGGATGGGAATTAATAAACCAGATGTACGCTTAGTTGTTCACTTTGATATTCCCCGTAATTTGGAAAGTTACTATCAAGAGTCTGGTAGGGCTGGTAGAGATGGGGAACCATCACGCTGTACACTTTTTTTCAGCTTTGGTGATATTAAAACCATTGAATGGAGTATAGACCAAAAAACTGACCCCCAAGAACAGTTGATTGCTAGACAACAACTGCGACAAGTGATAGATTATGCTGAAGGAACAGACTGTCGCCGCACAATTCAACTAGGTTATTTTGGCGAAAGGTTTGCGGGTAATTGCGGTAACTGTGATAATTGCCGTTATCCCAAACCGATGCAAGATTGGACAATTGAAGCGATGAAGTTTTTATCTTGTGTAGCCAGATGCAAAGAAAGATTTGGGATGCTACACATAATTGATGTGTTGCGAGGGGCGAAAAAAGACAAAATTCTGCAATACGAACACGATAAACTTTCTACCTACGGTATAGGTAAAGATAGAAGTGTCGATGAATGGCGAATGCTGGGAAGGTCGCTTTTACATCAAGGTTTACTGGAACAAACTAGCGATGGTTATTCAGTTTTAAAATTAAACGCCCTCAGTTGGGAAGTGATGCGGCGACAACGCCAAGTCTTTCTCTCTGTTCCTGTGGTGCAAAAGCTGAGTGTAATACAGGAAAGTCCTAAATTTGAAGAAGCAGAAGCATTGTTACATAGATTGCGATCGCTGCGTAAGCAACTTGCAGATGAACAGTCTGTACCACCTTACGTTATCTTCCACGATTCTACATTGAAATTAATGGTACAGGTGCAACCCCAAACCTTACTTGAATTTTCTAAACTTTCGGGAGTTGGAAGTCACAAATTAGCCCAATATGGGGAGAAATTTATCGCCGAAATTCGCACCTACCGCCAAGAAAAATCCTCACAAGAAAAACCTGTTAATCTTGCGCCTTCAGCCAGCGTAGTTTCCGACACCGAATTACAGACTCTATATTTACATCAACAAGGTTTGAGTATCGCCGAAATTGCCCGTAAACGTAAACTCAGCCCTGCAACAATTTCTACTCATTTAGAAAAGCTAATTGAGAAAAACCAACCTGTAGACTTAAATCTACTAGTTCCCTTAGAACATCAACAAAAAATTTGGCAAGTCTTAGAAGTACTTGGTGATATTGCGTTGACACCCATTAAGGAACAGTTGGGTGAAGGTTATACCTTTGACGAAATTCGGCTAGTAAGAGAAAAATGGCGGCGACAAAACCGCAAATAATTATTAGTCAATAGTAATTATTGCTTTTCTCCCCCACTGTAGGAAGCTAAAGCTACATCTTTCTCCTCTTCCCACTTATCGCTGCTTACTCCCCACTCTCCGCTTTCAGGAACTAAATTTATATATTCAGAAATATGAGCATCGTCTGATTCCATAGCAGACTTTTGAGGTAAAATACCTTGAGGTTTTTTATTACTCAAAGTCATAGATAAGAGCTTTGGTAAGGCAACACAGATAACAGTACTTACTAAGGTAAAAAAGATACCGTCTACTAATCTCATAACATACCTGCCTACGCTCAAGATTCGTTGTAATCTTTTACCTAGTGTGTAACATTAAGTGTCTGATTTATTTAAAGTAGTAATTTAAATTTCTTTTGTCATCTATAAGGTAACTCTATATATACTTTTGTTAACCGAAAAGATGCGAGTTTCTATATCTAAAGCAATAGGTTTTTATTCCTATTTAACCACTTTTGCAAAATTAAAATAAGCGCTTATTTTATCTGTGTTGGAGATTGAGGCGATCGCTCACGTTGCTATCATTACTGTATATGTACCTTAACACTAGGAAAGCGGCGAATGCTTGTTAAATTGTTATGACACCCCCAGTAGATATAAACTTTCCTCAAGGGTTGTTACAAAGCTGGCAAGTTGCAAAGAATTATGTAACCCAAAGTGTTAACTCCTTGACTAACTCAGCACAGCAAACGACCTCTACAGCAACAGACAAAGCCATTGATACGCTGACAACCAAACTGGGACAAAGTTGGCAAACGGCGGAACAAATTAAAAATACCACATCTGTAGCTGTACAAACATCAATAAATGCTTCTATAAATGATTGGCTAGCACAACACCCGACATTCTTACGGTTAGTGCAAATATTGAATTGGGCTACCAATCACCCAATTATCAGTCTAATTATTTCACTGTTTGCGATCGCTCTTATTTGGAGCATTATCAAAGGAATTATACGCTTAATTGAAACAGCCAGTCTGTCAATTTTGCAAGTACCAATAAAACTGCTTCAGGCTTTAATTAAAATTAGTGTTTTTTCTTTTAGTCAAGTTGGTAATTTCGCTACTCAAAGGTTGAATAATCATCAGGTTTTAGATAAATCATTTATATTAACAACCGATACTCAAGTTATTTACCCAGATAAACAGCAAAGATTAGCAGAAATCGCTCATCGTTTAGAAGAAATCCAAAAAGAACAACAAGAACTATTAAAAGAAGCCTCAGACCTGATTGGTAATGACAATAATATTATGAGTATCTGAAACAGGACTTACGCAAGTGTCACAATTGGTGGTTGGTGCGTGACGCTACAAGTCTCATGACTACGTTCAAATATTATCGCCAGTCACACACCCTACAGAAAAAATATGCCAGTTGCGTAAGTCCTATGAAAATAAAAACTCTGTGTCTCTGTGCCTCTGTGGTGAAAAATATTAACCACGGAGACACGGAGACACAGAGGTAATTTATAGTGATAATTGAGGAATAATTTCATCCTCTTTGCCTGCTAAGAATTGAGCATACCGCTTGGCTAAAGGTGGTACAAACACTAAAGGATTACTAAAACCAGAAAAAATATGCACATTCGTTAATTCAGGAATAGCACCAATTACGGGTAAGCTATTGCTACTAAATGCGACTAAACAATGATGCCAATTTCCAGGCAAATTACCCAATGCAGGTAAAATTTGACTGATACCTTGCCGCAACCAATTTTCACTCTCTTCAGGATTAATCACAGCATGAGGATTGGTTAAAATACGGCTAATTTGTCCTAAGCGCAAACTTCCATCTAAAAACTGAATTGCACCCGCATCTAATATTTGTGCAGCTAGTTGATTACCGGGTTCATCCCACAATTCATCAACTTTAGTAGATGCAGATTCTAGTTTAAATCTTTGCAAATTAGCTGGCATGACTAAAGTATTTAAACGCAAATCAACAGGAGGAATTTCGATGATTTCTGCATGGGTAAAATACAATTTTACAGATATACCCAGGGATTTTAATAACTGTCTGCTGAGTCCACCAGCACATATAACTACATTAGCACTGTGAGTAGTTGTTTCAACTTCCCAGTTGCCGATTTGTAATTCACCGCCAGCACGTAAGAAGGCTTGAATGTAAGCTTGCGCTGTTTTCTGCGGGTTAATATGACCATGTTTGACAGTTAATGCACCTGCGATGGCGTTCCGCCCAGCGTAGCTGATCGCACCTCCATTGAGTAATGGTTCTAACTCACAGGCTTCTGCTACACTAAGTAAACGCGGCGGTACTGCACAACTAGCATACAAAGCGGCTGTAGCTTCCGGGTTAGCGTCAGCAGGAATTGTCAGTAACAAATCTAACTCCCGCAATTCGATATCAGCATCTAACTCTTGGGACAAGATATTGTATCGGGCGATCGCTTCCAGGCATAATAGACGAGTAAGTTCTGTACTACCAGACCAATAAGCCAATCCACCATAACTATAACGGGTAGCATTTTGCGCTACAGCATCTTTTTCTATTAAAAGTACACTAAAGCCTGTCTTCACCAATTCGTAGGCGAGTGCAGCACCCGTAATTCCTCCACCAACCACAGTCCAGTCGTAAGTTTTCATCTAATAGGTTGCTTGTAGACGACTTAATAGATATTCTCCCGCAAGCACGGGCGGATAGATAGGTGCTTTTCCTTGCTGACAACTTTCCAGACAAGCAATTTCTGTATCATGATTAGGATGGCAGAAAAAAGCAATCGAATAGCGCGATCGCTGTACTCTATGATCATGGGGAACTATTACCCGATGCTTTGTTGAGCAAAATACATCATTCGTCCACCTTTGCATTAAATCACCAGTATTCACTATTACCGTATCAGGAATAGTCGGCGCGGCAATCCACTCGCCATTTTTCGTTTGAACTTCTAACCCACCCACCGCATCTTGAAAGAGTAATGTAATACTCCCATAGTCAGAATGTTCACTAGCACGCACCTGTCCCGGTTTGGGTAATGTCTGCAACGGGGGATAGTGTAGCAGGCGCAAAGTATGGTGATGTTGATTATGTCTAATTGTGAAATAATCCACAGGCAATTCTAAGGCTAAAGCCAAGGCTTCTAGTACAGTATTAGCCAGTTCTGTACAAACTTGATAAAAGGCAATAATTAGGGGTTCTTTGTCTAGAGAAAGGGGTGTAGGGGAATGAAGATATTCATTTGCCTTATTCGCCGATATGTTGATATTAAAAGCCTCTTTTAAATCACCAGGTTGTTCAGGGTCAAGGCTTTCTCTCTCCATCGCAACATAGCCTATATTACTCAATTCATCACTCCAGGCTAGCTGCTGTTTAACCTCTACAGGTAAATCGAAAAATTTTTTACTTAAACTAAATACTTCCTCAAGTATGTCTGATGATATTGCTGATTGCAAGTACATAAAGCCAATTTCGTGACAAGCTTGATATATTTGTCTGACTACATTTTGCTGAGTTTGTATTTCACTATTTTTCAACCCAGCTAAATCTATTAATGGAATTGTCATGATTTCAACTCTTACGGTTTTAGATACTTCCTGTCAAGGTAACTAATAAAACTCTGATTTTTATCTCTGTGTTTTCCGTAGTTGAATAAATTACAGCTTTTTTCAGTTAAGTGCAGTACACTTTGCAAAGTAACAGAGGCGCTTAGACTAGGGGTTAGATGCTAGATGAATGTACCTCATCAATGTGAAAAGTGCTGTATTCTTTACCAGAAAATTACAGAGTTAAAAATTTATGAAGGGATTTCTTACCCTTCTTAACTGTTCTTGTTGTCTACTTACGTAAATCAATTCAGTAATCAAAATATTTTTTATGTCAGCCTGTCATCAGGAATTTTACTGAATTATGTTAATAGCTTGATAGCAAATAAGGAAAACCTAAATCATCATTTTCTACACTCATTCTTATCAAACGTATTGACTGTTGTCTATTGTTTGTGTTCAAGTAGTAGTAGTAAAGTAAAGTTTATAACTTTCTTGCGATCTAATTAGGTGATTCATACATTCTATGAATTTTTGAAATTTATATAAACAGAGACTGTTTAGCGAAAAATGAGATTTGAAATTGGAATTATTGCTGAAGAGAGTAATTACTTTTTAGCAAATGGGAAACCTAAAACTAATATTTCTTATTGTCGCGCTGGGGAGTAAAGTAATTGTTTATTACTGACGTTTGTAATTTCTATTCCAGATTTAACCAAATCAGTATTAATCCAGATTCTGAATTGCAAGTTATCAGGCAATCTAATACTAAAACGAATATGGATAGACCTGCTATGTTTCAGCATTGATGAGTATATTGTAGGCTTTTGTCTGCGGACTTATCAATAAATGGCTGAAATTGCCACTAGTTAGGACTTACGCATGAAAACGAAGTCAAGGTTTTGGGCAAATGTATAGGAGTATTAGGTATTCAGAATCCTGATAATTTCTATACCCTTACACCTAGTTGGTGAATCTCAACTACCGCGTAGCCGAAACTCGATTACCGCGCAGTCAAACCACTACACCGAGTCTCAACAGACAAGCTTGGTAAGTCAATCCTGACTAGTGTGAAAAAGCGATCGCCGGCGATAATTCAACCATCAGGTAAAGCTTTAAGTAGTTTTTCAGTCCTCAGAACTCTGATTTTCTATGGAACGCAACTCATGTCAGGCATAAGCCCATATTCTCTTGTGAAAAAACCTCCCATGATTTTAGTCGCGGATGATGACAAAATCATCCGTATGTTGTTGCGTGAAGCTATGGAAAAAGAAGGTTATCGGGTGGTAGAGGTAACAGACGGTAAACAATGTTTAGACGCTTATGAGACTGTAAAACCAGATATAGTTTTGCTAGATGCAATGATGCCTGTGATGGATGGTTTCGCTTGCTGTAAGCAATTACTGCAAATTGCCAGAGATAATCTGATTTCTGCTGTAACTAATTTCGATCATGACGCTGACTTAGGTAGTTCGGTGATTTCTAGATTATGGGAGCGTACCCCGATTATCATGATTACAAGTTTAAACGATGCAGAATCTATTGATCGTGCTTTTGACGTTGGAGCCACCGATTATATTACTAAGCCCATTCACTGGCCTTTATTGCGTCAGCGCTTGCGAAGATTACTACAGCAAGCACAAGTTTATAAACAGTTAGAAGCGGCTAACTTGGCTTTACAGCATTTAGCCAATGTAGACGGCTTAACAGGATTAGCAAATCGCCGTCGCTTTGATAATTACTTAAATACACAATGGATTAACTTGGTGCAGGAAAACGCACCCTTGTCGCTGATTTTATGTGACATCGATTTTTTTAAATTTTATAATGACCAGTATGGACACCCAGCAGGAGACACCTGTTTACAAAAAGTCGGTGCTGTTTTAAGCTACAAAGCCCAGAAACATCAAGATTTAGTAGCTCGTTATGGTGGTGAAGAATTTGCGGTGATTATGCCACATACCCACGCAGCTGGAGCCATGTATGTTGCTAAAACAATACAGGCTAGCATCAGAAATTTGCAAATTCTCCACAGTAAATCCACCGTAAGTGAGTATGTTACCTTGAGTATGGGTATAGCGACTATCATTCCAACCTGGGAGTCCTCACCCTCTGACTTAATTGTGGCGGCGGATAAAGCCCTTTATCAAGCAAAAGAAGCAGGACGTAATCAGATTTGTCAGTTGACAGTTGACAGTTGACAGTTGACAGGTGACAAAGCAAAGACTTCTTCCTTTCCCCTTTCCCCTTCCCCCCTTTCCCCACTCCCTAAGCAGGATATACAGGAAGGGTGAAGTGAAACCATGCTCCCCCCTGGGGGTTGGAGTCTACCCAAATTTGACCGTAGTGGGCGCGGATTATTCTTTGGCATAAGGACAAGCCTATACCGTAACCTTCTTTGGCTTCATCCCGTTCTAGGCGATAATGATTTTCAAATATGCGCTCTCGGTTTTCTGTGGGAATACCAGGGCCTGTGTCACTAATACTAAATTGTATTTTTTGTGTAGTACGATGTAATCCGGCGATGGTGATTGTGCCGCCTTCTGGGGTGTATTTGATGGCATTATCTAGAAGATTTATCAGTACTTGGCGAATGCGTTCGGGGTCAGCGTAAACACAGGGTAAATCTTGGGGAATGTCGGTTTCAATTTTCTGCGCTTTGGCGGTGCAGCGATCGCGCAATTCTTCTAATACTTCTAAACAGAGTAAGCCAATTTCGGTTTTTTGTGGTACAATCGTGAACTCTGTATCAGAGCCTCGACCGACCTGCAAAAGATCCGCAATCATTTTATCTATGGTTTTAGTTTGAGTGCGGGCTTGTTTTAAGAGGTTGACTACTAAGGCAGGTTTTAGGCGTTGAAATGAAGCGATTTCTGGGTTGTAGTTAGATTGTAGGGTTTCGATGGCGATCGCAGCTGCTGTTAGCGGGTTGCGGAGGTCATGAACTAACATAGCAATCACGCGGTCTTTAAACTGTAACTGTTCTAGTAATTTTTCTTTTTCTTGTTTGAGATGAAAAATTTCGTCACTAAGGCGTATGAGTTCGGCAGAAACAGCTACAGAATTAATATTTGATTTAGGTTGCACCACGCGACCATTGTCATCTACACGTTCTTGTAACTCTTCCTGCAATTTGACATAAGCGTCTGCGGCAGCTTGCCATCGCGGCCACCAGTTTTTCAGTTGGGTGATGATATTACTACCAGCTAAAGTCTGCCTGGGTTCTGGGTGAACTTTGATTAAAGCTGGCGTAGCGACTAACTTAAAATGTTCTGCTAAGTATGGTTGTTGTCCAACATCAATAATTTGAAGCTCAAAATGATACTCAGCCTGCAAGTCTTTTAAGTAGGCACGGATACGCTGCACCTGCTGTTTAGATTGAGGTCGTCCATCAACGAACAACAACAGCTGGAGTGAAGCCTCAGAATAAATAGGCTGATCCTGGGAAACTTGCATGGAATCGTGTTTCAGCACTGGTAACAACCCGGCGACGCTTTGCGAAATTTAGAATAGACTGACAATTGTCGATGGTCGTTCTTTTCTCAATTTAATCTCTATTTTAGATTTTTACTACACCTATTCACACAAGGTTTTTGAGATGAGACACATAGTTTTTAGCCTTTTGTTACCTTTTTGGGTCACTAGCTTGGGGGGAAACGCCCTTGCCTTACAATATCAGTATTTGCCTCATAATCATACTCTGGCTGTTGCGTCAACTGATGAAAATTTTTATACTGAAGCTAGCGCTTTGGTGCAGCAACAACTAGATTTGATTGTCCGCATCCAACAAGCCCTAGTTTCTCCAGATGCTAATCAGATGCGTGCTGTGCGGGGACAATTGGTTGTGCAGACTAAAACAGTAGCAGGTTTTCTCAAACGCTATGACTATAACGGTCGGAATTTGTGTCAGCAGCAAGTAGCATCCCCCCCGTCTGGCCAGTTGAACGCATCACAAACAAAAATTTACTGTGCTTTGTCTGCTTCTAGCCAAGAATTATTAAAACTCTCGCCAGTGCTAGACCAACTCTTGTCGCGCCGGGGTGAAATAGGTCTAGTTAGACCTTTACCTTTGGTCAGTGGTGAACGTAAGTCAGACCCTATACTGACCATTGCACCAACACAACGTCCAAATCTGGGAAAGCCAGCAACACCTTTATCAAGTAGGGAACCGAATCTACCACCGCAACAGTCTACCACAGCCACTTCCCCGTCTGCATTACCAATTATCGGCATAGTTGGTAAAACAGCCATAGCTAATTATAAGCCCCCGATGCAACCAGCGATCGCACCACCAGACGCAGCAATCAAGATACTCGCCAATGCCAAGCAGTTGTTGACAACAGCGCAGATAGTATTTCCCCCGAAAACAAAATTTAGAGATGCACAGGAAACGGCTACAGCCCTTGACCGCTTTGCTTACGCACTTGACCCACAAGAACCTCAAACTTACGCACAGTTTTTGCGACTACCACGTACTGGTATTTTTCGGGCTTTAAGAGCTTCAGCTAAAGAGCGTCCACTCAATACAGTCAGGAACCGATTACAGCCCAGCGTGAGCGATCGCTATAATTTTCCGAATTTAGGTAATACTCAAGGAGGACTTAATCCCAGTTTAACACTTGAGGTAGTAGATGAGAGCTTCCAACTGCGGCATTCGGGAATAGATTACAGTTTTATGGTAGATGTGGGCGATTTGCCGTTAGAGAAATTGGATGATGGCTTAACAGCTGTACCTGCATCAACTAGAGAGTTCTTCCTTAACTACCAACCCCCCAAACAGTTAGCAGCCCTGCAACTGGATAGAAGGCGGTTTGTAACTGGTAAAGACCAGAATTGGCAGCAAAACCAGGTAATTCTTGCCAGTGCGACTGCCAAATTGCATCATACTTATTTAGTGCGATCGCTACAATTCCAACTACCGGAGATTATCCTCAATAGTCAAATTGCCAATTTAGAAAAGACAACATACATAGACCAATTAAAACAGGTTCGCAGCAGCGATATGATTATTGCTTTTCGACCAGTCCGTAAACGTTCTGATGGTAGTTATACGGTGCTTTGGCGAGTCTTGAAGGAGTTACCAGCACCAGCAGTTAAAGAATAAAAATCAATTTCTAGTAGGGTGGGCATTGCCCACCACTTTATATATTGATCAGGTGCAATATCTCATACCAAATTAACATAAAGCTGCATAGAATAATATATCGAGAATATTTGAACGCAGATGCACGCAGATAAACGCAGATAAATCAACAGCTAATAAATAAATTTTCTTAAATGTATGGGCGAACAAGAGACTATAAATAATTGTTTGATTAACTATATTGATCGGGTGTTGATAATTGCTCATAAAGAATCAACCGAGCAATTAGAAACCACATTAACTGAAGAAGGTTTTAATTATGAAGTTCTTCGTCAAGAAAGTTAGCCAGAATTTAAAACCTTTTCTCGCAGTTATTTATGCTTATTAAACCATCGCCACGCCTGGGAAAAAGCCACCCAAACAGATAAACCCAATCTGATTATTGAAGCAGATTTTGTTCCAGTAGTAGGTTTTGGTAAATTGCTCTTACCATTTAATCCCCATCAAACTGATGTTGGCCTTAGCTGGCTTTACACGTGTGCGCCACAAGTTTATCACGTTTCACCCGAAGACTATGCTCAAGGTTTTTCTACTTCCGCCGTTGCTTATATAGTGAATGCACAAAGTGCCACCTATCTATTAGAACTAGCTGATGAAGTTACAGACAAAATAGGAGCTACTAAATACTCAACTTGGGACTCTGATATTGATAAGTTCCTCCTCCAACGTCAGCTAAAAAATTATATTCCTTGGCGCAACTATGGAGAACATGGCGGTTTACCTAATCCAGAACATCAGCAAAACAATTTAAGTAAAGTTCATCGTGCTGATGGCTACTACGCGCAGTTTTGCATTGACCAAGAACGGCGAGAATTGCGAGAACCAACGGGTAAAACTATTGGTTTGGATGTGGGACTTAATCACTTCTATACCGATAGCGAGGGGAATCAAATTGAAAACCCTAGACACTTGCTAAAGTGCGAGAAGTCTTTGAAACGTCTGCAACGCAGATTGTCTAAAACCAAAAAGGGTTCTAAAAACAGAGTGAAAGCGAGAAATCGCTTGAGTAGAAAGCATCTCAAAGTAAGTAGGCAGCGTAAAGACTTTGCCGTGAAGTTGGCAAGGTGCGTCGTCCAGTCTAACGACTTGGTAGCTTATGAGGATTTGAAGGTGCGGAATATGGTCAAGAATAGGCACTTGGCTAAGTCGATTAGTGACGCAGCGTGGACGCAGTTTAGGCAATGGATTGAGTATTTTGGTCAGGTTTTCGGGGTGGCGACTGTTGCAGTTCCACCGCACCACACCAGTCAGAATTGCTCTAACTGTGGTGAAGTGGTGAAAAAGTCGCTTAGTACAAGAACTCATGTTTGCCCTCACTGTGGACATACCCAAGACAGGGATTGGAACGCAGCGCGGAACATACTTGAATTAGGACTACGTACTGTGGGACACACAGGATCTCAAGTCTCTGGAGATATCGACCTCTGTTTGGGTGGGGCAACTCCTCCAAATAAGCCGAGTCGTGGAAAGAGAAAGCCCAAAGAGTGATCTTTGGAATCTCCCGCTACACCCGCAAGGGTTAATGGTGAGAGGATGTCAAGGCAATTGTCATTTAGGCTGTAGTCATTAGTCATTAGTCAACTGATAACTGATAACTGTCAACTGTCAACTGTCAACTATCAATAGCCAATAGTGCTAGGGTAGGAATTGACACGCGATTTGTGATTTCCTGTGCTTCCTAGTAAACGACCAGCTTTAGTCCTGAGTTTGGCTGTTTTCCTGACTTCACTAACAGCCTGCGCCAGTAGTCCAACTGCCAAGAACCTAGAACAGTCTTTGGCAGCAGATCCGAGATTGCAAGGTAATCAAGTGGTTTTTGGGGAGGCTAAGGAGGGTGAAGTTCAACCTACACCAAATCAACCCTCAGCCCAGTTACCTGCTGATTTTCCCAAAGAGATACCTATATATCAAAATGCTCAACTACAGGAAATTAGCCCTGCTAGTGATTCCCAAAAGGGAGTATCCACTCGTTGGGTAAGTTCAGACCCTAGCAATTTTATTAGTAACTTTTATCGTAACCAGTTTCAAGCCAACAACTGGCAGATTTTGCAACAGCCAACTGATGATGTAGGCGGAACTTTTGAAGCAAGGCGTAATGATTTGCTCTTAAAGGTATCGATTCAACCTCAGTCGGTGACTAACGCCGCAGCTAATCAACCCCAAACATCTACAGCCATCCAGATTGAGTACGTATTTAATAGTACAGCTACCGCATCATCTAATGCACCTACACAGGGTGATACCCAGTTTATCGGCCCAGTGCCGCCAGCGAATTGGGCAACACAGCCAAACAATACACCCAATAACTCAACCACCGCCACAGCGACATCGTTTAACGACATTAACAAAGCACCCCAACAACTGCGCCAGTATATTCAAGATTTAGCTGCTTTGGGTGTTTTCAGTTCTGCATCTTCTGGGAATAAAAGTACCCCTAGCAACCAATTTGAACCGGGTAAAATCGTGACTCGGCGAGAATATGCCCGTTGGTTAGTGGCTGCTAATAATGCTATGTATGCTAATAATCCAGCAAAGCAGATTCGTTTGGCTGGGGAAAGTACGCAACCTGCTTTTAGTGATGTGTCGCCTCAAAACCCCGATTTTCCAGTAATTCAAGGGTTAGCCGAAGCTGGTTTAATTCCTAGCCCTCTATCTGGAGATGCAACAGCCGTTTTGTTCCGTCCTGATGCACCTTTGACAAGAGAACAGTTGATTTTGTGGAAATTACCTTTAGATACTCGGCAAGCTTTACCTAATGCTACTTTGGATGCGGTTAGGGAAACTTGGGGTTTCCAAGATGTGGGTAAAATTGACCCTAAAGCTTTAAGAGCAGTTTTAGCTGATTTCCAAAATGGCGAACAATCAAATATTCGTCGGGTATTTGGTTATACAACCTTATTTCAACCGAAAAAACCTGTAACTCGCGCTGAGGCGGCGGCGGCTTTGTGGTATTTTGGCTCGCAAGGTGAGGGAATATCGGCTGTTGAGGCGCTGAAGTTGAAGCAAGCACCACCCGCAAACCAAGGGCAATGACCTATGGTTGATTGTAGGCGATCGCTAACATCATTTTAAACAGCTAAGTAGTGATTGGCAACAAAAAATACTTAAAATCTTGATATTTTCCTCTAATTTTTCTTGATATCTTATTGTTGGGTACGTAAAGTTACTTAAGTGAGAACATCATTAATGTACTAGTTATCAAAAATTAGTTATTGATGTTAATTTTTGTCACTTTATCAAACAATCTCAGCAATAAGATTTCGTCATTTAATTAGACATGAAAACAAAGGTCATAGCGGCAAGCTTGATTACAATCTCTTGTATGTTACCCCTAAAGGCTTCGGCGCAAGCTTTTAGCGGGCTTTATGTATTTGGTGATAGTCTGTCTGATACAGGCAATACCTTTAATATTTCCGGTGGGTTAGGTAGTCCCGCAACTGCTATTCCACCCAGTCCACCATACTCTCCGGGACGTTTTGCTAACGGAGACATCTGGGTAGATATTGTTAGCGATAAGTTAGGTTTAACATCCACACCTATCACTAATTTTTTTCCTACCTTAGATTTCACTACGCCTCTTTCTGTACCTTTTCCTAGCCAAGGACTTAACTTTGCTATTGGTGGTGCTAATTCTGGTACAGGTAATGCTATTGTCCCTAATTTAGGACTACCCGGAGTTTTGCAACAAGTCTTTGCTTTTCAAGGACTACTACAGTTTAATCAACAGAGTCTTGATCCTAATGCACTCTACGCGGTGTCGGGAGGGTCAAATGATTACCTGTTTCAGCAACCTCTTGACCCTAACAAACCCAAACCTTACACCAATATCGCTCAAGCCGTCAGCACTCTAGCAGCAATGGGTGCAAAAAATATTGTAGTATTTAACTTGAATGACTTAGGAGACATTCCCGCAGCTAATCAAGATGGGCGAAATCCTACAGCACTGACTCAAGCCACTCAGGAGTTCAACTTGAACTTGGCTAAAAGCTTGAATGAAGTTAGGAAAAACCAAAAAGTAAATATCATGGAAATTGATATTTTTTCTTTGATAAATGGTGTGAGACAAAATCCAAGTGAATTTGGTTTTACAAATGTCACCGATGCTTGTCTAGCCCAGTTTTCCATATGTAATAATGACCAAAGTGAATATTTTTTCTGGGATGCTTTTCACCCAACCACTGCTGGTCAAAAATTAGTCGCGGAGGCAGTTTTAGCTGCAACCACTCCAGAATCTCCAGCTACAATTGGTGTGCTAGCTGTTGGTGCATTGGGTGCAATCAACAGCATCAAACGTTTACGAAAATATCGACGACTACCACTAAATAATTATTTGTAGTATCTGTAGGGTGGGCAATGCCCACCATAGTAAAAAAATATTTCCTACGTATATTTCAACTATCGATTAACAATCCTATAATTTTTATATGAAAGTCGAAAAAAGCTATATTTAGATAGCAAAATTCGCTAATAAGTAAACCGTCGAAAATAAATTAAACTATGTTAAGTAGTGTAAAGTTATCACGATTGAGTTCGTAGTAAGGACTTTAGTCCTTTTCCCCGGACTAAAGTCCTTACTACAAACCTTGATTTATTTAGTCCGTTCTACTTA
>DATNQO010000020.1:0-73054 GCA_036704005.1 Leptolyngbyaceae cyanobacterium | reverse complement strand
CAGTCCCCAGTCCCCAGTCCCCAGCCCCCTACCTCAGCCACTGCAAAATACTCTCCCGACTCTCTACCAAGCCTTTGTAAATAAGTGATTCTGCTGTCATAGATTCAATAGCCGCATACAGCTTAGAGCGTAAAACTAAATCTTGCTTAATAACGCTACAATCACAGAAATAAGTGCGAATTGTGAATAGTGCCGTGTCATACTCTGGTAAACCCCAAATCACTTGACGTTCAATTCGTAGATAAAGTTTAGAGGATTTTAAATCAAATTTTCTACCTTGCCATTGACTCACTGATACATGAGGTGGTGGTTCAGGATGATGGTTAAGGCGAGTATCTGTACTCAAACCCCAAGCAAAGCGTACCGTTGGCTCTCTAGCAATCATTGTATTGACGATCGCATCAGCTCGACGATTAATTTTTTCCATCCCAGCCACAGGTGCATGAATTGCGGCAAAATCTCTACCAATTTTTTCCTCGGCTGACCAATGGTTGGGATAACACAGATGCAATGCACTCAGCCAGTTGCTACCATCAGCACGACGACAAATTACGGTTAAATCTTCTTGTATCTGTGCGGCTAAAGCGTCAAGGGTTGAGATATAACCGGGGAATACAGGATTATCTTGAGCCGAAACCCTTTCTAACTCCCAGTCTGAATTGAGGTAGAGAGTTTCTTGAGTCAAATGACTGTGGAATTTACAAGTGTTAGCCGTTTGTTGAAACTCAAAATTTTGTGGGTGTTCGTGAATGAGACGCTGAATAATTAAATGAGCGATCGCACCTGCTACAACCTGACTATAATTACAAGTCTGGTAATATTTACTCAACCTTTCCCCACGGGCTAAAAGTTTAGCTTGTCTGTAATTATGAAAATTATCATCAATCTGAAATACCTGCTTATCAGCTTGACCATTACCTAAATCACAGCCAAAAGGTAGCATCCCTGGTTTAACTTCATACCTGCCATTCATCAGAGGAAAGTAAACAGCAGCACCATCAAAGATGTCGATTGTTTGAGCTTCCATTGGTTAGAGACTAGAGGCTAGGGGTTAGAGGTTGGAGGTTGGGAGATAAGTATTATTTCTTGAGTATATTTTATTTGGACTTCTAGCCCCTAGTCCCTAGTCCCTAGCCCCTTTCTCACTACTGAACCTTCCCCAACTTCTTGCCACCCGTGCATAGATGCTATATTTTTAATCTCCCATTCCACAATCATCGGGGGTGCGGCGGAGATAAAAATACTGGGATAAACAGCCGTTCCCCAAGTTGGATGAACTAGCACACAACATTTATTTTTTAAGACTGGGTAATTAAGTAAAGCTTTGACAACTGCTGTATCGTTATGGGGAATCTCCCCAGGACGAGAAAGCAGAGGGTAGCCAGTGCGGGGATCTATCAGGTCTGCTAAGTAACCGCGATCGCGTAAATTAAAAGCTAAATCGCAGCCAAACCGCATAAACTTTTCTCGTAAATGTTCTTTTTCTCGTTCAATTTCCGCCGTACTGATCACCAAAGGATATTGCGATTGTTGTAAAACAATCACCACCCAAAACAAAGGTTCTTCTTGCCAGTCTGGCAATATCCGTTCGCAGTTGGCACAGATATACTGACTGGGTGAATGAATAGAAATTTGAACCGCTTGTCCCTTTTTGCCAACCAAATTAATGGGACGGCTTTGTTCCGCAGTATAGATTCTGGGATAGTTCACCACATTTATTCGGTGTTCGCAAGTTTTTAATTTATTCTTTAGAATTGATGATAACTCTTAATACTTCCAAAAACTTATAAAATTTCCCTAAAAAGCAATAATTTATTAATTTTTAAACTATTTTTTATCGTTCATTAACCTCATCTCACATTAACTCTAGATGTGGCGAACACTGCCCACCCTGTAAAGATTTAGTTCGTAGTAAGGACTTTAGTCCTAAGAGAAGGACTAAAGTCCTTACTACAAACCTTGAATCATTTACACTCTTCCACTTAATGGCTATATACTACTAACTAGTCGAGTTTCAAAGCATTAACTGGTACTTGCTCCCAAGAATCGACTGTCCGCAGGCGTGCTACCCAACCAGATGCTTTTTGATTCTCAGTCAAGTTTTTCTCAAAAGACTCATGACAATCCTTAGCTTGGGATTCATTACAACTGGCAATACAGGCATGAATCATTCCCGATGGATCAATCTGCTCATTTACCCAGATAGTCATAAACTAACCTTACAAAAACGATTTAATCTTTAAACAACTAATAGAATTAAAAATTTTACAGCAAACATCCAGGTTAACATTAGTAATTAGTAACAATAAGACACAATTACTAATCAAGAATGCTCTGTGTAGGCATTCAACCCTGCTTACCTTTGCGCTCATAACGACGGCGGTACAGTAATTCCAACTGTCCCCCATACTCCTGAATCCAGGCAATCTGACGCTGGTATAATCCCCGGAAACTATTAGAAAAAAACAGAGTAAAAATAGCAACAATCAAACCAGTTGCAGTAGACACCAAAGCTTCGCTAATACCAGCAGTTACACCAGCAGTCTTAGTACCTCCCACATCACCAAGATTAAGAGAGGCAAAGGAATTAATTAAACCCAAAACAGTACCCAACAAACCTAATAATGGTGACAAACCGATTATCGTGTCGAAAATATTTTGGAAGCGTTTGAGTACAGGAATTTCCGCTTGAGCTTCACTTTCTAAAGCTAATCGAAATTCCTCTGGCGTTGGCTCCTCTAATTCTAAAGCGGCTAGAAAGATGCGAGCGATGGGTAAATCTGCATTATTTCGTAATAGTTCTACAGCGCTAACTACATCATCTAAACGATAAAGCTTGAGAACTCCCTGCGCTACACGGTTTTGCTTACCCGTAACTTTGAACCAGAAAATCACACGCTCTATAATGAGAGCCACTGCTAATAAAGAAAACGCCAGCAGTGGCCACATAACCACACCACCAGCTGTAAATAGGTTAGTAATAGTCATTGGTCATTAGTCATTGGTGAGTAGAGACGCGATTAATCGCGTCTGTACAGTCCTGTAGGCGGGTCTCCCGCCGTAGGGAACTGGCGAACCCGTAAGGGTCATTAGTTATTAGTCCATAGTCCATAGTCCATAGTCAACAGTAAAAACATAGGGGAAAGGCAAAAGCAGTTTCAAAAGGGCAAAGGTAACAAATTATTCCCCTTTCCCCCTCTTCCTCTAACTATGCTGCAAAAACTCTACTTTAGGTACTAAAGGATCTGTAACAACAGCGACACCTGTAAAACCCCAGCGTTTCAGCAAGCCTCCTAACTGTGTACCGGGAAGAGATTCGATAGTGAAGCGATTTGCCAAATCTGCTGCATGGGTGTTGAGATAGCTTAAAGCATCAAAATCTTCTCGAAACAACAGCAAATAACCTGATGCGTCCTCACTAGGACGAGCAGTTAAATAACGACCATCAGCTTTTGAGCGTATCAGGTAATGAATTTCGGAGAGCATGGGAGTGGGGAGTGAGGGGAGATGGGGGAGAAAAACTAATGACTAATGACTAATGACTAATGACTAATTTATTCCAATTTGATGCGTGGGTCGGCTACTTTGAGTAATAGGTCAGCTATTAAGTTACCGACGTTTAGTAAAACTGCACTCATGACTAAACTCGCCATGACTAAATACTGGTCTTTAGCGATGACGGCTTGTAAGGTTAATCTACCTAAGCCTGGCCAGTTGAAGAATTGTTCGGCGATAAATGCACCACCCAATAAACCCGCTAATTCAAACCCTAACAAAGTAATTAGGGGATTTATCGCGTTACGCAGTGCATGAACGTAAATGACTTTGTTTTCTGGTAGTCCTTTGGCGCGTGCTGTTTGAATGTAGTCTTGTCGCAGTACGTCTAATAATTCGCCGCGAGTGATGCGTTGTAAGCCGGCAAAGCTGGTGATGCTTAAGGCGATGGTTGGTAAAATCATGTGCCAGCCGATATCAACAATTTTACCGAACCAGGATAAATCAGCGTGGTCAATGCTTGTCATTCCACCAACTGGAAATAGAGGTGAGGTGATTTGAGCAAATACTAGTAAAATCAGTACGGTGATAAAGCTGGGGAAACCCTGTCCTGTGTAGCTAATTACCTGTAATATTCGGTCGGTAGCTCGATTTTGTTTGACGGCGGCAACTATACCCAAAGGAATGGCGATCGCCCATGTCATAATTAAAGAAGCGATCGCTAATAGCAATGTCGCTGGAATTCTTTCCCACAACAAGGATGCTACAGAACGCTGATACACGAAACTTGTGCCAAAATCTCCCTTAGTGAGAATATTCACCAGCCAAAACCAATACTGTTCCACCCAAGTTTTATCTAAACCGAACTGTCTCTTAATTTCCTCAATACGTTCTGGCGAAATTTTCGGATTTTGCCGCAATGTATCTACATAATCCCCAGGAGACAATTTCATAATGAAAAACGACAGCGCCGAAGCTAAGAACAACGTCAACAGCGCCTGTAATACCCGCTTCACTATGTAAACAAATGTCTCGCTGGTGACAAGCCGAATCAGCCAATCCCAACTATTTTCCCACGAAATTTTTGTAGATGTCATAGTTGTTAGTCATTAGTCATTAGTCAACAGTCAACAGTTAACAGTCAACAGTCAACCGTTTTGCCACATTACTTAATACTCCACTAGGGAAATAATGGGTACATCGGGGAGAAGTTTTCGCCCTTGTAAATCCCGTAGCTCGATGATAAACCCAAATCCCACTAATTCACAGCCAATCTGTTGTACTAACTTGGCTGTGGCGCTGGCTGTGCCACCTGTGGCAATTAAATCATCTACAATTAAAACTCGACTGTCTTGATTTAAAGCGTCTTGATGCAGTTCTAAACAGTCAGTGCCATACTCTAATTCATATTCAATCGAATGAACTGCGGCGGGTAACTTGCCTTTTTTACGGACAGGAATAAAACCAGCATCTAATTTATAAGCCAGAGGAGCGCCAAAAATAAATCCTCGTGATTCCATACCCAGAACATAATCTATCTGAAAATTGGCTTTTAAGCATTTTTCGGCAAATAAGTCAATAGTATATCGCAATCCTTGGCGATCGCGCAGTAAAGTAGTGATATCTCGAAATAAAATTCCGGGCTGAGGAAAATCAGGGATGTCGCGAATGAGAGATTTTAGATCCATAGGTTGGGGATTGGGGACTGGGGATTGGGGACTGGGGACTCTGAAAAATCGTACACTATAATGTCATACGCTTGGAATTAAGGCTACTATCTCGTTATCCATTGACGATACGCAGAATCTACATCAAGCTTAAAGGTGGATTTATACTCGTAAGCCAGGAGAGTAAAATTATGCTTTAAAAACACGTCTATACTTAATGGGTCAACTTCCGCATACAACAAGTTAAGTAATGTATATATCAAAGAGCTAGGCTACTGCTGCAAGTTTAATCTTGTTGTTTGGCTGTTTATCTTAAATTAGCAACCATACAAAATGCTTCAAAACTTCACAAAGCAAGCTTTTTGAATTTGAAATTGATAATTTTACACTCCGCAAAGCGGTACTAGTCTATTGGAACTGCACAAGGTATTTTAGAGTAATGAATGCTTCTGCTAGCTTAACGCCATTTAATAGTCCAACACCTCCATCACTGCCGACGATTTTGGACAATTTACCAGATCCCGCGATCGCTGGACAGGGTTGTCCCCCCAGAACTAGGTTACAAATTGATTTAATTCTACTGGCAATTGAAGCATTAGAACTGGGTGGTTCTGAAGCGATATTGACTTTTGCGGCAGAATTGGACTTAAAGGGAATTGTCAAAGATCGGGTAAATTTGTGGCGGATGCGCTCATCTAACCCGATACGCCGAGCGCATATTCGCCGTCCTTTAACGATTATGGAAGCCAAGGCTTTAGTAGTCATTGCTTGTTACATTGCACGGCGTTTGACGGTAGTTATTCGCCAGATGCTGATGATATGTCAACAACTCAATGATAAGCAAATTCCCCTAGAACAGAATTTACGCCTATCTAATTATCTAGAAAGATTTAGAGCGCATTTTAAGAGTAGAATGAATGCCCGTCGTTTTGGTGCATTAGCATTAAATTCAGATGAAAAACTAGACGAATTAGCGATAAATCTGTTAGGACAATTACTATTTTGCACTGGTACTGCTGGAATGCAGCGATTTTGGATCAGTCTATTTGACGGTGAAGTGGAATGAACATTCAACGAAAGTACAGTCTGCCTAATTGTACGTTACTTTTAGAAGGATTAAGTGATGCTACCAAGGGCGCAAATTTTCGAGAACTGCGCCCCGAATTGTCCATCTTGGTAAATGCCGAATGCTATATATCTGGACACAATCAACCTTTGGCTGGGGGACGAGAGTTTTTTGAAAGTCTAGTTAGAGCAGTGAGTGGGTATGCTCAAGAATTTTTAAGTAATGTGCCAAATCCCCAAGCACACAATCAAGATTCAGAAATAGTAGAAATTCAAAAAATTGACAGTAACCGCCATAAATTAATTGTACATTCCGAGAATGCACCAGAAGAATTTAATACAAATGCTAATTATAATAATCAGCCGATAGCCATAGACTTAAATACAGTACAGTTGTTTGATTTAGTAGAAGCTGTAGATCAGTTTTTTGCTGATACGCAAACTTTACCGGAATTATCACTAGAATTACAGCCAGTTACCAGACGTTACGGTGGCGCTAGTCAAGCTATCCTCAAACAGGCAGTACCAGCAACTATTGGTGTTTCTAGTTTAGCTGTAGCGGCGATCGCTTTTAGTTTCGTTCCTGCGCCACAGATACGTGTCCCAGAACCAAAGCCACAGGAGCAAAGTAACTC
Organism: Leptolyngbyaceae cyanobacterium; assembly: GCA_036704005.1. Classification (GTDB taxonomy): domain Bacteria; phylum Cyanobacteriota; class Cyanobacteriia; order Cyanobacteriales; family Nostocaceae; genus Trichormus. Next base: position 66,192 of record DATNQO010000020.1, on the reverse strand, counting down.
CGCCGCTCCCACTTCCAACTCTACCCCGAAATCAACAACTGCCGGAGTCACAGCTACAGCAAAGCCTACTCCCGCCGCTACTACAACGCCCATAGCAGAACCTATTTCCACCAGCGCCGTAGCGACACCCATAGCAGAGGCTACCCCCACCGCCACACCCGCAGCCACAACGCAGCCTAAAGTTAAAGATTTAGAAGCACTGTTAAATAAAGTGCCGGAAATCACTGATCCTTCCCAGTTACGGGCTTTGAATCGGCAAGTTTGGAACCAAATCGAGCCGGCTTGGAAAAATCGTTCAGCAATCAAGGAGAATTTGATTTATCGTCTCGGTGTGGCGGCGGATGGCTCAATTGTCGGTTACAAAGCCGTGAATCAAGGAGCCAACGAAGGCATTGAATTAACACCTCTACCCAACCTTCTGTATAATATTATTGATCGTGGTTCCAATAGCAACGAACCGATCGCTCAATTTAGAGTAGTCTTTACTAGCAATGGTGTATTAGAAGTCAGCCCTTGGCGCGGATATGCCAAAACACCTCAAGTAGTAGGTGCAAAAATCACCGATAGTAACACCATCAAAGGTTTAAACCAAAAGCTTTACGATACAGTCAAGCAAAATTGGACTAGTACTCCCACCTTTAATAAAGATTTGAAGTACCGTGTCGCCGTCAATAAAGAGGGTACAATTGCTGACTATGAACCACTCAATCAAGTAGCCTTTGATAACTTCCGTGAAACACCATTACCTAAGATGTTTCAAGCAGTTTACGGTAACAACTCAGCCGCACCCAACAACAAAGAACCCCTAGCCCACTTCCAAGTAGTCTTTCAACCCAGTGGACAAATAGAAGTGACTCCTTGGCAGGGATACAGATAATTCAGTGGACAGTGGACAATGGACAGTGAACAGTGAAAATAACCTAACAACTGTCAACTGTCAACTGATAACTGTCAACTGATAACTGTCAACTGTCAACTGTCAACTGTTCACCTCGTAATTCTCCGCATATAATTTCCCCACAACTGGGCGGCTTGGGCGCTGCTACCAGATGTGGGGGAGTTGTTATCGTTCCCTAGCCAAATACCTGTGGCTAACCTGCGATTGGGAATAAAACCAATAAACCACAAATCGACGTTCTTATCGGTTGTACCAGTTTTTCCCCCTTCCCCTAAACCAATAGCTGCACTGCGTCCTGTACCTCTAGTAACTACCTGCTGCATTAAATTAGTCATCTGGTCAGCTACAGGCTGTGGTAACACTCGCTTGTTGGCTTCACGGTTATTGTCAAAAGAATAGATGACACGGCAGGTTTTTAAATCGTTGCGATCGCTACAGTCACTACTATCTAAAATCCTATTAATGGCATGGGGAGGATTCCACACACCACGATTACCAATCGCCGCAAAAGCCCCTGTCATTTCCAGCACATTGACTACACTTTGACCCAATACTAAACCGGGTACTGGGTCAAGTTGCGACTTTACCCCCAAGCGCTGCGCCATAGAGACTACGTTATTCAGCCCAACTTCTCTAGCCACTCGCAGGGCGATGGGGTTTTCCGACAAAGCAAATCCTGTGGCAATATCCATACTCCCATCCCCACCAGCACGGCAAGGTCTATAAGTAAACCCCTGCCAAGGCATGGCGGCACAAGAATATGTTCTTGATACTGGTATCCCCTGTAATAGAGCCTGGGCAAAGGCAAAAACTTTAAAGGTCGAGCCTGGTTGTCTTTGGGCTTGCACAGCCCGATTAAACTGACTAGTTTTATAATCAGTTCCACCTACCATTGCCAAAATAGCGCCAGTTCTGGTATCCAAAGTTACCATTGACCCTTGCGAAAAGCCAAAGGTTGAACCAGCCGTCCTGACTGAATTGCGTAACGAGGTTTCCGCTTGTGCCTGAATGGCTGGGTCAAGTTGGGTTTCAATGATGTAATTACCCTCTCTCGCCGCCCCTTCACCTAAAATAGATTCCAGCTCTTGGAAAACGTAATTATAAAAATAGGGTGCAATTGTCTTAGCTTGTTGTTCACAAACCTTGGGGCTAACTTGCACAGTGGATCTTCTGGCTCGGTTCGCTTCTTCGGCGGTAACTTTCCCCATCTCCAACATCCGCTTAATGACGCGGTTGCGGTAGTCTGCGGCTTCTAGTTTATTCGGCCCGCTTCCACAGAAATCAAAAGCGTTAGGAGCTGGTAAAATTCCTACCAAAGTTGCAGCTTCTGCCAGAGTTAAGTCTTTGGCTGCCTTATCAAAATAATACTTGGCTGCATCTTCAAAGCCAGAGGTATCACCACCTAAAAATACCCGATTCAGGTACATCAGCAAAATATCATCTTTGCTGTAAAAGGTTTCTAACTTGAGAGCAACAATAGCCTCTCGTAATTTCCGCCCCAAGGAGTCTTGTCTACCCACATACTCACGGAACAAACTCCGGGAAACTTGCTGAGTAATTGTACTGGCTCCCTGTTGGACATCACCACTGCGAGTATTAATTAACACAGCCCGCAAGATACCTAGAGGGTCTACCCCAAAGTGCCAGTTATAGCGGCTATCCTCCGAAGCTACCACCGCCTTCGATAAATAAGGGCCAAAGTCTTCTAAACGCTTCAGATCCACGTGAGAGACAATCCGAGGCTCACGTAAGGGTGTGCTACCGTCACGGGCATAAACTACTACTGGAGCGCGACTAGCTGTAGGTAAAGGTCTGACAGAAAATTTGAGCCATTCCACCCCGATAACTAATGCTAATAAAGCGCTGACACCGCCGATACCATAGCCTGCCCAAGTTGCCCCTTTGACATACCAAGCTGGTGGATCGACATATTGCAGGCGCACAGAAGCAGCCAACTCTGGCGGCCCCAAGGTGAGGATATCGCCGTGACGCAGTTCTAAGGTATTAACACGCCGTTTACCGCGATAGATGCCATTAGTAGAGTTTTCATCTTTGATAATAAAAACTGGGGTACGCTGGCTAGAATCCCGCGACAGTGACAAGTGAATTTGGCTAACTACCGGGTTACGCACAACTATATCACTGGATTTGGAGCTGCGACCGAGAACATAGCGATCGCCCAGTAGCGGATACACCTCAGCTTTATCCGCCCCCGCATCCTGCACCCAGAGTTCTGGCACTTTGGCGTTAGGTTTGAGTGCTAGCTTGGAAAAATCAACCCTAGCTTGAATAGTATTAACTGCTTGAGTCAGTTGACCAAGTAACGTTTGTGGCTTTTGGGGAGGTTGGGGGGAGTTCATCGGCTATTTACATCAAAATTTATTACGCTTTGCGTGTCAGTTGTTAGTTGTGAGGCAGTGTCTTGGGCGGCTAACCTCCGGCAACGCCAAGGGCGAATGCCGACTTGTAGTAACTGCCGTAGCTTGCTTCTGGTTTAGGAATACCAGGAGGGGCAGTTGTTTTTAGTCCCGTTTAATTTTGATTCATGAGTGATTTTTACATATCTCTGCCACTAACTACTGACCAATGACCACTGACACAAACTCTATCCCTTGCTGGGTAGAGTTTTTTATTAGCTACTACCATTTCAGAAAACGTCTTTCCAGATACATGGGTACAGGTGTACAGCCGATTCATCTGTGACAAACATTTTGGGAAATGATATTTAAGATGCTGACCTATACCAATCTCAACATTGGTATGTCATCACTATTTTACTCTTAAGCTAAAAGTAATTTAGCTATACGGTATGATGCACGATTCAATCTTATCTCAATATTATATCTAGACCGTACATTCACTTGGTTGCCTTAATGAGTTTATATCTCCAGAAAAAATACTTGATAGTTAATTGGTAAAGCTTATCTTATATAATGTTAAAAAATTGCACACAATATCTAACAGATTTAATTGTGTATTTTTAACAACTTACCTACTATAAATTACTCATCTAAATTTTACAGCTTGAGCATATCTACTCCACAAATAACACAACTCAACATCTTCCTAAATGAATATTTTCTTAAAGTAGATAATTTGGTTTAATGGTGCGAAGTGTTCCGTTTCCGTTGAGGTTAAGTTCAGAATGAAGGGAAAATCTCTGAGTTTGATTGGTACAGCTTTAACTTTAGCCCTCACAAGTAATATCGCTGTTGCTCAATCTAGTAAATCCCAAATTGCTCAAGCGAGCGACTCATCCAGCAGTTCACCAACGGAAATCCAGCTATCACCAGAAGGATTTAAAATTCTGTGTGAGCGTTTCCCCCTCAATTCCCGTTGTGCAGGCAATAGCAATAGTGCAACTACACCAAGTGGTTCCGGCAACACCACTGTAGAAACTCAGCCGACTGAAAGCACTACCCCATCCACAACGGGTACTCCAGAAACCACAACCCCAGCAGCAGGTAGCACAACCCCTACACCTGGTGACAGTCCAGAAACCACAACCCCAGCACCCGGTAGCACTACTCTACCTGCACCTGAAAATACTCAAGAAACAACGCCAGCACCGGGTAGCACCACTGCACCCACACCTGGGAACAGCCCAGAAACCACCACCCCTGCACCAGGTAGCAACAACCTCACCACGCCTACCGAACAACCAGCAACCACCACACCCGCGCCAGGTAGTAACAACCTCACCGCGCCTACCGAACAACCAGCAACTACCACACCCGCGCCAGGTAGCAACAACCTCACCACGCCTACCGAACAACCAGCAACCACCACACCCGCGCCAGGTAGTAACAATATGACTTCCCCTGATAGCAGTTCTGGTGGTGTAAAAACTCCAACCACCGGTAATTAGGGTTTTATCAAAACCATTGTAGGACTCATAGGTGATTTCTGAAATACAAGTAGGGCATTGACCACCATTTCATGTTGTTAGTGGGCATTGCCCACCCTACTAAAGACTTTTGTCAATGCGTAAGTTCTAATCAAATCAGATTCTTATATAGAAGAAAAAGGCTAGGAAATAATCAAACCTAGCCTTTTTTCTATCGAGGTCTGTGATTAGGAGTAGGTGGTTTTTGGAAAGAGGCAATTAGCAGGCAAGCAATACCAATACTAATAAATGAATCTGCCACATTAAAAACAGCAAAGTTAATCAATCGAAAATCCAGAAAATCAACTACATATCCTAAAGCAAACCGATCAATCCCGTTGCCCATAGCGCCACCGAGAATCAAACCGTATCCCAGTTGATCCCAGCGATGTAAAACTGGGCCAAATAATGCCACCGCTACTAATAATAAACTCACTCCTAAAGATAACCAGCGCAGCCATTCTACTTTCCCACTAAACAAACTAAAGGCTGCACCTGTATTTCTGACATAGGTAAAGTGAAATATTCCCGGTAAAAGTGGTAGAGTTTCCCCCAAACTAAAAGTTTGCACTACCCAGTATTTGGTAATTTGGTCTAGGAAAAAAGCAATAAAAGCAGCTATCCAGAAAAGGCGATTTTTGAAACGCATGGTAAGTTTAGTCAATAGTGAGCCAGTACGATCTTCTCTACGTTCGCGGAGCGTGTCGTAGACAGAGGCTGCGCCTTCGCGGTAGCGTTGCGTATCCGCAGAATTCACCCGCAGGGTTAACAGTCAACAGTCAACAGTCAAATGACCAATGACTAATGACTAATAAAACATTAAGTGTCGCAACACATATGCTACTACAGACACAGCACAGACTACAGCTAATTGCCCTGGAATTGCCCACCAAGAGTATATGAGTATGGCTTGCATGAAATTTATGCTGTCTGTTCCTTGCCAAGGAAAAAAAGACCTGATCAGCAGATAGGTGATGCCGCATAGGTGGACACAGATTAAACCACAAATGCAACTAAATGTGAGAGTTTCTATTTTAGGTCTAGCTTTAAAGGCAAATAAACCGCAAATCCAAGCGCCTGGAATGAAGCCTAGCAAATAACCAAACTGTGATGCTTTCACATATCCAATATTGCCGCCACCGTCAGAAAAAACAGGGTGCAAAGTCAAACCCATAACTAGATAAGCAATTTGTGAGAGTGCGCCAGCATTTTTGCCCCCTAAACAACCTACTAACAGCACTGCACCAATTTGATAGCTGACACCTAAAGAAAAAGTTTTAATTCCGTTTTGACTCCAATTCCAAGGTAAGGTAATGCCATAGGCTTCTAAGAAAGTACCACCTATTGTTAGGAGTAAGCCAATCATAGACCAAAGTAGTTGATTCGAGGCGGCAATCATTTATCAGCAGGGGAAAGCAACAGCAACCAGTATAGGCATTAATTATAGTCATCCGTTTTAATTATTTGATTGACTGGCAGTTGTCAGTTGTCAGTTGTCAGTTGTCAGTTATTATTCTCTGCTCCTCATCTCCCTCATCTCCCCAACTTCCCCCATCTCCCCCCACTTGGTTACTCGGTTGTCATCGGTTGTGTATGGCAGCAATTTGCGATCGCCCTCATCTGCACTACACAACAATCACTTGTAAATCTGTTACACGTCTTAATGTATAAAAACACTCATAGTAATATAGGGAAAACTTTAGCAACATATCTAAAGAATATATAATTTTTTGTCTATCTTAACCTTATGTTAACCTTAGTACCTATCTATAAGAGGTAGCTTAGAAACGCCCCTCTGAAAATTTCCGAAAACAGATAGCGATGCTCTCACATTTAAAAGGAATTAAAAATAACCGCATTCCAGTAGCGATTACAGTGTTATCACTGGCAGTGAGTTTAGCGGCTTGTGGCGGACAGCAAGGCTCAGACAATGCTACAAATCCAGATGCCTCATCTGGTACTGCTAAAGATGCTACAGCTTCCAGCCCAACAAAATTAGATTTGGGTGGTGATGTAACTTTGACTGGGGCTGGTGCATCTTTTCCTGCACCTTTGTATCAAAGTTGGTTCACAGAATTAAACAAAAAATATCCCAATCTACAAGTCAACTATCAGTCTGTTGGTAGCGGTGCTGGAGTTGAACAATTTATTCAAGGTACTGTAGACTTTGGGGCCAGTGACGTGGCTATGAAGGATGAGGAAATTAAAAAAGTACCAGCAAACAAAGGTGTCATATTACTACCAATGACTGCTGGTAGCATTGTACTTGCTTACAACTTGCCTGATGTTGGCGAATTGAAGTTACCAAGAGCAGTTTACACAGACATCTTGCTAGGCAATATTAAAACCTGGAACGACAAAAGAATTGCTGACGCAAACCCAGGTATTAACCTTCCAAATCAGCCAATTACAGTTGTACATCGTTCAGATGGTAGCGGTACTACAGGTGTATTTACAAAACATCTCAGTGCTATCAGCCCAGCTTGGAAAAGCAAAGTAGGTGAAGGTAAAACTGTTAACTGGCCTGTGGGTGTTGGTGCTAAAGGAAATGAAGGCGTAACAGCGCAAATTCAACAAACTCAAGGTTCAATTGGTTATGTAGAATACGGTTACGCAAAACAAAACGGACTCAAGTTTGCTGCATTAGAAAATAAAGGTGGTCAGTTTGTCACACCTACAGAAGAATCAGCATCGAAAACTTTAGAAGCTGTAACCCTACCAGCAGACTTACGCGCTTTTATCTCTGACCCAGACGGTGCAGATTCTTATCCCATAGTCACCTACACTTGGATTATGACTTATCAAAAATACGATAATCCAGCAAAAGCAAAAGCAGTTGAAGCTGCGATTGAGTATGGCTTGACAGAAGGTCAAAAAGTTGCTGCCGAATTAGGATATGTACCTTTACCCCAGAACGTGGTGACTAAGGTGGCTGCTGTTGCAGATCAAATTAGTCCAGACTATAAAATTGCGGTAGGTAGTAGTACAAGTGCTAGTAAGTAATAGTGCGGAGTGCTGGTGCGAGGTGGCGGGGCTTGGAACCTCGTGCCAATTCCAGAAAGTACCTGTAAGATGGGACAGTTAACACCCAATGATTCATTTTCGTTTTCAGGGCATTAACATTTTCTAGATTGATGTGGCTGGTTTTTAAATGAAAGTGAAGCCACAATGTCATAGATTCAGCTTGCTTCTCACATTTTTCTCTGATTTAATATTGAAAGTCAGTATTCATGGCTACAAACTCTCAAAATTTGCCAATAGCTATTAAAAGTCGCTCTGAAGCAGAAAAATCTCTAGACCGAGGCTTTATTTGGTTGACTCGGATTTTTGCTTTGGCGATCGCTGGCACTCTATTATGGATAGCAGTACAAGTCACGATTGCTGCTTGGCCCGCCATACAGGAATTTGGTGCTGGCTTCCTAGCTAAAAGTGTCTGGAATCCGGTAAATGATGAGTATGGGGTATTAGCCCCAGTTTATGGAACTATCATTAGTTCCTTCATCGGCTTATTGCTAGCAGTACCCATCGGGGTAGGGACGGCGGTTTTACTGAGTGAAGATTTTCTCCCCGTCAAGGTACGCACTGTATTAGTGTTTTTAGTCGAATTGCTGGCAGCTATTCCTAGCGTTGTTTATGGAGTCTGGGGTATATTTGTATTAGTGCCAATTTTAAGTAATTTGGGCAGATGGCTGAATAGTTCCTTGGGTTGGTTGCCAATTTTTAGCACTCCTCCCACAGGCCCAGGTATGTTACCGGCTGGAGTCATCTTGGCAATTATGACTTTGCCAATTATTACTGCTATCTCCCGCGATGCTTTGATTTCCGTACCACCAAGTTTGCGTCAAGCATCTTTAGGACTGGGGGCGACACGCTGGGAAACTATTTTTCAAGTTCTCATTCCATCTGCATTTTCTGGGATTGTGAGTGCTGTGATGCTAGCACTGGGTCGAGCAATGGGAGAAACGATGGCTGTAACCATGTTAATTGGAAACTCCAATAATATCAGCCCTTCGCTGTTAGCACCAGCTAATACAATCTCTTCCCTACTGGCAAACCAATTTTCCGAAGCCAGTGGTTTGCAAGTTGCGGCTTTGATGTATGCAGCTTTGGTTTTGTTTATTTTGACTTTGATTGTCAATGTTTTGGCTGAATTTATAGTTATCCGGGTCAAGCGCATTTAGTGTGGTGAGTTGAGTTTATGAATACTGATTTTCCGCAAAGAAATTTAACTCGCGACCCCATGTCTGGACGGACGCTGTTTAATACGGGGATGACGGGATTAGCATTTTTGTGTGGGGCATTAGCACTTTTGCCCCTTTTGGCAGTATTATCTTATGTAATTATTCAAGGTTTTAGCAGCTTAAATCTGAGCATATTTACTGAACTACCGCCTGCCCCCTTACGAAAAGGAGGAGGTTTTGGTAATGCTATATTAGGTACACTACTAATGGTAGGGATTGGTGCATTAATTAGTATTCCATTAGGTGTGATAGCAGCAATTTATCTTACAGAATTTAGTTCTGGTAAACTAGCTAGGTGGATCAGATTTGCTACTAATGTCCTGAGTGGCGTTCCCTCAATTATTGCGGGGGTATTTGCTTATGGGATTGTGGTTTTGACATTAGTAAAACTGAATTTAGGTTCATATTCAGCTTTGGGTGGAGGATTTGCATTGGCAATATTAATGTTGCCGATTATTGTGAGAACTACAGACGAAGCTTTACAGCTAGTTTCCCAAGATTTACGACAAGCATCTGTAGGATTAGGAGCGACAAATTTTCAGACAGTAACACAAGTTGTCTTGCCAGCTGCATTACCGGCAATTGTCACAGGCTCAACATTAGCGATCGCTCGCGCGGCTGGCGAAACTGCACCTCTATTGTTTACTGCTTTATTTTCACCATTTTGGCCTAATGGCTTATTCAAACCAACAGCTTCTCTAGCTGTTTTGGTTTATAACTTTGCAATTTCTCCCTTTAAAAATTGGCAGTCATTGGCTTGGGCTGCATCTTTGATTTTGGTGTTGATGGTTCTCATCACCAGTATTATCGCTCGTTGGGCGACTCGTCAAAAAGTTTAGTTTATTTCTTAATAGCTCAATCAACGTCGTCTGTAATTCTTAAAACTTACACTAGACCATTTATGGCTACAAACACTCTTCCTGTAAATAGCACAGAAACCGTTCTCAAAGCTGAAAATCTTAACATCTACTATGGTAAATTTCTGGCTTTACAAAATATTTGGCTAGATATTCCCAAAAATAAAGTAACAGCCTTTATCGGCCCTTCTGGTTGCGGTAAAAGTACCTTATTGCGGTGCTATAACCGTCTCAACGACCTGATTGAATCATTCCGGGCAGAAGGTAAAATTTACTACTACGATAAAAACTTGTATGCACCAGATATTGATCCTGTAGAAGTCCGTCGTCGGATTGGGATGGTATTTCAAAGACCAAATCCATTTCCCAAATCAATTTATGACAATATTGCCTATGGAGCCAAGGTTAATGGCTTTAAAGGCAATATGGATGAATTGGTAGAACGCAGCTTGCGCCAGGCGGCGTTGTGGGATGAAGTTAAGGATAAACTGCGGCAAAGTGGCTTGTCTTTATCTGGTGGACAACAACAACGTTTGTGTATTGCGCGAGCGATCGCAGTACAACCTGAGATTATACTTATGGATGAACCTTGCTCTGCCTTAGACCCCATCTCTACCTTCAGTGTAGAAGAACTAATTCACAAACTTAAAGAGCAATATACCATCGTTATCGTCACCCACAATATGCAGCAAGCCGCGCGGGTGTCTGACATGACAGCATTTTTTAACGTCAAGACAGGAGATGGAGGCGGTCGTAGTGGCTATTTAGTAGAATACGATGCCACAGAATCAATTTTTAATAATCCCCAGCAAGAAGGCACCAGGGATTATGTAAGCGGCAGATTCGGTTAAATATTTTTGAGGATTGAATCCTAGTTTACGCCTGATGTAAATAGGAATGTAAATACTCCTATAAAAATAAAAAGAGAGGTAAAAAATTTACCTCTCTTTTTATTATCTAAACCAAATCAGCTTTTAGTATCTGCTGGGTTTGTGAACGATGAAGCTGAGGATTTGGCACTGCTTGATGTTGTCAAATCCTACTACACGGATGTAGTGGCTAGGATATTGAGAACGGCAAGATTGAACTTCTGCCAATACTTCGCGGGTGGTTTTAGCATTGAACAGAGGTAGCTTCCACAGTGTCCAGTAGTATTCGGTGGGTTCAGATTGTTCGTTGAACTCAATAGCTGGAAAGTAGCCTTGGTTCAGAATGTACTGAACTTGCTTTTCAATTTGAGCATCGGTGAGGGGAGGTAGGTAAGAAAGGGTTTCGTAACGACGCTCTTTTGGTAAGGTTTGCATGGCTGATAATAAGAGATTGCTATATTGTGACGACTTGGAAAATCCTAACTGGCTAAGTTATCCCAATCAGGATCGGATAATGTCTGCTGGTCTATTTCAGAACTTGGGTTAGATAAACTCAACTGCGTTATACGTTCTAGATGCTGGCGACGTTGTTCCATGTTGGCTTGCTGAATGCCACTTTTGACCATTTCTGGTAAGAAATCAACGACTTCTTCAGCAATATGTTCTCTCACTGTCATAATTCGCAATGCCAAATCTGGCTTTTCTCGGAAAAGTTCTTCAATGAAGGTTTCCCCATTTTGAACTTTGCCAGCAGAAAAATTGTGCAGCCAAATCGCCAACGGTGGATTCGTTTCGCCTATCTGCGCCAGTACAGTCCTCAGTGCCTGATAAGTCAGGTAGCTTTGGAGAGTTTTGGCTGTATCTTTCGCAATTTGCTTGAGATTCATGCTTGACCCAGCCTAAAATTTAAGTCAAAAGTAAAAAGTAAAAAGAAGGATTGAAAATTAATTTCTTTTTCCTTTTAACTTTTTACCTTTTACTCAATTATCAGACGGTATCAACTGCCTCAAACTCGAACTTAATTTCTTTCCACAGTTCGCAAGCAGCAGCCAATTCAGGAGACCACTTAGCAGCTTCGCGGATAACGTCGTTACCTTCACGAGCCAAGTTGCGGCCTTCGTTACGAGCTTGAACTACTGCTTCTAAGGCTACGCGGTTAGCAGTAGCACCAGGAGCGTTACCCCAAGGGTGTCCCAATGTACCACCACCGAATTGTAGTACGGAGTCATCACCGAAGATTTCCACTAGTGCGGGCATGTGCCATACGTGGATACCACCGGAAGCAACTGCCATTACACCAGGTAGAGAAGCCCAATCTTGGGTAAAGTAGATACCGCGAGACTTATCTTGCTCAACGTAGTTTTCACGCAATAGGTCAACGAAGCCCATTGTGATACCACGTTCACCTTCCAACTTACCTACAACTGTACCGGTGTGAATGTGGTCGCCACCAGAGAGACGTAGTGCTTTAGCCAATACACGGAAGTGGATACCGTGGTTCTTTTGACGGTCGATTACTGCGTGCATCGCGCGGTGGATGTGCAGTAGTACGCCGTTATCACGACACCAACGAGCTAAGGTGGTGTTAGCAGTGAAACCTGCTGTTAGGTAGTCGTGCATGATGATAGGCTGGTCGAGTTCTTTAGCGTACTCAGCCCGCTTCAACATTTCTTCGCAGGTAGGAGCGGTTACGTTGAGGTAGTGACCTTTAATTTCGCCTGTTTCAGCTTGAGCTTTGGTGATAGCATCAGCTACAAACAAGAAGCGATCGCGCCATCTTTGGAATGGTGCAGAGTTGATGTTTTCGTCGTCTTTGGTGAAGTCCAAACCACCGCGCAAACACTCATACACAGCGCGTCCGTAGTTCTTAGCAGATAGACCTAATTTGGGTTTGATGGTACAACCCAACAAAGGACGACCATATTTATTTAATTTGTCACGCTCAACTTGGATACCGTGAGGAGGCCCTTGGAAGGTCTTAATGTAAGCAACAGGAAAGCGAAGGTCTTCCAAACGCAATGCCCGTAAAGCTTTAAAACCAAATACGTTACCTACAATTGAGGTTAAAACGTTGGTGATGGAGCCTTCTTCAAAGAGATCCAGAGGATAGGCAATGTAGGCAATAAACTGGTTGTCTTCGCCAGGAACTGGTTCGATATCGTAGCAACGACCTTTGTAACGATCTAGGTCAGTTAACAAGTCTGTCCATACGGTTGTCCAAGTACCAGTAGAAGACTCAGCCGCTACAGCCGCAGCTGCTTCTTCAAAGGGAACTCCAGGCTGGGGTGTAACACGGAACGCCGCCAGAAGGTCTGTATCTTTAGGTGTGTAATCAGGTGTGTAATAAGTTAGTCTGTAATCTTGAACCCCGGCTTTATACCCAGCTTTTGACTGAGTCTTCGTTTGAGCGTAAGACATATCTATCCTTCCAAGATGTCACTCTTTATTACTTATCAAATCACGTTTGGGTACATTTTTCTCGGCGAAATTACTCTACTCCCATCAGTTAGGAGAAAAACAGGAACAATCTTTTGTTAGAGTTGGTTTTTAGGTAGAGGTAAGCTCTTTTCTGCAAATAACTGCTGGTTTTGGTGGTAATCATCCTTACCAGTGTTTTTCCCATCTAGGGTTACATAATTCGCGCTTTTGCTTTTCCCTCGTTCCATCATGAAAATTTCTCTTTTATCTGTTTTTCTTACCCACTAAATTGCTTTTATCCCATCACGACCTTCGCGATTTACGGAAAGTATGAGATTTTTCCCCGTATTTCAGGGTTTTTCGGGAATTGGGCTACTTTTCACACATTTCCGTGTTTTTACTCTTGCTATTTTCCTTTTGTTATAGGAGCCAAGACAGGAGTCAAATTGCTTGACGGATATTTAGTAGAGTTATGAGCGCAAGATAAAAACTGCACACCACGTAATTTGTAACTTGTCTCACAATATATCAAGAAATGGCATAAGTTATTCTTTGAAACTTTTTAACTTATTTATTTAATTTTCTTATTAAAGAAATTTTTAAACATTTTGTTAAGAATGGTTTACAAATTGTATCGGTGATTGTAACGGGGTAATTGGTAATTGGTAATTGGTAATTGGTGAGAGAAAATCATCCATAACCTTTCGCCTGTAATCTGTCGCCTATCACCTGTAACCTCTAATCTGTCGCCTATCACCTGTAACCTGTAACCTACGTGATTAAAAAATCTCCAGTCAGGGAAAACTGAGATCAATCTTTTAGTCAGTTTCGCTAACGGCTAGAGGTGTTGTTTCTCAAGGAAATACGGTCGTGGTATTATTTCGCAAGCGTACTAATCTACTCATTACTTCTGCATTGCTGGGGTTAATCAGTTTACCAAGCATGGGCGTTGTTGGTATAAACAATCTGGCTAGGGCAGAACAAGCTGATACTAATGCACCGACACAAAAAACCCCTGACGTTAAATCGGCAGAATTGATACCTTCTTATCCTGCATCTGCGCCACCCCGACGGATAGACCCTTTACCTGATGAACGGGATATACAAGAACGTACAATAGAAACTGATTATCGGGTGAGTAACTTACTGGGGGATTTTGCTGGTAATCTCTGGGTGGGTTCTTGGCGGGGGTTATCGCGGATTGACCCGAAAACAGGTAAGATTTTAGCTCGTGTTAGTTTACCTAATTTAGCCATTGGTGCGTTAGCGCAAGATAAAGTTGGGCGGTTGTGGGTGGGAACCTATGAAGGACTGATGCGCGTGGAACCGCGCACTAATGAGATTACAGCACAGAATTTATTTTTGCCTTCCAAACGGGTGCTATCACTGTTAACGGATAAGCGGGGTTATTTGTGGGTGGGAACTGACAATGGTTTAGCTTTGGTTAGTCCCGACCAAGGTTTAATTATGACTACAGTGAAAAATTTACCTGGTGTTAGTGCCAATACTTTGACTTTGGATGCTGATGGTCAACTTTGGGTGGGGACTTTGGATGGCGTGGTACGCATCAATACTGCTAGCGCTTTAGTGATGAAGCGAATTAATGATTTACCCGGTTCAACTGTACAGGCTTTAGCTATCAGTCCTGAAGGTTTAATTTGGGCGGGAATGCCGAATAATTTGCTAGTGATTAATCCGAAAAATGGTATAGTGTTGCGGTCTGTGGCTCGTTTACGGGGTAGGAATGTCACGGCAGTACGCTTTGCTAAAGATGGTAGTGTTTGGGTAGGGACTAACAATGGTTTGTTACGATTAAACCCTAATACGGGGGCTGTATTAGATGAAGTTGCTGGGCTTCCTTCTAGCCGAGTGTTGTCTATTGTGCCTGATGTCGCTAGTAAATTATGGATTGGTACTAGTGAGGGTCTGGCTTGGTTGATGCCTAAAATGGATAAAGCAAGACCTCATGTAGCTTTTAGTCGTGCTGTGAAGTGAGGGACTGGGGACTGGGGACTGGAGATTGGGGATTGGGGGCTAGAATTGGTAAAGTTAATGTAGCCTTTATACTCTAGTCGCTAACCCCTAACCCCTAACCTCTAACCTCTAGCCTCTACTCCCTAAAAAAATGCCACTCACTACCCAACAATTAATTCAATGGAAACAACAAGGACGCGCAATTGTGGCGTTGACGGCTTGGGATTATGCGATCGCTCAAATTCTCGATGCTGCTGGTGTAGACTTAATTCTTGTGGGTGACTCGATGGCAGTGATGTTGGGGTACAAAACAACGCTGCCAATTACTTTGGAAGAAATGTTACACCACGCTAAAGCTGTTTGTCGTGGTGTACAACGGGCTTTAGTAGTTGTAGATTTACCATTTCTGACTTATCAAGAAAGTATTTCCCAGGCTATTCACTCGGCTGGACGTGTATTAAAGGAAACTGGCGCTCAAGCTGTAAAATTGGAAGGTGGCTATCCGGCGATGGTGGAGACTATTACTCGTTTGGTACAAGCGGGTATCCCAGTGATGGGTCATGTAGGTTTGACTCCCCAATCAATTCATCAGTTGGGGTTGCGACAGCAGGGTAAGACTCAGGAAACAGCTGAGAGAATTTTTAATGAAGCGATCGCCTTAGAACAAGCTGGTGCATTTTCTCTGGTATTAGAGCATATACCCGCAGATTTGGCAATGCAGATTACACAAAAAGTTAGCATTCCCACAATTGGTATTGGTGCGGGTTCCCATTGTGACGGTCAGGTTTTAGTTACTTCTGATGTACTTGGTTTATCGGAAAGACAACCGCCCTTTGCCAAAGTTTACACAAATTTACGCGCTACGATTACCAAAGCTGTACAAGATTATGCTACGGAAGTACGCGATCGCCATTTCCCAGAATAATGTCTTTGATGTGTCGAATAAGGTAGTGTTTTTGAGTTTATAGCGATTTTCAAGTCAGTGAGGTACAGAAAAAATAATTGAACGCAGATGAACGCAGATGTTGGCGCAGCCTTTGCTACGCAACGCTAACGCGAACCCGCAGGGTACGCAGATGAATTTGTATTCTATTCGGTTGCAATCCGCTATAATTACTAAAGACTGCAACCAGGGCCGATAAAGGTTTCAGGAAAACTGATTAATTCGATGTGATCTGGATTAGCTAAGAACTGCTTTGCTACCATTAATCCGGCAATAGTCCAAGTTTGATAAATTCGGGCTTCTTTGCCGATGAGACGACCGTTATTGCCATCGTAATATTCGGGGAATTTATCTGCGGTTAAACGACTCTCGGCAATAGCGATCGCTTCATGAGCAAGTTCTACTCTACCTGTTTTCAGGCAAGCAGCAGTAAATAACCACAGTAAAACCGGCCAGTTTCCACCATTGTGATAAGACCAAGGTGTATTTTTCGGGTCACATCCTGTAACAATCTGCCACTCTAAACCCTGCAAAGCAGGATAACAAATTTTCACAGGCATATATCCAATTAAGTCTTCCCAGCGACGAACAAATAAATTCATGATACATTGAGATTCTGCTTCGCCGGCTAAACCTGCCAAAATTGCCATTAGGTTTCCCAAGGCAAAAAAGCGAAAATCCATGCGTCCCGGCCCTAAATTTCCGGCTAAATATCCACCTTTTTCAGGCAACCATTCAATCAGCCAACCGGGAATGGATTGAGAGAAAATGTTAAATTTGTTGGCTACTTCTTTACCAAATTCATTACCCTTGTAACGATATATTTCTCTTAACCGCTTTAAATCTATCCAGTAATAATTACGGATGTGATATTGTAAAGCCCCCAGTCTTCCATTAACTTTATCAAGATACTTTTCCCCATCTCCATCGGGTGACAGTAGCTCACGGGCTGCCCTGAGTGCGGCATAAAATAATACTTGAATCTCTAGAGGATGTTCGTAGACTCCCATACGGCGGTCAATCATAAACGCCCCATCGGGAACTAACATTGTCGGGTACATGGAAAATCGATGTACCAAGCACAAATCTAAAATTAACTTGATTCCCTGTTGAAATTTGGGCTGACGCACTAAAGACAAATCACCTGTTGCATTTACATAGGCGCGTAGTAGGAGTATCCACCACATACAGGAATCAACTGGTGGAACTCTGGCGATCGCTTGCTCACCAAAATCAGCAACTAAATATTCTTGACTACCATTGGATTCTACTTTAAAACTCGCAGGCATTAAACCTGCTCCTGGTTGAAAGCAGTCCATCTGCTTTTCATGACTTTGTAATGTCAATGTTTCGATTAAGAAGTTACGAACAATATCTGTTTGTCCATTCATCAGAAACACAAAAGCAGAAGGAACAAAATCACGCAGAAAACACTGGTCATAGTTGAGTGCAGCTAATTCTGGGTCTTGAGCAGCTACAGTACCAATCGGTTTTCCATCATAATAAATAATGGAATTTTCTAGGAGTTGCCAATTTGCTGTTTCTTGAAGAGATTTTTGATTGATTAGACGAGGTTCCATAGTGATATAATTTGACTACTAATCTCGGCTCAATACTAGAAAAAATACTAGCTTAACTTTCCGCATTACCAAGATTCCCCAAAATAGCGTCAATACCAATTCCACCGCCTATAAACATTACCCGATTAAAATATGCGGTGGTCACATCGTCAAATTGACTATTCTATTTAATTTTGACATGATTAACTAGAATATCTCCACTGTCTAACAGCGTATTTATGGTGATATTGTAGCTTTTGTGGACAAGTCTGATAGCGATCGCCTAATTAATCCTTGAATTTGCACCTGTATTCAAGGCGTTGTTTCTTCTTCACCTTATCATAAATTTTTTAATATGTGGTTTTGGACAGTGGTGACTGAGTATTTATGATATAGTAATCATACTTGATTTTTAAAATATTACGTAGGGTGGGCATTGCCCACCACATCATGGCCTTGGTGGGCAGTGCATCGGCCTACAGATACTACATATACTCAGATTTTTTCAGAAATCAAATCGGATTCCTATATCCCCCATGTCCTTTATCTACAGCATATCTTGGGTAAATGAGGTACAAGCGTAAAACCCAAAACCATGTATAGACGTTATATGTAACGTCTCTACAGTATTTCACTGACGTAAATTAGCTGGTACTTCTTTAGGAACAACCCAATAGTAAACAGTTCTACCATCTACTTGCAGAGTCTTTTCTGGTTTCCAGTCGCCCATATCAAAAGCGTGGGAAACAATGCGAGTACCGGGTTTAAGTTGACGTAAGAGGATGGGACGTAATTTGAGATTGATATCAGGTAAAAGGTAGAGAGTAACTACAGTAGCATCACTAAAGTCGGTTTTGAATAAGTCTTGCTGAACAAATTTTACGCGATCGGTAACTCCAGCCTTCTGAGCATTTGCATTAGCTTCTTGAATACGTTCTGGATCAATATCTATACCTGTACCTTTTGTACCAAACTTTTGCGCGGCTGTGATGACAATACGTCCATCACCACTACCTAAGTCGTAAAGGATATCATTTTTACCCACCTTTGCTACATTCAACATTGCATCTACCACTTCCTGTGGTGTTGGTACATAGGGAACATCCCCTGGACGTTCTTGTGGTTGGGTTGCTGGAGCTTGTGCTTGAGTTTCAGTTGCTATGTTGGATGGAGATGGTTCTACTTGTGCTTGTAAATTGTTTTGTTGTGGTGTACATCCAGCTAATCCCAAGCCAACAACGCTAGCACCTGCAACCACCGATAGTAAGATTTTTTGCAACTTCATAATTATTCTCCTTGTTATCAGTTATCAGTTATCAGTTATCAGTTATTAGGTGATGTTCACTGTTAACTGTTCACAATCAACCCCTACTGCGGGAACGATTCCAAAGCAATACGGGAATACCTGCGGCTACTACTAAAACACCGACGAATGCGCCTAAATTGGTATAAGCTATGCTGGAGTACAGTAAGTAACCGCAAACAGCACAAAAGAGTAAGGGTGTTAGAGGATAAAAAGGCACACGGAAGGGACGGAGTATATTTGGTTCTTGCTGGCGCAATACTAGTAGTGATACGCCTGAGAGTAGGAAAAAGAACCAAAAAGCAGGTGCAGTGTAATCCACCATTGTTTCAAACCCTTTGCGGGTGAATGTGCCTAATACAACCAAGGCTAGAGCGATCGCTGCTTGCACAACTAGGGCAGAGGCTGGGGTACTGGGGAGTTGCTGCCAGCGTCCCATAAAACCAAACAAGGCGAAATCTTGCCCCAAGGCGTAATTAGTCCGCGCACCAGTGAAAATCGTGGCGTTGATTGTCCCTAGAGTACAAATTCCAATCAGGAAGCTGATAAATATAGCACCTGGTGTACCCCAAACTTCCCGCATCAAGTCGGCAGCAACTGCTGATGAGTTGGACATATTAGCTAATCCTAAGCCTCGGAGAAAAGCCAGATTGATCAGCACGTAAATGGCCGTGATAATACCAATACTCCAAAGTAGCGATCGCACTATATTCCGTTGTCTATTTTTAATTTCCGCCGAAATATACGCTGCTTCGTTCCAGCCACCGTAAGACAGTAGCACAAACACCATCGCTAATCCCCAATTTCCCGAAGAAGTAGATGGTGGCGGTACAGTAGTATCAGCAGCAGCAGTAGTAGTTAATCCCACAATTACTACTAGCAACAAACCCAAGACTTGGGCAGCCGTCAGTAAGTTTTGTGTCCATTTTCCCTGTTGTAAACCCTGTATATTTAAGAGAGTTAATAGAGTAATTATTACTGCGGCATATATAGATGATGAGAATGTCCCAAGCCGAAAAATCTCAGACGCATAGTCACCAAAGACAAATGCAGCCAAGGCAATAGAACCAGTTTGAATCACTGTCAGCCTTGCCCAAGCAAATAAAAAGGCAATGTTTTTGCCAAATGCTCGTTTTAAGTAATAATAGGCTCCACCAACATTAGGATAAGTTGTTGCCAACTCTGCGTAGCACAATGCACCAATAATAGACACTAAGCCACCTGCTAGCCAGCATAATAGGACAGCAATCTCACTTCCTGCTTGGCTAGCTACTTGTGGCGGTGTTTTGAAGATACCTGTACCAATGACAATCCCAACAATGAGAGCAACCGCATCTGATAACGTTAACAGTGGCTTAGGTGCTGCCTTGCCATTAGTGTCTACTTGCTTTAGTAAACTGTAGTCTGTATCTCTACTCACGTTGCTTCCTCATTAGTTGTTGTCACCGAGTCAAAACTGTTGATACCAGGACTATATGAGAGTCAGCCAATTTATTTGGACATGACAAACTAGCAATAAATAACACTGGATGGTTACTTATGGCTCAGAGAAAAGTATTTAAATATTTGCTTATTTATATTTTCATAAATAAATGTGACGCAAGAGTGACAAATTTCAATCTAATTTTGGTGGAAATAATTTACCCAGATATAAATTGTGGATTCCTTGCCGTATTTATACCATCTGCTGTGTACATCGGCCTTAGTCCCGCCTGAGATATCTATCTTGAGGTATAAATTACTGGCGATCGCTGACTACCAAAAGTAGGTTATTCATTGAACCGCATCCCAAACATCTTTACTTTTGTCACACTCATCTGGTAATATGCCGCACTAATTATTTAATTTAAAAATGTTCGTAGTAAAGACTTTAGTCTTTAATCTTTAAGCACCAAACTGCTTAACATCACCCATCAAAGGTTAACTTATAACCACATCCACAGCCCATATTTACATAAATATCTACTTGAATCATAGAGTATTTAAACCTAGCATAAAAACAAAAAAATAATAAATTTATTGAATATTATCTGCATTAATCTGGTTGTTTATAAAGCTTTGTATGACTTATCAACTAAGGCTTACAACTCTAATTGAACATGATTACAAACAAAATATTAAAAAAATGTAAAGTACATTTTTCCTTGGAAAAAAATGATATGTTGGATACAGAATTGAATTTCGCACGTATCTGGAGTAGTACAACGTAATCTACTCCAGTTTTTCCCCAAAAATCCCTTATAAATGTTGACTTCTAGCGATATTGAAACAGGGGTTGAGTACAAAATTGTATAGTTAACAATGAGCATCAACTGCCCTCAAATTGTTGCTGTGATTAGGTTATAGATGAGTACAACTAGATCCTGAACCCCATTCCATAAATACTCGTACCCCAACTAAAAAATACTAGAACCCCCACCCGGAAAAAAATTTAAAATTCTTAAAACATCCTCAAAATCATCATTTTGAATTTTGAGTACATTTCTAATAAATCCAATAAATTCTATTCCAGCGATACAAAATTTAATAGTCCAAACCAACTGCTATAAATCTTATATCGCCAATCACTTAAAGCTTCTACACAAAACGCAAGCCAAAAGTGAGTGGAGGGATGAGATAGCACTATGCCTTCGTGAATGGAAGTCTCGGCTGCACACATTCTATCAAGAACCCAAATTGACACACCAGCCAAAAGCCCAGGACTTCATAGCCTGCCCTACTCAGCGAAGCCGCTACAGGCAATGTGGCAGTCGCGACTTCAATTCTTAGGGCAAAGATCATAGCAACGGCATCTCCCACAGTGGCAGCTAGTCCACCGACATTTGCGAAATTCAATGACACCACCAGTTACAGGACTTTCCGATTCTTTGGTTACTGAATCAACACCTACCATAGCAAAATCGGGTGGTTGCGGATGCGACAGCAGCACCACCGTGGAAGTAGACGAAAAGCTCAAAGAACGTATTGCTAAACATCCCTGCTACAGCGAAGAAGCTCACCATCATTATGCCAGAATGCACGTTGCAGTTGCACCAGCTTGCAACATCCAATGCAACTACTGCAACCGTAAATATGACTGCGCTAATGAAAGCCGTCCTGGGGTAGTTAGTGAATTACTCACACCAGAGGAAGCAGCACACAAAGTTTTAGTAATTGCTGGCAAAATTCCCCAAATGACAGTTTTGGGAATTGCTGGCCCTGGCGATCCTTTAGCGAACCCAGAAAAAACCTTCCGCACCTTTGAGTTGATTGCAGATAAAGCACCAGATATTAAACTGTGCTTATCAACCAACGGTTTGATGTTGCCTGAATATATCGATCGCATTAAGCAATTAAATATAGATCACGTTACAATTACTCTCAACACAGTTGACCCAGAAATCGGCGCACAGATTTATTCTTGGGTTCACTACAACCGTAGACGTTATAGAGGCGTAGAAGGCGCAAAGATTCTGCTAGAGAAGCAACTAGAAGGCTTGCAAGCTCTCAGAGAAGCTGATATCCTGTGCAAAGTTAACTCCGTAATGATTCCCGGTATTAACGACCAGCACCTAGTAGAAGTCAACAAGGTAATTCGAGAAAATGGTGCATTCTTGCACAACATCATGCCTCTGATTTCTGCACCAGAACATGGTACACACTTCGGCTTAACTGGTCAACGCGGCCCCACACAGACAGAACTGAAGTCAGTGCAAGACCAATGTGCGGGTAACATGAAAATGATGCGCCATTGCCGCCAGTGCCGTGCCGATGCTGTAGGCTTGTTAGGAGAAGACCGCAGCCAAGAATTTACCAAAGATAAATTCTTAGAAATGGCTCCCGAATATGACTTCGACAAGCGTCAAGAAGTTCACGAAGGTATTGAGAAATTTAGAGAAGAACTGCAAGCAGCTAGAGAAAAGGTAACAGCTGGTAAAACACAAACAGCTAACAATCCTAAAATTTTAGTTGCGATCGCCACCAAAGGCGGCGGCTTAGTGAACCAACATTTTGGTCACGCTAAAGAATTTCAAGTTTACGAAGTAGACGGAACAGAAGTACGCTTTATCAGTCACCGCAAAGTAGACCATTATTGTCAAGGTGGATACGGCGAAGCAGCCACATTTGATAATATTGTGAAGACTATCGCAGATTGCAAAGCAGTTTTAGTTTCCAAAATTGGCGAATCCCCCAAAGAAAAACTGCTCCAAGCTGGAATACAGGCTGTTGAAGCTTACGACGTGATTGAGAAGGTTGCTTTAGAGTTTTACGAGCAATGGAATAAGGGGTAATGGGTAATAGGTAATGGGTAATGGGTAATGGATAAAACACAATTACCAATTACCAATTACCAATTACCAATCCCCAATCCCCAAATCCCCAATCAAAAAGGAGCATAAATCATGGCCTATCAAATTACCAGCCAATGTATTTCCTGCAAACTTTGTCTGTCTGTCTGTCCTAACAATGCAATCTTGGTTGTTGAAGACGGTAAGCGTTGGATTGACCCCGACTTATGTACAAACTGCGCTGGTACTATCCACACCGTCCCCCAATGTCAAGCTGTATGTCCTACCCGTGATGGTTGCGTCAAAGAACCTACCGATTATTGGGAGCGTTGGTTTACTTATTACAACAAAGTTAGAGCGAAATTAACAAAAAAACAAGACTATTGGGAGCGTTGGTTTACCTGCTATTCACAAATATATGCAGAACAGTTACAAAAACATCAGGGTGAAATCTTAGGGATATAAAGATGAGTGTTATTTATCTGGATAACAATGCTACCACTAAGGTAGACCCAGCAGTTGTAGAGGCAATCATGCCCTACCTGACTGATTATTACGGTAATCCTTCCAGTATGCACACCTTCGGCGGACAACTCGCCAAGGCAGTGAGAACAGCGAGAGAACAAGTTGCAGCCCTGTTGGGTGCGGATGAGTCAGAAATTGTTTTTACCAGTTGTGGAACGGAAGGTGATAATGCAGCTATACGTGCTGCATTGTTAGCTCAACCCGAAAAGCGTCACATCATTACCACTCAGGTAGAACACCCCGCAGTTTTAAATGTCTGCAAACAATTAGAAACCCAAGGCTATACTGTTACTTATCTTTCAGTCAATCGTCACGGGCAATTGGATCTAGATGAACTAGAAGCTGCGTTGACTGGTAATACCGCCTTGGTGACGATTATGTACGCCAATAACGAAACCGGGACTATATTCCCTATCGAAGAAATTGGCAAACGTGTGAAGGAACGCGGCGCAATCTTCCATGTGGATGCGGTGCAAGCAGTAGGTAAGATACTTCTGAACATGAAGACCAGCACCATAGATATGTTAACTATGTCTGGTCACAAAATCCACGCACCCAAGGGTATCGGCGCTTTGTATGTGCGTCGCGGTGTGCGGTTCCGCCCCTTGCTAATTGGGGGACATCAAGAACGTGGTCGCCGTGCAGGTACAGAGAATGTACCGGGAATTATCGGTCTAGGTAAAGCCGCAGAGTTGGAACTACAGCACCTAGAAACAGCGATTAAGAGAGAAACAAGGCTGCGCGATCGCCTAGAACAAAGCTTACTCGCCAAAATCCCCGACTGCGAAGTTAACGGTGACATTACGCAGAGATTGCCCAACACCACCAATATCGGCTTCAAATACATAGAAGGCGAAGCTATTCTGCTCTCCTTAAACAAATATGGCATCTGTGCGTCGTCTGGTTCGGCTTGTACCTCTGGGTCGCTGGAACCATCCCACGTCCTCCGGGCTATGGGTTTACCCTACACCACCCTCCACGGTTCGATTCGCTTCAGTCTTTGTCGCTACACTACAGAAGCTCAAATCGATCGCGTCATCGAAGTCATGCCCGAAATTGTCGAACGTCTCCGCGCCCTTTCCCCCTTCAAGAATGACGAAGCGGGTTGGCTGCAAGCCCAAGAACAGACATTGGCACATCGTTAATTAGGGAATAGGTGACAGGTTACAGGGTATAGGTAACAGATAATTTTCTCTCACCTATTACCTATTACCTATTACCTATTACCAGTCACCAGTCACCAGTCATCTCTCAGCACTAATAACTTAAAATATGTGGGACTACACAGATAAAGTATTGGAACTGTTTTACGATCCCAAGAATCAGGGAGTTATTGAAGATAATGGCGAACCTGGCGTGAAGGTCGCTACGGGCGAAGTAGGAAGTATTGCTTGCGGTGATGCGCTGAGATTGCACATCAAGGTGCAAGTTGAGTCTGACAAGATTCTGGATGCACGTTTCCAAACCTTTGGCTGTACAAGTGCGATCGCTTCTTCTAGCGCCTTGACCGAAATGGTTAAGGGTCTTACCTTGGATGAAGCCCTGAAAGTTTCCAATAAAGACATTGCTGATTATCTTGGTGGCTTGCCAGAAGCCAAAATGCACTGCTCCGTGATGGGGCAAGAAGCTCTGGAAGCTGCTATCTATAACTATCGTGGCATTCCTCTCGCTGCTCATGATGACGATGATGAAGGTGCATTAGTTTGTACTTGCTTCGGTGTCAGCGAAAATAAGGTGCGTCGCGTAGTTATCGAAAATAACCTCACTACTGCGGAACAGGTAACAAATTACATCAAAGCTGGTGGCGGTTGCGGTTCCTGTTTAGCTAAAATTGATGATATCATTAAAGATGTAAAGGAAAAAAACGCCGTAACGAATCTCAACACAAATGGCGTAAACCCTGCTAAAGAAACCGCTAATTCCGGGCAGAAACGAGCATTAACCAACGTGCAGAAGATTGCCCTCATCCAAAAAGTATTAGATGAAGAAGTAAGACCTGTATTAATAGCCGACGGTGGAGATGTAGAACTCTACGATGTAGACGGCGATATTGTCAAAGTAGTATTGCAAGGCGCTTGTGGCTCTTGTCCCAGCAGTACCGCAACATTAAAGATAGCGATTGAATCAAGATTACGCGATCGCATTAACCCAAGCCTAGTAGTAGAAGCTGTTTAGTCATTAGTCATTAGTCAATGGTCATTAGTGAAAAATCAATACTTTGGACTATGGACTATTGACTGTGGACTTAATTAAGAACTTTTACAACCACATAACGAACCCATCATGAGTACCAATTCTAATGTGTTTTTTGTAGAGCGTTCACCTCCATTCAGTGACGTTCTATAAACCCTCACCGCCATAGCTCAACAGGCGTGAGATCCAAACGAAAGACCACCAACTAACCAACCACTAGCAGGAAGAGAAAAATGAGCGACGAAAACATTAGACAGATAGCTTTCTACGGTAAAGGCGGTATCGGTAAGTCTACCACCTCCCAAAACACCCTCGCAGCTATGGCAGAAATGGGTCAACGCATTCTCATCGTAGGTTGCGACCCCAAAGCTGACTCTACCCGTTTGATGCTCCACTCCAAAGCTCAAACCACCGTATTACACTTAGCTGCTGAACGCGGTGCAGTAGAAGACCTAGAACTCGAAGAAGTAATGCTCACCGGTTTCCGTGGTGTTAAGTGCGTAGAGTCTGGTGGCCCTGAACCCGGTGTAGGTTGCGCTGGTCGTGGTATCATCACCGCTATTAACTTCTTGGAAGAAAACGGTGCTTACACAGACCTAGACTTCGTTTCCTACGACGTATTGGGTGACGTTGTGTGCGGTGGTTTCGCTATGCCTATCCGTGAAGGTAAAGCACAAGAAATCTACATCGTTACCTCTGGTGAAATGATGGCGATGTACGCTGCAAACAACATCGCTCGCGGTATTTTGAAATATGCTCACTCCGGCGGTGTACGCTTGGGTGGTTTGATCTGTAACAGCCGTAAGGTTGACCGTGAAGCTGAGTTGATCGAAAACTTGGCTGAACGTTTGAACACCCAAATGATTCACTTCGTACCTCGTGACAACATCGTTCAACACGCTGAATTGCGTCGTATGACCGTTAACGAGTACGCTCCTGACAGCAACCAATCTAACGAATACCGCGCATTAGCTAAGAAGATCATCAACAACGAAAAACTGACAATTCCTACTCCAATGGAAATGGATGAGTTGGAAGCCCTGTTGATCGAATACGGTATCCTTGACGATGATACCAAGCACGCAGAAATCATCGGTAAGCCCGCTAGTGCTAAATAGGCAATACCGTAATTAGGAGATACGGAGACAGGAAGATTAGGAAGTAATTCCTCTTCCACTCTCCCTTCCCCTCTCTCCTTCTCCATCTCCCCAAATATCCTTCTATTTCCCATTCATAAGAGTTACTGAGGCAGATTATGACACCTCCAGAAAACAAGAACCTTGTAGAAGAACATAAGGAACTTATCCAAGAAGTTCTCAAAGCTTATCCCGAAAAGTCTCGCAAAAAACGCGAAAAGCACCTCAACGTTCACGAAGAAGGTAAGTCTGACTGCGGCGTTAAGTCTAACATCAAATCCGTTCCTGGTGTAATGACCGCTCGTGGTTGTGCTTATGCAGGTTCCAAGGGTGTGGTTTGGGGGCCTATTAAGGACATGATCCACATCAGTCACGGGCCTGTAGGTTGCGGTTACTGGTCATGGTCTGGTCGTCGTAACTACTACGTTGGTGTAACTGGTATCAACTCCTTTGGTACTATGCACTTCACCTCAGACTTCCAAGAACGCGACATCGTGTTCGGTGGTGACAAAAAACTAACTAAACTCATCGAAGAACTCGAAGTTCTATTCCCACTAAACCGTGGTGTTTCCATTCAATCTGAATGTCCTATCGGTCTAATTGGGGATGACATCGAAGCTGTTGCTAAGAAAACTTCTAAGCAAATTGGTAAGCCAGTAGTACCCCTACGTTGCGAAGGTTTCCGTGGTGTATCTCAGTCTTTAGGACACCACATCGCTAACGATGCTATCCGTGACTGGATCTTCCCTCAATTTGACAAGGCTAAGAAGGAAAACAAAATTGACTTCGAGCCAAGCCCATACGACGTAGCTTTAATCGGTGACTACAACATCGGTGGTGACGCTTGGGCAAGCCGGATGTTGTTGGAAGAAATGGGTTTACGTGTAGTAGCTCAATGGTCTGGTGATGGTACTCTGAATGAGTTGATCCAAGGGCCTGCTGCTAAGTTAGTCCTCATCCACTGCTACCGTTCTATGAACTACATCTGCCGTAGCTTGGAAGAACAATATGGTATGCCCTGGATGGAGTTCAATTTCTTCGGCCCCACCAAGATTGCTGCTTCTTTACGTGAAATCGCAGCTAAGTTTGATTCCAAGATTCAAGAAAACGCCGAGAAGGTAATTGCTAAGTACACTCCAATCATGAATGCTGTGGTTGAGAAGTACCGCCCCCGCTTGGAAGGTAACACCGTAATGCTGTACGTAGGTGGTCTACGTCCTCGTCACGTTGTTCCCGCTTTTGAAGACTTGGGTATCAAGGTTATCGGTACAGGTTACGAGTTCGCTCACAACGACGACTACAAACGTACTACCCACTACATCGATAACGCTACCATCATTTACGATGACGTTACCGCTTACGAGTTCGAGGAGTTCGTAAAAGCTAAGAAGCCTGATCTAATCGCTTCTGGTATTAAAGAGAAGTACGTCTTCCAAAAGATGGGTCTTCCCTTCCGTCAAATGCACTCTTGGGATTACTCCGAACCTAGCGATGGGGTGCAGAGGTCAGGGAAGATAAGGTTTTTTAGTGGTGGGAGAAAAATGAGTCTATTTTTAGCCTAAATGCAGGTTGTAGGGTTATGTGGGAACAATGTATTTTTGCTGTTTTAGATAATATAACTCCTGTAAGGTCTGGTTTTTGGGTTTTGTTAGGTTTTGATGATATTAAAATTGTAAAGTGAAAGACTATTTTAACTGAGACTTTTTAGATTAACTTGGGGCGATTATGCTCATTTAAGAAAATAATGGAGATGTGATCGGTTTCCCAATTTATAATTTTCATTTTGGCACTAACTTCTGCTACACCAATGACAATCTTGACTATAGAAGCTCTCTGCTCAGAAGCGGCAATATTTTCAGCTACCGAATCCATACACCCAGAACCATTACTGTATGGTGTGACTGATGGGAAAGCCGTAGGAACTTATCTGGAGCAAAAGTTTAGGCTTTATCTCAAAGGGCGTTACGAGTTTATTGAGGGTAACTCTGCAAGTGGTATTGACTTTCCGGGATTACTTGTAGATGTTAAAGTAACAAGCATTAGACAACCACAATCATCATGTCCCTTCAAATCTGCACGGCAAAAGATTTTTGGACTTGGGTACTCATTGCTGATTTTCGTTTACGATAAGATGGACAACAGTACCAACCGCACAGCAACGCTAAATATTCTGCATACGATTTACGTAAGTGCAGAAAGAACCGCCGATTTTCAAATGACTCGCGGCATTCGCAATATTTTAGCGAACGAAGGTAATAAAGATGATGTAATTGCATTTATGAGCGATCGTAATTTACCTGTTGATGAGATAGAAGCGGGTAACATTGCAGACGAAATACTTACTAATCCACCCAGGCAGGGATTTTTGACTATTTCTAATGCTTTACAATGGCGGCTGCAATATGGAAGAGTAATAGAACGCTCTGGTCAAGAAGATGGCATAATTACTGTTTATAGAGCTAATCCATGATTCGTAATGCTGAAAGAGCTAAATTAGAATACGGAGATTTTCAAACACCATTAATATTAGCTGAAAAAGTCTGTAAAAAGTTATGTGAACTAGGTGTCAATCCAGATATTATAATTGAACCGACTTGTGGAGTAGGTAATTTCATCCAGGCTGCTGCAAATTCGTTTCCAGCAGCAAACAAAATTTTCGGGCTTGAAATAAATCCAAGTTATTTAGACATAATTAAGCAAAAACAAAAACTTTTACATGATATCAGAATTGATAGTAGATGTGGAAATTTCTTTGAATTTGATTGGTCATCATTAATAAATGAATATAATAAATGTGTTTTAGTAATTGGTAATTTTCCTTGGGTAACTAACTCACAACAAGGTAGAATTGATGGTGCAAATCTGCCAATAAAAACCAATTTTCAAAAACATAATGGTTTAGAGGCAATCACAGGTAAAAGTAACTTTGATATATCAGAATGGATGTTAATCCAGGTTGTACAATTGTTACATAAGCGTAATAGTTATCTAGCAATGCTTTGTAAAACTTCTGTTGCTAGAAAGATATTAGATTATATTCGCTCTCAAAAACTCAATTTAGCTTATTCTGCAACTTATAAGATAGATAGTAAAAAGTATTTTAATGTAAATGTTGATGCTTGTTTATTTTTTTGTAAGTTTGATTCAAATTCACATAACTATTTCTGTGACATATTCGACAATTTAGAAACTTCAAATTATTGCCGTGTTGGTTATTGGAATAATCTTCTTGTTAAAGATTTATTGACCTTTGAAAAGTTGGAAAAGCTATATATTAGCAAATCACAATTGAAATGGCGTTCAGGTGTTAAGCATGATTGTGCCAATATTATGGAATTTCGCCGAATTGATAATACCCTTATAAATGGATTGGGAGAACCTGTTGATATAGAAGAAACTTATATTTTTCCTTTAATAAAAGGCTCTTACGTAGCTCAGAATCAAACAAAGACAACTGACAGATACATTTTAGTTACGCAAAAATTCGTTGGTGAACCTACTGAATATATAAAAGATTTCGCTCCTAAAACATGGCAATATCTAGAAAAGTATGGAAGTTTTTTAGAAAAAAGAAAAAGCAAAATTTATAAAGATAATCCTAAATTTTCTATTTTTGGTGTAGGTTCGTACACTTTCGCTCCTTGGAAAATTGCAATTTGTGGACTTTACAAGAATTTAGACTTTCGGTTGATTGGTAAAATAGATGATAAGCCTAGTGTTTTTGACGATACAGTTTATTTTCTCAGCTTTGATGAGGAAAAATTCGCCAAGAAAACCTTTGCGCTTTTGACGAGTTCCCTAGCAAAAGATTTTTATTCATCTCTAATTTTTTGGGATGAAAAGCGTCCAATTAAGTCTAGTGTTTTAAATACTTTAAATTTGAATACTTTAGCGGAAGTAGCAGATGAATTTTATAGTTAGGAGTCTTACTTACTAAGTTGACTGCTGCGAAGTCTGCAATTTCAGCAGATACAGATAAAGGTATGGCTGGCTGGTTGCTAAGGTTTCCTGCTAATTGAATAATAGCGGGAGCGATCGCTCTGGGCAATGCTTAGGTTCGCACTTTGTAGCTAGAGTAGGCGAGATGATATGAATTAGGCGATCGCTTTGATATGCTCCCCCAAAGCACCAAGCAACCATCGTAAGCGATACCTACAGCAAGCTAAATTTCGCCTAACTGAGGAACGTGTTCATCTTCATATTTTTCAATTAAAACACCAATAACTTCCATTAAAGAAGCAAGCGGATGATTCTCATCTTCACCAACTTGATCAATGAGACAATCTAGCATCTCTACTAATCGCTCATATTCCTCTTCAGTATGCGGAACAAAAACATTCTCAGCAATAGATGACCAAGCAACGATAGTTTTATTAAGGTTAAAACTTTGCATTATTCCTTCCATTTTTCTTCATCGTATTCTGAATGCGTTAATACAGCGCGAATATAAATTTTTTGGCGGTTGTAATGAATTGCCGCAATGAGCCGAACTTTGTTTCCTCCTATGTTAAATACAGTCAATTTACCAACCTGATCTGCTGATGGAAACATTTCTCGCAGTTCAACAAAAGAGGCAAACTCATTTCCTTTTACCGATTGATACCACTGAGCCAGAGCATTTTTCGTATCTGGATGAAGTTTAGCAAATTCATTCAACCGTTTACGAGTAATAACGTGCATTTGAAACCCACAAATAAAAAAAATACAGATAAAGGTATGGCTGGCTGGTTGCTAAGGTTTGGTGCTAATTGAATCATAGCTTGGCTCACGCCCTCAGCAATGCTTAGGTTCGCGCTTTGTAGCTAGAGTAGGCGAGATGATATGAATTAGGCGATCGCTTTTAATTTCTATGTTTAGGCTTCCATGCCTTTCTGTGCTGCTGATTGTAAAAGTTCTGTCTGCTGATTATGTTGTATGAGGTGGGGATATTGCTTTTGAAGTTCAATGTAATAATTCACCAAAGTCTGCGGGTTGTGTCCATTCTCCTGAGATATCAAGTGGCGAATTTTACGTATTTGATTAATTGCCTCATCCTTCTTCGTCATCTTGCGCTCCAATTAACTCTAATGGCGTGACTAACGTGGGAACGTATAAACCCAGCATAACGTTCAGTCGCCTGATATGCCCAAATTTATTAGCATTTGCCAAGTGGCGACAATTCCAAGTCAACAGAAAATCACATTTATGATACGAAGCCAGCGCAAGATGTAGTGCATCTCCGAGAGGATCACTAGGCATGAGATGTTGCTGAATATACACTTCAACAATTTCAGCAATTACACTTTCAATCGCAACAAATGACAAGCCACTAATCAGTTCTATTGCTTCCTTCTTTCTGGGAAAGTTACCTCGATTGAGTTCATCCAGCACTGCAACGCTAGTAACTAGCTCATAGTTATTATTTACATTATGCCACCATTCCTGTGTCCACTCCCGCCTTGCCACCATATCAGGTTCAGTACGTACCTCGTAATAAAAACTAGGAATAGAGGTTTCAATATAAACTTTTGGCTTCATTGTGCTAAGAAGTGAGATAAACGAAGGGCTTGATTATGTTTGACCATATCAGATATCTCATCTTACCGCTTTTAATTTATCCTGATACTTTGCCTAAATCTTAATGATTGCGCCTTAATAATACTAATTGACGAGATAGAGTGACGCACCAAGTAAACATCGAACTCAAGAAAAAAGTTGGTTTGACCGAGAATTAACGGTACATTTGGACTGCTTTGTAGCTAGACGAACCGAGATGATACGAATTAGGAGATCGCTTTGATATACTCCTCCAAAACACCAAGCAACTATTTACCATTGTATTGCTGAACGATTGTCTGTACAATTGCTAAAATTGCCCCTACGTTATCCAAGTAATATCTTTGCTGATCAATAAAAGCGATTTTTTGGGAAAGTTGCAGAAATTGCCATACTTCTCCTGTTGTTACGCATCCATACACGGGTTTTTCTGGTTGGTTAGATGAACGATTAAATAAATCTGCTGCTACCATTTGGGCGATACATTGTCCTAAACCGGCTTCAACATCGTTTTTCTTAGCTTCTACAACAGTAATAATTGGCGATCGCAGTGGTGGTAAAGATGGAGCTAATGCCAGAATAAAATCACATTCTCCGATCAAACCTTGTGCGGGGTCAATATCAAGTCTTTGTCCAGAGAAAATAGCTAACCTATCTTGACTGATATCACGACAGGCTAATAGAATCGGTACAATAATGAACTCACTACGAGCTTTTTCACTAATCAAAGATAGTTGGGTTCGCTTGTTGAGAGTTTCATTCAACCAAGCAGGTATGGAAAGAGGTACAAGTTCGGGAAACAGATCAGCTTCTTGGGTAGTGATTCCTAAAACAGCCGCAGCTTTTTCTAAAGTAAAGTCACTGTAAGCCATAGTTTTGCAGTGTTTTAGATTTATTGATGTAGCTCAGTCTGGGAATGCAAAGCCAGTGCGTGGGTCACGAATGTACAAACCTAGTGTAAGCGATCGCATTACCTCATCCCAAACAGGTGTTAATTGCTCTGCTTGATCCGCCCAATAATCGAATGTAATCAAGCATTGCACATTTGACCCCAAACCAATGCAAATCCGCGAAAAAGCTTCCCTTGGTTCTTCTTGAGTGTCAATAAACTTAATTTCTGTCCAGACAATTCTTGCAGTTTGGCGCTTGAGGCTAATAATTTCGCCTTTCTCAATCACATCACGGCTATCGTCTTCTACGACTTTCTTTAAGGTAGCTTTGAGGGGAAACAGACTCCAGTCGTTGGGGGGGAGTTGATTAAAAGATACCTCCAAACAGCAATCGTCGTTAGGTGGTTTTTTATCGCTGAATTTGAAAGATTTCTCTTGCGGCTCAAAATGCCAATCTTCGGGGACATTGAAGCGAACAGCACCCCGATTAGCGACAAATATTTTGTAACCTGATGGTGATTCCCAACGATGGTCAGGTTTTAGGTCTAGCGTTTCTTTAATCCACTGGAGATTGCTTTTTTTACGCTTTGCCATAGTGTTGTTACAAATATGCTATTCTTGCGATGGAATCTGACCAGAGGTTATCGCCTAGTTTGTAGGCAATTCCCAACTTTGTTTCATAGTAGCAAATTGTTTATTTAGGGATGGCTAAGTTTTTTGACTTGTCTGCAACAACCAGTAAATGAAGGCGATCGCAAAAAATAAATCTATGCACCCAGACAATACAAAGGTCAAACCCAGTTCGCCTAGTGTCCAGAATATGAAGAAGAGAATGGCGATCGCAATTTTGGCGGCGGCGGCGATTGCAATGAACAACGGCTCTGGCTTGGCTGCAAAAGCTAGCCACAAGTACGCTACACCAAATAAGAAAATCCAAGATGATATGGTTCCCAAGTATAGAGGATGAGCATTTTGAGGTAGTCCAGAGAGTTTTTGTTGACCGAGTAAGGGTAATGCAAATATGACTGCTCCCAGCAAATTGAAGATTGCAGTCGATATCAACAAGTAGCGAAACCATGTTTCCATCATGTTTTGATTGCTTTTGCAGTGTAGGATTGCTGAAGGATGGAGCGAAACAGCAGCAGGCGATCGCTCTTTTACCAAAGTTATTATAATTTTAGTTTGAATAGTTCAATATGAATGATATCTGCTTATTTTCAATATAAACTTACAAACTTAACTCATGAGGTGATTCCAATGGCTTATAGTGATTTTACCTTAACTAAATTTAAAAAAGATTTCAATATTAACATTGATGAGAGAGTTGATTTGTTTGCCAATATTGAGCCTATACAGATAAGTGAAACACTAATAACTAATCTAGCAGAGACAACAGAGTTAGCATTGGCAATTAATACGGAAAAATCTCGTTCTGAAATGATTATTACGCCTATTTTGTTAGAGGTAAGACGTAATGCTAATTATCAGATAAGTTTATTTTCCGGCACAGATTTTAATGTTGATGTGGAGAAGGGACTGAATGGTTATTGTGATTTTGTTATCAGTCGTTCTAAAGAACAGTTAACAATTAATGCACCTGTGATAATTATTGTTGAAGCTAAAAATGAGAATATTAAAGGTGGATTGGGACAATGTATGGCAGCGATGTTGGCTGCACAGATATTTAATGAACGCGAAGGTAATGAAATTAAAACAATTTATGGAGCGGTCACAACAGGAGATATTTGGAAATTTTTGAAGCTAGAAGATGCTAATTTATTCGTTGATTTAAATAACTATTATATTAAAGAAATGAACAAAATTTTAGGAATTTTATCTCAAGGAATCCAAGGTTGAAAGTTAGCGATCGCACAAATCTACTGTGGTGTTGTTTTTGAGTAAAATAGTTTTGGCTGCTAGTAGGGAACGCAATTCAACTCAAACACATCATCATCTTCACTTTCACTTAAATCTGTGACAAAATATTATTGTTATCCTAGAGCCAATGCGATCAGTTAAGACTTATGCTTTCTACTATCAAACATCGCTACACTTTGGATGAATATCGTGCGCTTGAGGAAAAAGCAGAAGGACGCAATGAGTATCGAGATGGAGAAATAGTACCCATGCTTGGAGGAACTCTCAAACACAGCCGCATAGGCGGGAACATATTGACTTATTTTACATCCCTGCTACGTGACACTCAATTTGAACCAATTAATAGCGATTTGCGGCTGTGGATACCTAAATATCGACGCGGAGTATATCCAGATGTGATGATTTTTGATGGCGAACCACAACTTAATGAAAATCGCTCAGATGAAGTCTTAAATCCTGTTTTGATTGTTGAAGTTCTATCTCCATCTACCGCAGATTACGACAGACAAAGTAAGTTTCGGATGTAACGTTCAATTAAAAGCTTTACGGAATATTTATTAGTAGAACAGGATGAGCCTTTTATTGAACGTTACAGCAAGCAAACCCAAGGCTGGTTATTGAGTGAATTTAACGGTTTGGATGGTTCTATTTCTTTAGATTCAGTTGGGAAGGAGTTGGCGATCGCCGAAATCTACCGTGGTGTTGTTTTTGAATAAAATTCGCCTATGGATATGCTTTTTATTTCGGTATCTATTGAGGCGATCGCTTGTTCTTCAACCTCATCATCCTATAATTAACATCAAGTATTGCTCAACTTCACAAATATAGTCCCGCAAACCAGTATACACGCCTCTTTCACGTAGAGTATTCAGACTTGTAACTTCCCAGCACAGCCGTTCACGTTCCATATCATTCCCTGTAAGCCTATCAACTACTACTTTTGCATTTCTCATTCGATCAGCTTCTTCCTGTGATGTAGACCGTAGTCTGTGTGACTCTATGCAAGGATCAAAACTCAGTTGAGTTCTGATTTCTTCGAGATTTTTTTCTTCTTGTTCATTAGAAGGAGTAAACCCATTTAAAACCCATGCTTCACGTTTCGGGTTAGCTGTACCAATGACAATTTCTATTTTTGGCTGTAGCTGGATATGTTGAGAACGTGCTTGTTCAAGCCCTTCTCTACGTTCTGGTTGGTTGTCTAAATCACGTATCAATAAAACAGCTTTAATCTGTCTTGTCCTTTGCAAATATCTGACCAAATTAAGCACCTTGATAGATGCTGCACCATCAGCTTTTAAAGGTACACCTTTACTATAGTGACCTCGGTATCTTGGTAATTTTACCCCTGCTGATTCCAATGAATCTAAAATTTTCCCGATATCTTTCCAACAGGAGTATTCTGTTCCTTCTTGTAAGCCACACCACTTAAAAAGATATTGAATATTATCTTCCTCTAACCAATCAATTTTTTCTATTAAAACACGCTCTGCTAATTTAGTAGCCGTTCTAAAATCTGCACCACTTTCAACTATCACAATGAACTCAATCACTCACTTCTCCTTCCACCACCCATTCTTCACCCTCAGCATCCCAAAACTCCCCAGTTGTTAAAGTTTGTTTTGCCCATTCTACATCAGGATGTTCATCCAAACGTTTAGTAATTGTGAAGCCTGAATTACTGTTATTTAATACGTGTACTTGAGAAGGAACAAGTTCATCAATAATATATGGTGAGTGAGTTGAAAAAATAATTTGTAGATTCGGGTTATCTGCAATAATTTCCTTAAACACAGTCATCAATTCACGTTGAGCATTGGGGTGAAGTCCCTGTTCCACATCATCTAATAAAACTAAATTAGGTTGATTAGGGTTCATTAACACAGTTAACAATCCCAAAGTTAATATTGTACCTTCACTAATTGCGTGCGCTGGAATACGCTCACCTGTATTCATGTCTAATACAACTTCTTGCCCTGTCATTTCCTGAGTTTCTTCATAAGAGATAGATTTACCATTGACTTCTATTAAACGTTTACGAACTACGGGAACTTTTGCTCTTTTTATCCCAATTTTATGTACATTTGGTACAATTCTCCTCAATTTATCTTCTATTAACTCAAATTTGTCCGAAGCTTCATCACGTAAAAAATCTAAAGTGGGTGCTAATAACGAACCATCAAACTCTACTCTTGGTGTCTCTTCATCACTATAAGCAGCTTTAGCAAGATTGCTTGCTACTAACTTTAAATAAACAGTATGCCTTAAAGATTTACGAACTGCATCTGGAGAATCACTTAAAGAATTTGACCATCCTTCTGAAAAATATTCCTTTTCATCCATTTTCCATGATGCTGTCGGATGCCAATAATTATTGTTTTCTTGCCTCCAACTATAGGAAGCTTGCCAATATTGCCGATTTTTAAAGCCCCAAAAACCGCTAGCAGTAACAGACATATTTTGTTGTCCACTGGTTGTAATGAATTGAGGTGATTTATCATATTGAAATATTTTAGAAAATGAGGAATCAAAATTAGCAAGCCTACTGAGATTGTGCAATGCTTGAAGAATCGAGGTCTTACCAGAACTATTTTTTCCTACAAGTCCATGTAATCGAGAGCCATCAAAATTAAGTTCTGTATTCTTATGGCTTTTAAAATTATGAAGTACAACTTTTTCTAGCATTTAGTTGCTAACATCCTTCAAGATAGAAATAAATTTATTGAATTATATCATTGCATGAGTAATATTCTGTAGGGTGCGTCAGCGTTAACTGATGTTCATGATGGAATAGTACACCCAAGCTGACGCACCACATAATATTGTAGTCATAGCTTGTATCCGTTGCAGTCAAAATTTTTGCGCTTAAAATTAAATAATACTGAATTACTACACTGAACTATGTCCAATTATCGCCGAGCGATCGCATCTGGAGGTACATTCTTTTTTACACAAGTAACTTACCAACGAATCCCCTGGCTATGTAGCGATATAGGGCGAGAAAATTTACGCAAATCTATGCGACGAGTTCAGCAACTTTATCCTTTCTCTATTGAGGCGATCGCTCTTTTGCCAGAACATATTCATTGTATCTGGACTTTACCGGAAAATGATAGTAATTATGCCATCCGTTGGCGGTTAATTAAAAGTTTTGTTACCCAAAGTTGTGCAGAACAGTTAAACATAACAGCCGAGATGAGTGAATCTCGCCAAAAACGCCAAGAACGTAATTTATGGCAAAGGCGATATTGGGAACATTTAATTAGAGATGAAAAAGATTTTGCCAATCATTGCGATTATATCCATTATAATCCTGTCAAACATGGTTTATGCCAATCTCCCAAAGAGTGGCAATATTCAAGTTTTCACCGTTTTGTTAAACAAGGAATTTATCCAGAAGATTGGGGAAGTATTCAAATACCAAATATACCTGACAATATTGGCAGCGAATAACCGAGATATTGTAGGGTGCGTCAGCATAAATTCATTTTCGTGATGAAATATTCTACCCAAGCTGACGCACCCTACTTGCTATGAATTGTTTTTGTCTTTTTCTCGCTGCTCTCTCAAATTTGGAAATCTTTCAGTGTCAACGTTACTAAATGGGCAATAAAATATATAGCTATCATTAATTATTGGGACACCCATGAAATCTGTTGGTTGCTCAATAAACTCTTTAGTTAGTTGCCTCAATCCAACTAGAATAGAATGGAAATTATATATTCCTCGCAAAATA
This sequence comes from Leptolyngbyaceae cyanobacterium, assembly GCA_036704005.1. Lineage (GTDB taxonomy): Bacteria > Cyanobacteriota > Cyanobacteriia > Cyanobacteriales > Nostocaceae > Trichormus. The sequence goes on along the minus strand of DATNQO010000020.1, from coordinate 27,086 downwards.
GTTTTTTTAATTTGGGATGATGGAAAAATTATAGCTAATAATATCGCTTCCATGTAATCCAAAACTTGAGTTGATGAAATCGAGCGTAGCTCTTTATCAAATTTGACATGAGTATAATAATCTCTTCGCTCTTGAGCGCCTTTAAGTGCCTGAAAATGCCGTGAACCTTTCTCAAGAGTATATGTAAATCCATATTTCAACAAACACATATATCTATCAAGAACTGGCTGATAACGTTCTTTTTCACGCAAGTAAATTTCAACCTCGCTTGGTATATTATAAGCGGTTAAAAGCATTAATTCTGATGAATACCGAATAAATGACTCAAAACCACTCCAAAATGTAAATATAATTGGAGGATAATAGCGAAGTAAGCCTTTTCTATTTTTCTTTTCATTATATGCAATTAAACTTTCTGCATACATCTGTAGTCCTAAGCTAAATAACCATTGTGGTAATGATGAACTCTGCATCAACTGATGAATTTTTTCTTCGTTATCAGTACATATACGTGATGATGGATGGATTGATGAGCCTTCCCAATCAAGTGTTGTAATCAGATATGAAGCATCTATATTATATTTTATTAATAGTTCAGGGTGGGGTTTTTCTCTTATGTTAAAACCATCTTCATCATAATGTTCTAAATTAGATTTGAATAAATAATCAATTTCGGCTTTTAGTTGTTCACTATCCATTTTATTTAAGAGATAACCACAGCGTGATGATAACAAATAAATAGTTAGTAAATTGCATCAGCGTTGATTTATTATAATGATAAATATAGTATATCCTATCTGACGCATCCTGCTTACCAAGTAAGGGTACGAGCATAGTAACGCACCCTTACTGCTAATGGGACTTATCTTGTATTAACCCTAAGAAAAAGCCTGTAGGTTCTGGAGGTTGAGCCTTCGATAACTCAGCAACCTTCCAATAACCTAAGTCTGGCACACGAAACTTATCTATTTCTGTAAACTCTTCTTGGGTTAATTCAGTTCTACTGACGTAACAAACTGCTTCCCTTGTATTTGAAGGTTGAGAATCTAGATTGTATACTCCGAAACGACGGCATATAATATTTCTAGTATTTCCATCCTTAAATTTAACCTCAACCCAAAGTTCCTCTTTATAAAAACTGTATACATTTGCTATTTGCATTATTTTTTACTCATACATGACTGCATTTGCTATTATACTACATAAATATATTTTTACGTAGTATGTAACCAATTTGTAAGCAAACTTCAACTTTGTTTATAAATTTTTTCCATCTTTAACTTCTCAATCTCCAGCTTTAAGTTTTCATTCTCCATTCTCAACCTAGCATTTTCCTCTTTAATCAACTCAATCTCATTCCGCTTAGTCAACGCCTGATTAATCGCCAACTTCCGCATATCTAACGAGAACCAACGTTGATAGGTTTGAGTGTGAACTTGTACACTATGACCTAAATTATCCGCCGCCGCTTTGATTGGTATGCCTAAAATATGGGCGCGAATTGCCCAGGCGTGACGTAAATCGTAAGGTTTAAAATCTAAGCCGATTTTGCGAAACCACCAACTTATCCGTTGTGTTAATGCTGTTATTTCCGCATGATTATTATTATCTTTTTTACTAATTGCTGTTGCCAGCATTTTTAAATATTTCGGGTTCCTTAAATCAAACTCATCAATCCACTCTTTATGTAACGGTAATGCTTGCCTTTCCCCCGTCTTACAATCTTTATGCACTTTCCATGTTAAGTCTAAATTTTCTTTGCTTAACCACCAATCAATATCAGGGTTAATAAAAATTTCTCTAGGACGTAAGCCAAATACGGCTAACATTCCATACGTCCAGCGCCACAGTTGCCAGCTATCTTTGACATCTTGGTTAACTTGATTGCCTCTAGTAGTTAAATATTCTTCAAATTTGCTAATTCCTGATAGGATTTCTGCGTCTGTGGGAATGTTGCGCGAATTGCGATCGGGCATTTTCGCATATTTAGATAAGTCAATTTCTATATTGAATGTCTGACAAAAGGAAGATATAGCTCTGGCTGCATTATATCTAGCCCATTCTTTATCAATTTGCTCAATTGAATTGATGAGATTTTCCGCAGTTGCTAAATCTTGGGGATTTGTGTATCGTTGAGTGCGGGAAAAATAATAGAAAAATGTATGTTCGCTTTTTGTGGTGCGTTTATGGGTTTTAAAATATTCTTCCTCGAATTTTTCTAGTAACTCACCTATGGTTGTTACATCTTTTTTCGTCGCTTCTTTACCTAAATATTTATCATTCCATTCAAAGGTTTTACGAGCAATTAACTTACCTAATTCGTAAGCTTCTTCCTCTGCCGTTTTCAACCCATCTAAGTTTGCAGGGATATTCAAACTAAGATTGTATTGCTTTCTCCCAGTTCCCTTTGTGTCTTTATCTCCGGGTTTAATTGGTAACGTTGCTCTCAATTGCAGACTTCCGTTTGATTCCCGGATTGATACTTTGGTCTTTGCAGACTTCAAACGCAGATTTACCTTTTCTAACTCTTCTAGGACTTTTGTTCTCATGTGTTCTCTTTGCTGCTGTGCTTGCAGACTTGAGCCGATAAAACTGCCGTCGGTAGATGAAAGTGGCTCTAAGTCTGCAAAGGCTTGTTGATATTTGTCCTTACCCTGATTTTCCATCGCTGTGGTATTAGCCTATATTTAGCCTAAAAATTAATTTGTTCTCGGCAAACAATGTTTATGACTCACAATGCTCAATATAAACATTAAGCCGCGTAAAGCTATTAAACCACAAAAAGGATTACTCCGGCCCTTATCACGGTTACGACGGATTCGCAATCTTCGCCCGTGACATGGATTTAGCCCTCAACAGCCCCACTTGGGACTTAATCGGCGCTCCTTGGAAGAAAGCCGCTACAAAAGCTAAGGCTGCTGCCTAATTCCCACAAATAGAGGGATAGCCTGGGGTTATAGCCCCAGGAACCCAGGGGAGAATGGTGAATGCTGAATGCTGGATGAAGATTTTTATTCAATATTCATGATTCATCTCTCGTTACTACCTTGAGGAAGGAGTTAACCCCCCAGGCTATCCTCACTCATCACTTACAAACCAACCAGCAAGCGTAGAGAGATACTAAAATGCCTCAGAATCCAGAAAGAATTGTAGACCACGTTGATCTATTCAAACAGCCAGAATACACCGAGCTATTTGAAAACAAGAGAAAGAACTTTGAAGGCGCTCACCCTCCTGAAGAAGTTGAAAGAGTGTCTGAATGGACAAAATCTTGGGACTACCGCGAAAAGAACTTCGCTCGTGAAGCTCTAACCGTTAACCCCGCTAAAGGTTGTCAACCAGTAGGCGCTATGTTCGCTGCTCTGGGTTTTGAAGGTACTCTACCTTTCGTACAAGGTTCTCAAGGTTGTGTAGCTTATTTCCGTACACACCTCAGCCGTCACTACAAAGAGCCTTGCTCCGCAGTATCTTCTTCCATGACAGAAGACGCAGCAGTATTCGGTGGCTTGAACAACATGGTTGAAGGTATGCAGGTTGCGTACCAATTGTACAAGCCCAAGATGATTGCTGTTTGCACCACCTGTATGGCTGAGGTAATTGGTGACGACTTAGGCGCGTTCATCACCAACTCTAAGAATGCTGGTTCTATTCCTCAAGACTTCCCCGTTCCCTTCGCTCATACCCCCAGTTTCGTTGGTTCTCATACCACTGGTTATGACAACATGATGAAGGGTATTCTGTCTAACTTGACAGAAGGTAAGAAGAAAGCTACCAGCAATGGCAAGATCAACATCATCCCTGGTTTTGATACCTATGTAGGTAACAACCGCGAAGTTAAGCGGATGCTGGGTGCAATGGGTGTTGACTACACCATCCTGTCTGATAGCAGCGACTACTTCGATTCACCAAACACTGGTGAGTACGAAATGTACCCAGGTGGAACCAAGCTGGAAGATGCTGCTGATTCTATCAACGCTAAGGCTACTGTTGCTCTTCAAGCTTACACCACACCCAAGACCCGCGAATACATCGAAACCAAGTGGAAACAAGAAACAAAAGTATTGCGTCCCTTCGGTGTTAAGGGTACTGACGAGTTCTTGACTGCTATCTCTGAACTGACTGGTAAAGCGATTCCTGAAGAGTTGGAAATTGAACGCGGTCGTTTGGTTGATGCTATCACTGACTCCTACGCTTGGATTCATGGTAAGAAGTTCGCTATCTACGGCGATCCTGACTTGATTATCTCCATCACCAGCTTCTTGTTAGAGATGGGTGCTGAACCTGTACACATTCTCTGCAACAATGGCGATGAAGCTTTCAAGAAAGAAATGGAAGCTATCCTCGCTGCTAGCCCCTTCGGTAAGGAAGCTAAAGTTTGGATTCAAAAAGACTTGTGGCACTTCCGTAGCTTGTTGTTCACCGAGCCTGTAGACTTCTTCATCGGTAACTCCTACGGTAAGTACCTGTGGCGCGATACTAAGATCCCAATGGTACGCATTGGTTATCCTATCTTCGATCGCCACCACTTACACCGCTACTCTACCCTCGGCTACCAAGGTGGTCTAAACATCCTCAACTGGGTTGTTAACACTCTTCTGGATGAAATGGATCGCAATACCAACATCACTGGTAAGACCGATATCTCCTTCGACTTGATTCGCTAGAAATTGCTTACAGCTTGCCATTGACAGGTAGAACTTAGGGACTGGGGACTGGGATTTATACCCAATCCCCAGTACCCAATATCTAATACTCTATTCACTTGAAATTCCTTAAGTATGCCATCAACTCAAATTCATCACCATCATCCTAATTTACATCCACCAAACTATAAGAAGCCTAGCCCATTTGATGTTGTGCTTCGTCCTTTGCGTGGTTGGATTGATGATTTTCCGGTTAAAAATGTTCGTTTCGCTCATCTTGTCTGTCAAGTAATTCCTTGTTGTTGCCCTTTTGAGCGAGACATTAATTTATTTGGACGAACTATCCACATTCCAGCTTTGTGTAAATTCAATCCTCTCTATGACGAGTTTGTGGGATTGCGTTTCCGCGCTTTGTCTTATTTGGCTGATGAATGTGGAGTGGATGTGACAAAGTACATTTGCTAGAGGCTAGAGATTGGGAGCTAGGGAAAAGTTTTCTCTTACTTTTTGTGTTTCCTAATTAGCCGTATTTCTTGCAAAAGTCGAGTTTATTTTTAGAAAAATGAAACCATTGATACATAATAATTAATCATAGCAAATCGTAAGGAAAATTACAAATTTTTTATTTACGATTTGGATGTGTATCTGGTTTAAAGAAGATTTTTGCAAGAAGTTTATTAAGAACGGTCATCGGTGAATTGGTTGATACTTTATCACTGTTTGCTGATGACTGATAACTGACAATCAACAATAGCGATCGCCTGCGAGAAGAGAGATGAAGAACACCCAAGGCAAAATCAACGAGCTACTGAATGAATCAGGATGTGAACATAACCAGCACAAACAAGGCGAGAAGAAAAACAAGTCTTGTACACAACAAGCCCAACCAGGGGCGGCTCAAGGGGGCTGTGCTTTTGATGGGGCGATGATTGCGCTTGTACCCATCGCCGATGCTGCTCATTTGGTGCATGGGCCGATCGCCTGCGCTGGCAATTCCTGGGGTAGTCGCGGTAGTCTCTCTTCCGGCCCCCAGCTTTACAAAATGGGCTTCACTACCGATATGTCAGAAAATGATGTGATTTTCGGCGGTGAAAAGAAACTCTACAAGGCAATTCTCGAAATCAATAAACGCTACAAACCATCGGCGGTCTTTGTCTACGCTACTTGTGTGACGGCTTTGATTGGCGATGATATGGAAGCTGTCTGCAAAACTGCGGCGGAGAAAATTGGTATTCCTGTTGTCCCTGTAATTGCTCCTGGGTTCATTGGCAGTAAGAACTTAGGCAACCGCTTTGGTGGTGAATCTTTATTAGATTATGTTGTGGGAACAGCAGAACCGGAGTACACTACACCCTATGATATAAACTTAATCGGCGAATATAACATCGCCGGGGAAATGTGGGGAGTCCTGCCGTTACTCGAAAAATTGGGTATTCGCGTCCTGTCGAAAATTACAGGCGATGCTCGATTTGAGGAAATCCGCTATGCACACCGCGCCAAGCTGAATGTGATGATCTGTTCACGGGCGCTGCTCAATATGGCGAGAAAAATGGAGGAACAATACGGCATCCCTTACATTGAAGAATCTTTCTATGGCATCGATGATATGAATCGGTGTCTGCGGAATATTGCCGCTAAATTGGGCGACCCTGATTTGCAAGAGCGTACAGAAAAGCTAATTGCAGAAGAAACAGCAGCTTTGGATTTGGCGCTAGCTCCCTATCGCGCTCGTCTCAAGGGTAAGCGAGTTGTACTCTATACAGGTGGTGTAAAGAGTTGGTCAATTATCTCGGCGGCGAAGGATTTGGGTATAGAGGTAGTGGCTACCAGCACTAGAAAGAGTACAGAAGAAGATAAAGCTAAGATTAAACGGTTGTTGGGTACTGATGGCATCATGCTAGAAAAAGGCAACGCCAAGGAACTCTTACAACTGGTAAAAGATACGCAAGCTGATATGTTAATTGCTGGTGGTCGTAACCAATACACCGCCCTAAAAGCTCGGATTCCTTTCCTTGATATCAACCAAGAACGCCATCATCCCTACGCTGGTTATATGGGCATGATTGAGATGGCACGGGAATTGTACGAGGCTCTATACAGTCCAATTTGGGAACAAATCCGTAAGCCTGCGCCTTGGGATGAAGATATGGGGACATTGGCTCACGAATATACAAACAATCAACATCATATTTTGGCATCTATCGAGGAGTTAATTTGATGGCGATCGTTACGCTCCCCAATAAATCAGTTGCAGTCAATCCTCTCAAGCAGAGTCAAGCTTTAGGCGCTTCTCTCGCCTTCTTGGGATTGAAGGGGATGATTCCTCTATTCCACGGTTCCCAAGGTTGTACAGCCTTCGCCAAGGTGGTGTTAGTCCGTCATTTTCGGGAAGCCATTCCCCTGGCGACTACGGCGATGACGGAGGTAACTACCATTTTGGGTGGTGAGGATAATATCGAACAGGCGATTTTAACTTTGGTGGAGAAGTCCAGCCCGGAAATTATCGGGTTGTGTAGCACTGGACTAACTGAAACCAGAGGCGATGATATTGAAAAATTCTTGAAGGAAATCCGCGATCGCCATCCCGAAATATCCCACCTCCCAATTGTATTCGCGCCTACACCAGATTTTAAAGGCGCGTTGCAAGATGGATTTGCGGCGGCTGTGGAAAGCATCGTCAAGGAAATTCCCCAACCCGGTACAACCAGAAGCGAACAAGTGACAATTTTGGCTGGTTCCGCTTTCACACCTGGAGATTTGCAAGAAATCAAAGAGATTGTCACTTCTTTCGGACTTGTACCGATATTCGTACCTGATATTGGTGCTTCTTTGGATGGACACCTAGAAGACGAATATACGGCGATAACAGCCAGTGGGACAACGGTAAAACAACTCCAAGAAGTTGGTTGTTCTGCTTTTACTATCGCCTTGGGTGAGAGTATGCGCGGTGCGGCGAGGATTTTGGAAGATAGATTCAATATTCCCTACGAAGTCTTTACCGAACTGAGTGGCTTAGAACCTGTAGACGAATTTATCCAAGCCTTAGCAATTCTCAGCAGTAACCCCGTACCAGAAAAGTATTGCCGTCAACGTCGCCAACTGCAAGACGCGATGTTAGACACACACTTTTACTTTGGTGCAAAACGCATATCCTTAGCGTTAGAACCGGACTTGCTGTGGTCGATGGTAAGATTCTTGCAATCGATGGGGACACAAATTCACGCAGCCGTTACTACCACACGCTCACCCCTATTAGAACAACTACCTATCAAGAGCGTTACTATTGGGGATTTAGAAGACTTTGAAGAACTGGCTGTGGGATCAGACCTGCTCATTGGTAATTCTAACGTAGCTGCGATCGCCAAACGTCTTTCCATCCCCCACTATCGTCTCGGTATCCCCATTTATGACCGTTTAGGTAATGGTCATTTCACCAAAGTCGGCTATCGCGGCTCAATGGAAGTCTTATTTGGCATCGGTAACTTATTTATAGATGCAGAAGAAGCGAGAGTTAAGAACTTTCACGAGAATTTTGTAAGTGGTAATGGGTAATAGGTAATGGGTAATAGCCAATCACCAATTACCAATTACCAATTACCAATTACCAATCCCCAAGGAGTAATCAGAATGAAAATAGCCTTTACAACCAGTGACCGAGTTCATATTAATTCGCACTTCGGTTCTGCAAAAGAAATTGATGTCTACGAAATTAACGCAGAAGGATATCAATTCTTAGAAACATTGAACTTTGAAGGCGACCTCAAAGAAGATGGTAACGAGGATAAAGTCGCACCAAAACTTGCAGCACTAGCTGATTGTGCGATTGTTTATGTAGTTGCTATTGGTGGGACTGCTGCTGCTAAATTGATTAAAAAAGGTGTCACTCCTGTAAAGGCGCGTTCCGAAGAAGAAAAAATCAGCGAACTCCTGAATAAATTAGTGGAAACTCTCAAAGGTAATCCTCCACCTTGGTTGCGGAAAGCATTGCAACCAAAAACCAGAAATTTTGCTGATGAAATTGAAGACGAAGCAACAGTATGACAACCGAAAATAATTTAAATGGCACTGCTGCTAGTGTTGTTTCTACCTCTCCATTCCTGAAAACATTAGTCCTACAAATTCGCGGACAAGATGCTTACGGAGTGTATCGTAGCTGGTCTGATGATTTACTCCTCAAAGCGTTTGTAGTTTCCAAACAAAAGAAACGAGAAATTTCTATTGAAGGCGAAGTTGATCCCGTAACTAAAGCGCGAATTATGTCATTTTTTCGTGCTGTAGCTGCCAGAATTGAACAAGAAACAGGCTTAATTTCTCAAGTTGTTATCGACTTAAGCCATGAAGGTTTCGGTTGGGCGCTAGTCTTCTCTGGTCGTCTTTTACTCACAGTCAAAACCTTGAGAGATGCTCACCGTTTTGGCTTCGACTCCTTAGAGAAACTAGCCGAAGAAGGAGAGAAGTTTGTTGAAAAAGGACTCGATTTAGCTAAAAAGTATCGAGAAGTGAGTAAGTTGTAAGAGGAGTTTTTAAACGCAGAGGGACGCAGAGGTTTTCGCAGAGGAACACGGAGAGTTTCTTCTTTCCTTCTTTGCACCTTTGCGCCTACCCTTCGGGAACGCCTAGCGGCGAATGCGTGAGGCATTTATAAACCATTCCACACCATGCAAATAGAACAAACAACCATAGAGGAAATCAAAACCAAAATCAAACGCCTCAACAGCAAAGCCGGGCAAATGAAAATGGATTTGCACGACTTAGCAGAAGGCTTACCCACAAACTACAACCAAATAATGGAAGTTGCGGCGGCAACTTATGAGATTTATCGTCAGCTAGATGAACTCAAACAAGAGTTAAAGCAATTGGAGAATGGAAAATGACTAAGAGTTTAGAAGAATTTAAGAAGCTCGTAGATGCAGAAGAATATTTTAAATTCTTTGAGCTAGATTACGATGTCAAAATTGTCAATGTTAATCGTTTGCATATTTTGAAAAAGTTCTCGCAACTTATCAGCGAGATTGATACTAATCATCCAGAATTAAGCGCAGAAGAAAAGTTAAACCAATATTCATTAGCTTTGCAATCAGCTTATCAAGTATTTCTAGAGTCATCACCGCAAGAACAAAAGCTGTTCAAGGTGTTTAAGGATAAGCCAAAAAATGTAATCACGCTAACAGAACTCTCGTCTGATTAGGAGGTATAAAGTGATCAACCTAACGCCTACCGAGTTAGAACGTTATAGCCGCCAAATGATGCTCCCTAATTTTGGCGAAGCAGCACAAAAACGTCTGAAGTCAGCGACGGTTTTGGTGACAGGTGTGGGGGGATTAGGCGGTACGGCGGCGCTTTACCTAGCAGTAGCGGGCGTTGGGCGACTAATCCTCGTCCGGGGCGGTGATTTGCGTCTGGATGATATGAATCGTCAGATTTTGATGACTGATGATTGGGTAGGTAAGCCCAGGGTATTCAAGGCGAAAGAAACCCTACAAGCTATCAATCCTGATATCCAGATAGAAACAATTCATGACTATGTGACCCCGGAAAATGTAGATTCATTGGTACAATCTGCGGATATGGCGCTAGATTGCGCTCACAATTTTACTGAGCGTGATTTACTCAATGCAGCTTGTGTGCGCTGGCGGAAGCCAATGGTGGAAGCGGCGATGGATGGGATGGAGGCTTACCTGACAACGATTATTCCTGGTGTGACTCCTTGTTTGTCTTGTATATTCCCGGAAAAACCAGAGTGGGATAGACGCGGCTTTTCTGTTCTCGGCGCTGTCTCTGGAACCTTAGCTTGTCTGACGGCGTTGGAAGCAATTAAGCTCATAACTGGTTTTAGTCAGCCGCTATTGTCGCAATTACTTACCATAGATTTGAATCGGATGGAGTTTGCCAAGCGTAAATCATACCGCGATCGCGCTTGTCCAGTATGCGGTAATAATGCACCTTGGAGATATGGACAATCCAATTCGTTAGAAACCAGCAGCAATTGCACACATAGCTAATACAAATACAACCTAGCAGGTGATGGCTCATATCAATTCGTAATTCGTAATTAAACATTTTGAATTGATATTACTTGTATTCGCCCAACCAATCAAACTACTGATTGTGTAGATGCAAGGTAGCGTGTCAGGAGACATGGCTTTGCTCATCACTACAAAAACCACACCTGAAAACACAACAACTATTCGCTACTAATCAGGAGCTTTGATGACCGTTACTTTAACAGAAAAGGCTGAATTTCGTCTACGAGCCTTCCTTAGAGGTTCGGCTAAAGATGGCGAAGAAACTACTAAAGGTATTCGCGTATCTGTCAAAGATGGTGGTTGCAGTGGCTATGAGTACACAATGGATGTCACCAGCCAGCCGCAACCAGATGATTTAGTAATTCAACAAGGTAGTGTATTGGTTTACGTCGATGCGAAAAGCGCTCCTTTGTTGGAAGGAATTGTCATCGATTTTGTAGAAGGGGTTGTAGAAAGTGGCTTTAAGTTCTCTAACCCCAATGCAACCAGCACTTGCGGTTGTGGAAAGTCTTTCAAAGCAGGTGACTGTTCTCCCGAAGGTGTACCTTGCAGCTAAATAATATCAAGTCTGGTTAATTACTTACGATATGCTTCAGGTGGTAATGGGTAATAGCTAATGGGTAATTGCTTTTACTATTACCAATTACCAATTACCAATTACCAACGCCACAGATAATATCGGTGTTCAACCAGAGATGATACAAAGTCTTCCTGTAAACAAAATGGATACTTGCTTCCCATCAATTGCAATATCCACTTTTGCATCGCTTCTCGAATATTTCAGGGAGTAACTTCGAGAAATCAATCGCATCCTATAAATTGAGGAGAATCGGATAATGGCTACTTATCAAGTTAGATTGATTAACAAGAAAGAAAACCTCGACACTACAATTGAAATTGATGAAGATACCACAATTGTAGACGGTGCAGAAGAACATGGTATTGAGTTACCTTTTTCTTGCCATTCTGGTTCTTGCTCTAGCTGTGTAGGCAAAATTGTAGAAGGTGAAATTGACCAATCTGAGCAAATCTTTTTGGATGATGAACAGATTGCTAAAGGCTTCGCTCTACTTTGCGTTACCTACCCCCGCTCCAACTGCACAATTAAGACTCACCAAGAACCTTACCTCGCTTAATCAATTGCTGTAGTCGCTACTATTCACAGCTTTTGAAAAGTAAAGTTTATATCAGGATGAAGGATGTTGTTCATCCTGATTTTTTATATTTTTGATTGGGAATTTGACAATACCAATGTATTCTTATTTTACTGTAACTGACAGTTCTTTAGATTTGCTGAAAGTTGGCGATCGCGCTCTAGTCAAGTTCTGCAATGTTCAAGATAAAAATATTATCAAAAAACTTAATTTGCTCGGTTTAACAACAGGAGTAATGATTTCTGTAAAACAAGATTTTCCTACTTTAATTATCACAGTAGGTACTATCTTATTAGAAATAGATAAAGCACTAGCTCGTTCTATCTATGTGCGTCTGCTTGAAAATTGATTTTTAATTTGCTTTTCTATTATACAGCAAATGACAATTATTAATCCTTAATAAATAGAGACATTTTCAGATAACGTCCCTATTTATTAAATGAAGGTAGTTTACTTATTTTGTTTAATCTACAGCAACTATCACATCTGAAGATTTAATTAAAGCGTAAGCTTGCTTACCCTCAGCAAGTTGTAACTTGTCTGCTGATGATTTTGTGATAATCGAAACTATCTCTACCCCTGGAGCTAGTTCTAAAGTTACTTCTGTGTTAACTGTACCAGGAACAACTTTTTTAACAGTGGTTTTTAAGAAATTACGAGCGCTAACTTCCATATCTTATAGTGTCTAGCTATTTACATCTGATAGAATACCAACCTTTACAGTAAATCAAATCACACCTTTAGATTATTTTAATTATTTCGTTAGATATAGATTCAACATTCAACAAAATTCAACAAACTGGATACTTATCTTCTTTCCTAACTGATGTAGCTAGATTAAATACTATATTTATAACTTTATTGTTGACATCAATAGGAAAAAATGTTATTTAAAAGTGTTTAACTTACATGGCAAAAATAAATAGGCATAATACAAGATAACTAAGAAAAAAACTACTTTTGTAGTAATTTGTAAGTGCTTTTAATCAATGTATATGACAATCTTTATAAAGGTTCATAACCTAAACTTATCAGAGTGATAATATATAAGTAAGCTAAATTGTTGCTAGTGAACCTCAACTCAACAAAAAGCGACTACAGGGTTATCTCAGACATTCCTACCTTAATAATGGTCAAAGTTAAAAATTTGGTAGAAGGTCATATATCTTCAAGATGATACTCTCGGAATGCTGCGTAAATATTCAGGCAAAAATCACCAGATTTATTAAGGTGTGTAATAAGTTTAATACTTATCAACAAGTGTGTCCAATTACCTTAAACGTTTTTTAGTTGGCGTATTTTGAGATAAATACGCAAGCTATGCAAAAGCTGTTTGGGAAGAATTGCAGCAGTTTAGAAATAATTTCCTTCCTTGCAAACATAAGGAGCAGTAATTATGAGAGCCAAACAAATTATGACTCAAGATGTAGCTACCATTCGCGGCTCCGCTAGTGTAGCTGAAGCGGTCAGACTAATGAGGCTCAAAGGACTGCGTGCTTTGATTGTCGAACCTCGTCATAGTGCTGATGCTTATGGTATTGTCACTGTGGCTGATATCGCAGGCAAGGTTATCGCTTATGGGAAAGATTCAGACAGTGTACGTGTCTATGAAATCATGAGCAAACCCTGTATCACCGTCGATCCTGACCTTGATGTAGAGTATGTAGCTCGTTTATTGTCAAACAATAATTTGTGGTGTGCGCCTGTAATTCGCGGTGAATTAATGGGTGTAATTTCTATTACTGATATTGTTAGCAAAGGTGACTTTATTGCTAAACCAAAATTAACCTTCTTGCGGAAGGAATTGCACAAAGCTATCTCCGATGCGCGGGCAATTTCTGCTAACTTTGGCGCAGATTCTAAAAGAGCTGTTGAAGCTTGGGATTTAGTAGATGAACTAGAAACGGAAGCTTGCTTTTATGGCTTACCGAAACCAGATAAATCTGCTAGAGAACTATTTGCTGATAAGCCAGAGTTAGTAGCAGTTGGTTAGGAAAAGGTAAGGGATGATAGTAATTTCTGTCATCCTGTAATCTTGGTGCTATTTAGAGTATGGTTTTACAACTCTAACCAATAAACTTATCTAGCATTGTTTTTAGTAATGGTGGGACAGACCCACCATTATATTTGCTTTGCAATATTGTTGCAGAGTAACAGTTTTGCATTAGTAATTAAGTTCGTAGTAAGAACTTTAGTTCTTATTTAAGGACTAAAGTCCTTACTACAAGCCTTATCAACAGCTAATTATGAAAGAGAAGAGTAACCCAAAGTTGAATATTACGACTAGAGAATGGTTGCTACAAAAAGGGTACAATCCCAACGACTTAAATCAGCCTGGGGAAAATGGCGATACTGCTTTGATGAAAGCTACAAGAGAAGGTGCTAATGATGTCGTCAAGGAATTGATTGATTTAGGTGCGGATGTTAACGCTAGAAACAACGACAATAATAACGCTTTGTGGTTTGCTTGTTTTGGCAACCACTACGATTTAATTCATCTACTACTAGCAGCAAATATTGATATTAACAACCAAAATGATAACGGTGCTACTGTTTTAATGTATGCCGCATCAGCAGGTAAAACAGAAGTAGTAAAGTTACTTTTACAATACCATCCTAACCTATATTTAAAAAATTTGGATGATTTTCAAGCAATAGATTTCGCTAGTAATTTAGAAGTTTTAAGGTTGCTGAAAAATGCCAAAAAGTGATGTTTTCGGTAAAGCTTATCATGATGTAACTAAGCATTCTTACTTGTCGGTGCAGGTTGAGCCAAATTATGTAGATGCGTCAACTCAACCATCGGCATTTAAAGTTTATCCCAAATTCTATCGCCGAGTGAAATTAAATCTCAATAATCCCATTCACTCTTTTATCTGGTTAACCAGTGCTGTTACTTTTGAGAAGGTATATAAAGATGTTTCCTACAAACTCAGGGTGAATCCTTCAGCAGGCGCACTGTATCCTACTGAGATGTACGTACAGATTCGCGGAATGTCGGAAATAGTAGACGGGATATATCATTTAGAAGTTGAGAATAATTGTCTAACACTCATCTATGAATTAATTGATGATGGTTTAGAGAGTTATATTATACCGGAAAAAAGTATAAATGGATTCATTTTTTTAGTTAGTTCTGTTTATTATAGGTCTAGCTGGAAATATAAACAAAGGAGCTTGAGATATTGCTTGCTAGATAGCGGACACCATTTAGGTGCTGTTGCTGCTTCAGCATATCTGCATGAGCGAAATATTCAGCTAATTTTTTATTTTGATAAACTCACTCTCAATACAGATTTAGGTTTTGAGAATAAAGAGTTTATTACTGGTTGTGCGATATCTGGCGAACTACAGGAAAAGAAAGTTAGAAAATTAAGGCTGAAAGTTCCTTTTGTTTGCGGCACAGATTATTTTGAAGCTAATCAATTTATAGAGGATGGCTATCAAGCGACTGCTGTGCAACCAAGTCGCCTGCAACAATTAAAACAGCCTAAGTTTAATTTTGAGCAGGATAAATTCTACCAAACTATCTGGACTAGACGCTCGATTAGGCGTTTCCGGAAAGAGTTGATTTCGCAAGAACATTATTTATATGTCTTGCAACTACTACAACAGCCAATCCCAACAGAACAGTATGAGGAGATAGAACTCTACTCGGTGGTACATCGAGTTGAGGGAATGATATCAGGGTTATATAAAGGCGTGAATTTGATTAAAGCAGGTAACTTTTGTGAAAAAACTGGTTACTTGTGTGTGAATCAAGCACTAGCAAGAGATTGTGCTGTGGTTTTCTTTTTTGTGTCCGAATACACCAGTTATCAAACTGCAATGCAGTTGGCTGGTTTTTTGGGACAAAGAATTTATTTGGGTAGTCATTATATAGGCATTCAATGTAGTGGTATTGGTGCTTTTTATGATGATGAAACCCAACAATTCTTACAAACAACTAAAGATGTTCTTTATGCAACGGCAATTGGAATATAGATAGGATTGTAACAGATGAGTCGGCAAAGATTTAATTTTAGCGGTGATGATTCCCATCCTATGCAGCCAAGCTCGGCTGATATTATGTTGAGACAGCAATTAGAGTATTCTTTGAGTAAATACTTTTATGAAGGGTGCGATCGCACTTTACAAAATCTCCTCTCTAATTGCAGATGGTATGTGACAACCCAAGCCAACGCCATGACTTTGGTAATCGAATGTCCAGATCAAGTCACCAACTGGCGGGTGTTGCAAAAACTCGTGCCAATGGGTAAATTAATCAATCAAATCGTCAGCAGCGCCAAAATTCGCGTCTGTCCCCCAGAAAGCGAAGGCGTACCTTTTGAGATGAGGGTAGATGAACTTTCTGTGTATCGAGATATGGCCTGACTGGGAGATGTGGTTCGACTGCGCTCACCAACCGGGAGTGGGGCGAGATGAGGGAGCAGAGGAGCAGAGGAGCAGAGGAAGAAATACTTATTTCCCAGTCCCCAGTCCCCAGTCCCCAGTCCCCAGTCCCTAATTACAAATTATTTCTACAGCTTTCTCAAACACTAAATCAGCAGCTTGCTGAACAACAGGACTTAATTCTAGTCCAAAATCAAGATTCGCCGCCTCAATTAAATAAACTGTCACATCTTGCGGAAAATCATCTTGAAAGATTTTCTTCCCGGCTGCTAACGCATGATCCCAACGGAAATCATGTAAGTTATAACTAGGTTCCGGTAAAGCTGCTAATTCTTCGCCTGGAACCTTAAATATTACGCCAGGTTCTGAACCAGTGGAACTTGCATCAATAATCACTAATTTTGTACTACCTCTAGCTTGAAACATTACCTCCATCCCTGCGGTTCCACAGTCATAGACTTGCACATTTGGATGGGGATTTTCAGCTAGATATTTTTGTAAGCGTTGAGCGATAATTACACCTACAGCATCGTCACTGCGATTAAGATTTCCGCAACCTATAATAGTGAGCATTTTTTAATTATGATATACCCGCATCTCGACGTTTCCAGAAATCATCTCTTGCTGCTTGTTCTGCTAAAAGTTTACTTCGCTTTACTTCATCTAAATTAGCTTGTAGATTAGTAATGATAACTTTTTCTATCTCTAGATATTTAATACTACGAACAGTATGAACAGGCTGTACAAGAGATACTAAAGCTGCACCAAATTTAGTGATCCTTATTTCCTCTGTCTGACCAGAGTATTGCTTACCAGTTTTAACATACCAAGCAAACATTTCACAGTTATTAGAGTGAATATTGTAAACTCCAAATTTATCAGTATATTCGTTGACGCGCTTCAGTTCTTCTTGTGTTAAGTCAACTTTTCCCTTCCACTCGACTCCGGCTGGCCCCCAACCCACAGAATTATTAAAATTACCGTCTTCACTTAGATAATAATGGCGTGCAATGCCTAATGTAGAGTTAATTGGTATACTGTAAATACTAACCATAAGTAATGTAATATTTTTAGCGTTACTAATTATATACTGCTTTAATCACTTTGGGTAGATAAAAATAATTGTAGGTTGGGTTGAATGAAACCCAACCTAGCCCTAAGTTGAAAAACTATACATTGTGTTAGATTTATCGAGTAAGTATATCAATTACAATGAGCTATGAGCTTTAGTGATGTAGTCGAAGCTATCAAAGCGCTTTCGTTTGAAGAAAAACAAGAAATTCAATTGTTACTACAGCAGTATGTTATGGAAGAACGCCGAGAGGAAATATATAATAACTACAAAGAAACCAAGCGAGAAGAAAAGAATGGCGAATTAAAGTTTACTACTAATATTGAAGCAATGAAACAAATAATGGAAGAGGGATGATAGAGTGCGATCGCCTAAATAATCCCCGCCTGTTGAAAGATTTGCTCAGGTGTAATTTGTAGTCCTAAAAATAGGGAATCTTCTAACCTATCTTTACCACGTTTGGTTTGCGGCGTAGCATCTGGATAAAAAATAGTCACAGTTTTTGCTCTAGAGTCAATAACCCAAACTCTCTTAACTTGAGCATTGAGATAATCAATAGCTTTTTCTATCATCTCCCCAAAAGTTTGCCCAGGCGAAACAATTTCAATCACTAATTCAGGGGGAACAGGACAAGCCTCATCTTTTAACCAATCAGCAGAAAGATTGTCATAAGAAATATAAACTAAATCTGCTACAGGAACCCAATCTTGTTGATGTCTTGTGAGTTTAATACCCCACTCAATGACAACTCGCCCCTTTCCTTGCGCCCAAGCAGACAATAGTATAAATAATGCACCTGTGATGGAACTATGAAAAAATTTTGGCGACATTTCACTGTTTTTAAATTTGGGAACAGCTTCTGCGTTAATTAGTTCGTAGATCACGTCTCCTTCGGGGAGCGCAAAAAATTCTTCTAAGGTGAGTTGATTTTTAAGTTGAGTCATAGTTACTTTTGAGGATAGAATGACTCTATTGTGATGTAGTTGTCTATATTAGTATACACCCATCTTTGATTATACGTAACTCCCCGCCTTCTTTAAGAAGTTAGGGAGTTTTAATAATTAGAACTTTACGTTATATTTGTCAGCAAGTTCAGAAAGCTTTTCATACTGCTGAAGTCCTGCTTCAATAATTAACTGTTTGGCTTCTTCTGGTGTATTGCCATTTTCGGGAATTAAATACTTAACGTAAAGGGCAACAAAATCTACCATGACTGCTGAACCTATCAAACCATGACTATCAGCTTCCTGTCCCGCCATTGCTGAAACTAAACCCGCTTTGATTGGGTCTGGTTTGACTTTCATGAACTGGTCTATAATTTGCCAGATATATTCATTAGGAATCAACTTTTCTAACTTAGTTCTGTCGGGGACAAATTCTATACCTGCTGCTCTTGATTGTTCTATAACACACCATTCTGTAAATTCTTGTAGTGCTTCTTCGGGAAGTTTGGGCAGATATTTCTGTAGTTCTAAATCAGACACAGGCTTACCTAATATATTTCAGTTTTGTTGAAGTGCATTAAGCCAAGCCTAGCTTACAGTTTCTAGTAATTTTAGTGTGTTACACTACGACTTTTGGGTAAATAGTTAAACAGTTATATTTACATAGAGTTTGATGATAGGAATTAGGATATTTAATTTTATTAAATTTTGTAATATGAGTATGAAGGATTGGGTGAACTAAAAGATAAGTGACCCCAAAATTAGTTAAATACTATTAAGTTGGAGATGTAAATTTTTGCATCTCCAACTTAATAATAATTAAAGGAAACTTTGCAGATGTTGAACTAACTGCGGTGCTTGTACTACGCCTTCAATGCGCTCAACTGGCTGACCTTGTTTGAACAATACCAGTGTTGGTAAAGCGGCAATTTGATACTGAGTGGCTAATTCTGTGTATTTCTCAGTGTCAATTTTGACGATGCGGATGCGGTCTTTAAGTTGAGTATTTACTTGCTGTAAAATTGTCGCCATCATCTGACAAGGGCCACACCAATCAGCATAAAAGTCTACTAAAACAGGCAAATCAGAACCAGACAGCATTTCTTCAAAGCTGTTGAATTGTTTTTTAGTAGTCATGTGACACACACCATTTTTTTATTGTTTGAATTTAATATTAATGTCTGATTTCTGAAAACGGTGTAACATTATTTTATTTTTATTGTTGCTAAGGAACAGTGAACAGTTGACAGTTGACATACAGCACTTTTCACCTTGATGAGGTACATTCATCTAGCCTCTAACCCCTAGTCTAAGCGCCTCTGTTCCTTTGGAAAGTGTACTGCACTCAACTGAAAAAGGCTGTAATTTGACAACTAACAACTGACAACTGACTAATGACTGTTTTAGGTACAAATCGCCATAAGATAATTAGCGCGGGAATTTAAAAGCTTGAGGAATGTTTTATGGCTGTGTTAACAGAAAATTTACGAGGACAAGTAGCCGTTGTTACAGGTGCTTCACGAGGGATTGGGCGAGCGATCGCCTTAGAATTAGCTAATTATGGCGCTACTGTCGTCGTCAATTATGCTAGTTCTAGCACTGCTGCTGACAGCGTAGTAGCAGAAATTACCAATGCTGGTGGTGAAGCGATCGCTCTACAAGCGGACGTGTCCAAAGCAGATCAAGTAGACAATTTCATCAACACTGTTGTTGATAAATTCAAACGCATCGATATTTTAGTGAATAATGCCGGGATTACCCGCGACAACCTCCTATTGAGGATGAAGCCAGAAGACTGGCAGGCTGTAATTGACCTAAATTTAACTGGTGTATTTTTATGTACTCGCCTCGTCAGTAAGCTGATGCTCAAGCAGCGTTCTGGTCGAATTATCAATATTGCCTCTGTCGCCGGACAAATGGGTAATCCTGGTCAAGCAAATTACAGTGCTGCTAAAGCTGGCGTAATTGGCTTTACCAAGACAGTTGCCAAAGAGCTATCATCTCGTGGCATTACCGTTAACGCCGTCGCCCCTGGTTTCATTGCCACAGACATGACGAGCAACCTGAAAGCCGACGATATTTTGCAATTCATTCCATTAGGTCGCTACGGACAACCGGAGGAAATCGCGGGTATGGTGCGCTTCCTCGCCGCCGACCCAGCCGCCGCCTATATTACCGGACAAGTCTTTAATGTCGATGGCGGCATGGTGATGTAAGGAGGCAGTTGACAGTTGACAGTTGACAGTTGTCAGTTGACAGTTGTCAGTTATGCTCCTCTGCTCCTCTGCTCCTCTGCTCCCCATCTCCCCAGTCCCCAGTCCCCTATTCCCTATCCCCAGTACCCTGTTCCCTATTCCCTGTTCTAATTCTTTGCCAAACTGTAAAGCCGAGCAGAAGAATAATACTAGTGGCTGTGGTAACTATCACCATCACGCTCATGCCTTGGACTCTCATCGCTAGTACATTGCAACCCAAAGTGATTGACCACAAGGTAAATGCGGCACGGCGTTGAGAGAATCCCCAAGCAAGTAAACGGTGGTGTAAATGGTCTTTTCCAGGGGTACTTAAGGGGTTTTTACCTGCCAGTAGCCGTTTGATAAACACTTGGGTAGTATCTAGCACTGGCAACAACAGAAACAAAACCGTCGGGCTAAGAGCATATATGGTATTGCGTTGTAGGCTACCGAGAATACTGGTTGCCGCTAACACATAACCAAAAAAGTATGCTCCAGCATCACCCATAATGATCCTTGAGGGGTGGAAGTTATGACGCAAAAAGCCTAAAGCTGCACCTCCCAAGGCTGCCAAAACTAAGGTAGCAGCCGCCCGATTAGGAAATTGGGCGGATACGCCCAATAAACTCATGGCAGTGATGAAACTAATCCCACCTGCTAATCCATCCATCCCATCCATCAAGTTGACGGCGTTGGTGATACCTACCACCCACAGCACAGTTAGCAACATCGAGAGGATGGTATCAATGGGCGTGCCAAATTTTACATCAACACTGATGCCATTAGCTACTAGTAATAGTGCCGTGACAATTTGCGCACACAACCGTACAGAGGGGGGTAATCCGAACTGATCGTCAATAAACCCGACCAAGACTAGGATTGAACCCCCTAGTAAAATAGTCAGTACTTGAGCTAAAACGCTTTGCAGTTCGATGGGTCGCAAGAGGCTTGCTAACACCAATGCGGCGATTACTCCCGCGTAAATGGCTAAACCCCCTGCATTTGGCAACGGTTCTCGATTGAGCCGTCGGGCGTTTGGTTGGTCAGCCCAACCCACCCGCAAGGCGAATTTACGTACCGTGGGAATCAAACGCCACGTTACTAGCCAAGCCAACATAAACGTAAATACTACTGCCAACCAGCCGGAGCCGCTAGGGTTAGCAATGCCTATAGCCTTAAGGGAGTTGTAGATATTCATCTCCCGATTTCACCATCACTGCTACTGTTCCACATGAGCATCAAGTGTATATTAATCAATTTTTTTTCTTTCCACATCCGGTTTAAGTTTTTAATGTGTTTAGCACTCTGTGCCTGTGAGTGCTAAATTGTCTAATGGAAGCGCAAGAGAAAGGAAACATGGCAAAAATTATTTCATTTGACGAAGATTCACGGCGTGCTTTAGAACGGGGTGTCAACGCCCTGGCTGATGCAGTGAAAATTACTTTGGGGCCAAAGGGTCGTAACGTGCTTTTAGAAAAAAAATACGGCACACCCCAAATTGTTAACGATGGTATCACTGTCGCTAAAGAAATTGAATTAGAAGATCCTTTAGAAAATACTGGTGCTAGATTAATTCAAGAAGTAGCATCAAAAACCAAGGATGTAGCTGGTGATGGTACAACCACTGCAACTGTTTTGGTACAAGCTTTAATTAAAGAGGGTTTGAAGAACGTCGCGGCTGGTAGCAACCCCGTGAGCTTGAAGCGTGGTATTGATAAAACTACTGAGGCTTTGGTAGAAGAAATTGCCAAGGTAGCCAAACCAGTAGAAGGCAGTGCGATCGCTCAAGTTGCCACTGTTTCAGCTGGTAACGATGAAGAAGTTGGTAACATGATTGCCGAAGCGGTGGAAAGAGTCACCAAAGACGGTGTAATCACCGTAGAAGAATCCAAATCCCTCACCACCGAACTAGACGTAGTAGAAGGGATGCAGATTGACCGGGGCTATATTTCCCCCTACTTCATCACCAACAACGAACGCCAAACGGTGGAATTGGAAAATGCCCGGATTCTCATTACCGACAAAAAAATTAACAGTATCCAAGAATTAGTACCGATTCTGGAAAAAGTAGCACGTTTGGGTCAACCTCTACTGATCGTTGCTGAAGATGTAGAAGGCGATGCCTTAGCAACCTTAGTAGTGAACAAAGCCAGGGGTGTACTTTCCGTAGCGGCAATTAAAGCCCCAGGATTTGGCGAACGCCGCAAAGCGTTATTACAAGATATCGCCATTCTGACAGACGGTCAGCTCATTTCTGAAGAAATCGGCTTAAGCCTAGATACAGCTTCCATCGAAGCTTTAGGTACGGCGCGGACAATCACAATTGATAAGGAAAACACCACAATTGTTGCAGGTACTACCACCAAGCCAGAAATTCAAAAACGGATTGGTCAAATTCGCAAACAATTGGAAGAAACTGATTCTGAATACGACAGAGAAAAATTACAAGAACGCATCGCCAAGTTAGCTGGCGGTGTGGCAGTGATTAAAGTCGGTGCGGCTACCGAAACCGAACTCAAAGACCGCAAACTGCGAATTGAAGACGCACTCAACGCGACCAAAGCGGCTGTAGCTGAGGGTATCGTTCCCGGCGGTGGTAAAACCTTAATTTACTTAGCTAGCAAAGTAGACGCGATTAAGGCCAATTTTGAAGAAGAAGAAAAAATCGGCGCTGATATCGTTAAACGGGCTTTAGAAGCACCCTTACGCCAAATTGCCGATAATGCTGGTGTAGAAGGTTCGGTTATCGTCTCTAGAGTGAAAGACAGCGATTTTAACGTAGGTTACAACGCTGCTACCGGAGAATTTGAAGACCTAATTGCAGCTGGTATTATCGATCCCGCCAAGGTTGTCCGTTCTGCATTGCAAAACGCCGCTTCCATCGCTGGTTTAGTTCTCACCACAGAAGCGATTGTAGTGGAAAAACCAGAGAAAAAACCTGCTGTTCCTGCTGATCCCGGCATGGGCGGCATGGGCGGTATGGGCGGTATGGGCGGCATGGGTGGTATGGGTATGTTCTAATTTAGGGAACAGGGGACAGGGAGGGAGATGAGGGAGATGAGGGAGATGAGGGAGATGAGGGAGAATAATTTGCTTGTTTACTCAGTCCCCAATACCCAATCCCCAGTCCCCAGTCCCCAGTCCCCAATCCCCAACCCCCAAAACATTAGGGGCAACCTCTCCGCGATCGCCTGCTTCTTTACAGGTGAACCCAGGGAAGTTGCCCCTTCAATTTGCGAAAATCTGAAATTGGAGTTAGATTAACTCATCACCAAACAGTAACACCAACAGGGTCTGTCCCCTAGCACATACTATTCAGCAGTAACGAGTTCTGTGCTGCCGCGTGTGCGTTTGCGGGTCAAGGTGTTGTACAGCATCATACCAATCGCCTTGATTAAGTTGCCTTCTAGTTCTTGGAACAGCTTCATGTTCATGCCAAAAGCGGCGTTGGCTTCCTCAACGATGCGATCGCCTGTAGCATCGTCAATTGGCAATTCATCCAAAGTTTGACGGTATTTAGCTTTAAAAGCTTTCTCATCGGTAATATCTGCGAACTCATAAAAGGCAGTTCCTTCACCTTCATTCAAATTCATTGCTGTCACAGCAATATTTTTGAGGATTTGTCCCCCGGATAAATCACCTAAGTAACGGGTGTAAGAGTGAGCAATCAACAATTCTGGTTCGGTGGCTGATATTTCGCGGATGCGTTGTACGTAAGCTTCCCCTGCTGGTGACAGTTTGATTTGGTCGCGCCAGTTAGCGCCATAATAATAACTCAGGTCTTGTTCTAAGCTATGCTTGCGGTTCAGTTGGGAAAAGTTGATTTTAGAAACAATTGGGTGCTGGCTATGTTTTTCCATCTCTTCTTCCATCGCCGAATAAACGTAGTAGAAGTTAGCCACTAGCTTCCGGTAAGAGCTTTTTTCTACCACCCCTTTTAAAAAGCATTTGACAAAACCTACGTTTTCTGCCATTGTGTGAGCTTTTTTTGTACCAACACGCAGTTTGCTTGCTAAATTGCTGCTCATAATTAAATATCTCGACTTTAAAAGGTCAACTACCGGAGTTTTAAATTACGGACGGCTAAAAAATGCCACTAAAACGTAACATTAGAACTATTTGATGAGAATTTATATTAATATTTTTTAAGCAACCGCAATCTATACTTTTGTTAAGTTACAAAGTAACCCAAGTTGTAATAGCAATTAGCGGTAATCATCAACTGTGTAAACTGCTCAATATATGAAATACTTCTTAACTTTTGCTTGATTCCCTAATGCAAAAACCTTAATTTTTATGAGGCTTGAATGAATTTGCCCAATTGCCACTGGCGACTATGAAAGTCAAGGGTTAAACTGAAGGGCATCAAAATCCAGTCATAAAATTTTTATGAAATGTTGACAACATCATAGTTTTTTCTCAGTAAAAATACTGAAATAACTTAATTTAAAATTTTTTTTTAGAAGAAAAAATTATCATTAAACTAAATCGAAAAGTATTTACCCATAGTTTGAGAATAAAGTGTAAAGTGGCTTGAGTTCATCGATAGAGGTAAAGGCTACTTCTTTCTTAGGTGGCTTGCTTGGCTGTGTCATTCGAGGTAGGAGTAAAAGAAGGCTGATATCTGAAGATTGAGGCTAGCTTTTTATTAATCAGTAATCAGCACTTGAAATTTACCGAACTGACGTTAGATTAATAATTTTTAGTGTGAAGTGTGGAGTGTGGAAAATTATGGTTTCATCTATAACAAGAACTCAAAGCTATATCCGGGAAGTTGCAACTGAATCTAAGGGTTTAGGAAAGGTATTTGAAGGCTGTTTCGCCCCCAGTACAATATCTTTACCGAATACGCCCTTATTTGGTACAGATGGTATTCGCGGTAAAGTAGGGGAATTACTGACTGCGCCTTTAGCTTTACAAATTGGTTATTGGGCTGGCGTAGTTTTACGTAGCCATGCCAGTCAATTAGGCCCTGTTATCTTGGGGCAAGATTCCCGCAACTCTAGCGATATGTTGGCGATGGCTTTGAGTGCGGGGTTGACGGCGGCTGGTTTAGAAGTGTGGTATTTAGGGTTATGTCCTACTCCTTGCGTGGCTTATCTCACCAGCGTTAGTGAAGCCATTGGGGGCGTGATGATTTCTGCTAGCCATAACCCCCCAGAAGATAACGGGATTAAAATTTTCGGGGCTAGTGGTGGCAAGTTAGCGCAGGCTTTACAGACAGAAATTGAAGCTGGTTTGCGGGGAAATCTTTCTATTCCTGGTAATGTGGGTAATTGCGGACGGCATTACTCGCGGCTGGAGTTGGTGAGGAATTATGGCGAGGCTGTCAAACAACCCCTGCAAGGTGGTGTGAATCTTCAGGGGATGAAGATTGTGCTGGATTTAGCTTGGGGTGCAGCCGTGGGGTTAGCACCAGCAATATTTCAGGAAATGGGGGCGGAAGTTATTTGCCTGCATAATGCCGCAGATGGCGATCGCATTAACGTCAACTGCGGTTCTACCCACCTAGAAATGCTGCAAGCTGCTGTCAGGGAACATCACGCCGATGTAGGTTTTGCCTTTGATGGCGATGCCGATCGCGTTTTGGCTGTAGACTCCACTGGTCGTCCGGTAAATGGCGATTACATCCTCTACCTCTGGGGACAGCATCTCAAACAACAAAACCAACTGCCAGATAACTTGATTGTTTCTACAGTCATGGCAAACTTAGGTTTTGAGAGGGCTTGGCAACAACAGGGTGGTAAATTAATTCGCACCTCCGTGGGTGATCAATACGTGCAAGCAGAGATGGTCAAAACTGGGGGAATGTTGGGGGGTGAACAATCAGGTCACATTCTCTGCCGCCACTATGGTATGACTGGCGATGGTTTGTTAACAGCATTGCATTTGGCGAGTTTGGTCAAACAGACTCGCGTTTCCCTAGCCCAACTGGTAGACCAAAGCTTCCAGACCTATCCCCAATTGTTGCGGAACGTGCGCGTGGTAGACCGCGATCGCCGTTTGAACTGGCAAAATTGCGAACCAGTACAACAAGCGATCGCCTTAGCCCAAACAGCAATGGGTGATGCTGGGAGAATCTTAGTCCGGGCTTCTGGTACAGAACCAGTCATCAGAGTCATGGTAGAAGCGGCTAACGCTGAACTAGCTAACCACTGGACAAATGAATTAGTTGCCCAAGTACAGCAACACCTGGCTGCTTAAATCAGTCATCAGTTATCAGTCAGCCAGGGCGTATCGTGGGGATAAACAAGCGTCACTTTACGCCTTCCCCCAATTGGTGTTTCACCAATGTATTTAACTGATAACTGTTCACTGTTAACGTGAGTTCGATGAACCTCTCCCTCCCAACCTCCCTCTCTCTAAAAAAGTTCTGAACGGAGGAAGCCTCGCCAGAGACTTTTCGCTCCTACTAGGAGAGGGGTTGGGGGTGAGGTCAAAACAACGCTGGTCGAACTCAGGTACTGTTAAGTCTTAATTTTGACCGAAGAGGCGGAGGGGCAGGGGGCAGGGAGCAGGGGGAGCAATCCCTGTCCCGAAGCCGTGAAGCGGAGCGGAACATGGGTATCAAGCCCCGCCCTTCTAGGGCGTTCTCAATTGGTCGGAGTACAAGATCCGTTA
>DATNQO010000019.1:0-18238 GCA_036704005.1 Leptolyngbyaceae cyanobacterium | reverse complement strand
CAGAAGGTTCAAGTCTCACCGTGATGGTTGTGGGTTCACAACCATTGGGCAGTTGTCTAGACCATTTAATATTCAATGGTTCGGAACACTTAGCCAAGTAGACTTGTCCATCCTTCCACCGAAAAGCAGACTTGGTAAACTTCGTTTTCACTACTGTTGTGTGTTTTCCTCACAGTATTTTTCGCTTCCTATTTTAAATTCAATGAAGCCGCGAAACTAGCAGGATATATTGCGGCGATCGTCATTTTAAGCGCAATTACAAGAGTAATTGATTCTCAACCCAAAATTCAACTACGTGGATTTTTTGACGCAATAGAAATGTGGTGAATCATAATGATTTGAGAATATCTTGACATCAAAATGTGACCTGATACATTAATCACCATTCAAATCATCAACAGTATCTCTCACAGCCGCGATCGCAGTAAAATGTTTGGCTTGATTAATCTCAACTTCGGCTTTATTGCGCCAACTAAGTACAAAGTTGTTATCTTCTTCTCGGTTTATATCCTGATTGGCAGCATTTAGTAATTGATAAATCTGTTGAAACTTATCTCGATGCTTGAGTGAAGTATCTACTGCTGGATAATTATTTGTATTTTTACCATCCAAAACACTAGCAACTTCAAGATTTTGGATAGCACTACGAACATATTTATCCGCATCTCTCATTTCTGGAGTAACGTTAAATTCATCAGCAGTTTCTAGCAGTGATTCGGCTTTACGTAAATCGCTGCGTGCATGAATATAGTATGGATGATTCCCAGGGATATCAGCTAATGCAATGCCATGACCTAAACAAATTGATATTACTCCGGTTAAAAGACCAATGCTAGTGATTTTATGGGTGAGCATAATTTTCAGGTAAGCTATTTCATAGCTTGGCGAGTTGACTTTCATTTATATTGTGATTTTGGTAAAGTCAATTTGGGATGAAGAAAGATAAGTTATTGAAAAGATAAAAAATATTCGTAGGGGCGCGTGTTGGGGCGCACCTACAATTAAACTTCCACAATCACAACTGCACCTTGCGGCTGATTACTTTCAATGGTAATGATTCCACCATGCGCCTCAGCCACCATTTGACAAAATGCCAAGCCTAAACCAATTTGCGAAGTCCCCCTAATTAAACTACCTGATTGATATTGAGTAAAAATAGATTGCTGTAAATCTTTATTGATACCTACACCTTCATCTGTGACGCGAATAATTGACGCTGCTGGTAATTTATTTGCTTCTCAGGGACAAATTAATACAAAGCTTCAATAATGAATAGGTTCGTAAATCATGTCTACCATTCATCATCAAAAAACAGATTCATCTCGCTTAGAAAATGTTTGGATTGAGGGAATCAAAACTATTGGTTTAAGTTTGATTTTAGCTTTAGGGATTCGTACTTTTGTTGCTGAAGCTCGTTATGTACCTTCAGGGTCGATGGAACCAACTATTCAGCCAGACGATCGCTTGATTATAGATAAGGTTAGCTATGATTTTAACTCCCCCCACCGAGGCGATATCGTAGTGTTTAATCCCACTAAAACATTGCAACAAGAAAACTATCATGATGCTTTTATTAAGCTTGTTATTGGATTACCTGGAGAGAAGGTAGAGGTCAAAAATGGACAAGTTTATGTTAATGATTCTCCTTTGCAAGAAAAATACATCGAAGCTAAACCGGATTATCAATGGGGGCCTGTAATTGTTCCTGCAAACTCTTATCTAGTTTTAGGTGACAATCGCAATGATAGTTTTGATAGTCATTATTGGGGCTTCGTTCCCCGTCAAAACATAGTTGGTAAGGCAGTTTTTCGATTTTTTCCATTCAACAGCATAGGAGTATTTAATACACCAACTTATACTACAATCTCTACAAAAAATTAAGGAATAACAAAATGTCTATCATCATTGTATCAATTGAGTTTTTGTTTTTCATTGGCTTGTTATTGCTTTACGGTTTAATTTTGAGATTTATTCCTACAGAAAACCAACCATAACAGCCATATATTAACTGTAATTGTCACTACTTTAGTAACTTTTAAGGACTCAACCACCATGAATAATTTAATGTCTTTTACTTCTGAAGCTACTCGTACTAATCAAGAATTACTTTCTGTTAGAGATAATATGTACACTTATCTACAACAAATAGGACGAGTACCTTTATTAACTCATCAGCAAGAAATTATTTTGGCTCAACAAGTACAACAGATGATGCAGTTACTAACTGCTAAAAAAGAATTAGCTGTGCAATTAGGTCATGAACCAACATTACAAGCATGGGCTGATTATTTGAATACAAGTATTAGCACAATACAACAGCAACTTAATCAAGGACAACGAGCCAAGCAAGAAATGATTGCTGCTAATTTGCGATTAGTGGTTTCTATAGCCAAGAAATATCAACAAAGAAATATGGAATTTTTGGATTTAATTCAAGAAGGAAATTTGGCTTTGGAACGGGGAATAGAAAAGTTTGATCCAGAACGTGGCTACAAGTTTTCTACCTATGCTTATTGGTGGATACGTCAAGGAATTACCCGTGCGATCGCACAACAAAGTCGCACTATTCGTTTACCAATTCATATGTTTGAAAAATTGAGCAAAATTAAACGTGTCCAAAGAGAATTATCACAAAAATTAGGTCGTGTTCCCACAACTGATGAAATCGCTACTGCCTTATCATTAAAGCCTCAAGAAGTGAGAGAATGTTTACATCTTGCCCGTAAACCCATGTCTTTAGAAACCCGAATTGGTACACACCAAGACTCAGAATTACAAGATATTTTAGAAGATACGGGCATCTCACCAGAAAGTTATGTTGTAGAAGAATCTCTACAACAAGACTTGCAAAACTTATTAAAAAAATTATCTCCGCAACAGCGAGAAGTATTAACTCTTCGCTTCGGTTTAAATGACGGTCATGAACTTTCTTTATCACAAATTGGTCAGCGTATGGGTGTAAGTCGAGAACGCATCAGACAAATAGAGCAACAAGCGCTTAAAGTTCTTAGACAAAATAAGGGAGAAATTAGTATTTATCTTGCTAGTTAATACCATATCTGTAGGGGCATGAAAACGACAAATTAAAGGTTTATGCAAGGGTATAGCAATGCAGATGTTTAGTCCTTTGAAACCCCTATACCCCTATACCCCTACACCCTTACACCCAGTCTTAGCACATATCCTGAATGCGTCAGTCCTGTCTGAATAATGGAGGTGTATTGCTTGAATATTCTCGAATTTACCTTGTTAGTTGGGCTTGGTTCTGCTACGGCGGGGTTCTTGGGAGCGTTAACAGGTTTAGGCGGTGGAGTGGTGCTAGTTCCACTCTTAACTTTGGTATTTCACGTTGATATTCGTTACGCCATTGGTGCATCTTTAGTATCTGTAATTGCTACATCTTCCGGTGCAGCTTCGGCTTATGTCAAAGAAGGTTATACAAATCTTCGCTTGGGAATGTTCTTAGAAGTTGCTACTACATTTGGTGCGATCGCAGGTGCTATAATCGCTGCCTACACTCCTAGTTGAAGGCCAAGGTTTGCATCCTGCTACAATTCGCAAGATTTTGCGGTGTCAAGGCGTTGATAAAGATTCTATCGCACTGGTATTTAAAGCAGTAAATTTACAATTAGAACTTGAAGATTACACAGGCGCAAGGCGTGTTCTGGAGTTAGCAGGGGAGCAGGGGAGCAGGGGAGCAGAGGAGACAACCTACTCGCGAGTCAATCATGACTGGGGTGAAGAAGTTGATGTTACCTTGTTTTGTGGACGTTCAGCAGAAATATCTACGTTACAGCAATGGGTGTTAAATGATCATTGCCGACTGGTGGCACTTTTAGGTAATGGTGGTATTGGGAAGACAACGTTAGTAACTAAGCTGGCGGAGGAAATTCAAAACCAGTTTGAGTTTTTAATCTGGCGTAGTCTTAGGAATGCGCCTCTGTTAGGGGAGTTGTTAGATGATTTACTCAAAGTTTTATCTGCACAGCAAACTATAGAATTACCCAATACAACCGCTCTTAAAATCTCTAGGTTGATGGAATATCTGCGCCAGCATCGTTGTTTGTTGGTGTTGGATAATCTGGAAACTTTGATGCAGGATGGCAGTTATGCGGGTAGTTTTCAAGCAGAGTATGAGGGGTACGGTGAACTGCTGCGACGTGTAGGCGAAGTTGCACACCAAAGTTGTTTGCTCATTACCAGCCGGGAAAAGCCGAATGAGATTGCTGCTTTGGCTGGGGAAATTTTACCAGTGCGATCGCTACAATTAACAGGGTTAAATACAGAAGCTCAGGAAATCCTGACAATTAAGGGTTTATCTGTATCCCAACAAGAAAGTCAGCAACTAATTGACTTATATAGTGGAAATCCTCTGGCTTTAAAAATTGTCGCCACTGCAATTAAGGATTTATTTAGCGGTGATGTTTCTGCATTTTTAGCAACAGGAATTTCTAGTTTCAATAGCATCCGCGCATTGCTTAACCAGCAGTTTGAACGCCTGACACAGGCAGAAAAAAGCGTCATGTATTGGTTAGCAATTAACCGCGAGGGTGTATTAAGCAACTACAACCTCTACAGTTATAAAGTCAATGGCAAAGGTCAACGCACTCAACTACCAGAAATAATCAAAAATTTTGACCCGCGATCGCGTCCTTTTTATCAAACAGCAATTAAGCAACGTCAATTCAGTTTTAGTCAAATCTACGCCCCTTTAACAGAAAAAACACTACGTATCAGTGCTTCTGTACCTATTTACAATTCTCAAGGTAAGCTGTTAGGAGTCAACACTACACTGTCGCATTTATCAGATATTGGCAAGTATTTAAGAAACCTCAAAGTGGGGAAATCAGGACAAATTTTTATTCTTGAACGCTCAGGTTTACTAGTAGCTTCTTCTACAGGTGAACAACCATTTTTCTTTAAAAATGGTAGCACTATCCGCTTACCTGCAACTGAAAGTAGTAATTATTTAACACAAGCAACATCGAAGTTTTTAGCTAGTAAATTCGGTAACTTAAATAAAATTCATCATTTACAGGAATTAAAATTTTCCGTTAATGGTCAGCGCCAATTTCTGGAAATTCAACCTTTTAATAGCGAAACAAATATCAATTGGTTGATTGCAGTGGTGATCCCAGAAGGTGACTTCATGGAGCAAATCAACCGCCACACACAAATTACAATTTTCCTATGTTTAGGTGCTTTTGTCTTAGCCACAACATTGGGGATTCTCACAACTCGCTGGATTGCTCAACCAGTTCTGCGCTTGAGTAGAGCGGCGAAAGCTTTGGCGCAAACGGCGGCGGACGGTAGTTTCAGTAACGATGCAGAATCAGTAGTAATTGTAGAAGGTATTACCGAATTAGAAGTGTTGGGTCAATCTTTTAACCAAATGTCCCAGGAGTTACGAGCATCCTTTGAACAATTAGAACTGCGTGTAGAACAGCGCACCCAAGAATTACAGCAGGAAATCCGCGAACGTATTCAAAATGAGCAGCAATTACGCCAGCATAGTCAAGCGTTAAGCGAACTAGCCAAGCATCGAGCGATATCCGCAGGAGATTTAGAGACAGCGTTTCATATCATTACAGAGAAAGCCGCCCAAGCGTTAGAAGTAGAACGAGTCAGCATTTGGCTTTATAATAGCGATCGCAGCAAGCTCCAAAAGACAAATTAGGGAATTTGTAGAAGATACTGAGATTCCCAGTAGAAAACTTGTAGAGAGGGAAAATATTTCTTCTCAGCCATTAATTCTCTTAGCGGAAGACAACGAAGCTAATGTCTTAACTATTACTCAATATCTAAAAGCTTACGGCTATCGAATCGTATTGGCAAACAATGGACAAGAAGCAATAGAAATTGCTAAAACCCAACGACCACAGTTAATTTTAATGGATGTGCAGATGCCAGAAATGGATGGCTTAGAAGCAACTCGCCAAATTCGCCAAGACGCAGACATAGCCCATATTCCTATTATTGCCCTCACTTCCTTCGCCATGCGATCGGATAAAGAACAAATCATGGCTGTGGGTGTAGATAGTTATATGTCCAAGCCTGTCAGTTTGAAGGAGTTAGTAGCAGAAATTGGCAAGTATATTTATTAAGTTAATTAAAGCACATTGTTGTGTAGCAGTTACGCCAGTGCATGAATTTAGCGCTAAACTAGCATAGCTGTTATCAAGAGTAATCTTGCCAACTTTGCCATGATTAAGAAATATTGATATCTTTAATGCGAGGTGCGATTTGACAATTCTTTCAGATAAATGGATAGAGCAAAGCTTACAGAAAAGTGAGCGCCCTTCCCCTGAAGCTCCTATTCAACAGGAATTATGTGATCTCCTGATTCGGCGGTGCTTTGAAGATTCTACAACTTTTGCTATCAGAAAAGGACTTTTATTAGCGGCTGCTTTTGATTTATTTATAGCAGCAGTGTATTATTCTGCTGTCACGCATAGTAGATGGCTTTACAGTCCAGGTCAACAACCTCGTCTTTTTTTTTCATTACACTAATTGTTGCCCACGTTCAGCTTTAAAAAATGAATTTTATTTTCATCCTTCTAAAAAACCACAATCAGGAAAAATTGGTACAGCTACTACCAAATTATTAGTCATATTTATTCAAAGTATTTTTAGATATTTAAATTATGCAGAGGAGGTTCGTAGGGCATCAGAGCCAGTAGATATAATAATTGTTAACAGAAGTTTAAAATCAATTCTTCTTGCTGAAGTTAAAGCGTCCCCCTTACGATTTTACCATATTAGTAAAATGCCTACTTCTCAAATAATTTTTGGCTATTTTTAATTGTATTGTCTGTATTTTGTTTTTAAACCAATAATTGATATTTCTCCTGAGCCAGATTGTACAGAGGTCGCCAAATCAAACGATTAGTCAACACAACCAATAGAGACATCACCACGGTTGAAGCTAACAACAGAGAAAAATTACCTGTAGCTGTCGCGTGAGAAATTGTCGCACCCAGCCCAGAAGTGCTAATCACTCGCCCCTGAAATGTGACATACTCACTAACGATACTGGCATTCCATGCACCACCAACGGCTGTAATAATTCCGGTAATTAAATAGGGAAATATGGCAGGTAAAATTAAGGTACGCCAACGTTGTAAAGGAGAAAGTTTATACAACCAAGCGGCTTCAATCAAGTCTGAGGGGATAGACTGCGCCCCAGCGATGACATTGAATAGGATATACCACATTGTTCCTAACATCATCAGTGCGATCGCCCCAATTTGCAACCCCCCAGCAACACGGGTTAAACCCAGCAATAGCACAGGAAATAAAGCTGTAGCTGGTACAGAAGCGGCGATTTGTACCAATGGTTGCAAAACTTGAGCCAAGCGCCGATTACGCCCAATAGCAACCCCCACAGGTACAGTCCACTTTGTAATTGTTGCTGGGCTTCTTGGGGGCTAAAGTGAGTTTCTAGGATATCTAAAACTAATTCTTCGGGAATGCGTTGGTTATTTTTGGCTTCTAATAAACGGTAAATTTGTTGAATTATACGAATATGAGTTAAGAGTTGCGATCGCACAATTTGTTTACGTTCATCAATACCGCCATTTATAAATTTTTGAGCAATTGGTTTTAAGCTAATATCACCTTCTACTAGTTCTACAAAATCCATTAATTTTGCAGCTTCTACAATTGGTAAAATATCATCTACTTCTAGTTGTAATTCTTGGGCAAGTCGATATAAATCTTTTTCTTGACGGTCTTCTAATAATTCTAATACTCACGCCCCAAAAAAACCGTTTTGGCAAGATGATCCCTGGATGACAAGAATTAAAATGAGCTAATCAAAGAACCGTTTTCAATAGTTCTCGCATTGAATGAGCTTGAGCATGGTTGGGAAAGATAATTAAAAAATCATCTAAATCGCGAATTGCTTCTCGGAGAATGTATTTTGGAATGTTCTTAGAAATAACTTCACGGTAAAGTTTTTCTGCTTGTTCAGTATTACCAACCGCTACATAGTAGATGGCTAACTTGACACTGTTACGAAAATCGTCAGGCTTTTGAGGATTGCTTTGATAGGCTTTGCGAGCAAGCTGGATAGCAGTAGCCAGATCAGTTTTGCTTTTGTCTATTTTTCCTAAAGCCTGATAAGCTAAACTACGATTGTAAATAATCCAGTCACTTTGAGGGCTAAGTTTTAGAGCATAATTGAAATCTGCAAGGGCTTGATCATAGCGCCCCATCATGCGGTAAGTGCCACCTCTGCTAGCAATTGCGTCAGCAGATTTAGGGTTAAGTTTAATAGCAAGATTTAAGTCTTTTAGGGCATCATCATAGCGTTTCATCATGCTGTAAGTTGCACCTCTGTTAGCAATTGCCCAAGCATCTTTCGGGTTAAGTTTAATGGCAAGATTTAAGTCAGCTAAGGCTTCATTATAGCGCCCAATCAAGCGGTAAGTTTCGCCTCTACTAGAAATTGCCCAAGCTAAGTTCTGGTTAACAATGGCAAGATTTAAGTCTTTTAGGGCATCATCGTAACGTTCCATCATAAGGTAAACTTGCCCTCGTGTACCAATTGCCCAAGCATCTTTCGGGTTAAGTTTAATAGCAAGATTTAAGTCAGCTAAGGCATCATCATAGCGCCTCATCAAGCGGTAAATTTCGCCTCTGATAGAAATTGGGTCGGCAGATTTAGGGTCAAGTTTAATGGCAAGATTTAAGTCGGCTAAGGCTTGATCATAGCGCCCCATCATGCGGTAAGTGTCACCTCGTCGGCTAATTAACCAAGGATTTTTAGGGTCAAACTTAATAGCTTGATTGAAGTTGGCTAAAGCTTTATCATGGTGTTCCATCATGAGGTATATTTCGCCTAGTTTTCCAAAAAGAAAGGACTGCTTAGGGTCGAGTTTAATAGCTCGCTGAAGATAATCGATGGCTTCCTCATAACGTTCCATGTTGCTATATATTTGACCTCGAACAGCAAAAGCAAATGGGTTATTAGGGTTACGTTTTACGGCAAGGTAAAGAATATCTAAAGCCTCTGTATAGCGTCCTTGTTGTTGGAGGATATTTGCACGATTAATATCCCCTGTGTCTTGTGCTATGACTTTGAGGTTTTCTTTAGCTTTCCGCACCTCATCTTCTTTTTGCCGAACTTCAACTTGGGTTTGCTGTAGTCTATTGTAAGCATCTTGAGCCTTGACTTCTGCTTTGCGATGTTCCTCTTCTGCGGTTTTCTGACTCTGCTGAGATGTGGCTAAGTTTTTCTCCGTTTGTATAAATTTGTTTCTTGCTACCCCTGTAACTCCCATAGCTAAGACAAGGGAAGAGGCTAAAACAGCCAAACCTAGTTTAGTTAGACGTTTTGCTTTTTGGTTAATAACCTGAATATTAGCTTTAGCTTGCTCTAAATCTGTTGTCGCCTGTTGAATTTGAGCTTCAGCAATTTGTTTGGCTGCTTCAGTTTGCTTTAATTCTGCTTCCGCCTGGAGGCGTTGCTCTCGTTCTTCTTCTAGTTTTGTGATTAACTCTTTAATCTTGGGTTCTTGTTGATGACGGATAAATGTCACCAGATAATCATGTACTAATTGATAACGGTCTGCTGGGCTTTCTTTGAGCAGAAATACTAATCCAGATTCCACAAAAATTCTCAATACTAAATCTAGCTTGCTGGGTTCTGCTGCTAACTCGGCGGCTAACTCTGTTAAATCCTTTTCTAATTCTGCACGGGTTTTAGGCGGGCGAGTATTGTTTTCAGATGTTAGCAAATACAAGATGAGTGCAGCCACTTTTTTATTCTCCAGTCCGCAGTCTGCTACGACATCTTCTAAATAGCGTTCCGCCAAAACCTCTTTTGGATTCGGCCCCCACTCTCGGTATTGTGACAGTGTTGTAATATTATCGGTTTGCAACTGATCGCCCACAATTTGCAACTCAATTGGGCGAACTTCTCCAACGTCACGCGCTAGTTCATTGACTAACTCATTCACTAATTCTGGTTCTAAATCAAAGTGAGCGCGTTCGGTTAAGCTGAGGATAATTGATTTTGCTTCCTCTGGTAAGAAGTTACCCACATAGTAGAGAATTTGTTTGTCAAGAATATTATTATTGATGACATCTAAATTCAATTTACGCGAACCCCGCAGCAAAAGATGCAGATAATCTTCTCGCAAAGATACTAAAACTTTAACAAAAGGTTGATTAAGACAGTTACGGAAAAACTCAAAAAATCGCTCATGTTCGCTGCGATCGCATACAAAGAAAAATTCTTCAAATTGATCAAAAATTAAGACTGTCAGTAAATTATGCTGCTCATTTTGGCGTAACTGTTCTAAAGTTTCTTCTAAAAAATCGCTGTCGCTAGTAAGTGAGGTTTCAATACTCGCTTTTGTCAAAGCATTACCTAACTCTGTATTTAACTCTTGCACCCAGTTGGTGTAAAACCTGATGGAAACTGGCAAAACATCATGAGTTCCAATTGTCTTGTATGCCAAAGTAGGCATTAAACCTGCTTCGAGCATTGAACTCTTACCTACTCCTGACTGTCCATAAACCACAGTTAATTTATGCTGCGTACTAGCCACCCGTTCCACTAAATCATTAACAGCTTTATCTCTGCCAAATGATTCAATTTCTTGCTGTACAAGCGCCTCTTTTTCAGTCTGCGTGAATCCAGGTTGGCTATCTGGGATGGGTTTTAGCCTACCTGCACCAACGAAAGCACGAAGCCGATACTGTTGCTGTACCGAGCGACTTTCTTTTTTGATGCGGAAAGCTTGCAGGTACTGCTTTTGCTCAAAGTACAGCGTTCTTAAAGTATTCAAAATGTGGATGTAGAGCAGTGGATTATCTTGAATACCAAGGTTTCTCGCTTTTTCTAAGTTGACTATTGCTTCCAGATTCTGCCCCAAATTTTGCTGTGCTTCTGCCAACAATAACAGATAGAGGCTTTGATTTCGTTGTTGTTTAAAGGTAACTTGATTAGCTATTTCTAGGGCAGTCTGTGCAAATTTTTGAGTATCTGTCCACTGTGACTTTGCCAGCGCCACTTCCGCTAAAAATCCATAGGCTCTGGCTAATTGTATTGGATGGTCATATTTTGTTTGTAATTCTAAAGAATACTCGGACAAATTTTGTAATTCATCCCAAGCTTCTAAGTTTTTCAGGACTTCCCCAGGTTTGTTAATGAACTTGGCAACTAAATCTTTTCGTTCTCCTTGCTCAAAACATTCAATTCCTTTCTGGAAGTAGTGCCTAGCCTCAGTCCAGCAGAAACATTTTTTAGTGCCGTATTGTTCAGCTAAACCAGAAAAGCACAGTCCAATATGAAATAGCAGAATTCCTTGTCGTTCTAACTGATTAGTCTGCTGCCAAAAATCTAAACTTTTTTGATAATACTTTATAGCGGTTTCAATTTGATTGCGGAGATAGTCAAGTCGTCCCAAATACAAGTCAACACCAGCTTGTAACTCTGGGTCAATAACTTGCCCACGACATTGTAACTCTTGCCAAGCAATCAATGTTTCTTGACGATAACCAGGGCTAAAAATTGGTTCTGATGTTAAAAATTGTTCTGCACCAAGCTCGAATAGTTTAGCGAATAAATTATCAACTCGCTGCTTTAATTCTGCGATTAATGTATCAGTAGCGATCGCAAAATCAGTTGTGGTTGTCCAACTTTCAAAATCCGGTGCTAATCGAATCAGCTTTTCTACTATCTCGTCTGTTACCCACAACACTAAGGGAAAATGGAAATTTTTCCGAAACTCTTCCCGCACATGATTAGCAGAAATGAGTACTTGTTCAATATCACGTACTGATTCCAAACCAAGTACCATTAAAGCTTGTGGCTGTTCTTCTCTTAACTCCTCGCGGATTGTTGTATAAAGTGTTCTCGCAGATTCCTGTAATTTAATTACCCGAATATTAACAGCACAAATGGCTTGTAAACGCTCTACTAATTCTGCTCGTAAGTGAGCATAGTTACAGTGAGCTAAAATGAGTGAAAATTGCCCAGTAGATGCTTCAATCGTCCATGCCAGTCGTGTTAATGCCCGTTCATTGTAGACGGCAACATCCTCCGGGCGGTAGGAGTTAGTCATAGCTGAAACTCCTTCGCTTCTATCAAAATTGGATTAACATCAAACCAAGGATCTACTTGGTCGTAGTATTCATAAATCAATCGTCCCCGAATTAAATTTTGGTAGTTGCTAACATCAGTAACCTTCTTATATTGGTGTACCTGTCGCAATAACTCCCATTTGTCATGAGAAACAGCCAGGGCAAGATTATTACGTTCTACCCTAATTATTTTTTCGAGAACCTCACGAGAAAGAGGTAACATCATTTCCTCTTGAATACATTGATTGAGGAACCGCAGCACATTCCTGACATGACCACCAGTAACGCAACATAAACGGTCTAATGTTTCGGGGCTATCAAAAATTTCTGTGATTTTCTGAAGACGCTGCTCAGGTTCAAAATAAGGAAACGCTCTAGCTAAAACCATTTGTCGCAGTAGCGTCATACCTTGTTTATGTTCTGTCCCATTGCGCCACTTTACAGGTACCATCGGTAACACTTTAGGATCTACCAAAAAGCGTTGGGTCAAAATTCCATAGTCATTGGAAAAGCGTAAACCCAAAGGAATTGTGTATACTAAGTGACAGTTTAACATACGTAATTGTTCTCCACGGTCTATAAATAAATACTCAGGTTGAGGGCGACCCCAAGGTTTTGGTGAAGGACTAATACGGTCTAGGTTATCAACAATTACCACTAGTCCCTTTTTGCCGTGGTGTTTTAATGTTTTAATTGCAGGTTCCAACAGTTCTTGGTTAATAGCATCAATAATGCTATTAGTTCGCGGTTCTAAAAAACTTCTTAATTTATCACGCGCTCTTGGACTTGCTTTCACTTGGGCAGTAATTTGAGCCATTCCTACAGACAATGCACCCCCAACTGCGACCTCAGAGACATCAAAGGAAAGAAGGTTTAAAACATCTCGGATTTCTTGAAATAGGTTTTGAAAGTAACCAGAATGGAGAGCAATATCACTATTTTCTAATTTGGCGCTTACTCTGCGAGCAATAACTAGTAATATATCCCCAATATCAACATCATCTATATCCAAATCTTGATCTGACTCAAAATAAACAACGTAGAATCCTTCTTGTTCTAGCTCGGCTTTGAGTCTTAACAGTTCTGTAGATTTACCACAGCCAATATGCCCTGTAAATAATTCACAGGTGGGTTCATCAGGTGAAAAAAATGCAATTTTGTTTTTTAATTTTTCAATAATACGACCACCACGTACAGAAGAAAAGTCAATATAATAACTTCTATCTTCCCTCCTTTCCACAGCCAGAGGTTTAGCGGGGTTGGTTTCTCGAAATAACTGAAATGTATCTAACATTGGTACAGCCTCCAAATATACCTGATAAATTCAATACTCCATAGTTAGTCTAGATATAAGGAAATAGTTTTTTACTATTTAAATAACTATTTTATAAAAGAAAAATTTATTTGATTCATAAACAATTGAAGATGATACTTATCTTCAAGATATTAGGTAAAGAATTTGAGAAAGTTGTGAAGGTAAATCACAAACTATTAATTAAATAATTAGTTAAAATAGATGCCTTATAGAGATAATATTTGTAATTCTTTATACTATATTTTTTTGATGTGAAATCATAGAAAATACGACAAAAAATATTTAAAACTGAGAAAAATCTAGAAAATCACGACAAAACATATTACTGATAACTACTGGCTTGACGGTTGAACATGAGAGAGTACTGTCCACCTAATGCCATTAGTTCATCGTGTGTTCCGACTTCAATAATTTTGCCTTTTTCCATTACAACAATACGGTCTGCTAACTTAGCTAAAGCTAAACGATGGCTAACGACAATAGCAATCCGATTAGAGGCAATATTGCGGAAAATATTGTAAATTTCATACTCTGTTTTTGGATCAAGAGCAGCTGTAGGCTCGTCTAAAATTAATAGTTCTGAAGAAGATAGTCGCATTAAAGCACGAGCGATCGCAATCCTCTGCCACTGGCCTCCTGATAAATCAACGCCTGTTTCTAACTGTTTACCCAACAGCGTTTCTAGTCCTTGTGCTAAATACTCAACTTCCTTGGCCATGCCTGCTTGATTAATCGCATCTCTAATGGCAGTATCATCATGCAAAGAAGGTAAGTATCCAAAGCCCACATTTTCACGTAATGTAGTTGGAAATCGAGCGTAATCTTGCATCACTACAGTAATGCGTGAATAGATTTCATTCAAATCTAAACTACGCAAGTCTCGACCATTCCATAGAATTTCACCACTTGTAGGGTAATATAAGCAACAAAGTAATTTTGCAAGTGTCGTCTTACCTGCACCATTTTCTCCAACCAGTGCAATCATTTCATTTGGTTGAATTGTTAGATTAATGTTATCAAGAATTTGTTTGTTATTTCCCAGATAAGAAAAAGATACATTCTTAATATGTATCCCCATTAAATTTTTATTAACTGTTTTTCCAAATGTATTTATATTCAATTTTTTATTTTTAATAAATTGATAATTATTGTTTTCTGATAACAATGGTAATTGCAATTGAGGTTGCAGGTCTAATAGTTGGAAAATTGGAGTAGTGTTGAGAACTGTATTATATAAATCGGAACCACTGCCAATAAGTAAATATAAACTTTGACGCAATTGTAAAATTAATCCAGTATAGAGTGCTAAATCACCTAATGTATATACACCCCGTAATACTTCTATTACTATA
Source organism: Leptolyngbyaceae cyanobacterium (assembly GCA_036704005.1). Classification (GTDB taxonomy): domain Bacteria; phylum Cyanobacteriota; class Cyanobacteriia; order Cyanobacteriales; family Nostocaceae; genus Trichormus. The sequence goes on along the minus strand of DATNQO010000019.1, from coordinate 3,478 downwards.
TAAACAAAAGGTAATGCTACTCCTGCTCCACTAAATGTTGACCAGAAAAATACAATAGAAGTGCCTTTTTGCCGCACTTGCTCCATTTTTCTAAACATTCGCTTGAAAAGACTTTGCCACCGCTCCAACAGTAAACTTTGTAAATGAAATAATCGCAACTCTTTTGCATAAGCATCACCCATCAATACGCCCTTGTACAAGTTCATTTCACGAGTAATACTAGCTTGAGTTTTTTCGACTTCCCAACATTGTTTTCGATACTTCAATTCTACATAAATTGCAGGAATTAAAGAAGAAAGTAAAATTAATGGTATCCACCAAGTAATTGACCAAGATAATAAAATGCTAGGAATTAATATAAAAATACCATTTAACATAGTAATAATAATAAACGATAATTGCTCTAGCTTTTGCACTCCTTTCTCAGCTAATTGAACTATGTTTAAAAGTTCAGGATTTTCAAATAATGCTATATCTTCATAATTGGCAACTTTATGAAAAACACGCCCTTGAACAAAACCTTGAACACGGTCACGTAGTGAGGTAAATATAAAACCAGCAATTGTGTTGATTGAATCACTGAATAGATTGAGTAGTATTAGTCCTCCAATAGTCCAAAATAAAAGCGGGTTCTGAAAAATTAGAGCAATTGGGTTTGCTGCCGCTCCTCTTGATAAAAGATTAGAAATTTCATTAATAATAATTTTGTTAAACAAAAGAACTAATGGTGGAAAAACACTACTGGCTAAAGTTAGTAAAGTGATATTACGTAATTCCTTTGGTGCTGCCTGGAATAACATCAATATACTACGTTTAAAAGTTTGAAATAAATTTAAATAAAGAGGTGACATTTCTAGAATATTAATCAGAGATTATTTCTCAAACAAGTACATTTATCGTAATTTTATATTGCTTACTATAGTGCGATATATTCTAGCTGAATTACTAAATTAACTGCAATTTACCAATCCAAAATATTCCCATTTTTTGTTAGAATGGGCAGATTTTATGTCCTGAGTATATGACGCGATATCTGTCCAAACCTCTCCACAAATATAGATAATTTATTTCTGAGCAAGTCCCATATTCAAATCAGATTACATCTATAATCAAATATAAAAATATTAGCTCTATCTAAGGAAAGATATTATTAATATAACTATAGGGTAATTAAAATCAGGTTTTTCTTTATTAAAAGAAGGTAAGAACTAGGAAGTAGTTCCAAAGCTTTGTCAGAAAAAACCTGTAAGCATGAGAATTGTTTTAACAGTAAGTAATGAGCTTGTTGCGTGAATTGAATTCTGATGAAGCATCTGTAATTCAGTGGTGAATTATTACCATTTTTTATGAAAGGAGAAAGACATGACTAATAGCAATTGCCTTCTTGATAACGATTTAGCAAATCCTGTTGAGCCAGAAACCGAGGTGAACAGATCCATATCCGACACAAAGCGGGAATATCGTAAGCCTGCGGTGCGTGACTTGAGATCATTAGACATGGTTCAAGATACTTACGTATCAGGTTCCTGGGATGGTGGCTACGCCAGACGTTATTAAGGCTGAGAGTTTTAAAGAGCATTTAGATAATGCTTGCTTAGTCACCTCAAAAAACGCAAAAATTTCCAGATAGTATTGTCATTAAACCCATAGCGGGAATTGGTTGTGATTTTTTGAGTCCATAGGAAAGAAACACTAACTCAAAGCGGCATTGCATAAACTAGCGTGCCGCTATGTTTAATTAGTTGCTTACTTGACAGAAGATATGCTGTCTTCAAAAACACCATTAAAAAGATGATGATACAATCGCCAGCGCTCCAGAGACAGTCACGCATTTTGACAGGTGGAAATGGTTCAATCTGTCTCAATGAAGACGTAATTTTTTTCATCAGTCCCGATTACGGAACAGTGTTGGATTTTGATCGAGGTCGGTTTTTTGGATTAGATACTATCGGCTCAAAAATGCTGGCTCTTACCCTCGAATATGGAAAGAACACTGCACTAACACACTTGACGCGCGAATATAATGCACCTGCAAAGCAAATTGAGCAGGACTTGGAGGCTCTCCTGAAACAGTTGCACAAGAAGCACTTAATTAGCTTAACTTCTTTGACACAAAGCTCTGGCTTCCACGCTTTCCTGCTCACCATAGTGAACTGGACTGAATGGTTGCAGAATTTGCTATTCTTGATACCCTTACGGTTGATAGCTAAGATTAACAGGTTAGCACTTGGATCTAAAGAACCGAGTCGTTTTCAGGTGAGTATTCTTCTCACCTTGGCATGGTTCAGCCTGAGATTGCTAGGCTGGAAGCGCAGCCTGATTATATTCAAGCAACAACCCGACGATTCAAAAAAACAAATTGTTGCAAATTCTATGGAAATCATTGTTGCAGTGGATCATGTCGTTCGAGCGATCGCTGCCCGCAAGCTATTATTTCCTGTAACGTGCAAGGAGCGCGCCCTTGTGGGCTATTACCTTTTGCAAGCTGTTTATGACTATTCACCAACACTGGTTGTGGGAATTAATTGTTATCCTTTCCGAGGACACGCTTGGGTTGAGTGTGCAGATAGGGTATTAACAGATGATGTTGCTCACTGTGAGCAATTTACTCCCGTAGCACGGTACAACTAAAACTACTGAGACAGTTGGCAGTGCATAGTTTTACGACTTCTTCTCATGGGGCAGAGAATCAAAACTACGCTTAATGCGGGTAAATATGTGAAGTGAACTACCCACATCAAATCAGAGATTATGATGTGGGCTTCCTACCCAAAGAGATGCTTTCTGTTCCAAGAACAGCGAGTCTTACACCCTGGCGATAGGCTTAAGCCCTCGTTCCGAAGGTACAAATATTTAACTACTGTGCTTTTTAACGTAGCTTATCCCACTACGGCGGGTCAGGTTCAGCAAGTTACTTCCCTCTTTCCGCTATCCCCCGAATCATTAGCCCAGGTCATTACCCTGTAGACCTATCAGAGATTACACTTATTCTACCATGTAAAGAAGTTTGGCGATTCGTCGCCCACCCCACTCCCTCAAAGAGTGATAGTCGTTATTGGTCGGGGGTGGGACTCCTTATCGCCCAAAAATTCATCTCATCGCCTCCCTCCGGGTAGGCGAGAGGCTTCTTTTTGATCAAGCTAATTTACACAGAAGGATATAAATGTGCGAGCAGGATTTAATGTCATTCTCAGCAATAGTGGAGAAGTTGAATACCACTTGTTTGATCCCGGCAGGAGCAGTCGTCATAGTGAGCCATTAGTTTCCCACGCCAAAAATGAGCAAGAAAGTTTGGCTGTTGTCTTGATGGGACAACTCCATTATCGAGAAGAACTTAATATGCTACTTTCCCATAAACGGGATGTGAGAAACCTGACAGATGCGGAGTTAATTCTGGAACTGTTCTGCTGTGAAGGCACATATGGGCTACAAAGATTGCAAGGCGAATTTTCCCTTGTACTTTGGGAACTTTCTCAAC
>DATNQO010000018.1:0-8083 GCA_036704005.1 Leptolyngbyaceae cyanobacterium | reverse complement strand
GTGCGAGCGGGCTTGCCCGCATCCAGCGCAGGCTTCAGCGCCTTGAGCACCGCGTATCGCGCCCAGTTCCTACAATGTTCCTCACCCAAACTGTCCCCCGTCAACGAGAAATTTTAGAAGTCTTCCTCCGCAATGGTTGGGATTATATGCGGCGGTTGCTGACAGGCGGTAAAGCTGATGAACCTCAATTACCTACGCCGGCGGTTTTGAAAAATATTCTGATAGATTTGGGGCCGGTTTATGTGAAACTCGGTCAATTGATGTCTACTCGCCCAGATTTGCTGAGTGGGGCTTATATTGAAGAACTTTCTACTCTCCAAGATGAAGTTCCCCCTGTTCCTTGGGCGGAAATTGAGATAGTTCTGCGTCAACAACTCAAACGCCCTCTAGAAGAGACTTTCAGCAAGGTTAATCCTGTACCTGTGGCGGCGGGATCAATTGCCCAAATCCATCGCGGTATATTAATAGATGGTCGAGAAGTAGCAATTAAGATCCAAAGACCGGGGATCGATATTACTATTGCCCAAGATACGGCTTTAATTCTCGGAATTGCCGATTTGGTGGCGCGTACCGAATTTGGGCAGAATTATGAAATTAAATCGATCGCGGAAGAATTTACTAAAGCTTTAGAAGCGGAGTTAGATTTTACACGAGAAGCGACGCATACAGACCAATTGCGGAAGAATTTATCTCGTAGTCGCTGGTATGATCCTACACAGCTTGTAGTGGCTGAGATTTACTGGCATTTGACTACAGAAAAATTGCTGGTGATGGAATGGTTGGATGGTGTACCAATACTGTCAGCTAGTTTAAATAACAATAACGGTAAAGACCCAACAGAGGTACGTAAAGCAATTACTACCTTGTTATTTCGGGCTTTCTTTCAGCAGTTATATGTGGATGGCTTTTTCCACGCTGATCCCCATCCGGGAAATATCTTCTATCTCAATGATGGTCGTGTTGCCCTGTTAGATTGTGGCATGGTGGGGAGACTTGATCCCCGGACTCAGCAGATATTAACAGAAATGTTGTTGGCGATCGTGGATTTAGATGCGGGGAGATGCGCCCAATTAACGTTACAACTTGCTGATTCTGCCCAACCTGTGATTTTATCAAGGTTAGAAAGTGATTATGACCGGATGCTGCGGAAATACTACAACGTCAGTTTGACGGAGATGAATTTTAGCCAAATCTTTTATGAAATTTTGCAAGTAGCCAGAAATAACAAGATTCGCTTACCCAGCAATATGGGCTTGTATGCCAAAACTATAGCGAATTTGGAAGGGGTGGCACAGACGTTTAACCCAGAGGTGAATTTATTTGAAGAAATTCAACCATTAATTACGGACTTGTTTAGACGGCAGTTGTTAGGCGATAATCCAGTGCGATCGCTCTTAAGAACAGCCCTAGATTTAAAAAGTCTGTCCTTACAATCTCCCAGACAAATCGAACTGCTGCTAGATCGAGTGACATCGGAAACCCTACGGTGGAATTTCACCCTACATGGTTTAGATGGTGTGCGGCGGACAATGGACGATGCAGCCAACCGCTTATCTTTTAGTATATTAGTAGGTTCGATGATTATGGGGGCGGCGATAATTTCCAACAATGCCCAGACGAGTCAGTTATCCTTTTTAAGCAGTTTGCTGTTTGCGGCGGCGAGTTTGTTGGGATTGTGGCTGATTATTAGTATATTGCGATCGGGTCGTTTAAAATAAAACCCACGCTTAAGGTTCATATTTTTAAAACCTCTGTGTCTCTGTGTCTCTGTGGTTAACTAACATTTTCAACCACAGAGACACGGAGGCACGGAGAAAGAAATGAGTACATATTATGTCTATTATTAGTGTTGAAAGTCTCAGTAAATCTTATCCGGTAGCGGTAAAGGAACCTGGGCTTGCAGGAACAATTACCCACTTTTTCCGTCGCACCTACCGTTCAATTCATGCTGTTCAGGATGTATCTTTTGAAATCGCTCCTGGGGAAGTTGTGGGATTTCTGGGGCCGAATGGTGCGGGGAAAACTACCACATTAAAAATGTTGACGGGATTAATTCATCCTTCTGGTGGTGTGGTGAGGGTAGCTGGCCATGTCCCATTTTTGCGCCAAGAACCATTTTTACAAAAAATAACCTTGGTAATGGGGCAAAAACAGCAACTTATCTGGGACTTACCAGCTTTAGATTCTTTAAAAATTAACGCTGCTGTCTACAATATCCCCGATAAAGAGTTTCATCGGCGAGTAGGGGAGTTAACGGAGATGTTGTCCTTGGAGGGTAAGCTTAACCAACCAGTGCGGAAACTATCTTTGGGTGAACGCATGAAGGCGGAACTTTTAGCCGCACTTTTACACCGTCCCCATGTGTTGTTTTTGGATGAACCAACTCTAGGATTAGATGTTAACGCTCAAGTCGCCGTGCGCGATTTTTTGCGTGAGTACAATCAACGTTATCAAGCAACAGTTTTATTAACTAGCCATTATATGGCTGATATCACCGCTTTATGTGAAAGGGTGTTATTAATTCACCAAGGAAAGCTGATGTATGACGGGAGTTTAGATGGACTGCTAGAACGTTTTGCGCCTTACCGAGAAGTGCGTGTAGAGTTAGCCCAACCTTTACCTTTGGAAAAACTCCAATCTTATGGTGATGTGGAACTTTTGGAAGGAAGGGCTGTATGTTTTATGGTGCAACGAGAGGTGCTAACAGCTACAGTATCCAAAATATTAACGGATTTGGAGGTCATAGATTTAACAGTAACTGAGCCGCCTATAGAAGAAGTAATTGGACGGGTTTTTCAGGCGGGAGTGGTGTAAATTAAAAATTAAAAATTGAAGGGTGAATGAAGAAAATTATTAGAAAAGCATTGACTTTGCTGACAGTTTACTACGCCTATATGGTTGAGTATCGGGCAGAACTGATTTTATGGGTTTTGTCTGGTTCTTTACCAATTATTCTCATGGGGGTGTGGATAAAGGCGGCGCAAGGGGGAAGATTTGGTTTATCACCTGTGGATTTTGCTCGTTACTTTCTGACGGTTTTTGTTGTCAGGCAAATTTCGGTTGTTTGGGTAATTTGGGAGTTTGAAAAAGAAGTAGTGGAAGGCAAATTATCCCCTAGATTATTACAGCCTTTAGACCCGGTGTGGCATCATGTTGCCTCCCATCTTTCGGAAAGGGTGGCGCGGATACCTTTTGCCATTTTACTAATAGGATTGTTTTTTATTCTGTATCCCCAGGCGATTTGGTTGCCTAGTTTCAGTCAGTTATTTCTATTTACAATAGCTGTAGTTTTGGCTTTTGTTTTGCGGTTTGTAATTCAGTATACTTTTGCTATGTTCGCCTTTTGGACGGAAAGGGCTAATGCTTTGGAAAACTTCTGGTTTTTGTTTTACTTGTTTTTATCTGGATTAATTGCACCTTTAGATGTTTTTCCGCCGGAAGTGAAGGCGATCGTTTTATTTACACCATTTCCATATTTGATTGATTTTCCTACGAGTTTATTAGTAGGAATTCCCGTCGATGTTGGACGAGGGTTTTTAGCACTACTAGGCTGGATATTGATATTTTGGGTGGCAAATCGGTTGTTATGGCGTGCAGGTTTGAAAAGATATTCGGGAATGGGAGCGTAATACCAATTCAAAATTCAAAATTCAAAATTAAGAAAGTGAGACATAGCATAGGTTTGGGGGTTATCAATCATATCATAATTTTTTGTGAAAGGGTATAAGTCTTATGGTTTCACTTTGATTTTTTCGCGCATTGTGGCATAGCCATAGATATATGTGTAGGCGGATGAAATGTACTGATTTTTTCAAAAATCCATCCGCTTTCTATAAGAAATTTAGAAATTATTGATTTGTCTAGTTTCAGGAAATTTCAATTTGCTCGATAATTTGACGTAATTCGTCTAGGGTATTTATGGTCTTAATACTGCGTTGAATTGTCTTGAGTTGCTCTAAATTGGATATTTGAGAAATTTGTGACATCAGTTGTAAACCATCATTACCAAATTTAAATTCTAAATCTAGTTCAATACTTGACAGCCTCTCCTCACGTCTTCCTTGTTCTCTACCTTCTCTTAAAATTTGTTGATACCAAGGAGATTCGGTTAATATTGCCATATCCCACCTCATAATTTGCTGAACTAAGGCGCTATCTAAGTAGTAAGCGATCGCACCCACAAAACCACGTTACAATTTATTTGATATTGTCCTAAATTTCTCTACAGAACCTAAAGAATAATCTTCTAATTTAAAGTCACCAAAGGGTTTATTGACTAATCTATCTCGTAAAGCTTCATCTACTACTACAGCTTTTGACTGTCTTTTTACACCTATAATAATTACACTTCTTTGATATGCAGTGACATCTCGATTGTTTTGGCAATCATCGCTTTGAAATTGTCCTAAATTTAATAGGCGATAATTTTTAACGCTTGGTGTCCTTTGAAATATTCTCTTGGCTAAATATTGTACCTGTTGCGATCGCTCAAAAGCTTTACGTTGTCCAACTGCTAAACTACCTTCACAAGCAGCAGTACCTACAGCGATAATTTCCTCTGGATTTTCCATTATATCCTGTATACCTTCTTGTTCTAAAATTAATTTTAAAACATCAAGGCTAATGACTCTCTCTTGATTTTGAATTTGAAAATTACTACCTGATAGCCATTTATATTCCATTGATAAAACAGCTACGTTAAACTTAGCAATTCTTCCTTGACTATCTTTACCTTCCACATAAGGAAAGTAAGCTATTTTGCCTTTTCTTTGCGGTGATTGGCTTGGGGGTGGTAATAAGGTGAATCTTGGATAACCTATCAAAAAAGCAACTAAACCCAGTAACCCAACAGAAACTATCAGGGCAGCAAAAAATGCAATTAAAGGTACTTTGTTGAGGGCTTTTGTTGGAGATTGTAAGGGTAGATTGGGTTTGAGTTGAGTTTGCTTTTCACTTTGAGGAAATTCTTTGGCATTGACAGTAACTTCCTGCTCAATAGCTCGTAGACGCTGCAAAATTCCTTTGGCATTTGTAGGACGATTTTTTAATTCTGGTGCTATTAACCAATCAATTAAATTTAATAGTGAGTGGGAAATTTCCTTAGCATAGTTGTGCCAATGTAATATGTTTTTCCGAACATCATACATATCCAAGGGATGTTGTCCTGTGAGTAAAAAGACAAAGGTACGTCCCAAGCTGAAAAAGTCGGATTTTGGCACAGCTTCTCCGTTCATTTGTTCGGGTGCGCTGTAACCAGATAATAAGGTTGGTGTGCTAGTTCCAGTGGCGTAAGTTCTAGCTGCACCAAAATTAATTAAAACTACTTTGCCATCAGGTCGGAGCAGGATATTTGTTGGTTTAATATCTAAATGTAGGTATTGTTGACTATGTACTAAATCTAAAACCTCTGCCAACTGTATCAACCAAGTAATAGCTTGTGCTGAGGAAATTGGCTGATACTGTCGTTGTTGTAGCCACTCTTCTAAGTTCGTCCCGGTAATTTTTTCCATGACGATGCAGTGGAGAATCTCTCCATCTCTGGTTTGATGCTGGAAGTAGCTATCGACTTTAGGAATACCAGAATGATTTAGCTGTCCTAAGACTACTGCTTCTTGGCGAAACAGTTCTACTGTTTGAGGATCTCTGGCGAGGTTGGCTTTGAGGACTTTGAGTATTTTGGCTGTGTTTTTTTCGTAGGCTTGATAAATTGTAGCCAAGCCATTTGTATCACACAAACATTGCGTCACCCGATAGCGTCCTAGCAATTGCAATTGGGAACCGCAACTTTGACAAAAACGGTTTTCCTTGTTACGGGGATGGTTAGGCTTGGGGCAAACTGGATTTATACAAAAAGAGTCATTAGTCATTAGTCCATAGTCATTAGTCATTAGTAAGTAGAGACGCGATTAATCGCGTCTGTACAGTCATTAGTCAACTGACCACTGTCAACTGTCAACTGTCAACTGTATTCCCCTACTTATCTATCTATCTATTATGAGAATGGTTTTCCTGACATTCTGCTAAGAATGCGGCGATGGTTTGTTGAAAGGCTTGGGGTGCAGTTAAAAAAGGCCAGTGATTACCGGGTGTTCGGCACAGGCGGAAGTTTTTGAGATAGGTTTTGTAGGGTTTGATTTGCCATTCTTGGCGGTTGAGTCCCTGTTCTGGTTGAACAAATAAGGCGGGAGTTTCTAGGGGAATGGTGAAACCGGGTACGCGCAATACATCATCAAATATGCCGTCACGGGCGGCTATGGTAAATTTGCTACCCCAGCTACCATCGGGTTTTTGTTCGATTCCGGCTTGAAATACTTTTTGTTGTAGGGGACTCCAGCCTTGAAATTGGTTTAATTGCTTTGCTGTTTGTTCGGCTTGTTCGTAGCTGCTGAAAGGCCCCATCGCTTTGAGAAAGGATAGGAAGCGGTAAAGCAGGGGGAAGGTGAGGCGGAAGAGGCTGGGCATTTTCCAAATGAAGATGGGATCTATCAACACCATACTCCGCAGGCGTTGGGGATTTTGTCTTGCCCAAATGACTGCTAATTTACCTGTCCATGAATGGCTGACGATGTGGGCAGATGTCCATCCTAAATGATCCATTAAGGCTTCTAAGTCGGCGATCGCACTCTCAAAGCTATAATCTTTCTCTGGCTTGCTGCTTTCGCCATGACCCCGCATATCTGGCGCTACTATGTGATAGTCTGCCCCTAAGTATTCTCCTAAACTAGACCAGACTAAGGCATGGTCGCCTAAACCATGTAATAGCAGTAATGGTTCTTTACCTTGATTCCATTCCAAGTAAGACAGTTGGATATCAGGTTTTGATAGGGTTTGGCGTACAGGCATCATCTCTAGTAATTCACTATATAGATAACTGATAAATCAGCGACTTTACGGGTACTTTACGAGAACTGATAGGACGAACGCAAGTAGTAGCGATCGCCCATATTTAAGAAATTATAATTTTATGGTGATGTTCTAGGTTGTTTTCTGCTATTTGCAGCTACTTTAGTAGAACATTGTAAAAGATTTTTAGTCAGGACTTCAGTCCTTAAAAAAGGCTAAAGCCTTTACTACGAACGAAACTCCACAACTTTATTATATCAATTTCTGCCAAAAGATTCTTATAGTTATATCTTTTGAGGGATTAGTAATAAATAGAAACTGCCATAACTAGTTTATTATTTACTGCATTTTTCCTTCTTTGGTTAAGCATAAGACAAATCTCCTATTTGCTAATCTTTTAATATGACTATAATTAGACATAACTCTTTAAATAACTCAGTAAATTCCTCAGATCAACTGGCTCGTAAGCAGTTTGAAGAACAGCGAATGCGAGATGTCCGGCTTTTGCTGCTAAACTTATCTGAGAATGAAGAAGCAACTATTAAGTTGGTTTTAGATTGCCTTTATGATATTGGCGCAGTCAATTTTATTAACCAAAAGTTTCGCTATCGACCTTTTAACAGAGTCATGAAATCAATTGCTGGGATGTCTAAACCTATATTTAGGATTTATGCGTGGCATTGGTTTAGGAAAAATTGCCCTCAATTGATTGCTAATTGGTTATACACTCAGGTGGCTTTTGAAAATCCTATCAATGTGCCTCAAGAAATAGAAGTGGAAGCTTCAGCAATTCAGCAGCCTCAAATGTTACCAGCAAAAAATGCGAGTTTGGAAATCAGGGCTTTACGTCATCAAATTAGATGGCTAACGGGTATTACTATAATCTCACTTTCTACTTTAGGCATAGTAATTACTACATTTAACCGCAACCCGCCGACATTATTACAGCGAAGTTCACAAATTGAATCAACAATAAACCGCTAGTTTATTAGCGAGTTCGTAGTAAAGACTTTAGTCTTTTCTCTTGACTAAAGTCCTGACTACAAACCTTAAATTACTTACCCTGTTATAAGTAGGTAGACATAATTAAATGTAAGTGTGTTGTTGTTCGTAGTGTTCGCGTAGCGTCTGTCTACGACACGCTACGCGAACGGAGAGAGCGATTTATCGCTCTTTTGCTGGGTTTGAGAGGACTAAAGTCCTTACTACAAACTTATCTTTTATTAAGTCTCTCTACTTA
>DATNQO010000017.1:0-7451 GCA_036704005.1 Leptolyngbyaceae cyanobacterium | reverse complement strand
AGCATTTCATATAAGGTAACACCCAAAGAATAAAAGTCAGTGCGATAGTCAATTGCTCGATTCATTCTCCCAGTTTGTTCTGGCGACATATAAGGGAGAGTACCTTCCAAAAAGTTGGGGTTACTAATATTAAAGTTTTCCTGCGGTAAACAAGTGGAAATACTAAAATCTATAAATTTAATTTTGCATGATGTTAAATTTACTAAAATACCTTGAGAGTTAACATCTTTATGCAGAATATTATTTTTATGTAACTGCTCTAAGGTGGTAGATAGTTGAATAGCAATTTTCAGGAATTTGATTAAATCTAAATCTTTAGCTTTAATAATTTTGGTTAAAGTTTCTCCCTGGAAATCAGCAAAAACTAGTGCTAATCCATTTTGATAGCTTTCCAACCCAATCGGTTGAATAACTCCTTCTATTTCTAAATTTTGCAGAATTTTATATTGATGTATTAATTGTGCAATCTCTTCTACATTCGGATAATCCTTTTTAATAGTTTTTATAATGACTGATATTTGTCCTTGCTCTTTATAAGCACGATATATACTGGTATTTACTCCTTCATAAAGCAGTTCATTAGGAGTGTAACCAACGATCGCAATACCCATTTTCTCTCTCACTGGTATAAACTGGAGCCTTCCCTTGAGTAATGGTTATAGTTCTTGCTCCTATTTGACTTTAGCAATCTTAATTAATTGTTTACATAGATTTTGAAGATTGACTCAATGATTTTATTGAAAATAAAATTATGTAACTAAAATTTAACTATACTGAAGTGACTACTTATGCTGTGTGCCTGTGTTTCAGGGTGATATTGTCAACCACGGAGACACAGAGAAAGGTAGGAGTGTTTATCTTTTTCCTGGTGAGGTGGTGTCAACTTTGCTATTGTGTGGTTGAATAAATAAATTATGTAACCTATATAAAAATTAATAGTGTAATTACTTTGACTACCCAATTGGAAATCAAATCACAAACATACGGTTTATCCCTGCATACTACTACCCCTGAATTGGGTTTATCAATAAGTAATTTTGCTGAAGAAACTCGCTCTCAAGTTTGGAATTTAGGGCGTGACTTATCTTCTTACATACATCAATATTTACTTGAGTTTATCGCCCCGCAAACTTGGGCAGACTTAGCTTTTATTGCAGTTGCCAAAGGGCCTGGAGGTTATACTGGAACTCGTATTGGTGTTGTCATTGCCAGGACTTTAGGGCAACAGTTAAATATTCCCGTATTTGGGATTTCTACTTTGGCGGCCGTTGCTTGGCAGGAAATATGTAAAAATCAATATAAGAAAGCGATCGCCACAGAAATGCCAGCACAAAGAGGACAGATATTTGCTGCTATTTATCAGCTTTCTGGTGATGGTACTGAATTATTAACTTTGTTACCGGATACAGTATTTACACCAGAAGCATGGCAAGAGACTTTAGCTAACTGGCAAGATGAGTACGAGTTAGTAGAAGCTAAATCCAGTCTAGCAGCAACGGTGACAAGTATTTTGCAACTTGCCTATTTAGAATGGCAACAAGGAAAGCGCCCTAATTGGTCTGAGGCTCTACCTTATTATGGGCAGCATCCGGTAGATATTTAATTCAAAATGTAATTAATGGTGAAATTGCTGTGAGAAAATCATGAAACTTACTGATGCGCCTATTACTCTCGTATCAACCCTTCCACCTTTGGAAAACGGCGATAAACTCACACGACCTGAATTTGAACGTCGTTACGATGCTATGCCGCAGGTGAAAAAAGCAGAACTAATTGAGAAAATTGTTTATATGGCATCTCCCTTACGAGTTACAGGTCATGGTGAACCCCATGCTTACGTCATGACTTGGTTAGGTGTTTATACAGCGACGACACCTGGCGTTAAATTGGCTGATAATGCTACTGTACGCCTAGATGCAGATAATGAACCTCAACCAGATGCTTGTTTGAGAATTGCGAATGGTGGACAAACTACTGTCAGCGATGATGACTATATTGAAGGTGCGCCTGAGTTAATTGTGGAAGTTGCGGCGAGTAGTGTATCAATTGATTTGCATGAGAAGTTGAAAGTTTACCGTCGCAATCAAGTACAAGAATATTTAGTGTGGCGAGTTTATGACGGTGAATTTGACTGGTTCAAGTTACGCGAAGGGGAATATGTGCAGCTTGAACCTAATGCTGATGGTGTGGTTTGTTCTCAGGTATTTCCGGGTTTATGGTTAGATAAGTCGGCTTTAATAGAAGGGAATTTAGCTAAGGTTTTAGAGGTTTTACAACAGGGTTTAGCAAGTGCAGAACATCAGAGTTTTGTAGAAAGTTTGTCTCCTTCAGAAAGTAATATATAAGCACAAATCACTCAAAAGCAATTTAGCGATCGCTCTTACTATACATCATTTTATATTAAACTTGTGTGCAGCTACTACTGCTAATAAATTATCGTCCATCTTCTCATCACATATTTACGCCAAGGAGTAACGATGAAATTACTTGGTCTTTCTCAAATAAGTTTGGGAATGATAATTTTTAGTGGAGTAAGCTTTGCCACTTGTCTGCCTACCACGGCTTCAACATTATATTCAGTTACTGAACTCAGTAATCCTAACATAGATGTGATTGCCTATGATATCAACAACTTAGGTCAAGTAGTCGGTGGATATTTTACTTACTCAACAGATTTCAGTAATTCGATTTCATATTCTTTCCGCACATCAGCTAATAGTCCAATCAACACAGCTACAGATAACCTTGGGATACCATTTAGCCAAGCCCTCAGTATTAACGACTTAGGTCAGGTAGTTGGACTTTCGTTTAATAGTGAGGTAGGTTTATCAGGAGCTTATCGTACAGATCCTAATAGTCCAATTAACCCAGCCACAGATGGTTTTGCTGAGGGTAGATTTAGTATCTTCAGTGCTGCTACTGGTATTAATAACTCAGGTCAAGTAGTTATTATCAATCCCTTACTTCGACTAGGTACAGAGTCTTACCGAGTAGATACCAATACTTCGACCAATGAGGAAGAGTATACCAATCTCGGTAGCCTTGGTGGCGTAATTTCTGGCCCCTTTCCGTTTAAATATACTAGTGTTTCGGACATTAACGAATCAGGTCAGGTGGTTGGTACTTCGTTAAACTCTAATCTTGAATATCACGCTTACCGTACAAATCCAAATAGTCCCATTAACCGAGATACAGACGACCTTGGCACACTTGGCGGTTCGGAAAGTTACGCCACTGCAATTAACAACTTAGGTCAGGTAGTTGGTTATTCAACTAACATTAACGGCGAGTTTCGTGCCTTCCTCACCGCTCCCAATAGTCCGATTAATCCAACTACAAGCGACCTGGGTACACTTGGTGGTTCATCAAGTTCTGCTAGTGATATTAACGATTTAGGTCAGGTAGTGGGTACTTCAACAACTATTACTGGTGAAAGTCGCGCTTTTCTCTACGACGACGGGAAACTTTTTGATCTCAATAGCCTCATCCCCAATAATTCAGGAGTGACCTTAAATTATGCCAATGCAATTAATGATCGGAGTCAAATTTTGGCTGGAACATTTGGTGATATAAATGCCGGAGTTTTCAGGCGTGCATTTCTCTTAACACCTATAGGGTCTACTTCTGTCCCCGAATCGTTTTCTGGGTTAGGTGTTTTAGGATTCGCCGCTATGAGTGCGACTTTCTTAACTAGGAAGAAATCTCTCAGTTTCCTCAAAAAATAGTTTTATAAAAAAAGCGAGGATAGCCAAAATCTACCTATCATCGCTTTTTTTATATCTATGCTGTTACAGTCGCTAAAGCTTTTTCCAAAGCTTGCAAAGCAGTGTTGACTTCCGCCTCCGTCACAATTAACGGTGGTACAAAACGGATGACTTTTGGCCCGGCTGGTACTAGCAATAAGCCTTCATTGATGGCAGCTTTGACTACATCAGCAGCCGTTAGTTGGATGTCTGCTTGTAATTCCAAGCCGTTAATTAAACCCCAACCGCGCACTTCGGTAAAATGATGGGGATATTTAGCTGCGATCGCTCTTAACCCAGCTCTCAACTGTTCCCCTCTATCTTGCACATTCTGCAAAATATTCTCTTTTTCCAAGGTTTGACAAACAGCCAACGCCACCCCACAAGCAAAGGGATTCCCGCCAAAAGTGCTGGCGTGTTCCCCTGGTTGGAACACATCACAGAATTTCTTACTCATCATCGCCCCAATGGGGATACCGCCACCCAAACCCTTGGCGCTGGTGAAAATATCTGGTTCTACACCCAGATGTTCATAACCCCATAACTTACCACTGCGTCCCATTCCCACTTGCACTTCATCGAAAATCAACAAAACGCCAGTTTCATTGCAAATTTGCCGCAGCTTTTGGAAATACTCCACATCCCCTGGACGAACGCCGCCTTCCCCTTGTAGTGGTTCGATCAGAATTGCGGCGACGCGATAATCCCCCTCATCTAACTCGCTAATGGCTGTTTCTATCGCGCCAATATCGTTGTAAGGTACATAATGGAATCCGGGTACTAGGGGGTCAAAATATTTTTGGTATTTTGCTTGCCCAGTAGCGGTGATTGTTGCTAACGTCCGACCGTGAAAGCTGGCATTAGCTGTTAAGATAATAGGCTTTTCAATTTCTAGAACTGTATGAGCATATTTACGCGCTAGTTTAATAGCTGCTTCGTTGGCTTCAGCGCCGGAGTTACAGAAAAATACGCGATCGGCACAGGAGTGCTGAATAATCCACTGGGCTAATTCACCTTGTTCGGGAATGTAATACAAATTAGAAACATGGTGCAACTTCTGGATTTGGCGGTTCACCGCTTCCACCATAGCTGGATGGGCGTGTCCTAACGTACAAGTGGCAATCCCTGCTACAAAGTCTAGGTATTCTCTGCCTTGAGTATCCCAGACTCGGCAACCTGCACCCCGTTCTAGGGCGAGGGGAAACCGGGCATAGGTAGACATTACAGATGCGTCAAAGCTATCTGTACTAAAAGGGCTAGATGCAGCAGAACCTGACTCTAGGGAGTTCGTGGCTTGCTCAATTAGAGTTTGTAGGCTCACTAACGCTCCTTGGGGCAAATTAATAATCGTATACTTACTGACTAGTTTCCTAGTATTTCTTAAAGATAACTTTTTATTTATTGTGTTTTCTACTATCTCTTGAGCTTAACATTATTAGCACTATCTGGGGGTATAACGGTATGAGGGTATAAGGATTGAGTGAGTAGTTCAAAAACCTTACACCCTCACACCCTTACACCCTCCCCAAGTGGAGAGTCTAGTTACGTAAGCTTTAATATATACCTGTGGCAGTGGTGGAAAATAACTTTGTATTCAACTCTTGAGCAAAAATACCAACGCATCCAAAAGGAGTTAATGGCCGGGACGATCGCACTCGGCGGTGTTTTCCTCATTGGCACTTTGTGGTACATATTCGTAGAGGGTTGGTCATGGGAAGATGCGGCTTACATGACCGTCATTACCTTAGCTACGGTAGGTTTTGGCGAGACACGCCCTCTTGGTAGTCGAGGACGTTTGTTTACTATTGCCCTAATTTTGTTAGGTCTAGTCAATATCAGTTACATTGTCAACAGGTTTACGGAAGCAGTTATTCAGGGTTACTTTCAACAAGGAATACGCTTAAGGCAACAGAGGCGGTTAATGGCATCCCTATCAGAACACTATATAATTTGCGGATTTAGTCGAACTGGTCGTCAAATTGCGAAGGAATTTCGGGCAGAAGGTGTAGCATTTGTCGTCATTGATTCGGAAGTAGACTCAGTAGAAAGGGCGCAAAATGAAGGTTACGTCGTCTATCAAGGTGACGCAACTCTTGATGATACCTTGCTTAAGGTTGGCATTGAGCGAGCAATTTGTCTAGTTGCCGCCCTGCCTTCAGATGCCGAGAATTTATACACAGTCTTGTCAGCGAAAACACTTAACCCAAGAATTAGAGCGATCGCTAGAGCCAGTACGGAAGAAGCCCTACAAAAATTACAACGCGGCGGTGCTGATGCCGTGATTTCCCCCTATATTACTGGCGGTAAGCGCATGGCTGCTGCTGCCCTCAGACCACAGGTTTTAGACTTTGTAGACGGGATTCTCACAGGTGCAGACCGCCAACTGTATATGGAAGAATTTTTACTTGACCCGGCATTTTGTCCCTTTGTTGGTCAGAGCTTACAAAGAGCGAAATTGCGATCGCAAACTGGAGCCTTAGTTCTCGCCATTCGTCGCCTTGATGGTACTCTCATCGGCGGCCCCACCGGAGATACAATACTAATGCCTGGAGATACCCTCATTTGCATGGGAACAGCCGAACAACTGCAAAACCTCAACCAACTCCTCGGCCCTATTGGTTCTCAACAGTTGCGTAAACCGAAAAATATTTGAGGGGACTGGGGTAGATACAGCACTTTTCACCTTCATAAGGTACATTCATCTAGCCTCTAACCCCTAGTCTAAGCGCCTCTGTTCCTTTGCAAAGTGTACTGCACTCAACTGAAAAAGGCTGTAAATATTCACACGTGCGCCTAAAAAAGTTTTTTTTATCACCTTTCCAAAGCTTTATTATCTATTCACGAAATTGCGCCACATCCCAGTCATTGAATAAGAACTACTAATTTCAATTGGGCAATATTTCTGAAACCCATGTCGCTCGTAAAATGAAATATTGCGGGGATTGGAAGAAACAAGATAACAATCTACTTGATTTGTATCAGCGTAATCGAGAACAGGTTTTATTAAACTCTTGCCTATTCCCTTACCTCGTGCAGATGGTTTTAAAGCAATAAAAAATACCTCGCAATGCCTCTGCGTTGGTTCACTTTTACCGACTTTTTCAATTAAACTTTCAAAGCGTTTAGCTGATTCTTTCCCAGCTAATTCTGAGAGGCTATTAATAACTTTGCTGACTATCTCTTCAAATTGCTCATTAAAAATTTCGACTTCTGCCGGATACCAAATACAAGCACCTTGTTCATCTGGTGCTATGACGATTTTACCTCGCTGCATTGCATCAGCAACAAACATCTCGAAGAAAGCATTTAAAACATCGACTCTATGGTGATTATCGCCGAAAATAAAAGAGAAACTAGGGTCATCAATAAAAGATTCAGCTAAAATATTGGCGACTTGCTGAATTTGTATCGAAGAATTTGGCTGCATAATTCACTAGGTTTTTATTTAAGAAATAAATTTGACTTGATGCTAAAACTTAAAACTACTTGAATCTTGCAAAATTTTCCAAAAATGACTGTATTTTGTCAATGTACTTATCAAACTATTTTGCAGCATGATGTAACTTTTGTCTCGCACCTCTTTCTTAGCCTATCTACCAGGTGATAAAAATACGTGGAAATTGCCCACCATCGGCTTAATGAAAAAATGCAAGATATCTCTCTTTAATCCCCAGTCCCCAGTCCCCAGTCCCCAGTCCCCAGCCCCCT
>DATNQO010000016.1:0-28730 GCA_036704005.1 Leptolyngbyaceae cyanobacterium | reverse complement strand
GAGTCCGAAACCAAGAAGTCCGATCCTTCTTTTGAGTGTGTCTCCATTGATTCAGGGATTAGTAGCCAGATAGCCATTACTGGGCGAAAAGCTACTGGGATTGCCTGAAACCACGCATTTCTAATGCGTGGAGTGGTTCATGTTTTCGAGTGGAAGGTAATGGTGCAAGATATTAAGTCATACCGTTTCTTGATGTAGCTTGTCTGGCGTAGCCATAGATGCACTTTATTCTGGGCTGTAGAGACGTTGTATGCCAATCTCTACTGGACTGACACGACTAAAATGTTGCATTAGTTAACCACAGAGGCACAGAGACACAGAGGTTAGAGAGGAAACTTATTGCACTATTTTAGCTGTGTCAGTCCACTACATTGTTTATTCGGTGCAAATTCATAGAAAATTGGTATCAGGTGTCATTGGTCATTAGTCATTAGTTTTTCTCCCCTGCTCCTCATTCACCTAGCCCCTAACCTCTAGCCTCTAGCCTCTATTCCCCTGCTCCTCATTCACCTAGCTCCTAACCTCTAGCCTCTAGCCTCTATTCCCCAATTTCCTCACGCGCAGCAATTAATGCTTTACTGACTTGCTCAAAACCAGTACCACCGTAACTATTACGGGCGGCTACAACTTGGCGGGGGGAGATGGCTTCATATATATCGGCGGCAAATGCTGGATGTATTTGTTGCCATTCTTCTAATGTCAAATCTTTTAAAAGTTTGCCAGCAGCAATACTGGTTTTTACGACTTTACCCACGAGATTATAAGCTTCCCGGAAAGGAACGCCTCTAGCTGCTAGATAATCTGCTACATCGGTGGCGTTAGAAAAGTCTTCTGTAACTGCTTCATTTAGGCGCTGAGTCCGAAATTCTAGTCCTTCCCGTAGCAAGATTGTCATTGCTTCCAGACAAGCTTTGACTGTATTAACGCTGTCAAATATACCTTCTTTGTCTTCTTGTAGGTCTTTGTTATATGCCAGGGGTAAGCCTTTCATAATTACCAGCATCGCCTGGAGATGACCAAACACACGCCCAGTTTTTCCTCTAACTAGTTCTGGTACATCGGGGTTTTTCTTTTGGGGCATAATGCTGGAACCTGTGGCACAGCTATCTTTAAGGGTGACGAAGCGAAATTCTTCTGATGCCCAAAGAATAATTTCTTCACTCAGACGGCTGAGGTGAACCATAATCAAGCTAGCGGCACACAAAAATTCGATCGCAAAATCGCGATCGCTCACTCCATCCAAGCTATTATCATAAATCCGCTCAAATTGCAACAGTTGGGCTGTGTAATGGCGGTCAATGGGAAAAGTTGTCCCCGCCAAAGCACCACAACCTAAAGGGGAAATATTCACACGGCGATATACATCACCCAAGCGTTCCCAATCTCGTTGTGCCATCTGGAAGTAAGCTAACAGATGATGGGCTAAACTCAAGGGTTGGGCGCGTTGTAGGTGTGTGTAACCAGGGATGAGGGTTTCTAGGTTTTGTTCAGCTATGTCTAATAAGACACCTTGAAATTCCCGTAACTGGCTTTTAATTTGTTGGATTTGGTCGCGTAGGTAAAGTCTAGTATCTGTACCAACTTGGTCATTACGCGATCGCGCCGTATGGAGTTTTTTGCCAACATCACCGACAATTTCTGTCAACCGCCTTTCCACGGCAAAGTGGACATCTTCAGCATCAATACCGGGTCGAAAATTGCCTTGTCGGTATTCTTGGCGAATTTGTTCTAAACCAGCAACTAGCTGCTTTCCTTCTGCCGATGAAATAATCCCCGTATGCGCCAACATTTGAGCATGGGCTTGAGAACCTGTAATATCGTATTCGATTAATTCTATGTCAAAACCTATACTGGCATTAAAACGAGCGATCGCTGGATGTAGTGCAGATTCAAATCGCTGACTCCAAGTTTGTTTTTCGGTCATAAGTACGAGGGGATTGGGTATTGGGGACTGGGGACTGGGGACTGGGTAATTTCCCTAGTTCCTAGCCTCTAGCCCCTACTCCCTACTCCCTACTCCCTACTCCCTACCATTGTCAACCGTACTTGGTCAGGTTACGGAACATATAACCAACAAATAAACCAATCAGAAGCGCCCAAATTTGACCTGTTTGCACGAAATGGTTCCAAGTTTTCTGCATCTGACCGAGAAAATTAGGGTTGGTGATATTTTGCGCCAGCAAAGGAAAATCCCCAAAAATCTTAAATGTTAAATCGTTAAAGTAGTGCATCTTCGGTAATTAACGTAGAGGCTAGAGATTAGAGGTTAGAGGCTAGAGATTAGGGTTAGATGCAGTGTTTACTCCACTTCTAGCCCCTAGCCCCTAATCTCTAACCTCTCATCCCCATTTACCTTGATGTCATAACTCAAGATTCTCCCGATGACATCCGCAATTTCTCGGCAGTACGTAAAATTTGCCCAGCTAACACAGATGCACCAAAACCGTTATCTATATTGACTACTCCCACACCCGCAGCACAGGAGTTAAGCATTGTCAATAGAGGTGCTAAACCGCCAAAACTAGCGCCATAACCCACACTGGTAGGTACAGCAATTACCGGACAATTAGCCAAGCCAGCAACGACGCTGGGTAAAGCGCCTTCCATCCCGGCGACAACAATCAATACTGATGCTGATTCAATCAGGTGGCGGTTACTCAGCAAGCGGTGAATCCCTGCAACACCTACATCCCAAAGACGCATCACACGAAAACCTGACAGTTCGGCGGTGACTGCGGCTTCTTCCGCCACGGGTAAGTCAGCAGTACCAGCAGAAAGAATGCCGATAACTCCCTCAAACTGTGGTTCGATGGTAGGGGGAGTGATAGCACAAATTCGCGCCATTTCGTAGTAGCGTAAATCTCTAATTTTTGGCTGCAAGATGTTGTAAACGCTTGGTTCAATGCGGGTAGCCATGACTACCGGGTTGCGCTGTCGCATTACCTCCATAATTCGCGCAATTTGTTCTGGTGTTTTACCCAGTCCCCAAATCACTTCGGGGAAACCGGTTCTCAGATGACGGTGATGGTCAATTTTGGCAAACTCATCCACAGATTCATAGGCTAAATCCTTGAGAGAATCTAAGGCCGTGTCTGGGGTAACTTTACCATTGGCGACAGCTTCGAGGAGCGATCGCAAAGCTTCAGGTTGAGTCACAGTAATTTATGGTAATGGGTAATGGGTAATGGGTAATGGGTAACAGTTTTTGCTACTTACCAATTACCAATTACCAATTACCTATTTAACCATTTTGATTTCATACAGGTTCCAGAATGCGCCGCCTAGTGCGGAGAAGCGAATGTTCTCAAAGCGATCGCGCACTGCTGATAAAGCATATTGATTCACCAAGTAAATAAAGGGCAAATTCTCCTGGGTAATTTTTTGGGTTTCGGCGTAAATTGCTTTCCGTTTGCTTTCGTCTAACTCTCTAGCGGCTTTAATATACAATTCACCAATTCTGGCTTCCCAAGGTGCTACTTCCCAGCCTTCAATCGGCTTTTGTCCAGCTTGGGGTTTCTGGTTAAACATATGTAACCCGCCTTCAGGGTTCCAGACGTTAGCACCATCATTCGGTTCTAAACCACCAGTTAAACCCAGCATGGAAGCTTCCCAATCTAGAGTATTAGCGAGCTTATCTGTGTAAGTATTCCATGCCAAGGGAGTAAAATCTACCTGCATCCCGATTTTGCTCAAGTCTTGTTTAATTTGTGAACCTATTGCTTCCCGAATTTTGTTACCAGCATTAGTCAACAACGAAAAGCGGACTCGATTCCCTTCGGAATCTAACAACTGATTTTGAGCATTATACTTAAAACCAGCCTTTAATAGTAATTGCTTGGCTTTTTCGAGGTTGTAATCGTAAACCTTTAACCCTTCCTTGGGTGAAAGATAATAAGGGCTTTGGACAGAAATTGGGGAATCTTGAGGTTGACCTAAACCACGATAGATATTATTGATCATCGTTTGGCGATCAATTGCATAAGCTACTGCTTGGCGAAATTCCACTGTATTAAACCAACGGGACTTCACCGGATCAACCAATGGCTTACCGTTTCTTTTGCCTTTATTTAAGTTGAAAAATACAAATGTTGTACCAGTAGCCGGGCCACCATTATATATTTTGAAATTCCCTTGTTTTTCTTGTACCTTTAACAGAGAAAAGTAATCTGGTGAAACAGCAATACTATCCAAACCGCCGGAACGAAATTGTAATAAAGATGTGTCAGTAGACTCAACGATTTGCCATACTAATCGTTCAATATAAGGTTGAGCTTCACCCTTTGGCCCTTTGCGCCAATAGTATGGGTTACGTCGAAATACTACACGTTCACTAGTATCATAACGCTCTATTTTGTACAAACCATTTACTACGATTTGATCTGGTGGTGTATCTACGCCCCATTTTTGGAGAAATTTGGGTTTACCCTCAGCATCTTTTGTTGTTACTGATTCTCGCAGTGCATGAGCTGGTAAAATTGCAGCGCCAGTCACACTACGTAAAAAAGGCGCAAACGGTTCGGGAATTGCAAACTCAACCCGACGATTATCAACTTTTCTCACAGTAGGCAATTTCCTACTTTCACCAATCCTCATAATATCTCTGATATCTGTAGGAATGGCTGGATTCAAGTAAATGTCATTATAAGTAAAGACTACATCATCTACTGTTAATGGTTGCCCATCAGACCACTTTAATCCCTCACGGAGAGTGAAAACAATCTTTAATTTATCATCGGAAATTTCCCAAGATTCGGCTAAGGCTGGCTCAACTGCACCAGTATCATAGTTTTCAGTAATTAACCCTTCATAAATCAATCCGAAAACATTAGGTACTTCTGAGCTTAAAGGGTAGTTAAAGGTTTTAGGATCACTAAGAATACTAGTTACTAATTGGGGTATTTGTGCCGCCGAACTTCTAAAATTAGATGGGTTACAAGCCGCCAATGTAACGGCTGTAAATGCAGCTAGAATTATCAGTATCCAAAAACGTTTAGCTTGATGAAGAATGCTGCTATATACTGTCATAGTGTCAACAGTTTAAGGTTATCTAAAATTTATGTGCGAGAATTAAACCAATCTAAGAAATGTTGTGTACTAGTAAAATATTTGATACCAGCATTGCGTAAAGCTTTCTTTACTCCTGATGTATTAAAATCGTTACTATTCCCACTAATAAACGCCTTCTCTTGCCCAGAGTTATTAGGCAAATTAGCATGACTAATAATACATTGCAAAATTAAATTATCAATTATATCATTTCTGACTAGCAAGTTATCCGGCTCTGCCAATGCTGTTTGGCAAAGTTCCTTAAGACTAGAGCTATCTAAACTTATTATTTGTGCCTGATTGTTCAACTTTTCAATCGCATCATAAAGACGCGATTTAATATCGTTTATTAATTCTGTGTTTTCAATGAGGGACTGTTCTAAATTTTGTAGTAGAGATTGAGCATGAGTAGAAGATATATCTCTTTTCAATTCCCTTATCTTTTTCCTTATAGATTCATCAAAATATACAGCATTTTTCTGTTCTAGTTTGTATGTTGAAATGGCCTCAATATAACAAATATCTGGTATAAATAAACTAACAGAAATAGTTGGATTATATAACAACTGTTCTGCTAGCAAATCTTGACCTTTAGCAACAGACATTAAAAAATTGGTCTCTATATAAACTATTGACACCTAATATCTACCCATTGATTGATTTACATACAATTTATGGCTGCATAGTTTTCTAACAGTATAAAAGTATAGTTATAATTCGTATTTATTGTGTGCATAAGTATCTCCACCTTCTATTTCCTGCAACAATCCAATCTTTTCCAGCTTCTTAGCTGCTGGTGGTTTTTCTGATTTCCAATGATATGCTAAGTCACGTAACCAAGCTTCTAAAAGAGTGACTAGATAAAATTGAAATATTCTTTTTTGATTAAATTCATCGTCATAATAACTGAGTATATCAGATGTCATTAAACAAATATCATTGTCAAATAACTTGTTATTTTTAACTTGAAAAACATGAATTTCTTCCAGATTAGCAAGCATAACAAAACGAACATTTTTTATTTTTCTCAAACATGAATTTATCTGTGAATTACTACTATTTAATGGAACTTTATTTGCTTTGACTTCAAATAGTAAAACAATATTTCCATCCCTATTGGTAACAAAAATATCAATGTATTTAGCTATCTCAGGTTGTATGGCTTCCATTTTCATAAATGACTCAACCTAATTTAATTTATTTCTATGCTAGCTATTTTCTAGTTACGAGCTTCATCTGCTGTAACTAACAAGGCGACAGCATAAGCACAAATACCTTCATCCCTCCCCACTGGCCCTAGTTTCTCGTTCGTAGTAGCTTTGATACCAATTTGATTGGGTTCCACTTGCAAAACCTCTGCTAGTTTGTCACGCATGGTTTTAATGTGTGGTTTCAATTTGGGACGTTCGGCGACTACCACCGAGTCAATGTTACCTATCCGCCAACCTTGAGCGAGAATTAATTCGTTGACTTGGCTTAACAAAACTAAACTATCTGCGCCAGCCCATTGGGGATCTGTGGGGGGAAAATAATGTCCAATATCGCCCAAAGATAAAGCGCCTAACATAGCATCCATAATGGCGTGGGTGAGTACATCCGCATCACTATGTCCCAATAAACCGAGTTCATGGGGAATGTTAACACCACCTAAAATCAAAGCGCGATCGCTCACTAATTTGTGAATATCGTAGCCGTTACCAATTCTGATGTTCATAGTCAATAGTCAATAGTCATTAGTCATTAGTCATTAGTCCATAGAAATGGACACAGGTTTTCACCTTTCCCCTTTCCCCTTTCCCCTTTCCCCCTCATCTCCCTCATCTCCCTCATCTCCCTCATCTCCCTCATCTCCCCCACCCCTCTTCTGCTGTTGCCATTTTTCCAACAAATCGGGGCGGCGATCGCTTGTTCTTTGGATCTGCTGTTCATAACGCCATTTGGCGATCGCAGCATGATTTCCAGATAACAAGACATCAGGGACTTTCCAGCCGCGAAAATCGGCGGGGCGGGTGTATTGGGGATAATCCAGTAAACCCTCCTCGAAACTTTCGGCTGTGAGGGATTCGGTTTTGGCGACAGTTCCGGGTAGTAGGCGCACTACACCGTTAATTAGTGCCATAGCGGGGATTTCTCCACCTGTGAGGATAAAATCGCCTAGAGATACCTCACGGGTGACTAGATGCAGCACTCGCTCATCTACCCCTTCGTAATGACCACAAATTACTACTAATTGGTCATAATTGCTAGCCAATTCTCGCAATAGGGGTTGATTAATCGTTTGCCCTTGGGGACTCATCAAAATCACTTCTCGGCGCTCTAGAATCGGTAGCGACTCTACTGCACTAAAAATTGGCTCAGGCTTCATCAGCATCCCCACACCACCGCCATAAGGTTCATCATCCACCTTGCGATGTTTATCTGTGGTGAAATCTCTGGGATTCACCAAATTTACTTGGGCAATTTGTTTAGCAAGGGCTTTACCCAGTAGACCGGAACTTAAAACTGAGGTAAAACAGTCAGGAAAAAGTGTAACTATATCAAAACGCACAGTAATTCGTATTCGAGAACACTAATCTTAAATATGAATGGCTATCAAACACAAGATGCTTCCACAGGGTAAAACTACAGATAGGCTTTCACAATAGTATCTAAAAGTACTAGAATTATTGCTTTTTCTGGGGAGTGAAAGTTTTTCTAATTACTTAATTTATGTTTAAATATTCTCACAACTACCATTTGAATAAATAATTTAACCAGGTTAACAACTTACAGGATGCGTCGAGCCAGCCTCAGAAAATGTGTGTAATGACCTGCTCATTCCTAGCCCAGATGGGAAAACTAATTCCTAGCGCCAGAGGGGAACCTGAACCCCAAGCACTACTACGCCAGTCTGGAACAAGTGGACAGGTGAAAAACAAGGCGCTGGCTTTGAGAACAAGGCACTTACCAATCATGAGGCTTTATGGCATCTGTGGCAGTGTCTTCAGCAAAAAAGTAACGTGCGAACATCATCAGGCTGCAAAACCTTGTTAAATTCACACGCCATTCGCCACAAGCCAGGAAACCTGTCCAAGGCGATGGCTTCTGAAGTTGTTGACAGGAGAAACACAATGCCGCAACTACAAGCTAAATCGCTGGAAATGAGGACACCCCAAGCAACTAAAACCGCCGTTCTGGTAATCGGAGGCGCAGAAGACAAAGTTCACGGACGCGAAATCCTGAGAACTTTTTTTGGCAGGTCTGGTGCAAATAAAGCCTATATTACAATTATTCCATCTGCCTCCCGCGAGCCTGCGATCATCGGTGGTCGTTACATTCGCATTTTTGAAGAAATGGGTGCTGAAAAGGTCGAGATTTTAGACATCCGGGAACGGGAGCAGTGCGAATCCCCCCAAGTGAGAGCATCCCTCGAAGCCTGTAGTGGTGTATTTCTCACCGGAGGAGACCAACTGCGTCTGTGTGGTGTATTATCTGATACGCCAGTGATGGATATTATCCGGCAGCGAGTCAGAGGCGGACAACTTACCCTGGCAGGCACAAGTGCCGGAGCGGCGGTGATGGGGCATCACATGATTGCTGGTGGCGGTAGTGGCGAAACGCCCAACCGTTCCCTAGTGGACATGGCGACAGGTTTGGGGTTAATCCCTGAAGTGATTGTTGACCAACATTTCCACAATCGCAATCGCATGGGTCGTCTGATTAGTGCGATCGCAGCTCACCCCGATCGCTTAGGCATTGGCATTGATGAAGATACTTGTGCTGTATTTGAGCGCGACGGTTGGCTGCAAGTTTTAGGCAAAGGCAGTGTCACCATTGTCGATCCTACCGAACTCACACACACCAACGAACCCCACGTTGGCGCAACCGAACCTTTAACCGTGCATAACTTACGTCTGCATATCCTCAGCTATGGCGATCGCTTTCACCTGTACCAAAGGACTGTATTGCCTGCCGTACATCGCATCTCCAGCTGACCGAATAGAGTAACTGAGGTTAGACTGAATTGACCATTTATTAATTTCCTGATGTAGAAAAATCAGAGGAATACTATGTAAATAGAAAAAACTGTTCACCATGAACAGTTTAGCGGTCAATTCCAGTTAGAAACTAGAATTTTGGTTCCGAA
Source organism: Leptolyngbyaceae cyanobacterium (assembly GCA_036704005.1). Classification (GTDB taxonomy): domain Bacteria; phylum Cyanobacteriota; class Cyanobacteriia; order Cyanobacteriales; family Nostocaceae; genus Trichormus. Next base: position 19,558 of record DATNQO010000016.1, on the reverse strand, counting down.
TCTCCATCTACCTATTCCCATGAGAATCCTCAAGATCCAGACCTTACGCGGCCCAAACTACTGGAGCATTCGACGCCACAAACTAATCGTCATGCGCCTCGATTTAGAAAACCTTGCCGAGACGCAATCAAGTGAAATCCCCGGATTTTATGAAGGATTGGTAGAGGCGCTGCCGAGTCTGGAGGGTCATTATTGCTCGCCTGGCTGTCATGGTGGTTTTTTGATGAGAGTGCGAGAAGGCACCATGATGGGTCATATCGTGGAACACGTAGCCTTAGAACTCCAAGAATTAGCGGGGATGCACGTCGGTTTTGGTCGTACCCGTGAAACTGCCACCCCCGGAGTTTATCAGGTAGTCATCGAGTATTTAAACGAGGAAGCCGGACGCTATGCTGGACGAGCAGCTGTAAGGTTGTGCCAAAGCATCGTAGATCGCGGTCGTTACCCCAAGGCAGAGCTAGAGCAAGACATACAAGACCTGAAAGATTTATGGCGTGATGCTTCCCTTGGCCCTTCCACAGAAGCAATAATCAAAGAAGCAGAAAAACGCGGTATCCCTTGGATGCAGCTAGGCGCACGCTTTTTGATTCAACTCGGCTATGGCGTGAATCACAAGCGGATGCAGGCCACAATGTCCGATAAAACAGGCATTTTAGGCGTAGAACTAGCTTGCGACAAAGAAGCCACCAAGCGCATTTTAGCGGCGGCTGGTGTGCCAGTACCCAAGGGTACAGTGATTAATTTCCTCGATGACTTAGAAGAAGCCATAGAATACGTTGGTGGTTATCCGATTGTGATTAAGCCCCTAGATGGCAATCACGGACGGGGCATTACTATCGATATTAGAAGCTGGGAAGAAGCCGAAGCCGCCTACGAAGCAGCTAGGCAGGTTTCCCGGTCAATTATTGTTGAGCGATATTACGTTGGGCGCGACCACAGAGTGCTAGTGGTAGATGGTAAAGTAGTGGCCGTTGCCGAACGTGTACCTGCTCATGTCGTTGGTAATGGTAGATCCACCATCGCCGAACTCATCGAGGAAACCAATCAAGATCCAAATCGTGGCGACGGACATGATAAAGTCCTCACCAAGATAGAACTAGACCGCACCAGCTACCAACTACTCGAAAGACAAGGTTACACCCTCAACAGCGTACCACCCAAAGGCACGATTTGCTATTTAAAGGCAACAGCTAACCTGAGTACAGGCGGTACGGCTGTAGACAGGACAGACGAAATTCACCCGGAAAACCTCTGGATAGCCCAAAGGGTAGTCAAAATTATCGGTTTGGACATAGCAGGGTTGGATGTGGTGACTACCGATATTAGCCGCCCCCTACGGGAGACAGATGGCGTAATTGTGGAAGTAAACGCCGCCCCCGGCTTTAGAATGCACGTAGCCCCCAGCCAAGGCATTCCCCGCAACGTCGCCGGTGCAGTCATGGATATGCTGTTCCCCAATGAACAGTCCGGCCGCATCCCCATTCTCAGCGTGACCGGGACAAACGGTAAAACCACAACTACCCGCTTGTTAGCTCATATTTACAAGCAGACAGGTAAGGTCGTTGGTTATACAACTACCGATGGAACATATATCGGAGAATACTTAGTAGAAGCAGGGGATAACACCGGGCCGCAAAGCGCCCACCTGATTTTACAAGACCCTACCGTAGAGGTTGCCGTATTAGAAACAGCCCGTGGTGGTATCTTACGCTCAGGCTTAGGCTTTGAAACGGCAAATGTGGGTGTAGTATTGAATGTAGCTGCTGACCATTTAGGTATCGGGGACATCGACACCATTGACCAGTTAGCCAACCTCAAGAGTGTGGTGGCTGAAGCAGTATATCCTGATGGCTACGCAGTATTGAATGCTGACGATCGCCGCGTCGCCGCAATGGCAGAAAAAACCAAAGCCAATATCGCCTACTTCACCATGAACCCCGACTCGGAATTGGTGCGCAAGCACGTCCAGAAGGGCGGAGTAGCGGCTGTGTATGAAAATGGCTATCTATCCATCGTTAAAGGCGACTGGACACACCGCATCGAAAGGGCAGAAAATATTCCCTTAACAATGGGTGGACGCGCCCCATTTATGATTGCTAACGCCTTAGCAGCCAGTTTGGCAGCTTTTGTGCAGAATGTAACTATTGAACAAATTCGCGCAGGCTTAAAAACCTTCCGTGCTTCCGTCAGCCAAACCCCAGGACGGATGAACTTATTCAATTTGGGTAACTACCACGCCTTAGTAGACTACGCCCATAACCCAGCCAGTTATGAAGCTGTAGGTGCTTTTGTGCGGAACTGGACGAGTGGACAACGTATTGGCGTAATTGGCGGGCCAGGCGATCGCCGTGACGAAGATTTTGTCACCTTGGGCAAACTCTCAGCCGAAATATTTGATTATATCATCGTCAAAGAAGACGACGACACCAGAGGCAGACCCAGAGGTTCAGCTGCTGAGTTGATTATCAAGGGCATCACCCAAGTTAAACCAGATGCGCGTTTTGAGTCAATTCTGGATGAAACCCAGGCAATTAATAAAGGCTTGGATATGGCTCCCGCTAACGGCTTGGTGGTAATTTTACCAGAAAGTGTTAGCCGTGCTATTAAGTTAATTAAATTGCGAGGTTTAGTCAAAGAAGAGATACAGCAACAAAATCCCTCCACAACCGTTATAGATAACCAAAATGGTGTAGCATCTTCATCAGTAATTAATACTCTGCTGTAGTCGATAGTAGAGATGCGGTAATTCCCATCTCCACTATTGACCGTTGCTGATATGTCAAGAAAACTACTATTTTTCTTCGTCCTCCGAGTTGGTATCCTCACTAGGATTTTTCAGTTCCTCCTTAAACCCTCTGAGGGTTTTACCTAGTGCGCTTCCCAGTTCGGGAATTTTTTTCGGGCCGAAAATTACCACAGCCACGACGACAATTATCGCTACTTCCGGCCATCCTAGTCCAAACAACATACACGGTTCCTCGAAATCATTCTTAACTAACTATAGTTAACCAGAGCTACAAGCTGATAAAATCAACTCAAGCAATTAGAAACAACACCCTCAACAAAAGCGTCAACAGGCTGATAGACTATATTGTGCTGATATTCAAAAAATACTTAGTATAAACTTTTAGTTCTAACCAAATTCACAAATATGCACTCTGATAAGATAAAATGCGCGAATAGCTCGCTTGTGGTGTGCGGTGGTGTTTGAAAATGGCTATTTTAATTAAAAAAAATTCAAACTGGCTGCTAGTCCAGCGCTACTGGGAACTGTTGCTTGTTCTAGTTATGCGGAATCTCAAAGTACGCTATCGAGGTTCCTTATTAGGGGTATATTGGTCTTTATTAAACCCGTTAATTATGACGGGACTTTATAGTGCCATTTTTGGGACAACATTCGCTTCCTATTACGGCAACTCCATCCTGAACTATATACTGGCTGCCTTTACCGGCTTAGTGGTCATCAACTTTTTCTCAGCCTCCACATCTCAAGCTTTGTCCAGTGTAGTAGGAAGTGGGCCATTGTTAAATAAAATCCGCTTACCTGTCAGCGTATTTCCTGTATCGATGGTTGCCGCCAACATATTTCAGTTTGCAGTTGGGGCTTTCCCTTTGTTAGTAATCATTACTCTAATCAATTCTAAGAGTATAGTAAATTTGCTAGCACTGCTTTTACCCTGTCTTTCTTTAGTTTTAGTTTCTACTGGGGTAGGCTTTTTAGTCAGTGCGCTTTATGTTTTCTTTAGAGACTTACCATATTTCTACGAGTTAGTTGTGTTTGTATTATGGATTAGCAGCCCCGTGTTTTATCCAGCAGCTATTGTACCACCACAGGTCAAACCGTTTTTAGTTTTAAATCCACTATCACCTATTATTGAAAGTTTTCGTCAGATTACACTATCAGGAAATTTACCAGATTTAAGTTTAATTTGGGGTGGTTTACTTGGTAGCATAATTATGTTGTCATTGGGATGGGTTTGTTTTCATATGTGGCGACATCATTTTATGGATTTGCTGTAGATGGAAGTTATTCGTCTGGATCAAGTTTCACTGTGGCGGCGGACACAAGAAGAGTTTTCTTACGACCTCAAAAAAACCATCTTATCTGTTCTTGAGGGTAAATACCGCCAACCTGCCAGAAAATTAGTAATTGAGCAAATTAATCTGGTTGTTAATTCCGGTGAAAAGATAGGTATTATCGGCTCAAATGGTTCTGGTAAATCTACTCTTTTGAAAATCATTTGTGGTATTTTGCAACCAACAAACGGTACAGTAAGAGTTAGAGGAAAAATCGCACCTTTAATTGAACTCGGTGCAGGATTTGATCCAGAAATTTCAGTCATGGATAATATTTTGCTGTATGGTGTATTACTAGGTTTTTCTAGAGCCGAGATGAAAGGGAGATCGCGCTCAATTTTAGAGTTTGCAGAATTGGAAGATTATGCTTTAGTTCCAGTAAAAGGTTTATCTTCAGGTATGGTGGCACGGTTGGGTTTTTCTATCGCCACAGATGTACAGCCCGATATTCTAATTCTTGATGAGGTTTTATCGGTTGGGGATGAAAGCTTTAGGAATAAGTGTAAGCAAAAAATTGAGAATTTTTTGAATGGTGATACAACAGTATTGGTTGTCTCTCATGACTTAGATTTTGTCCATCAGTCTTGTCAGAAAGTTATTTGGTTAGATAAAGGTAAAATTATATGTATTGGAAATGCAGACAAAACTGTAGAACAGTATTTAAAGGCAGTACAAATACAATACCATAACAGACACGATATCAATCCAAATATTAATAATTAAAATATGTTTATAGAAAGGCTTGGTTTTGGTCAAGAGAATCCTTATAATTCCCTAGAATTATCGATTCATTTAAGCCGATACTCATTAGCAGAAAAATTTTGTCAAGGGTTAGATGTGCTTGATGTGGCTTGCGGTGAGGGATACGGTTCTTATGTTATGGCCAATTATTGGGGTGCAAAATCAGTAAAAGCCGTAGATATATCTGCCGAAGCTATTGAAATAGCTCAAACAAATTTAGCTAGTAACAATATTGAATATTTCTGTTATGACGCAGAAGAAATAGATACTCTCTTTCAACCAAATAGCTTCGATATAGTAATCTCTCTAGAGACAATTGAGCATATTAATAACCCAAAAAAGTTTTTGCAGGCAATTAAGAATGTTGTCAAAAAAGATGGAATTATTATAATTACTTGCCCAAATGATCACTGGTACTATGGCCCGGGTGAATCTGGAAACCCTTACCATTTACATACTTATTATTTTGAGGAATTTAAAGAAGTAGCAGAGGAAGTTTTAGGAACTGCTAATTGCTACTTATTGGGATTTCCGCTTTATGGGTTTGGAAATTTTATTTACTCAGATGTAATTAAAGCAGAAGAAAAAATGATCTCTGGTTTATTGGGACTCAAACCAGTCAAATGCTCTAAAGTCAATCCTCAAGAATCTATATCTGCAAATAACTGCTCCTATTTTGTGAGTATTTGGGGAAACATAGCTGGATCAGATAATATAGCATCTGCTGTCATATATCCAATTTCAATGGATACCTGTCAAGTGCATAACACAACTTTACCTGAAATGTATTCTCATATTGATTCTTTAAAGAACACTATCAAAAGCCATGAAACATGGTCAGGAGATGTGCAGAAACGACTAGAGCAATTCCAATCTCAACTACAACATACCCAACAGCAACTAGAGCAATCCCAATCTCAGCTACACCAACAAAAAATCTTAAACAACCAACTTCACGGGGAAAAAGAGCAACTCGAATTTGACTATCAGCAGTGGAGGCAAATAGCACAAAACAATCAAACAGAACTAGAGCAATCAAAAGCAGTGATAACTGCTATGCAGAGTAGTAAATTTTGGAAATTGAGAACACAGTGGTTAAAATTGAAAAATTTTTTAGGTTTTAGCGAATAAATTTAATAGATATATATCAATAATTTTAAGGTCTGAGAAAAATATGACAAAACAAGAAATAAAAGTTAAAAACTTACTACATGGTTTAGAACTTTGTGCCTATATATCTGGTAGTGGAGAAAAGTATCTTCAAGATAGAATAATTGTAGATCCCATGACTGCGTTTGAAGAAGATGGTTCTAACTTAACTATTACCTTTTTAAGTTTGAATAGAGTCCATCTTTCAATTCGGTTAATAAATTCTATTATTAATTACATACCTAATTTTCAAGGTAAAATTTTAATAGTAGATAACGGTTCAGATACCGAACAGCTAAAAATACTTAAAAAGTATATTAGCAATATGAATATTAATTTAGATATAGAAATTAAGGAATTAGGGATAAATTTTGGGGTTGCTGGTGGCAGGAATAGAAGTGCTGAGTTTATAAAAACAGATTGGTTTATGCCACTTGATAATGATGTCTATTTTGTCAAAAATCCCTTGCCATTAATTAAGAATTGTGTAGACCAATTAGGCGTACATTTTATCAATTTGCCACTACTCAACAAAGATGCTCTAACAATATTTACTTTAGGTGGAAATTTATTGCTTGTTCCTCATGAAAATAGTTACTATGTAGGATGCCCAAGCTCTTTTAAAAATGTTTTATACACAGAAGTATTTCTTGATAAACCTTTCCTGTCAACTCTATTATATGGTACATCTGTTATCAAAACTAAGTCATTTATTGAGCAGGAGGGTTTTGATGAGAATATGTTTATTGGCTTTGAAGATATTGACTTTTCACTAAGATTGTACAAAAAGGGCATTAAAATAGGAAACATTGCTAGTTTTTGTGCAATTCATGGTCACGAAGCTCCAAAAAATCAAGCGGACATAGATTACGAAAGAATCCGTTTTTCGAGGGAAAAAATTAAAGAATCTGCACATTATTTTTTTGCTAAACATAATATTCATGTTTGGAATAATTATGTTGATGAGTGGCTAAATAATAAAGAAAAAGATTTACAAATACAAGAAACGGAGGAGTTTAGAGGAGCATCAGAATCTATTACTTCTAAAGTAACTGACTTTGACTTAATGCTATCTCACCAAATCAATAACGAAAAACCAAAAATAGCATTAGTAATAGATAGAGAGGGTTGGGCTTTCCATAATATTGCTAAGCAAATTGTTTCTAACTTAAGTAATAAATATGATTTTACTATATTCGCGACTAATAAATATGAAAATATTGCCTTGCTTCTATTAGAAATTCAGAGTTTTGATTTAGCTCATTTTTTCTGGAGAGATATCATTTTTGGACTACTCTATGAGCAAACTAAACTTTTTTTTCAACATAAAGGTTGGGATTACAAAGATTTTATAACTAATTTTTTCCCCAAATTAAACATTACAACTTCTGTATATGATCATCTTTTCTTGTCGGCTCAACAAATTAAAGAACGAGATATACTGTTCAATGGCTTTATCAGAGGTTACACAGTTTGTTCGCAGAAACTAGCCGACATATATAGTGATATTGATAATTACTCAGATCCTAATTTAATAATTGAGGATGGAGTAGATTTGACACAATTCTTTCCCGCAAATATTGAACGTTTATTTGAAAATGATCGAGAAATTATTGTTGGCTGGGCTGGTAATAGTGAATGGGGTCCGTGGCAGCAAGACGGAATAGATTACAAAGGTTTTAGGACTTTGATTAAACCAGCAGTAGAAGAACTAAGAGCAGAGGGTTATCCTGTGCGTGGAGTTTATGCTGATAGAGCCGTAAAATGGCTTCCCCATGACCAGATGAATGATTACTATAACTCTATTGATATCTATATATGTGCTTCAGAGATAGAAGGTACACCAAATCCTGTACTAGAAGCAATGGCTTGCGGATTACCAGTAATATCTACTAATGTGGGAGTTGTATCTCAAGTATTTGGTAAACTGCAGTCTCAGTTTATTTTACCTATAAGAAATCTAGAAACTCTCAAAGATAAATTACGGCTACTCTTGGAAAGTCCAGAAACTAGAAAAAGTCTATCTGAAGAAAATTTAGCAAGTATTCAGTCTTGGTCATGGAAAGATAAATGTATTAAGTGGGATTCTTTCTTCGAGAAGATGCTAAGTGAAACCGAACAAGAACTTAGTCGTAGTGATTTACTGAGAAAGATGATTCTGGAAAAACATATTAATTATTCTGAAAATATAGATATAATTAACCGTCAAAGAACTTTACTTTTAGAACAAGCAGAATGGGATAAAAAAATTATGCAAACGAGAATTGAGGCTATGGAATCATCTAAATTCTGGCAGCTTAGGAAGCGATGGTTTCAGTTTAAACGTAAGTTGGGATTAACTCAAGAAGAACCTTAATAGAGGATAATACAGCATATTTATCTTGGGTGCGGTACAGCTTTACAGGTGGCAGAAGTTAAAAGTATGTAACTCATGCAGGCGAAAAGTGCTGTATATCAGAGACTTAGGCGCTACTATCATATTTTGCATGAGAACCCATAGTAAAAGTTTGCGCCTAACACACCCTAAAGGAGTTTTATTTTTACTTTATAAATAACCTCTTAGGGTGACTTAAACATTTTTTAAGCAGAAATAAACCTCAAACCCATACAGGGTAAGGAAAATACACCACAGGCTCAAAAATGCTTGAAACCCAGATATAGCAAGAAATTAGTCAAAACGATGTCAAATTCCTTCTGTGTATACATTTGAGTAGTTTTTCTGGCTATTTTTTGTCTAAGTCCCGTTAGAAATAATTTAGTAGTATTATCATAAAATTAATTTATAACTGTCTAAGTCCCGTTAGAAATAATTTAGTAGTATTATCATAAAATTAATTTATAACCGTCACGTTTTTTTACATCATAATAATGAAAAGCTTAGTAACTGGAGGCGCAGGATTTATTGGTTCTCATCTCGTAGAACAACTTGTCAAACAGGGGGTGGTCACAAGTATTTATGATAATTTAACATCTGGTAGTCTGGAAAATATAAAATCGGTTCAATCTGAAATTGAATTGGTTCGCGCAGATATTAGAGATTTGGATACTCTAATTTCATCAATGCGCAAAGTTGATTGGGTATTCCACTTAGCCGCTCTCACCTCAGTCTCTGAATCAGTTGCTAATCCGGTTCTTACCCAAGAAATTAATGTCACTGGAACTTTAAATGTCCTCTGGGCATCTTTAAAGGCTGGAGTCTCACGAGTAGTAATTGCCTCTAGTTGCGCTGTTTATGGTGAAGGGAAACAACCACCCTTAAACGAAACAAATCTTCCAGCCCCAAGATCCCCTTATGCTGCTAGTAAATTGGCATCTGAAACTCTAGCTGAAAGCTTTTACCATTCTTATGGGTTAGAAACAGTATGTCTAAGATACTTTAATGTGTATGGGCCTCGCCAAAAGGCAAATTCAGAATATGCGTCTGTAGTTCCTCGCTTTATTCAATGCTACAAAGAGAGGCAATCCCCACAGATATATGGTAATGGCTTGCAAAGTCGAGATTTTATTCACGTCAATGACCTGACCAGAGCCAATATCTTAGCTACCTCTGTTCCTAATCATCTATTAAAGAATCACAGAGTTTTCAACATTGGTACTGGCATTAGTACCAGCCTTGTGACACTTCTTAAAGTAATTTCTAATGCTGCTGATTATCAGTTAACACCAAACTTCCAAGAACCTAGAAAAGGAGATGTCAAAAATTCTTGGGCTGATTGTACCCTGGCAAGAGAAAAATTAGGGTTTACCCCATTAATAGATTTAAATACAGGAATCAAAACTTTGTATAAAATATAAACAATTCATTACTTAAAGTTTGAGTCAGAATCCATTTGAATAAACTTTAGTCTAAAATTGCGAGTCTGCTAAGATTAGCCCGAAAAAACACCTAAGTTATTATAAACCATTTTATGAATATATTTTTAATTGCTAGTGAGTGTCCTCCAGTACCAGGTGGCATAGCAACTTATATCAAAAATGTTACCTCAATGTTTGCTGATGCAGGACACGACGTAACAGTATTTGCTCGTAATAATCAAGGTGGTATTGAAGAGTATGGAAACCTAAAGTTTATAAAGCTACCTCCAAAAGATATTCACTTAGTAGATTCTACACAAATACCCCCACTATCAGAAAAACATCCGGCTTTTCCATACAATGTTATGGGTTATTGGGCTGCACTAAGTTACCAACTAGCTGAGGAAGTAATCAGTTATATTCGTAATCATGGTAAACCAGATGTTATTGAAAGTGAAGACTTTAGTGGTATTGGCTATTTTTTAATTCAGCGAAAATTATTGGGTTGTCCTGAGTTACAAGGCGTACCTATCGTCTTAACATTGCATAGCTGCCAGTATATGTTATACCCAGCAGATAAGATGCCTAGTTATCAACTATCTGATTACTGGGTTGGGCGTATGGAAAAGTTTTGTACTTTAGCTGCTGATGGAATTATTGCTCCCACTCGCTACATAGCCAAGGAAGCTACGGATGCTCTTGGTAATAATTTAGATATTGAAATTATTCCATTACCAGCGCCTAAAAGTCTATTAGATGAGACGAATTATCCTAAATCAAATCCTACACCTGGAGATGTTGTCTATTTTGGCAGATTAGAAGTAAGAAAGGGTGTTATACCTCTATTTGAGGCTTGTAGTCATTTATGGGATGCTGGCGTTAATTTTAAGTTAACAGCTATTGGCGGTGATACTTGGTATCATTTACAAGGTTGCCATGTTAAAGAATATTTAAGTGAAAAATATGCCAAGTATATTAATGATGGACGCTTAAGCATATTGCCTCCCATCAAACAAGCTGAACTCTATGAAAGAATATCTAAAGCTTGGTGTGTAGTCATTCCCTCACTATGGGAAAACTTTCCTAATACTTGTGTAGAGTCCATGCTGCTAGGAAAGGTTATCTTAGCATCTTCTGATGTTGGACACGTAGAAATACTGCAAAATTTAGATATACAAAGTAAATTTATTTTTGATTGGAAATTATCAGAAGATTTCGCTATAAAGCTAAAACATATTTTAAGCCTATCTATTGAAGAAAATTTAGAAATAGGTCAAAAAACTCGTAGTTTAATGAGTAATATTTCTGGACATAAAAACGTCTTAGATAAACGTATTCAACACTTCCAAAGAATTATTACAAATTTAGATAAAAAAAATATAAGGCTATTCCCTTCACTAAATTATCCTCCGCACGGCAAAATTTCCTACCCACACATTTTTTCTGTTGATGATGCAGAAAAAAATATCGTTTCTGTATGTATACCTTTTTATAATCACGGCAAATATATTCGGGAAACTTTAGATTCTGTATATGCCTGTGATTATCCTAACTTAGAAGTGATTGTTTTTAATGATGGTAGTACAGATAGCTATAGCCTGAATGTGCTGGCTGAAGTGGAAAAAGAATATAGCCATATCAAAGTTATTCATAGCCATAATCAAGGCGTTGCTATGGCTAGAAATCAAATGGCAAAAATAGCTAAGGGAGAATACATAGCTTTTCTTGATTCAGATGATAAGATATCTTCGACTTTTTATACACAAGCAGTAACGGTCTTAAACCAGTATGACAATGTAGGCTTTGTTGCTTCTTGGATTAAAGAGTTTGGTGATTCACAAAAAGTTTGGGTGGCATGGAATACAGAATTTCCATACCTACTGTGTCACAACACTCTTGGTGTCTGCACAGTAGTACGCAAAGCTGCTTATTTAGCTGCTGGAGGGATGAAACCGTTATTAGCTGAAAATTTAGAAGATTACGAGTGTTGGATTAGTATTTGCGAACAAGGTTGGGTTGGTGTAATAATTCCCGAACTCCACTATTTTTATCGTATTCGTTCAGATTCTCGCCTCAGCAGCAGTAATCGCGATCAATTACTTTACCTTTATGAAGTGATTGCTTCCTTGCATCCAAGTTTATATCGTGAATATGGAGTAGAAATTTATCATTTATTGAACCAGAATGGTGCATCTTGGTTATGGGATAATCCTTCCACAAGAGTTGGAGGAGTTAATACGGATATGACAGGTATGGAAATATTGTCTTTAATCGTTAATAAATTGAAAAGAATTTATTATGATGGAGGCTTATCATTAATTTCCAACAGATTTTTAAGAATTAGCAAATCATTGTTATTTAGCCGATTTTCTAGACAGAAGTGAGTATTTTGTGTTGCATAATTCAATATCTGTGGTTATTTGTACTGTTGATAGATGCCAATCTTTACGCAATACCTTAAATTCGTTAGCCCAATGCAAATCCTCATTTGTAGAATTAATTGTAGTTCATGGGCCTTCGCAGGATGAAACTAATTATCTCCTCCAAGAATACGAATATTTAATAGATAAAGTTGTTGTGACTTCTAGTAGAAACGTTAGCGTAGCTAGAAATTTAGGACTAAAAGAGGCAAATCAAGACATTATTGTGTATGTAGATGATGATGTAATACCTCCTCAAGATTGGCTAGATACGCATTTTAGTTTTTACAAATTATATGGTCAAAAGTGTGGCTGTGTTGCTGGAAGCGTGAAGGATAAAACTAAACCTGACACACCTTTACAATTTGCTAGAGGTATTAATGGCTTACTAAGCGAATCTAAACCTATTTTATCTGAAAATACTGCTAAACGTTATTTATCTAGTACCTATTGGTTTAGCGGTGTCATGGGCGCTAATGCTTCTTATAGAAGAGAAGCTTTATTGCAGATAGGAGGATTCGATGAGTTTTTTGAATATTTCCTAGAAGAAACAGATGTCTGTTTACGGTTAATTAAATCAGGATACCAAATTTATTACACAGATAAATCTGTTGATCATTACCCCGCTAAAAGTCATAATCGCCAAGATCAAAAACATCTTACTTGTTGGTATTCTCTTGCTAAGAATACTACATATTTTGCCTTAAAGCACGCTTTCCAAAAAATTCCATTTCCTATTTTAGTTATACGCCTGACTCTGCTACTAGTTTACCGATGCCTGCTAAGAATTATTCGTCTTAAATTTACTCATAATCTCCCCAATGAGTTTCTGTGGAGATATTGCAAGGAATCTATGGATGGTGTTCGCGTAGGCTGGAAGGCTGGTATTGCTTTGCATAAAGTAGGTACTAGCATAGAGAGTTAATAGTGTGTCACAGCAATTACTGATTAATCTTTCATTTTTTCTGACTAAACCAACAGGCATTACTACTTACGCTGTTAACTTATTGCCTCACTTAAAAAAACTTGATCCTACACTGTTAATTTCTCAAAATCTTTCTGGCTACAATTGTTATCCAGTTCCTGCTAACCAAACAGCAGAACAAGGGACAAAAGGTCATTTACGCCGCTTGGTGTGGACGCAATTGCAGTTACCGAAAATTTATCATCAATTAAGAGCGCAACTTTTATTTTCACCGTTACCGGAAGCACCTTTATATAGCAACTGTCGTTTTGTTGTCATGGCTCATGACTTGATACCGTTGCGCTTTCCTAAACGCTTCTCACCGTTGACACCATACCATCGCTACTATGTCCCGCAAGTGCTGAAGCAGGCGCAACACGTTATCTGTAACTCTCAAGCTACAGCCGATGACATCATTAACTTTTACAAAATTCCTGCAAGTAAAATAACGCCGATTCCTTTAGCGCACGATCGCACTCACTTCCGCTATCTTAATCTACCAACTCGCAACTACTTTCTCTACATCGGTAGACAAGATCCTTACAAAAACTTACAGCGCCTTATCACTGCTTTTGCTGCGTTACCAAACAAAGATTATGAACTATGGCTAGCAGGCCCAACTGACAAACGTTATACCCCGCTTTTGCAAGCGCAGGTCGAGGAATTGGGAATAACTCATCGCGTGAAGTTTCTCAACTACGTGGATTATAGCCAATTACCGACAATTATTAATGGTGCGATCGCACTTGTTTTCCCCAGTCTTTGGGAAGGCTTTGGTTTCCCCGTCTTAGAAGCTATGGCTTGCGGTACGCCTGTCATCACCTCTAACCTATCTTCCTTACCTGAAGTCGCTGGTGATGCTGCTATCCTCATCAACCCCTACAACACAGCAGAAATTACCGATGCAATGCAGCAGTTAGCTAATGATACAGAATTGCGATCGCAGCTTTCCATCAAAGGTATAGCTAGAGCTAATCAATTTAGTTGGGAAAAAACTGGACAAGCCACTGTTGAAGTTTTATCTCGCTTTTTATAAATGCTAGGCTAAGTTTAACTTGGTAAATACTCAATTAGTCCTATGATTGTACAAACCTCTCCCCGCTTATATTCTATTGAGGAATACTTAGAACATGAAGAAACTGCTGAGTGCCGTAGTGAATACCGTGATGGGGAAATCATACCAATGACTGGCGGTTCAATTAATCATAACCGGATCATCCGCAATCTTAGTCGGCTGTTAGAATTAGGTTTACAAGAACAACCTTATGAGGTTTTTCTTAGCGATTTACGCCTTTGGATTCCACGTTACCGAGAATATACATATCCAGATATTCTCATCATTCAAGGTGAAGCCATCTTTCAAGAAAGGCGTAGTGACACTGTAATAAATCCGAGTATTATTTTTGAAGTCCTTTCTAAATCTACAAGTAGTAGAGATAGAGGTGATAAATTTACTTATTACCGTTCTATTCCCGAATTTCAAGAATACATATTAATTGATCAATATCAAATCCATATCGAACAGTTTAGCAAAACTCCTGAAGGAAATTGGTTATTTAAAGAATCCGATGATGAAGCAGGTATTTTAACTTTAGTTTCTGCTAACTGCCAAATTGCTCACCGCCAGATTTATGAACGTATAAACTTTGAAAATCAAGCAGAGTCCTAATATGAACACAACAATAGAACTACCAAGTGGCAAAATATTAAATATTACTCGTTTTATTGCTCTGCTGCCAGTCAGCAGCAATCAAGAGAGTAACTATCATCTAATTTTAGAAGGGTATCCTCATCCTATCGAATTAGAATTTTCAGATGCTCAAGTTTTGAAAAGCAAGCTGGAATTAGACAACAATCATCATGTTCACCATAATCAACCAGGGTGGGATCAAGAAGCACAAATACGCAAGAATCAACGTGCTATGAAAATTTTAGCAGAACGTATTGAAAAAAATAAGAATATGTCTGATACTGAGTCATTAGAGCGACAACAATTTTTTGAACAATTCAAGAAAAATATTGATGCTGATAGACCTCCAGGGCAAAAATTATACTCAGACTCATGATAGTTTTTATTGACTCAGGTGTGCTGGGACTCCTCGCTAACCCAAACAAAACTGGTGAGGCTGGTGAATGTGAACAATGGCTTTATAGTTTGCTTTCTCGTGGAGTTTATATTTGTTCTTCTGAATTGTGTGATTATGAAATTAGGAGAAATTTAGTTTTAACATTCCAACAACAACAAAAACCTACTGGTATTGAAAACTTAGACGAACTTAGAGAATTTATCTCTTTCCTACCTATCACTTCAGAGTTATTAAAAAAAGCAGCAGAGTTTTGGGCTTCTGCTCGTAGACAAGGTATTCCTACAGCAGATAACAAAAGCTTAGATATTGACATGATTATTTGTAGCCATTGGCAAATGCTACAAGAAGAATTTCCTGGTCGTTATGTGGTAATTGCAACTACCAATGTCAAGCATTTAAGCCGTTTTACAGAAGCTAAAACTTGGCAAGAAATTCAACTAAACTAACAATGAGGAAGCTAAGAAGTATTTAACTTATATCTTTTCGTGTTAGCTGTTGACTGTTAACATTTAACAGTCAACAAAGCTATATTTATAGGCTTCAAAATTCAAAATTGTTTTTTTGAATTTTAAATTTTGAATTTTGAATTTTTACGGAGTTCCCACCGCACCAGAGTAGACTAAACCCCGTTGCAAATCCATAGTCAAAATTGCCCCATCACGTATAACTTGGGTGGCTTTCTTCACACCCACAATTACCGGGACACCAAGGCGTAAACCAATTACAGCTGCATGACTGGTTAAACTTTCATCCTCTGTAATAATTCCCCCGGCTTTGCGAATTGCTTCGACAAAATCTGCGCCGGTGCGGGGTGCTACTAAAATATCACCAGAGTTAAAGTTACTCACATCTAAACCCTTGTGAGCTACCCTAGCACAACCGCTTACCAAGCCTTGTCCTAAGCCAATTCCTTGACCTAGCACGGCTGTTACTACTTCCACCTTAATTAAATCTGTAGAGCCAGATACCCCTTGCAACGTTCCCGCCGTCATCACCACCAAATCGCCCTCAAATAGCAATTTATGCTCCTGAGCGACGTTAATCGCAGCTTGGAAGGTTTGACCAGCAGAAGGTAATTCTAACACTAACAAAGGTTTTACACCCCAGACCATTTGTAACTGTCGGGCTACGTTGACGTGGGGTGTTACGGCTAAGATTGGTGTTTGGGGACGGAATTTAGAAACGTTGCGTGCTGTCGCCCCTGTTTGTGTCAGAGTCATAATTGCGGCTGCACCCAACTGTTCGGCAATTTGCCCTACAGCTTGGCTGATGGCGTTGGGAATGGAACGGCGGTTGTCGCGCAGTTGCCTTAATTTGGTCGCAGTATATTCTTCCTGCTCGATGCGTTCGGCAATTCTGGCCATTGTCGCCACTGCTTCCACTGGGTAGTTACCTACAGCCGTTTCGTTGGAAAGCATTACCGCATCTGTACCATCGATAATGGCGTTGGCTACGTCGGAAACTTCCGCGCGGGTGGGACGGGGGTTGCTCACCATGCTATCCAACATTTGGGTAGCGGTGATAATAGGAATCCCCAAGCGGTTGGCTGTAGCAATTAGCCGCTTTTGGAGTACGGGGACATCTTCTGCTGGTAGTTCTACCCCTAAGTCGCCTCTAGCTACCATTACGCCATCACATAAAGCGAGAACGGCTTCCATCTGTTCAATAGCTTCATGCTTCTCAATTTTGGCAACTACTGGCACTTGTTTACCAGTGCTGGAAATTAACTCTTTAATTTCGATAATGTCTTGGGGGTTACGGACAAAGGAAAGTGCTACCCAATCAACACCCTGATCTAGACCGAACATCAGATCCTCGCGGTCTTTGTCGGTCATGGCTTTAATTGAGAGGTAAACGCCGGGGAAGTTTACGCCTTTGTTGTTAGATAACTTACCCGCCACAGTCACCCGACAATGCAAATCTCCTTTGTCGCGGTTGATTTCCTCTACGAGCATTTCTACGCGACCATCATCAAGGAGGATTTTTGCGCCTACGGGAACCTCTTCCGCCAAATATTCATAGGTGACGCAGCTAATTTCTTGATTACCGACAACGGGGCGATTTGTCAAGGTGAAGCGATCGCCTTTTGCTAAAACTATAGACCCGTTTTCAAACTTACCCAAGCGAATTTTTGGCCCTTGCAAGTCTTGGAGAATTGCCACTGGCTGATTTAGTTCAAACGCAGTTTGCCGAATTAGGCGAATACTGCGTTGATGGTCGGCATGGGTTCCGTGAGAAAAGTTGAGTCGCAACGTTGTTGCACCCGCTTCAATAATTGCCTTGAGCATTTCTGGGCTACTAGTGGCGGGGCCAATTGTAGCGACAATTTTTGTCCGGCGTACAGAATCTCTTAATTGCATAGGGGCTGATTCTAGGGAGCTATCTAGTGAGTCATACTAAATTAAGGGGCTTTTAGTTTTCCGTCACTGCTATATCTGTGACTCAAACCATCCGAAATGTTATGGATCTATCAGACAGAGTAGATATGGTACACCAATCTGAGTTACATCCTGCCTTAGAAAGAGTTTCCTACATCAAAATTATTCGTTAAGCGGATAGCACACCCTACTTATCAGCTAAGATTTTGGTCTTGTCTGGAATCATAACGCTATTCATCTGCTCATCAGCATAAATATTAGATAAAAATTGCTATACAAAACCTTACAAAAATTTATTATCCCCTAATATTTATCGTATATTCGTAATGTTTGATCAAAAAGGAGATAGTAATGCTCACATTGGAGGCACAGCAGCCACTGAAAGTCCCACCCAAGGAATTTTTAGCGCCTCCTGGTGATTTTAACCCTACGATGCTGTTATTTTTGGCATCCGTGGTGATGCTGGTGTTATCTAATTTTGGTTACTGGGTTTGGGAATGGCCGCATTGGTTGTGCTTTAGCGTTAATACTCTGGCTTTACATTGTGCGGGGACTGTAATTCATGATGCTTGCCATCAATCCGCTCACCGCGATCGCCTAATTAATGCCATGCTAGGACATGGCAGCGCTTTAATACTAGCTTTTGCGTTTCCCGTATTTACAAGGGTGCATTTGCAGCACCACGCCCATGTCAACCATCCCAAAGACGACCCCGATCATTACGTCTCTACAGGCGGGCCACTATGGTTAATTGCTGTGCGGTTTTTATACCATGAGGTATTTTTCTTTCAACGCCGACTCTGGAAAAAATATGAGTTACTAGAGTGGTTTATCAGTCGATTAATAGTTGTCACAATTGTTTACATTTCCGTTCAGCATCACTTTTTAGGTTACATACTCAACTTTTGGTTTATTCCCGCATTTATAGTTGGGATCATGTTGGGGCTATTCTTTGATTATCTGCCTCATCGACCTTTTGCCGAACGCGATCGCTGGAAAAATGCCCGTGTCTACCCAGGAAAACTACTGAACATTTTAATCATGGGTCAGAATTACCACCTAATTCATCATTTATGGCCTTCCATTCCCTGGTATAACTATCAGCCTGCATACTATGTAATGAAACCGCTTTTGGATGAAAAAGGCTGTTATCAAACATCCGGTTTATTGCAGAAAAAAGACTTTTTTGAGTTTGTTTACGACATCTTTTTAGGAATTAGATTGCATAAGCACGATTGACAATCTCACCGACCTTCAAGGTCGGTGATTCTTGACAGTTCACAGTAACTCGCAGTCCTTTAGGGACTTCCAACAAAAAAAATATACAATCACTTTGGTGAGCAGGGGGAGAAAACAAAATTTTGAGTATATTTTGTTGCTAAAACAATACTAAATTCCCTTAATTTCTTTCTCTTTACCAGCTTCAAGAGCCTCAAGAGTCCCCCCAGCTTTGCCACCTCACTTGCATCGCGTTGCTCCCAATTAAACCTGGTTTTAATTCGACAATATTGTGGGTTTAATTGATTTCTAGCTATCAACAGAGGTAACAATGGAAACAGCAGATGTAATTGTGATTGGAAGTGGTCAGGGCGGAGTTCCACTCGCGGCTGACTTTGCCAAAGCGGGTCGAAAGGTCGTTCTATTTGAGCGTGATGCTTTGGGCGGTAGTTGCATAAACTATGGCTGTACTCCTTCTAAAGCCTTTCTAGCGGCGGCCCATACCGCAGGTCGCGCTCGACAAGCTGCAAAGCTAGGCATACACGCGCAGCTTGAAGTCGATTTTTCTGTGGTGATGGAGCGTGTGCGGCTCAAAAGAAAGTAGCGAAACTACATGAGTACGTTGCTAACTGTCGTAAAGACTGGCACAGAAAATTATCTCACCAAATCTGCGACGATACCGGAATGGTGTTTGTTGAAGATTTAAACCTAGTCGGGCTATCCCGTGGA
>DATNQO010000015.1:0-17173 GCA_036704005.1 Leptolyngbyaceae cyanobacterium | reverse complement strand
TCTCGGAATGGGTGGCGAATATTTTTCGCCGTCGGGCAGCCGGTGTATGCTTGGCTTCGGGTAAAGTAATCTAGGATGTTGCTGTATGGATTCGTCCTTGGGATATTTTGGATCTCCCAATGAAGCAAGAATCCCTGAAATAGAATTTCAGGGATTGTCAAATACAGCAGATTGCGAGTTAATTGATTTCTTGCAAAAGTCCAAAGTTAGTAGGGTGCGTCAGTATGAATATTTTCTTGGTATAGCTAGGGTTTATCGTAAGTAGCGCATCCTACATTTTAGACAGTATAAGCGAAATATGCTGTAAATAATTTAAACTCAGATTGTTTGTCTCTAGTCGTAATTTGTAATTCGTACAAGCTTTGTACTTGAGACTAATGACTTAGTTTAAACCCTATAATGATTCATGACAGAAACTCTGGTTCAGGCTTATACACCCCTGATTCTCTGGATAGGTTTGGGGTTATTACTATTTAGATTATTACCTCAGTGGTTGCCGCATTTTTTGGGTCGTAGTCTTTACTGGGTGGGTGTACCGTTACAACTGATAGCGTTGGCTCGTAGAGGCAATCATGATGAACTCAGTGGTACTGTTGAGATTCCCATCTTAGCATCATTAATCACTTTTGGAGCTTTGTTTCTGGGTTTAGTTGTGGCGTTGCTGGTGTGGTGGGGATGGCAACAAATATTACCTTATTTATTTAAGTTTGAATTAAGTGAGTCTGTGTCTCATCCTTTGCAAGACTCTTCTAGCAAGGGTAGTTTTTTGCTGGCGGCTGTTTTAGGAAATACTGGTTTTGTCGGATTGGCGATCGCACCCTATTTAGTTCACGTCGATGCTCTTAATTGGGTTGTTCTGTTTAGTATCACTCACAACGTCATTGGCCCCTATGGTTTGGGGGTATTAATTGCCAGCTATTTCAGCCATACCAAATCTACTAATCACTGGTGGATGCTGCTTTGGGATCTGCTGACAGTACCGCCTTTGTGGGCTTTCCTGATTGGTACTCTCACCCAACAGGTAAAACTACCTGCGATCGTGGAATCAGGATTACAGAGTTCTGTTGATGTTGTCATTGCTTGTGCGTTTCTGTTGATTGGGATTCGCTTGGCACAACTCCAAGGATGGCAGAGTTTGCAACTGGCCTTGATCCCGTCGGTGTTGCGGGTTGTCATCATTCCCTTACTTGTGGGTTTGCTGACAACTTTACTGCTGGGCTTGGGGGGCGATCGCCGTTTAGCGATGGTGTTAATGTCGGGAATGCCTTCCGCCTTTGCTGGGTTGATTTTGGCGGAGGAATACAACCTCAACCGCGACTTAATCGCCGGCAGCATCATTCTCTCCACCCTTTTATTACTCCTGATCCTGCCTGTATGGATTCAGGTTTTTAGTTGATCAGACTGGGTTTAGGGGCATAGGATTTCAAGCTGACGACTGACAACTGTCAACTGTCAACTGTCAACTGTCAACTGTCAACAGTAAGCCCTGAATTGAGTCCAGCCTATTGTTATGGAATCTTGACATAAATCAGGGGATCGCAAAGCATTGTGTCAAAGTTTCATGACAATGCGATCCCCCCAGAGCTACTAAGTCCGTAAATTAAGTAAAAAAGCCTGTTGACACCCCTTGATCCCTAGCAAGGGTTAGTAGTTAATATTTAGTTAACAAACTTAATAAACCAAGTATCGATTTGAGACTTGAGATTTTAGATAAGAAATTTTTCCGGTAATCCGGCGGAAAAACAACTAACAGCCCCGTCCTTGTGGGCAATCCAAAATCCGTCTTGAAAAGTTTCCTACGGCGGGAAACCCGCCTACAGAACTTTCCGCAAAACTGATTGACTCCTCCAACCCCAAAGTGCCGATGTGGGCATAAATAAGGACATGAAAGGGAGTATCCCCTCTTTTAACAGTGAACAGTGAACAGTTATCAGTTAAATTCTTGGTGAAACACCATACAAATTGGTGGAAGGCGTATTCTGGCACTTCTTTATCCCCCACCATACGCCTGATAACTGATAACTGATAACTGATAACTGATAACTGATTTAAAAAAACACACTTAGTAAAACCAGGAGTCAGGAATAAGAAATTCATCTGGGAGAGATGAGCTTTATATCAAGCATTCTATAACCAGGGGAAATCATTAACCTTTCAAACTACTGGAGGCCAAATTCATGGCAAAAGAACGCCCACCGTTAGAAGAGATGACATTACGGCAATTAAGAAGAGTTGCTAGCGAATGTAGCATTTCTCGTTATAGCCGAATGCGTAAATCGCAATTGCTGGCTGCAATTCAAGAAGTCCAGCGAAACAAAGCTTTGCTTAACCCAACTCGTTCACTGGAGGCACAGGAAACCGTGGAAGCTGCGAAATTTGAATTAGGACAAGAAGATCGTACTGGTGGTTCTCTGGCTGATGTTGATGAAGGACTAGCGGACTTACCAGGTGGTTACGGTGAAAGCCGGATTGTGTTGTTACCACGCGATCCTCAGTGGGCTTACGCTTACTGGGATATTCCTAACGAGCATAAACAAGAGTTACGCCAGCAAGGGGGACAACAATTAGCCCTGCGGATTTACGATGTAACCGACGTTAACCTCGATTACCAAAGCCCCCACAGCATCCAAGAATATCCTGCGGATGAATTAGCCAGAGAATGGTATATTCCCATTCCAGTGAGCGATCGCGATTATGTACTCGATATTGGTTATCGTGCAGCAGATGGCCGTTGGCTAGTTCTCGCACGTTCCGCCCGCGTCCACATTCCTCCAGTCTATCCTTCCGACTGGATTGAAGATGTCTTCATCAGCGTCAACTTTGAAGAAGACTTGCGCGGTAAGACACTTTACGAACTCGTACCCCCAGCGAAGAAAATCCCGGTTGCGGCTGGTGCTAACGGTAGCAACCCCATTTATGACCAAATCTTCGGCTTGGCTGAGTCCGCCGAAGCCCAACGGGTTGCAGGTTCTCTGTTCGGTTCTCAACAGCACGTCCCTGGTTCCGTGCGTCCTGAACAAGCTATCAGTTCTTACATCTTCCCCTCTGGTGTAGGTATGTGGGCAGTTCCTACCGTCTCTGGTTTGACTGCTTCCGGTGTGGGAATGTCTGGTGTGGGCTTCTCTGCTTCCGCCATCCCTGTGCGTCCTCGCCAGTTCTGGCTAATTGCTGATGCTGAGTTGATTGTTTACGGTGCAACCGAACCCGACGCTACCGTGACAATTGGCGGTCGTCCCATCAAACTCAATCCCGATGGTACATTCCGCTTCCAAATGTCCTTCCAAGATGGTTTAATCGACTATCCTATTGTAGCTGTTGCGGCTGATGGTGAGCAAACACGCTCAATTCACATGAAGTTTAACCGTGAAACCCCATCTCGTAACACTAACACCAAAGAAGAAGCTGTTGTGGAATGGTTTTCATAAAGTGCAATTGTAATTTTTAATTATTACCCGTTATAGTCGTCCTATAGCGGGTTTTTTATTGGGTATGTTTTTCAAAAAAATAGTTACTTTATCTATATTTATTGTTGCGGCCAGTTTATTGTCTAGTTGTAACAGAATGGATGCGAGTTCAACAGCAAAAGCAGCAAAAAATTGTCCTGGTGAAGATGCTAAATTTAGTATGGAATTTTTTAAGACTAATAATCGAGGTGAGAAATTTGCTAAAGGGATTAATCATGTAATTATTTTCAATCCCAGGTCAGCAGCGTTAGATTTTAAGGTCAATGTGGGATTATCTCATCAAATATATAGCAAAGATGCTAGGGGAAAATTTCGCCGAGAATATATTCCCAAACAATTTAATGAGTTAATTTCTGATGGCAATTCTACCTTAAATGGAAAACGAGCGATTGCAGCAATTAACGCTGACTATATAGGTACTGATAATAAACCCCAAGGTTTGAATATTTCTCGTGGTATAGAGTATTCAGGCGACTTTAAAAATAAACGTTCTTCTTTTGGGATTTCTGGCGGTAAGCCACAGGAAAGAAAGGCGACAATTCAAGCTGGAAGAAGAGACAGCAATATCCTTAATTACAACTTAGTCGGCGGTAATGGTCGATTTTATCGACAAGGTAAATTTAAAGATATTTGCCAAGATTTAGGTGAATTTGCCTGTAAGCAAGCCACAAATCGTTCTATGGCTGCTATTACTAATAAAGGGTATGTGATTTTATTAGTAAATGATGTAAAAGCTAATTCGCCTATTGAGGTGAGTGCAAATAATCAACAGTTAACCCCAGATAAATTTGATGATGTGCTAGAAGGTATTGCGCGTAATAACTGTTTAGGGAAGATCCAAGAGGGAATTTTGTTTGACGGTGGGATGTCACCAGGATTATATTACAATAACAAAATCTATGTAGAAAATTTTGGCCCAATTGGCTCAGTATTTTTAATTTATAAAAAATGAAATAACATTTATACCATGAAAACCGATACGATTTTCTATAGCCTATTTCAAGCTTTCCCCAGCATCTTTTTTGAACTAATCAACCAGTCTCCACAAGAAGCAAGTAACTATGAATTTACCTCCCGCGAAGTTAAACAACTAGCTTTTCGGATAGACGGCTTGTTTTTCCCTAAAATTAACGACTCCGCAAAACCAGTTTATGTAGTTGAAGTTCAATTTCAGCCAGATGATGATTTATACTACCGCTTATTTGCTGAACTATTTCTTTATTTAAGACAATCTAAACCTCCCTATCGTTGGCAAGTTGTAGTCATTTATCCTAGTCGTAGTATTGAAAGAACACAGGAGTTACATTTTGATGACATCTTGCTACTCAATAGAGTTAAACGCATTTACTTGGATGAGTTAGGAGAAGTCGGAGAAACTTCTTTAGGTGTGGGAGTTGTTAAGCTAGTAATTGAGAATGAAGAAACTGCACCAGAACTAGCAAGACGGTTGATAGCACAAGCAAAGCAGCAGCTAATTGATGCAGCAACTAAACGCGATTTGATTAACTTAATTGAGACAATCATTGTTTACAAGTTACCACAAAAGAGCCGGGAGGAAATAGAAGCCATGTTAGGTTTAAATGAATTGAAGCAAAGCCGAGTTTATCAGGAAGCTTTAGAAGAAGGTAAGCAACAGGGTTTAGAAGAAGGTAAGCAGGAAGGGAAGCAGGAAGCCAAGTTAGAAGCTATACCTCGGATGGTACAGTTTGGCTTGAGTGTAGAAGCGATCGCTCAGTTATTAGATTTACCATTAGAATTAGTCCAACAAGTAGTGCAACAGTCCCACCAATAAGCGGATGCGTCTGTGAACGCAAAAGCGGTACGCTAGAGGCTGAAGCTGAAAAAAAGACTATGACACCTGAAGCAATTGCCCAAACTCTGGCAGAATTATTTAGTACAGCAGATGTACAAGCGATCGCACCTGGATCGTGGCAAATAGATACACCTACGTATCGACTGTTGGTATTGTTGTCGGATGATCACAGTTGGTTGCGAGTTTTACTCCCAATTGTGCCATTACAAGAAGCCCAAGCATTCTTAGCACAGTTTTTAGAAGCTAACTTTGATGATACCCAAGAAGCCCGCTACGCCTTGTATGATGGCGTGATTTGGGCAGTATATCAACACAATAGCAGCAGTTTGACCAAAGAGGACTTGAGTAGTGCGATCGCTAGGTTGATTTCCTTATACGAAGCTGGTTTAAACGATGTCTTCAATCGTCTGATTGAAGTTCGTGTCCGGCAAATTGTCCAAGCAGCAAAACAGCAAGGACAGTCTCTCGAAGCCACAATGCAAAATCTGGAACGGTTTTATGCAGAGGGACTATTAGGAGAAGTTAACCAAACTGTTGAAGCGAGAGAAGAAGTTTTAGCAGCTTGGAAGCGTCAGTTAGAACGTTTGTGGAATGAAGTAGGAATATAATTGGTAATTGGTAATTTTTACATGGACATAATTAGCATTCTCAAAGAAGATTATCAAAGATTTCCCGTTAATCAAACCTATAGTATTTACGCGGAAGATATTTATTTTGAAGACCCCTTAAATAAATTTCGTGGGGTTGGACGCTATAAAAAAATGATTAATTTCATGCACACTTGGTTTTTAAACATCAAGATGGATTTGCATGATATTCAACAATTAGAAAACAAAATCAAAACAGAATGGACGCTGAGTTGGAACACTCCCCTACCTTGGAAACCACACATTTCTATTTCTGGCTGGAGTGAACTTGGTCTGAATGCTGAAGGCTTGATTGTTTCCCATGTTGATTATTGGTATTGTTCACCTTTAGATGTCATTAAGCAGCACTTTTTTCATAAAAATTAAATTAGTATTGTTGTCACAAATCAAACCTAAATTATTACAACTATAACTCAGACTGAAAACCCTATTTATTGTGTGTAAATATGAACGCTCATAAAATAGAAGTTGTGTTAACTGAAGATGGAACTCTGACACTACAGGGTTTACCCTTTTATGCTGGGGACGCAGTGGAAGTGATAATTCTGGAAACTAAAACTCCACACCAGCAACCCCAACATTTACCTAAATCAGAAACAAATTCTTATCCTTTGCACAACACACAACCATACCGTTATGATGACCCTACAGAACCCGTCGCTTTGGAAGACTGGGACGTTCTGCAATGATTTTACTTGATACTCATATTTGGGTTTGGTGGGTTCAAAACGATTCACGACTGACTAAACAACAGCGACAATGGTTACAAGATTATGAGTCTGACGGTTTAGGAGTTAGCATTCTTTCATGCTGGGAAGTGGCTAAATTAGTAGAGAAAAAAAGATTACTTTTACCTTTAACTATTGATAAATGGTTAGAAGTTGCTTTAGCATATCCTGGTGTACAACTATTAAATTTGTCGTTGTCAATAGTAATTGATTCAACTCAATTAAGCGGTTTCCATAGCGACCCGTTTGACCAACTCATTGTGGCTACCGCTAGATTTTATAATTGTCCTTTATTAACTGCGGATGCAAAAATTCTTAACTATCCAGATGTACAAACTCTTAAAGCTACTTAAACTGGCTGAGAAACTTCCCAAAGCTGAAGGAATAATCTTAAGAAACAGTCATAAAACTCACCACCACGACGATGTTTGATTATGCGAGAATCTTTACCATGTGTATGCGCTGAGTATGGAGTGAAGTAAACAACTCGATCAGTAATTATAATTCTTCCAATATGAGGATAGTTGAAAAGTCTAAGTTCAATTTCTCCATTGCTGATATAGTTTTCTAAATACTTGATTGTCATTTCAACTTGATTGTGAAGCACACCTTTCCCAAATGCAGGGTCAAAATTGGCTAACTCTTGTTCACGTTGCATTATCCAATCGTAACCAACCGCGTTAGGCAGAGGTAACATTACTTTAAATTCAGATAATCTTCCTCGTGGCTTGCGATGTAAAACTTTGTTGAACAGCCCTCTTTGAATATCATTCCCTCGCCCTGTCATCAAGTACACAAATGAAGCTTTTTCAAGTTCTCTTGTAATGTCTTCTTCAGCTTCCAATTTTGCGCGAAAGACATACTCAATATCAATATCCAGCAACCGTCCCAAAACTCCAGTGAGCAGCCATCTTACGTAGCGCGAAACCAAACCTCCGAGGACAATTAAGATGATGCTGCCAACAATAGATGCTAATACACCATTAATAAAAAAGTTAACTATAGTTTCCACAAACTCTTAAATACCTCTCATTCGCTAACATTAATTGTCCTTAGACAATGTAAAAATATGTTTTTTACTGACAACCAAGCGGCTTAACTATTTATTATATGCGAATTTTACTGAGGGTCAAGTAGATTTAGATACATGAGTATATTAAACCACAATCTTGCAAATCAAAGCATAGATGTACACAAGTTATTCACAATCTAAAATTTCTTGGATAACGCTCTTCAAATCTGCATCAGCAGGACGTTTTGTAAATTGCTCGTGACTATAAATCCAAACCAAACTGATTTTACAAGCAGTAGCATGAACTAAATACATCAATCTAATTTGTCCTGAAGCCCCTTTGGAGAACCTAATCTCTAATTTGTGAAATGTCCATCCTTCTGGTAATTGAATTTTCCCCGGTAAAGGTTCTTGACGAGAGTTAATAGGATACTGGTCTTCAATTAAATCTTCTAAAACTTGTGCGACTGTCTCAACAAAACTATTTCCATGAAACTTAGCAAGTTTTTTGAATGAGCGTTGAAAATTATCAGATTTCTCAATCGAGAAGGGAGTAGAGCCAGTCACGCACTTCTCCTTTAGCAACAGAATTTGATGATTCTGAATTAATAGTTTCTTCCAACACTTGAGACATCACAGGCTCATAAGCAGGATTTTCTCGCTCTATTAAATCCAGTTTTTGACTGCCTAATGCTTTCATATCTTCGAGTAAAATTGGCTCAGTTGAACTTGCATCAGGTGGTAAACCCTTACGTGCTTTCTTCCAAGGAAATTCTAAATGAGTCATACCACTGAGTCGATAGGCGTGGTAGCCACCAAAATATCCCCAAACCTCTTGTAAAAGCTTTTTTTGCTCATCAGGAATTTCTATTAGAAATTCCTTTTGAGGTACAGGTAATTGCTGTGCTTCAAACTCGCTGTAATATCTATAAGCTGGAGGACATACAGGGCCATATCGCCAAGCTTGAATTTCTTCATCAAACAATGGCTCATCATACAATGCTAAATGCAAGCTTTGTGAATAGTACAGCAGCTTTTGCACCTTCATATTAGTCATTTCTGCTTCTATCCCGTCTTCGTAGGCTCTCACAATAAAGTAGCGAGCCGCATCTAGGCAATTAATCATAGCTCAGACCCGCGAACCCTATATCTTAACAAATTAGATATCACATATATAAATACTATTATAATTGAGAGTTTGGCTTTATTAGTACAAAAATACTGTTGAGCGCAGTTCAAGCTTTACAAGCGATTTTTACTAGGTATAACAATCATTGCAAAATAAGGTACTTCAGCCGGGTCAACTTCATCTAAGGGGACAATCCTTTGCTGCGCCATTGTTGCCCGCTCGATATATAATGCCCGTGATGCTAATCCTAATTGATGTAAGATATCGCGCACTTTGGTAAAATGCCGACCTAGTTTCATAATGGCGGCTGCGTCGGTTGTTAATAACTGTGTGGTGAGTTCTTCGGGGGGGAGGGGTGCGGGTAGGACTGTGAGAATATCGTTGTAGTAGGTGAAGGGTACACCCAAGGAGACGGGACAAGCCATTAAGGAAGATACGCCGGGGACGACTTCTGTTTGGTAATATTCAGATAGGCGTGTAAATACATACATGAAGGAACCGTAAAAAAACGGGTCGCCTTCACACAACACTACTACATCCCGTCCGGCTGCGAGGTGTTGGGCTATTGGTTCTACTTCCTTGTCGTAAATTTCCTTAGCCTTTTCTGGTTCCAAGGCGCGGGGGAGGTGATAGGGGACTTCGATTTGTGTGCCTGTGAAATAACGAGAAGCGATCGCCCGCGCTATACTCTCTTTATCTGTGGCTGATTGATAGGCAATTACAGGTACAGACTGGATTAACCGCAATGCTTTGATGGTCAATAGTTCCGGGTCTCCTGGCCCCACACCAACCCCGTAGAGACGACCTTTAGCTGACATATTATTCTTCCTCCGTTGCCAGGGCGTTAACTGCGGCGGCGGCGATCGCACTTCCACCCCGCCGACCGTGTAAAGTCATAAATGGTACATTCCGGCTATCTGCTGCCAATGCTGCTTTTGATTCCGCAGCCCCCACAAACCCCACAGGAAAGCCTAATATCACCGCAGGTTTGGGGCATCCCGCATCTAACATTTCCAATAGGCGAAACAGGGCTGTAGGTGCGTTACCAATGGCGACAACTGCCCCTTCTAACTGGGGTTTCCACAATTCCAAAGCCGCCGCCGACCGCGTATTCCCCAACTTCTTGGCTAATTCCGGTACTTGGGGTTCATTCAAAGTACAGATAACTTCGTTGTTTGCTGGTAAACGCCGCCTTGTCACCCCATCGGCTACCATGCGACAATCACATAAAATTGGTGCGCCTGCTGCTAATGCTGCCCTTCCCGCCTGCGCCAACCTTGTAGAATATCCCAAATCTGGGACAATATCTGTCATCCCACAAGCATGGATGAGGCGGACAGCAACCTTGGCAATATCTGGCGGGAGGATATCTAAATTTGCTTCCGACCGGATAATAGCAAAGGAGTTGCGGTAGATTTCATTAGCATCGCGGATATAATCAGACATGGGATTTGGGCGAGATAATAACTGTTTTAATTGGGTATATCCATATCGATGAGCGAATTTCCCCAAGCATTCGTCAGGATTTAGTTGTTGGCTTTTATACAACTTCAACATTCTTTCCATGAGTATAGGCAATTCAGCCACAGCCACATCTTGGTAGAGTTGATGACCGAATTTATCCTTGCTGTCACCGCCACCCACGAAAACTTGATACCTTTCCCCAGTCCCATAATTAACACCGAGTAAGGTAATATCACCCTTGTTGTGCTGGGCGCAGGATTTCTCACAACCGCTAAAGTGGATATTTACTGGCTGTTCTAAGGTGACACGAGATTGTAAATAATCTGCTAACGCCAGCGCATGACCTTTAGTATCTGTAGCCGCCGCCGCACAACCTTGATTTCCTGAACAAGCTACCAAGCCACTTTTAATATTTGCGGGTGAGAAATCTAATCCTAACCCAAGAATTTGATTCTGAACATCAGTAAGTTGTGGTTGGGGAATGTCTGTTAACAGCAAATTCTGCCAAGGTGTTAACCTAAGTGTTCCACTGCCATATTTGCTAGATAATTCAGCTAAACCTCTTAACTGTTTGGTTTCTAGGCGACCAAGGGGTAAGACAATACCAATGTAGTATAAGCCTTGTTGCCGTTGGGGATGGATGCCGATGTGCTGATAGTTGGTGTTTGACCTCTCCCCCAACCCCTCTCCTACAAGGAGAGGGGAGTAATAATTCTCTTTCTCCCCCTTCCCTTGTAGGGAAGGGGGTAGGGGGGTTAGGTTCCTCCCAAGTGCAAAAGGTAAACGTTTTTCAGCTTCTTGAAGATAAGAGTTTAAACCTAGACTATTTATTACCTCTCGCAGCCGGGGCTTGCGTTGACTGCTAATATCACTATGAGCTAAATAAACATCCGCTAAGGCTGCTAAGACTGGTAAACATTCGGTTGGGGATAATAAAATCCCGGTGTCAACGGGTGGGGTTCCCTTTTCACTGATACTCAGACACAGGCGGAAGTAAACGCTATCATCTACTAAAATGGCAATAAAGGTGATATCGTTGGGGCGATCGCTTACCGATAATCCACCACCATCAAAACACACGCTAAATTTTGCCGATAGTCCCGCTAAGGCAGAATGTTCGTTAATGTAATTATCCCAGGTTTTCACGAAGGGGCGAGTATCAATTAATTCTTGAATGTCAATCCCCGCCGTGGGGCTGGTCATAATATTACGGATTTGGTCTACGCCTGTATTGCTAGCACCTAAGCCCAAATCTTGCAATTGTTTCAGGACTGGAGAATCTATATTTCCTCGGATTTCCCGGATTTGAATGTTAGCGCGATTTGTGACATCAATATAACCGCCGCCGTACTGGTCAGCTATATCTGCGATCGCCTGACATTGTTTACTATTAATCATGCCACCTGGTATTCTGATCCGAGATAAAATTCCATCTTGGGCAGGTGTGGCATAAAATAAGCCTGGACAAGGTGTAAAAGCAGACAACAAGACGAGAACTCCTTCCCCGTGCGACGCAGGGAGTAGACTGTATAGACTTGGAATTGGCATTCTGACTCGGAAAGTCAAAGGAATAGTTCTTTGCCTTTACATTACAGTTGCGGCACAGCCCCGGAATCTCACCGGAGTTTCCCAACACCAAGCCTTTGTAATTTAGCATGAGTAGTCGATCATAGTATTGATTGCTTCATATTTGTCATTAACTCGATAATCTTTGTTAATTAGAGTGAATATTATTACACTACAAATCTATGGTTTGTTATTGTTTTGGCAGACAATGGGGAGAAGAAATGCAAATTACATGCAAATATACTTGATTAATTTCCGAGGCTCAAACAAATGGCTATTTATGAGCAAATTGGTAAAGGGTATGATTTAACTCGTCGTGCTGATCCTTATATAACTACTCGATTAGCTCAAAATTTAGATATCAAGCCTAATGGTTTATATCTAGATGTGGCTTGTGGCACAGGTAACTATACAGTAGCTTTAGCAGAGTTTGGCGGAATTTGGCAGGGAATAGACCAGTCAAGCTTAATGATTGATGCTGCAAAAAATAAGAGTCAAGCTATAGATTGGCTAGTTGCATCTGTAGAAGATTTACCTTATGATAATCAGTCTTTTTCTGGGGTATTATGCACTCTAGCAATTCATCATTTTTCAGAGCTAATTCCTGCTTTTCAAGAAATTTACCGAGTCTTGGCAAACGGTAAATTTTTGTTATTCACATCTACACCAGAGCAAATGCAAAAGTATTGGTTAGTGGAGTATTTCCCTGAAGCCATAAGTAAAGCATCTCAGCAAATGCCAAGTTTAACATTGGTCAAAGCTGCTTTGCAAAAAGTTGGTTTTAATTCTATAACAGTTGAAACCTACAGTATCCGCCCAGACTTACAAGATTTATTTTTATATAGTGGAAAATATCATCCTGAATTATACTTAGATGCCAATATCCGTTCTGGCATTTCTACCTTTTCTCAGCTAGCTTCTGTAGATGAAATTACAACTGGATGTCAAAAACTCGCGGCAGATATTAATACTGGTTTCATTCATCAAGTAATACAGCAATATGAACATGAGCAAGGTGATTACCTATTTATTATCGTAGATAAAAACAAGTAAGTTCAATTAGTAATGGAACTGTTCGTCAACGGTTGAGGTCAAATGACTTATTCCGATTTACGTCACTTTTGGGCAATTATAGCGGATTGCAATCGGATAGAATACAGATTCATCTGCGTCCATCTGCGTTCATCTGCGTTCAATCATTTTTTCTGTACCTCACTGACTTGAAAACCGCTATAAAAGTTTAGAAACACAAATACAACAGGTATAGCCATACATATGTACTATCAGATTACCAATTCATCTGTTACCAACATTTTTGGAAAGGGTATTGCCAGCCACGAAGCAGATGAAGCATAGTTTGGTTGTATACAGCTACTTTGATCTCATCAGAGACAGAAAAAATCACTTATCCACAGGACTAGACAAAAAGAAATTTATCAGCTATATTAAGAAATATGTGAAAAACAAGGCTCAGTAGCTCAGTTGGTTAGAGCACGGGACTCATAAGCCTGGGGTCGTTGGTTCAAATCCGACCTGAGCCATATAAAAAATCAAACTACGATCAGGGTTTCAGTTTCCAGTGTAGAGAAAGTTTGGGTAGACTTGAAATATGCTTGGAGAAACCTGCAAAGAAGACATATTAGTGGCTTATCGACAGATATGGCTCAAAAGGCTACCATATCAAACTGTAGATTGACCAAGACTGTGTGTTATGGCTAGTGTTGAACGCGACGAAACTAGAGAGCATCGGATCGAAACAGAAATTATTGTCGATGCTGAAGATAAAGAAGATAGAGCGATGGGCTGGTACTACTACCTCGACGATATGATAGAGTTTCCTTTTATGGCTAAGTGGAAGAAGAAATCGCGCAAAACTTCAACCATTGAAGAAAAGCCTGTGGAAGTATTGGGTATGGCTCCAGAGGATGATTGTTTGAGAGATATGTATGTGGACGTTGCTTATATTGGCGGAAAGGAAGATGATATACATACTGCCAAGCTTTCGGACATAGAACCCATTGATGTGGATGAGGAAACCCAAGAAGCGATCGCCGATTGGTTATATTGGTTAGGCAGAGGATACAAATTTTAAGATATAGCAGGGGACTCTTAACAGGAGAAAGGCGCAAGTCCGCCTACAAGGAAAGCGCGTAAATTCAAGGGTTGGAAACCCGCGTAGGCGGGTTTTGTCCGTCTAGCCGCGACTTCAGTCGCTTGGTGCAAGATATGAATACTAGTTATTCTCTGCGCTATTAAATACGCCATAACGTGCTTTCCCTTTTTGTTTAGCAAGGAACATAGCCTGATCTGCATTTCTTAATAAGCCTTCTGGTTCATCATAACTATCGCTATTTAATGCAATACCAATGCAGGCTGTAGTAAATATTTGGTCTCCGTTTAGGGTTAGGGGTAATCCTAAAGTGTCTTGAATGCGTTTAGCGACGGTGATAGCGTCGTTAACATCGCGAATGTCTTCTAACAACACGGCAAATTCATCACCACCAAATCGCCCTACAGTATCTCCACTGCGTACACATGATTCTAACCTGTGAGCGATCGCTACTAAAAGATCATCCCCCATACCATGTCCGAAGCGATCGTTAATTCCTTTAAAACCATCTAAATCCAAAAACAACACCGCAAAACGATATTCACTGCGGCGTTTGCTACGTTCAATTGCTAGTTTGAGACGATCTAAAAATAAAACTCGATTAGGTAAGCCTGTCAGCCCATCATAAAAAGCATTGTGGAGTAATTGCACTTCCCCTTGTTTACGTCGAGTCACGTCTTGAAAAACTAGCACAGCGCCTGTAATATTGCCGACAGGATCACGAATAGGTGCAATATTATCTCCTATCGGTATTTCTCTACCATCCCTAGAAATTAGCGTACAATTCTCTGGTAAACTCACCATCTCACCAGTCTGCATTACTTGTGTAGCTAAATTACTAATTACTTCCTCCATATCCTGATCAACCAGATTGACAACTTCTGCTAAATCCTTACCAAAAGCTTCTTGCTGCATCCAACCAGTCAGCCTCTCCGCCATCGGGTTCATCATGCGAATATGACCAGTAGTAAAGGTAACAACTACTGCACAGCCCATGCTGTTAATAATTGCTGCCATTTTTTCTTTTTCTTCCTGTACTTTTTTGTTAAATTGATACTGACTAAAAGCCGTTTCTACAGCCAAATGTAAGTCTTGTTCTGAAAACGGCTTCAAAAGATAGCTAGATAATTCATGTTTTCGATTTTTATGCAAATTTAAATAATCTGAATACTCGGTTACATATAACACGTGTATTCGGAAATCATTCTGAATAATATTGGCAAGCTGCAAATCATTGGTTTCTTTAGATAAGGAGATATCAAATAATACTAAATTTGGGTGGATGTCTGCTACCTTTTTAATCGCTGATTCAGCAGAATTTGTAATATCCGAAACATTATAACCTAATGATTCTAAAGTATTTTTAATATTGAACCCTTGGACTGTTTCATCCTCAACAACTAGGATTTTGGGAGATACCATGTTAAATTTACCCATTTGCTAAGGTTCAGATGTTGTTAATAGCATCAACTTCATCTAAAAGTTATTACCTCTATAATAGTCAATCTATAAAATATCGGTATGCTAGCTCGATTAAGCTACTAATTTAGAATAAATATACTCACTTTAACCCTGAGTATATTATTACTATGCTAATAGTTTATTAAAAACAAAGACAATTATTTCAAAGTTGAATTTTAATAAAAATAAAGTATTGTGTTTTGTATTTTATCTATCCAAAATATAGAATTAATAATTAGATTAATATGTATAGAAAATACATATTCTGCAATCATTTAAATGTTTTATTTACAGAGTATAAAAACTTTGCGTCTCTGTGATTAGATGATTTCCACCACACAAACACGCAGTCAAGAAGATTTTGACAATTCATTTACAGCCTTTTTCAGTTGAGTGCAGTACAATTTGCAAAGGAACAGAGGCGCTTAGACTAGGGGTTAGAGGCTAGATGAATGTATCTCATCAAGGTGAAAAGTGCTGTATATATAAATTTTTGTTACGTAAAGTTCACGTATAAAGATACACAAGCTTGAGACGAGTGGCAGGGGCGAAACTATTTCTCAGAGCCATTGTTTAATAACGTTTGATTACAGGAAGTGGAAGAGTAGGCGATCGCCTGATGAAAAAATCAAAGACTTGATGTACTTTGGTCATCAGTTCTATTGTTGAACAATCTTCCTATGACTGATGTCATCAATCAACAAATCGTACTCAAAAGCCGCCCCGTTGGTGAACCAAAAGAAAGTGATTTTGCTCTCATAGAAACACCAATTCCCGAACCAGGGGAAGGTGAAGTTCTCAATCGTACTATTTATCTATCCCTCGACCCTTATATGCGCGGTCGTCTCAGTTCTCATGCTTCTTATGCAGCCTCAAACGAACTGAACTCAGTTATCGTCGGGGAAACCGTCAGCCAAGTCATTAACTCCCATCACCCAGACTTCCAACCAGGAGATTTTGTTCTCAGCAGTCATGGTTGGCAAACTTACGCTGTCGTTAAAGGTGAGACACTACGTAAACTTGAACCAACCCAGGCTCCTCTATCCTATAACTTAGGTGTTTTGGGTATGCCTGGTTTAACCGCCTATGCGGCTTTATTAGATATAGGACAACCTAAAGCAGGTGAAACCGTAGTAGTTTCCGCCGCTTCTGGTGCTGTTGGTGCAGTTGCAGGGCAAATTGCCAAAATTAAGGGTGCGAGAGTGGTAGGAATTGTTGGCAGTGATGAAAAGCGCGATTATATAGTTCAAGAATTAGGCTTTGATGCGGGAATTAACCGCCGAACACAACCACTGTTTTCAGCGCTCAAAGAAGCTGCACCTGATGGTATAGATATTTATTTTGATAATACCGCAGGTGAAATTTTAGAAACTGTCTTGCAGCAAATCAACATAGGAGCGAGGATTCCCTTGGTTGGATTAATTTCTCAGTACAACTCCACCTCACCGCCTCCAGGGCCAAATTTGCTTCCTCTACTGATTAAAAGAGCTTTAATTAAAGGTTTTTTAGTAGGTGACTATCAACACCGTTTTCCTGATTTTGTCCGTGACGTTGCTGGATGGTTGCAGTCCGGTCAATTGAAATATAAAGAAGATGTAGTTGTTGGGTTGGAAAATGCCCCTAGTGCTTTTATTGGCTTGTTAAGAGGCGATAATTTTGGCAAGTTAATTGTTAAGGTTGGTGATTAGTCATTGGTCATTGGTCATTGGTCATTGGTCATTGGTCATTGGTCATTGGTCATTGGTCATTGGTCATTGGTCATTGGTCATTGGTCATTGG
>DATNQO010000014.1:0-24169 GCA_036704005.1 Leptolyngbyaceae cyanobacterium | reverse complement strand
AACGGATCTTGTACTCCGACCAATTGAGAACGCCCTAGAAGGGCGGGGCTTGATACCCATGTTCCGCTCCGCTTCACGGCTTCGGGACAGGGATTGCTCCCCCTGCTCCCTGCCCCCTGCCCCTCCGCCTCTTCGGTCATTGGTCATTGGTCATTGGTGAATAGAATAGTTAGTAGGGTGCGCTACTTATGAATATTTTCTTGGTATAAGTAGGGTTTCTCGTAAGTAGCGCACCCTACATTTTGAATATTTTTTTATTTAGAACTCCCTAATAACTATTGACTGTTGACTGTTGACTATGGACTATGGACTATGGACTATTGACTATTGACAAATGACTAAAATCGCTATTATTGGTGTTGGACGCTGGGGAGTGCATTTGTTGCGGAATTTTTTAGCACATCCGCAAGCTGATGTTGTGGCGGTAGTTGATCCTCATCCAGAAAGGTTGGCAGTTGTTAAGCAGCAGTTTAATTTGGCTGAAAATGTGCTGTTAACTACTCAATGGTCTGATTTACAACAAGTACCAGGGTTAACAGCAGTTGCGATCGCCACTCCAGCTACTACACACTACAATCTCATCAAAGATGCCCTCAAAGGTGGCTATCACGTCCTCGCAGAAAAACCCCTCACCCTAGACCCGTCCGAGTGTGCAGAACTTTGCCAATTAGCCCAAAATCGGCAATTAATCCTCATGGTTGATCACACCTATCTATTTCACCCAGCCGTTGAGGAAGGGCAAGCTGTAGTCCAGGCGGGTAAATTAGGGGAGTTACGTTATGGCTACGCCGCACGCACTCATCTAGGCCCTGTCCGTCAAGATGTTGATGCCTTATGGGACTTAGCCATTCATGACATCGCCATTTTTAACAACTGGTTAGGTCAAGTCCCCGTAAGTGTGCAGGCGACAGGTACAGTTTGGCTGCAAGGTGTGGGGATTGGGGGAGATGGGGGAGATGAGGGAGATGGGGGAGATAAGGGAGAATAACTAATAACTAATGACTAATGACTAATGACTAACATATAGTTAAGATGCTCGATTAGGAGAAGGTAAGATGACTTCCCAAGTTGTAGATACCACTTCAGAATTAATTGCCAAGCTACAAACTCTACCACCAGAGAAGTTACAGCAGGTGCTAGATTTTGTGGAATTTTTAGCCCAGAAATATACTCAACCTCCAGAAGTTCAAGAACCGCCTCAACAACGCATACCAGACTTGAACAAAGGTGAGATTTGGATGAGTGATGATTTTAATGATCCTTTACCGGATGAATTCTGGCTGGGTGAAGGTGAAATATGAAGTTATTATTGGATACTCATGTACTTGTTTGGTGGTCATCAAGCTCGGAAAGACTCTCTACCAAGGTTTACAACTTAATTACCGACCCTAGCAATACTCTCATGTTTAGTATTGCTAGTGTTTGGGAGATACAAATTAAATATCAGCTTGGTAAGTTAAATTTAAGCTCGCAACTTCCCAACTTGATAGAGTCTCAACAGCGAATAAATAAATTACAAATATTACCCATTGAATTAGCTCATATCTACGCACTAGATGGTTTACCTAACCATCACCGTGACCCTTTTGACAGAATTGTTATAGCTCAGGCGATAGTTGAAAACATACCTTTGTTAAGTGCAGATACAGTTTTTGATGCTTATTCAATTCAAAAGATTTGGTAGGAAGGATTGATTATTTCCCTACGTTGGTTATAGGTAAGAAATATGAAAAGAATTGAAGTTGAACAAAGAACAATTCTAATTGGGTTAGCTGGTAGCCACGGGTATGGGTTAAATCGTCCTGACTCTGATTTAGATTTTCGGGGTGTGTTTATTGCACCTAAAAGGTATTATTTGGGATTTGACAATGTAGAACAAAAGGATTCTGGTTGGGATGAACCGGGTTTATTTCCTTTTATTGATGGTAATAAAGACACGGTTATCTATGAATTAAGGAAAATACTTCAGTTGTTATCGGGAGCTAATCCCAATGTTTTAGAGTTGCTATGGCTAAATGAATATCCTGTTTTAACTGATGTAGGAAGGCATTTAATTCAGCATCGGCAATTATTTTTAAGTAAGAAGGTTAAACATACTTATTCAGGATATGCGTTTGCTCAAATCAAAAAGATGGAAACTCATCGTAAGTGGTTGTTAAATCCACCTGAGAAGAAACCACTACCATCTGATTTTGGTATAGAAGATGAAGCGCCACTAATTAAGGATGAGTTGAATGCTTTTTTGGAGTATCTCTATATTTTAATTAGAGGTCGGATTGAGTTTTTGGAGGAAGCGGAACAATTATATAAGCTATTAACGGCTGATATTGATTTTAAAGGTGTGTTGAAACAGTATGCTTTACCGGATGAGAGTTTGGAATATACGCAAAAGTTAACTCACAGCCGTAAAGATTTTATTCGGTTACTACAGAAAAGTCAGAGCTACCAAATAGCTTTAAGAGAATGGAAAGCTTATTTAACATGGCAAGAAAATCGTAACCCGGCTAGGGCGGAGATGGAAAGAAAGTCTGGTTTTGATTTGAAGCATGGAATGCACTGCATTCGTTTGTTACGCAGTGGTTTGGAAATATTAAAGACTGGTGAAATAACTGTAGATAGAAGAGTTGCGGGTGATGTTGAGGATTTAAAAGCTATTCTCAGGGGGGAATATTCTTATCAGGAGGTAATGCAGATGGCTGATGATTTATTGGCTGAAATGGATGCTATTTATGAACAGTCAACGCTAGCGCATAGACCTGATTTAGAGAAAATTAATGATTTGTGTATGGAATTGGTGGAAATGCAAGGTTGGGGAGAATAGTCATTAGTCATTAGTCATTAGTCATTAGTCATTAGTCATTAGTCAAAAAAATAAGTTTTAGTTTGTCAATACGAACTATGGAATTTTAACTTTTGACTAATTAGAGAGTGATGAGTAAGTCGGCGAAACCGTACAGGCTGATGAAGAGAGCAAGTAAGGCTGTAAGTCGAGCAACTTTTTGTTCGGGGGAGGGAGCGATCGCTTCTCGCACTAAAATAGAAATGGATGAGCCAACTACGAAACTCAAGCCCAGTACCATATAAGGTTTGTCTGGTAAAATCGTGGCAATGCTTAACATGGCGATCGCTAACACCAACATCAACAATTCTACAAACCGGGGTGGGTTGTATTGGCTAGCTAAAATCAAGCTGTTTAACCAAGAGTTCCAATATCTCATAATTCAATGCTGAGTGTGAAGTTCTGAGTGATGAGTGCGGAAGCGCGGCGTTCAGCCCGTGCTAAAGAGTAATTTGATTTCCCCCCTGCTCCTCTGTCACCTGTAACCTGTCCCCTGTCCCCTAAATATCTCAGTGAACAGTTGTTAAATACTACTGTCCACTGATGTTAATTACCGGACACCTGTCTTAACTTGACCTGCACCGTTTCTTTGTGAAGAATCATCTTCGGCTATTTCTACACCAAAGACGCGGGCGAAGGCTTTTTCTACCTTGTAACCAGAATCAATTGATTCTAGTGGGTCTTTGCGTAAGCGGTGACGCAGACATAGGGTAATTACGCGACGGATGTCATCAACTGTGACTTCGGTGCGTCCTTCAAATGCTGTTAAAGCTTTGGCGGCGCGGTTAGTAACAATATCACCCCGTAAACCATCTACATCTAACTCTGAACAAACCTCAGAAATCTTCACCCGCGAGTCATAGTCCAGTTTCACTTCTGGTAATAGCTTTTGGGCGTTAACGATTTTCTGTTGTAGTGCTTCTTGTTCTGATTTGTATTTTTCCAGAAAAAAGGGCGGATTTTGGTCAAATTCTGACCTTTGTTCCACAATTTGCACCCGCAAAGCTGGCTCTTTCACTGTGTGAATTTCGGCGTGCATACCGAAACGGTCAAGCAATTGGGGACGCAATTCACCTTCTTCCGGGTTTCCCGAACCGACGAGAACAAAACGAGCTGGGTGACGGATGGAAATACCTTCCCGTTCTACGGTGTTCCAACCACTGGCGGCGGAGTCGAGGAGTACGTCTACGAGGTGGTCATCTAGGAGGTTGACTTCATCTACGTACAAAATACCCCGGTTTGCTTTCGCTAACAGTCCTGGTTCAAAGGCTTTGACACCTTCAGACAGGGCTTTTTCGATGTCGATTGTGCCGCATACCCGGTCTTCTGTAGCGCCCAAGGGCAAGTCCACCATTTGGACTTTTTTTAATTCTATGGGAATTTCTGCCCCTGCGACTGCCTTTTGGCGGACTTCATCGCTCATCAAATCGGGGTCGCTGGGGTCACTGTTGAAGGGATCATTGGCAACCACAGGGATTTCTGGCAATAGGTCAGCCAAGGCCCGGATTGTTGTGGATTTACCTGTGCCGCGATCGCCCATAATCATTACACCACCGATTTTAGGATCAATCACGTTCAACAGCAGCGCCAGTTTCATTTCTTCCTGGCCCACAATTGCCGTAAATGGGAATACCACGCGACGCGCACTTGCCGTGGATTGAGCTGTTGGAGTCACTAAATTACCTTAACAATACTTTTCTTATTACAGTTTTTCATTGTGCCACACCTGGGGGGTAGACGAAGATTAAATCTGGGAAGGGAGTGGGGAAAGGGGAAAGGAGAAAGGGGAAAGGTAATAAATGAACTGTTGACTATGGACTGTTGACTATGGACTGTTGACACAATAAATAAAATCTCTCACCTGATTTAATCTGACTTCAGTCGCCAGCCAGAGGGAAAGAGGACAAAACCTTTCTACTGTGATAGGTAGATTATTCTATTTTCACAATTGGTAACAATGTATGCCTCTTTATAAACTTGGAGACTTTGACCCCAACTACCGGGAAACTTTTGGCGGCGATGATGTTAAATCTTTAGAACTCTATACCCAAAGTGGAGTAAGAGTTGGAGCTATTTCTGATGTGTTAGTTGACCATGATGGTCGTTTTCGTTATCTAGTAATTGATACCAATATAGAAGATTCTATCAATAAAAAAATCTTACTACCAATTGGTCTATCCCATATTGATTATCCAGCAAAACGTGTTTATGTTGATGGACTCAGCAAAGAACAAGTAGCACATTTACCTGAATATCACGATAATATAGCAGTTGATGCTGACTACGAAGAAAGAGTACGCGGTGTATTTCGTCCGCAAACTAGCAATTTAACTTATGATCGTCAGACATATAATTATCAGCAAGAACCAGCTTTATATGATTTGAATGATCAATATCATCAAACCTTCAGACTCTACGAAGAAAGATTAATTGCTAATAAGCAGCGTGTGAAAACTGGTGAAGTAGCAGTTGGTAAACATATTGAAACAGAAACTGCACGGGTGGAAGTACCTATTCAAAGAGAACGTGTAGTCATTGAAAGAAGCTCACCCACATCACTAGACGCAGTAGTAAATCCTGAAGAAGCTCAGTTTGAACAAGGGGAAGTAGCACGTATAGAACTTTATGAAGAAACTCCAGAAATTCGGAAGGAAGCCTTTGTACGTGAAGAAGTCCGGGTAAGAAAAATCATTGAGAATGATACAGTCGAAGCACAAGAAGTAATTCGCCGAGAAGAGTTGGATATCGATACTGAAGGCAATTTACTTGTAAATGAAACTAATCTCGAAAAACATGGAAATGTCTGATGATTAGTTAAATAACAAATATATATAGGTGCAAATAGAAAAAATAGTTTCTATTTGTACCTTTGTGATTAAAAATTATTTATAAATACAAATTGTCTATTACTTTTGATTTTTGATTTTAAAATCATTTCACTCGCGAGAAAGAGGTAATCTTAGTAATAAATTCTTAGATTGGTGCATAGAAGATGTTTTATATATTTGAGGAGAAAATACAATGGTACTTTACAAATTAGCCGATTTTGACCCAAATTATCAAGATTCATTTCAAGGTAACGACATTAAGGGACTTGGTGTCTATACAGAAAGAAGTGATGAAAAAATTGGTACTGTCAACGATGTTTTAGTGGATGATGAAGGTCATTTCCGCTATTTAATTGTTGACTTAGGTTTTTGGATTTTTGGTAAAAAAGTTTTATTACCAGTTGGTCGTTCTCGCATTGATTATAGTGCGGGTCGTGTATACGCAGTTGGTATGACTAGAGACCAAGCTGAAAACTTACCTGAATTTAATGACCGTTTAGCTGTTGATTACGACTACGAAGAACGAGTACGTGGAGTATATCGTAATCCCAGCAGCACTAATACAACTCTAGACAGATCCACAACTTTAGATACATCCGCACCTCTGGAAGCATCTACTCCTCTAGAAACTTCCGCATCATTAGACAATAGCTATCAAACAGCTACACCAGCAACTAGACCTGCTACACCTGCTGTCCCAGCTACACCTTCTTACAGCCGCGACACCTACAGATACGAACACGAGCCTTCTTTGTTCGGACTCAATGAGCAAGATCATCAAACTTTGAGACTGTATGAAGAACGCTTAATTGCTAACAAACGCCGTCAGAAAACTGGTGAAGTAGCTGTTGGTAAGCACGTTGAAACAGAAACTGCACGGGTTTCAGTACCAGTGGAAAGAGAGCGTGTTGTAATTGAACGGACAACACCAGAGGATGCTGGTAGAACTGTTGCTCCTGGTACAGCTACCTTCCGTGAAGGCGAAGTTGCTCGTGTAGAACTTCACGAAGAAACTGCTGACATTCGCAAAGAAGCTTTTGTGCGTGAAGAAGTCACAGTTCAAAAAGTTGTTGATCATGATACTGTACAAGCTCAAGAACAAATTCGTCGTGAAGAATTAGATGTAGATACATCTGGCCTTCCCATCGAAGAACGCTAATTGTTCGTTGAGTTGTTAGTTAATAGCTAATAACTCAATTTAATTGAGTACAGGTAAAGCTTGATATCATCAAATACAGCTTTACCTGTATTTGTAATAACTCCATATATAAGTTTAAAACGTAGATTATATGTCTGACTATTTAGCCGCACAAAGACCGATTGATCAGCAAATATCTGATAATTCAACTGAGCCAAACCATAACCATATAGTTGAGGTGGATAAGAATTTTCGGTTATTGGAAGAAAGGCTGGTAGTTGACAGTATTAGGCAGAAAATTGGTGAAGTTGTCGTCCGTAAGGTCATCGAAACCGAGATGATACAAGTTCCAGTGCGGCGGGAAAAGCTGATTGTGGAACAAGTAGGCGCAGAACGCAGACAACTTGCAGAGATTGATTTAAGCCAAGGGGCAATTTCTGGGGTTGAATTAGCTCAAAATGCTAGCCATCAATTGGCTAGTTTGGATAGTAGTTTAACGGTGAGTGGGAGTTTTAGCTCTCCTAAGATTGCTAGTTTATTATTGAATGCGATCGCACTAGAACGCAACCACGGTTGTCAGCAGGTGCATATCTCCATCTCAGTTGTCGATGAAGCACACCGTCAAAAATATCAAGAGTGGTTTGACCGTTCTAGGGAGAGAAGTTAGAGATTAGTTTTCATCCAGATGAGATGTGCTTTAAAGGAGTAATTCGTAATTAGTTTATAATTACGAATTACACAGATTACAAGTTACTCTGGTTTGTTTTCTGGACGCTCGGTAGCAGGAGGAAAATCAACGTATTCATCTGTTCTGAGAGTTTCTGTCCTTACCAACTCTTCAGGTAGAAGGTCTTCTGGTTCTAGAGATTGATCAGCCGCTTCACTGATTACTCCATTAGCATTAATGTTAGGTTTAGCTCCAGTTCCTTTATGACTAGCGTTTCCACCGGGCATAATATTTCACCTCATTTAGCTATTTGATTACACCTAGTTTAATCAGTTTTACTGTTAGATAATACCTATTATAAGGCTCGTATAGTTAATTTAACAATCTAACCTTTAGGTATAAAATATAATAAATAAGTTATTACTTTTGTTGATTAAATTATCAGAAAAACCCTAGAAATTATACAAGTTTATCGTCATGAAAAATATGATAGAAGCGTCTAACGCACCCTACTTAAGATTTACTCATGGCTTGCGTAAAGATTCAAGATAATTGTAAAGGCAGTTTGGAGTATCAGCGTACTGAGACAAATCAGAAATAATCGTTCTTATTGATAAAGTCAACGGAACTTTTACCTTTCTAGTAAAATATGGATAATTACCCTCATTAGCTTCATTGATAAGCTTCTGAAGGAAAGTTCGCAAAAACTCTATTTCAAATTTTCCTCTAAA
Organism: Leptolyngbyaceae cyanobacterium; assembly: GCA_036704005.1. GTDB lineage: Bacteria > Cyanobacteriota > Cyanobacteriia > Cyanobacteriales > Nostocaceae > Trichormus. The sequence continues at coordinate 15,966 of DATNQO010000014.1, read as the reverse complement.
ACTCTGCTGTCGATTCATAGCCTGTAACTCGCTTCGCTTTGTATCTAGTTCCTCTTGAGAGAGCAAAGGTGCTTGCGGGAACAGAGTATATAAATCATCAATCGTGTACATTGTTGTAATTTTATCTAGATCAATAGTGACAAAGCGAGTTACACTAAGGTCACAGATAGTGATTTGACTGCTCTTATCTATTTGGCAAGCAATCCAAGCATTTAGTAATTCAACTGCATTGTGAAATTCTTCTTGTAATTTAGTGTAGAGACCAACACATCTATGAAAGTTTTCATCTGATTCTAATAGTTTAAATTCTACTTTCAAAATCTCCGATACGCATTGAACAGATGTATAAAAATTTTCTATTGAGTAGCATGGAGTTTCATATATTACACTTAAACTAGCTCTATCAATTGGTTTGTCAAAATCTCGATCTATAAAGTAAGCTGCTCTAACATTTGCATAATACTTACGAAATAATAACATCTGATAAATACCTAGAACTGCTTCTTTGCCACGGCAAGGAAGATAAATATCCTTTTCTGGTCTTGTAATATTTTTTATCCTAATACCATAATATTTTGAATCTTCTTCCTCAAAAAAGCAATATAAGGCAGATGGATATTGCTTATATAATCTAGTAAACTCAGTGAATACTACTACTGCCTTTTCGCGTGATGCCCTCAAATTATCTACAGACATTTATCTTTCTCGCACAAAAGTATCTAGGTCATTAGCATTTGAATCCAATTCATTATCAAAAATGAACGGCGAGTGGGTAGCAGCTAAAAGTAATCTACATTTACCTGATCTTAAAATATCAGGTAATAGAAGCCTTTGCCATTCAATAGAAAGAGACAATTCTGGTTCATCAAACAATAAAATGAAGTCTTCGGAAGATTCTAAATAAATTTTTGAGAAAAGAGATATAATTTGTTTTTCTCCAGATGAAAGATTCTGAAGGAGAATAGGAGTATTATTTCTGGTTTGAATGATAGATATATCTACATTTACTTCATCGTAAATAATACGTTTTTTATTTAAATATCTATTACAAATAGTTGCCAAGTTGTTGAGTGATTCATCTTTCTCTTTCTGCTGTTCATATAATCCAACTAGTTTTGATAAGAAATAAACTAATTGATCATGACTGTCAGAGGCATTTATTTCGCCTGAATTGACTAGTTTTTCTATCTTCTGCCTATCTGATTTAGATATATTTTTTTCACCAACACGACTCAATACTATATTCAGAGTTTCAGGCTTAATACTATCTCTCATCTCTTGAGTTATTTCGATACCTTCCACAAACTGAGTTAAAATTTCACCTGTAACTTTTGAAAATAGATTTAATGCTAAATTTTTAATATTTGTTTTAATATCTTCAAATTTATTATTTACATCGTTCATCCCAAACTGAATAAGCTTACCTTCTCCATCGCTTAGACTTAATCGCTCTAATCTATCTTCATATCCTAAATTTTTTAAATCCTCTTCAATTCTTCGATAAGTAGGAAAATAAAGTATAAATTCATTAAGATTTTCTTGAATAGTAGCTTTGATTTTATCAATTCTACTTATATTTTCTATTAACGTATCGTCTTTAAATGTTGAATAAATTTCCTCTATAATATTATCAAAGTAATCAGGTAATCTTAACGAACTATATCTTTTTCTGGCTTCAAACAAGCGCCTACGCAATCCTTCAGGTGTTAAACCTCTTTTTATGTCCCTTTGCAATAATTCTATCTCTCTGCTAGGTAAGTAAGGTCTAAGGAGACTAATAAATTCAAAAGCATCACGTTTGTAAAAAGAATTTAAGTCACTCTTTTTAATTTCTACACTAACTCCTGATTCAAATTCAATCACTACTGATTCAAAATCTACAGTCCTCAGTTTATTGAAATTGCAAGAAATTGAATAATATAAAGTGTTCAATATGGTAGTCTTTCCCGAACCATTTTCTGCAATCAGAATCATTGCTTCTTTATCGAAACAGATTTCGACATCCTTATAACCAAATAGACCGTTAATTGTAAAAGATTTTAACTGGCTTGAGTTGGGGCGTTCACTTAGCAACATAGTTAAATTTTCCCAGAACTAGCGATGAAGATATACAAAAATTATCTCAAATATATTAATGACCCTGTTTTACTCGGTAGATTGTTCCCTTATCATAACCAACTATAGACTGATATTTTGTAATAGATTTATGAGTGAATCAATCACTGCACACAAAACTAAGCATTCCCGCGTAAGAAAATTCCCCCACGCTAGAGATATATAAATAAGCGTGAGGTTACTGACATGGCTCAACCCCAAGAACACCAAGCGGTTGGCTTATGTATTCAATCCAAATTAAATAGTAATAATTAACACCGGGTATATCCCGGTTTTTTACTCTCAACTCACCCGCGCATATCCATCAAGTTACCTGAAGCATAGCGCCGTAGTCCGTGATAAAACACAACTGTACCTACTAACAAGACGGCGATCGCACCAGCTACAGCTAGTAAAGTATGTACTATAGATAACTCTCTTAATGCTTCAATGGGCAAATAAGCGACGAACCCAGCCGGAATTAAAGTGTACAACAGCAATTTCACCCAACCTTCAAATAAAGTTGCTGGATAGGTGCTGAAGGTAAGCATAGCGTTTCGCCATTGCTGCGCCAGTCCTTCAGAATTGCCAAGGTAAAAACTCAGACTCCCAGCCAACACATTAAAGCCGACATACGCCCCAGCAGAGGAAATTGTCAATGCTATGAACATCAGCAAATGTATTAAATCTGGTTTCACGAAAAATAAATATACCCCATAACCAAATAACAAGTCACCCCAAGCTGTCGCACTCATTTGTCCCAGCAATAAGTGGGATAAGAGAGTACGCGGGTACAGCATCCATACATCTAACTGTCCCCTGACTATTAAACCACTCAGGCGTAAAGCATTACCACAGACAGCATGAGCTAAACCAAAACCTGCGGCGGCTAATGCCCACAAAGTAATTACATCCTGCACAGTCCAACCACGCAGTACAGGAAAGCGTTGGAAGAATAACGCCCAAAACGTTACCCAAACAACGTTATTCAGCACCATTGCTACTACTTGCGTGATAAATGCGCCACGATATTCTAAATGCGCCTTCAAGTTGAGGTGGACATAAGCCGCAGCTAAATTCAGGTAGGAAACTAGACGCTGTAACATAAATTTTAACTTCATCCTCCGTTTGCATGGATGCGTTTAACTGCTGTGCTATAAACCCAAGCTACCAATAAGCTGAGTACACCTATGGCTATTGCTTGACGCAGCAGTAATTCCCCTGCAAATGCTAAGTCGGGTTGGACGAACAGACGCGCCGGGCCATAGACGATGCTGGCAAAGGGGAGATTTTTTAATAGTGGTTGCCATTGTTCGGGAAAGAGATCCAAAGGTATCAGCATCCCTCCCAAAATCATGGTGATACGCGAATATATCAGCATCAAACCTGTGGTATTCTCTAACCAAAAAGCCCCCAACCCTACCAAAAATGTTGCTAAAAAATCAAGGACAAAGGCTAATGGTAGGGACAGGAGAAATAAGAAAATACCTGGCAAACTTAAGGGAATTAAACCCACGAATAATATTGCTATGACTATAGATACTGTGACATTTAACCCAAAGCGGACTGCACGTTCTCCTAAAGTAGTCCACAGGCGATACAACGGATAGGATAAAGGACGAATTAATTGCACAGCTAACGCCCCCGTCCGTACATCCTCGTCTACCTCTTGGGCTATTGTGGGCGCGGACAGCACAATTGACTCGGTTATACCTAAATACCAAAGCATTTGCGCCAAACTGAAGTTCCCTAACTGTTGGGCGTTTGTCTCTGTATAAGTAACAAGCCACAATTGCAGGAAGATGTAAAGAATTACAAGTAAAAAAACACCGCGTGAAGCCACTTCTGCTAAGTAAGCTAGGTTAGAGCGTGCGGAAGTCCAGCCAATCCAGATATATTTGGTGATATTGTTCATCCTGTTTGCACTCCTTGACTGGGGGCTGCTTGGGAGTAGATGTGAGCGATGACTTCTTCTAATGGTGGGTCTTCAATGGCAATATCAGCCACAGAACCTGCTTGCAGAATGTGACTCATCACCGCTTCAATGGGGGTGATGCGAGTATTTACTTCCAACTTGAGGGCGTATTCAGTTTTCTTAAGTTCGGTCACGCCAGAGAGGGTAATTTGCGGGGCTGTGTCATGAAATCTCACACTGAGGATTTTTGCCCCCAAGTAGTCGCGGCGCATGGCAGAAATTTTGTCATCAAGTACGACTCGACCGTGGTTAATTACCACTACTCGTTGGGCTACCCGTTCGATGTCGCCTGCATCATGGCTGGTAAGAAATACGGTGATACCTTCGTTGCGGTTCCACTCCCGAATGAGGTCGCGTAATTCTTGACGAGCAATCACATCTAGACCAATGGTAGGCTCATCAAGGAATAATAATCTTGGTGCGTGGAGTAAACTGGCTGCGACTTCTGCCCGCATTCTTTGCCCCAAGGATAGCTTACGCACTGGGGTATGCCAGAAGGGTCTGAGGTCAAAACGCTCAACTAGGACATCGCGGCGTTTGATATATTCTTGGCGGTCTAGGTTATAGATACGTGCCAATAATTCTAAGGTGTCGCGGGGGGGTAGGTGATACCATAATTGCGATCGCTGTCCAAATACTACCCCAATCTGATAAGCTAACTCCCGCCGATTTTTCCACGGGTTCAACCCCAACACAGAAGCATAACCAGAGGTGGGATATAAAATACCCGTCAGCATTTTGATTGTAGTAGATTTACCTGCACCATTTGGCCCAATGAAAGCGATCGCCTGCCCATCGGGAACAGTCAGCGTAATCTCATCCACCGCCACAACCTCAGTTTGCTTGCGCCCTCTCCCCCAACCTTGAGTCAGTGTAAACGTCTTACGTAAATTTTCCAGTTCTACGGCTGTCATTACCGATGAACTCCTGAAGTATGTATTACAGGTATACTACATTATTTCATAGTCAAAAGTCCAGAGAAAAGCAACAAATTCTTCCCCTTTCCCCGTCATCTTCCCTTAACTACAATTCACCAGCATCCTGTAAACTACCGCAACTCTTACAATGTGGTAAATGTTTGTAAGTAAGCTCATGGCAGTTGTGACATTCAACGTACTGATAATAACCACAATGTGGACAATAGGCATCATTGTGTCGAATTCTCTTTGCACACTTAACACAACGTGATTTTTGAATCCTGTTAACTGCTTGAAGTTTAGGGTTAAGAACAATTTTTTGGAAAAACTTGATAACCCCAAAACCAATTAAGGGAATCAGTAATATGTAAACATAGCTGACAAGGAAAAGTAAACTACCAAAAATAGCACGAATAACATTAAAAACAACTTGGAATATTGCCCCAACTTGAAGAAATTCAAATATTTTTAATATTAAGGGGATGAAAAATATTACTAATAAATGCCAACTAATCAGAGCGATAAGTCCATAATTCCGACGCAAAGAAAATTGATGAACAAATAAAGCAGCAAATATTAGTGGCAACAAAAACAGAGACTGAAAAGCCAGTTGAATACTGGGATACCAAAAAGATGCTTGTTTATAGCCTTGTTCCAGCTTACCGAATTGTTCACTATTCTGAAGAAAGGCAATAAAGCTACTACTTTCTGGTTCCAGAATTAGAGCATTTTTTAGATTAGATATTTCCTTTCTTAACTGAGCAATATTAAGATTATTTCTATCTAACTCCTGTTTAGCTTTTTCTGCCCCGACTTGATTAATCGACTGTTCACGAGATTGTCCGGCAATTTTCTCCAATAGTGTAGAGTCATACTGAGCGCGAATCCTGTTATTAGCTTGTGTCAAATTAGTGATTTGCGCTTGTTTGTTGTCAATTGTTTTAATATCTTGCTGATTTTGGGGGATATTAATCTTATCCTGATATTCAGCATACTGTAAGCAAATCGGTGAAACTTTACCTAAACGGTCTGTTTCAGTTTGTTGGTAGATTTGTTTTTGACTGGGTTGATTACTATTGTCATAGCGTAAAGACTGCCTAATGATTCCATAATCTTTATCCTGATTCTTTTCTGTGCGGTAACTCTGCCATTGTGCATAACATGGATAAGCTTCCCCAGGGCTAAGATGCCACCTACTAATATCATCTAGACCCGTAAAAACGTTGACTAATATAAAAATATCAATCAGAATAATCACAATCAAACTTACTCTATTTAGAGGTTCGTTGTTGATTTTTCTTGACCTGTTAAAAAATAGATTAATAAAACGGCGGATTCTGGCAAACATATTATGCTCGAACTATTATTAAAATAGACAGACTGTTATAGAATGTTTCTTGTTTCAGCAACGTAAATTTTGTTGAAGCTAGAGAGTAGAATATAATTCATCTCAATAAACCAATACTTACGCAACTGGCACTTGGGGTAGGGTGCGTCAGATGTGGAAAATCCTTGAATCTGTACGACATTATTGGGGCTGACGCACCCTACAGTTAGTTTTGCCTTTACGTTCTTTTGTCTTTAAAAAATAAACGTCACAATAGATATATAAACTTATTTCTTATTTCCTATGTCTGCTAAAAATACACCTAGTAAAAGTTCTATCTCAGGTCGTGACTGGCCAATTGACCAGTTACCCGGATTGAGTCAAGAAGAACAATCCCAACTCGAAAATTGTGGGATTAAAACTACAGCCTCCCTAGTCAAACAAGGTAAAACTTTAGAATCTAGGCTTGCTTTGGCTAGTAAATTACAGGTGCATATTCAGTATGTGAATAAATGGATAGCCTTAGCGGATTTAGCCCGGATTCCTAGCGTGGGAACACAATACTGTGGGCTATTACTTCACGCCGGTGTTGGTTCTGTGGTGCAGTTAGCCGAAATTCCCACTCATAGATTGCACAAACAAATTTTGCGCTTGCAGGTGGCAACTATGCAGCGCCGTGATTTGTGTCCAGCAATTGAACTAGTGCAGCAATGGAATCAGCAAGCGAAGTTTTTGGGGAGTGGAGAGTAGGAAGTGGCGACAGGTGAAACAAATCCTAACCTCTAACCTCTAACCTCTAACCTCTAACCTCTAACCTCTAACCTCTAACCTCTAACCTCAATCTTTCGCTAATACTCCATTGAGGAAGATATCAGCCAGTCCTTCTGCCATTTGCTGCATTTGTTGGGGTGAAGCGTCTGGCTGCATCAGGGTATTGTTAGAGAAACCAGCGATCGCAAACATCCCCAGGAAAACTTTAGCAACTAAATTCGCATCCATTTGCCGATAGATGCCTTTATCCATTGCGGTTTGGAAGAAGGCTTCGGCAACATCGGTCATTTTCTCAATCACTTCTGTTTGGATGCGATCGCGCAAGTCTGGATGGAATTGCACTTCCATGAAGCAAACCCGCATTAAATCGGCGTTTTTTTGCAAATTCCACATTCTCCGGCGCATCACCTGGGCAACAGCCTTATAGCTGCCCATTTCGCTCAATTCTGTGAGCAAATCTGTGAGGATATCCACCCAGCCACTTGTGGCGACTTCCACCAAAATAGCTTTTTTGTTAGGAAAATGGCGAAACAAAGTGCCTTCCGCCACACCTGCGGCTTGTGCTAAATCACGGGTGGTAGTACCATCAAAACCTTGAGAAGCAAATAATTTCAGCGCCGCCTGTAAAATGCGGGAGCGTGTCTGCGCTTCAGAAGGTGGAGAAGAATTAAAAACTCGCATATTAGTTATTGTAAAATCTCCGAAACATTACTTGTAGCATTATTGTCTAACGTCAGGAGCAAAAAGCACAGAAAGCTTAATACAAGATTAACGCTCTGAAGAAAATGAGAAGCAGCCAAGTACGTTAATTAATGTAAAAATCATAAAATTTTGCTTATTAAATAGCCAATTCTGATTGTGCCGATTCAAGCTAAGGTGGGGTATAAATATGATAATAGGGGCGCACAGCTAACTGTGCGCCCCTAACCATGTATTTGTATCCAGACTTGATTAAATCCGCGCCAACTGTGGTTCTGGTATTGCTGTACTGGCGCTGGTTGATTCTAAATCAGTGCTGTAGATTTCACAGGAGTTATTAGGACTCTCGATCAGCTTCACTTTGTAAAGCTTGGCTCCTAATTCTTGAATGGGCGATCGCAGTATATTACTGATATACAAAGCGATATTCTCAGCCGTTGGTACAACTTCAGCAAAGTAAGGAATATCCTTGTTTAAAAATGTGTGGTCAAATGGTTCCACAACATGATTGTCAATCACCTGGTACAAAGCACCTAAATCCACAATCATCCCGGTGCGTTGATCAATCTCACCTTTAACTGTAACCTCTAAATGATAGTTGTGTCCGTGACCGTGGGGACGCGCACACTTACCATAAATTTCCGTGTTATCTTCTTGGCTGAGATTGGGATGAGCTAGCCGATGAGCGGCGCTAAAGTGTGTGCTAATACTGAGGTAAGCTTCCATTCCGTTTCCTAGATAATCTGCCCAAAGTTCAGGATTTTCAAACAACTGTACGCGGACTAGAGGCAAGTGAGGTGCTAGTCGCTGCCAGATAACCCGTGCGATATTTTCTGTCGTCGGCAAAGTTTGACCAAATTCTGCCCAGACATCGTTGAGATAGGAGAAGTCCAATTGGCTGGTAACTTCTCGCTTGATGACTTGTTTCACATCAGACAAGTTCAACACCATGCCATATTCATCTAGTTCTCCCGCCAGAGAGATAAATATGACATAGTTGTGTCCATGCCCTGGAAACCGAGAGCAAGCGCCAAATTTCTCAATATTTTCGGCTTCACCCAGTTCTGGCAACCAATAGCGATGGCTAGCCGAAAACTGAGCGCGGCGATTTACAATACATTGCATGAGTACACTGGGAGCAAAATTTAAACTTTCTTAATCTTTCACTGCTACCAGCATAAACTATTTCTTTGTCTGTAGTTACGGGAATACTATCCATATCCATAGAATTAACGAATATCAGACTTAGAAATTGAGATATGACTAAATTGAAAGAGAATAATGAAGCCTTAAACCGTAATGAATATCTAGCTACACAATTGTTAAAGATTGTAGATTCATTACCTGGATTTGTTCCTCTTAAGAGCGAATTGCAGGAGAAATTGGACAACTGGTTTTGGTAGCGTGTTGGCTGCAAGTGCCGGACTCATCGCTACACAAGGTTTAGGGGATGCAGCGATCGCATATTTTCTTCCCTCACTAAAATGAAAGAATGCCGACTCTTAAACCCAGTTTTCTAAAGCCAATTCTCTTACTTGTTGCATTCTCACAAAATCACTATCAGACGACACTATAATTAATGAGTGGCGTAAAGCGGTTGCGGCTATCCAGAGGTCGTTTTCACTGATACCAATGCTAATTAATTTAGTTGTTCTACGTTGACTTTTTTCTTTTGGGCCAAATTGCTTGATAATTTCTGATTTAAAATCACCGTAAATTTCTGTAGTTTCTTTATCGATTCCGTATAAATTAATCTGCCGCAGAAATGCCTTGATTTTAATTAAATTAGCAGCCTTTTGGTGCGAGTTTTGCGCCATAAACCTTAACTCACCCGCAACAATAACGCTGGTTGCTAATTGTACTTGACCAAGCGATCGCAAATGTTCAACTACACTAGGCAGACCTTCCATTAAGTAAGAACAATGATTAGTATCAATCAAATACATAATTAAGATTCTATTGGCATACGGCTTTCATGCACTATTTCTAAACATTCTCTAATATCTGAACCTTCCCAACTTCCTACAAACTCTAATAAATCCTGAGCCGTCGAACCTGTCAAAGTATGCTCTGCTACAACAGGTTTGATTTTTTGATGTTTAGCTTGTATAAACTGAACAAAGTCTAAAACTTCTTGTAAGAGAGGTTCAGGCAAGGTTTCTAGTTCTTCAGTAATCTGTTCTTTAATTGACATTACCTCTACTCCCTATTTTCAAAACAACTAATCACAGAGAAAGCCCACAACCAAATATAAAAAACTTCTTCTCTCACTCCTAATCTCTAGCCTCTAACCTCTAGTGACTACTTACAGCAGCCTGTGCTTCACCGTGTAATCGCGTAGCGATACGGAATAATTCTTGACCAGTGTGTAAATAGCGATCGTCGTAATTCAAGGGAAAATAAGCCAACTCTTCCAGCCCATCCGCTACTTGATTGAGGCTGTAGTAAAGGTGTGCCGCCGCTCTCGCCATGCTAGGAGGGTTGGGACGGGAACGAAATATAGTTTGGGCTTGCTTGAAATCTTCTTTACAAGTGACTAAGTATTCCTGAAATGTATCCAACAGCTCATCATCAAAAGGATCAGCCGCTAGTTCCTCTATTTGTTCTTCTAATGAACTGAGGATGGTGCAGAGTAGGCGGTTGACTGGATGATAAACCAAGCGTAACCATTCTTCTACCTGCTCATCTGCATCTTTACCACTTTTGCGTCTGGTTTTGTATCGTTCTTGTACTGATGCAGCGCGTTGTTGACGCTCGCTATTGAATCTCTGTGATTGATCCCGTAGTTCTTGGTCATAATTGAGGCGACTTTGATTGTCGCCTAAAACTTCGTATGCAGCGTTAATGCGAATAATCTGCTCTTTGTCTGCTGTGTCCTGATTACTATCGGGATGAAATAATTTTACCAAGCGGCGGTAAGCTTGCTTAATCTCCGCTTGGCTGGCGTTGGGGCTGACTTTGAGAGTGTCGTAATGATTTATGTCTTTTTTAGAATCGACCATTCAAATTATCTTTAGCTAATACTAGCTGTTGCCTTCGCTTCTAGGTCTTGGAACAAAGGTGTACTTAAGTACCTTTCGCCAAAACTAGGCTGAATCAACACAATTAAGCGTCCTGCGTTTGCTGGACGTTGAGCCACTTGAATAGCTGCACACAAAGCAGCACCACTGGAAATCCCAGATAGTAAACCTTCTTCTCTGGCTAAACGCCGACCGTAAGCGATCGCTTCTTCATCGGTGACAGTAATCACCTCATCTATTAATTGTAGCTTGAGGACTTGGGGGACAAATCCCGCACCAATTCCCTGAATTTTATGGGGGCCTGGTTTACCTCCTGATAAAACTGGGCTATTGGCTGGCTCAACTGCGATCGCCCTAAAACTAGGTTTACGAGCTTTCAGCACTTCGGCTACACCTGTGATCGTACCACCAGTACCCACCCCAGCGACAATCATATCTACCTGTCCGTCAGTATCTTCCCAGATTTCCTCGGCGGTAGTTTCTTGATGTATTTTCACATTAGCGGGATTGCGGAACTGCTGCAACATATAAGCGTAAGGCGTATTATTGACAATTTCCTGCGCCCGGCGAATGGCTCCACTCATCCCTTCCATTCCCGGTGTCAACTCCAATTGGGCCCCATAAGCCCGCAACATCGCCCGACGCTCACCACTCATAGTTTCTGGCATCGTTAAAATTAAACGATAACCTTTGGCGGCTGCGGCCATTGCTAAAGCAATACCTGTATTTCCCGATGTAGGTTCTACTAACACCGTCTTTCCAGGCGAAATTAATCCTTCCTCTTCCGCCGCATTAATCATACTCACCCCAATTCGGTCTTTCACAGACGACGATGGGTTCATACTTTCCATCTTCACAAGAATCTGCGCTACACATCCCTCCGCTTGAGGAATGCGATTCAACTGTACTAACGGTGTACGACCAACCAATTCTGTAACGTTACGAGCAACCCGCATATTTCTTCCTTATTTTAATTCATGGTCATTGGTCATTGGTTACTATTTATCCCAGATCCCCAGTCCCAAACTATGGACTGTTGACTGTTGACTAATGACTAATAACTAATGACTAAATGTAATACATTACATCTAACTGCCTACGAGCATCTCTTTTTTCACAAAGATCCTGAAGGCTATATTTTTTCAACACAGCATTTGCTGCTTGACGTGCTTCTTGCCAAATTTCTTCTATAACCGAACCATCCAAAGTTTGAGTTTTGACATTATCTTCACCAGCCGTTGCTTCTAAACCTTCCAAACATTCCAATATATCAAAAATGCTAATTTTCCGTGGTTCACGGGCTAAAAAATAGCCGCCTCTTGCTCCCCGTTGACTTTTGAGTATTCCCCCACGCCTCAAGGTGGCTAGTAGCTGCTCTAAATAGCGATCGGGTATACTCTGTTGAGCGGCGATTTGTCTAATTTGCATGGGTTCGCCACTGTTGTAATGAGTTGCCATTTCTATTAAGGCCAGAATTGCGTATTCTGATTTACACGATAGTTCCACAAGCAATAAGTTATTGGTAATTTATAAACGGTTAAGTGTTACAGCAGGGGATAGGTGAGTCCAGTCCTGTAGGCGGGTCTCCCGCCGTAGGGAACTGGCAAACCCGTTGGCGAAGCCTCTGTCTACGACACGCTCCGCGTTCGCGTAGCGTCCCGCAGGGAACGTAGAGAAGGGTAACAGCCGTAGAAGCTGTTGGCGATCGGAGTTTTATAATTACCCCATTTCCTCATCTATCTGTCACCTGCTATGAGTTTTATAGCAGTAGCCACATAGCTGAGGACATTGGGAAATCACAAAATATTGATAGTAAGCAGGTTTTGAACCTGTCACCTGTCCCCTATCACCTGTCACCTGCTATAACTTTCTCCAGTATACTCCGGTTAAGCAGTGGGGTTTGTGCATTACTTCTAATGACAGCAAAAAACCCCGTTTAATGGCGGGGTTTTTTGATTTAAAAGTTTTTAGCGAGTGATCAACACCTTAGAAGGTGAAGGTAGTTCTCAAAGTACCGATAAACGCATCATTATTATTACCGTTCTGGTTAAGATTGGTAATCCAAATCACACCAGGGGTGATAGAGATGTTATCGGATACGCGATATTTGTAGAAACCTTCAACTTGGTAAGGAACTTCATTGTTACCTTCAGATGTTCTACCCAAAGAATAGGGTTGAGCGCCTGCGAAGATACCTAAAACGTTACCTCTTCTACCAAAGTCAGGTAAAGCTACACCAGCACCGTAAGTCCAAGCTTCTCTGTCATCACCAGCACCAGTACCTACGACATCAATGTAAGAGACGAAACCACTGATTGATAGATTATTGCTGGGTCTAAACGCCGCAGAAACACCGTAGGCGTTGATGGAAGATGGGTTGGGTAAATTGTTAGCGAAGGAAGTACCAACTAAGGATATATCGTCTTCATTACTAAAGAGGTTATTGTTTAGTCCTCCTCTATAGCCATGAACGTAGGTAGCAGCTAAGGCTACGCGATCGCCTACACTAAAGTTCAACTGACCTAAAGCAGAGTAATCACCGTTGAACAAACCTGCATCTGTACCAGGGTTATTAGCGTCTGATGCTAAGTAACCAACAGTTAAGGAGCTAGGTCTTAAGATACCGCCACCTTGACCAAAAGGTATGTTTAATGCAATACCTGCGCCACCACCAATACGATAGATGGGGTTTTCTGAAGAGAAGGTGGATAAAGCACCGTTACCGCCGTCGGTTCTGTCAAAGAAGTAGGGGTTATTAACAGCAGCATAATGGCTATGACGACCACCAGCAGCAGCTAAGTAAACTTGAGCTGGGCCGACGGGAGCTTCATAGGTCAATCTGTCTATCTCAACAGTGTTGTTACCTGTACTATCAACTTGGAAAGTTTGTAGTCCTTGACCGCTAACACCAATAGGATTGTTATTGTTGTCTCTAAACTCAAAGCCTGCTGCATTACCAGAGGACAGACGGGTGGTTAATACGTCTCTACCAGTGAAGCTGGTTTGCAAGCCTAAACGCACTCTGTTTTGAAACACAGTGTTGTTAGCGCTACCTGTATTGTCGCCAAATACATCGGTAACAGCGAAGATAGCTTCACCAACTAACTTGGTGGTGGTGGAGAACTGGTTAGCTTCCAATTCTGCTGTGCGTGCTTCTAATGTATCTACACGACCGCGCAGGGTTGCTAATTCTGCGGAAAATTCTTCTTGTAAACGTTGTAAGGTTGCTAAGTCTTGCTTGGTTACTAAGTCAGCTGTTGCTGTCGCAATCAATTCATTCACGCGATCCAAACAAGCGTTTAAACCAGCCGCAAACTCATAACGGGTTAAAGCACGGTTTCCGCGATATGTACCGTTGGGATAACCTGCGATACAACCATAGCGTTCAACCAAGGACTGCAATGCTTGGAATGCCCAATCGGTTGGTTGTACGTCAGAGAACTGAGAAACCGATGTTACTTGACCTTGAGTGTTATTTCTACCTTCGTTGCCGTAGCGGTCAACTTGGTTGATAATCTGGGTGTCGTTGGTTGTTGGGGCTGCTTGAGCGACAATTGCTGGCTGCTGTTGAGCTACTTCAGTAGGTACTACTGTGTCGGTTGTTGCTACTTCTGTGGTTGCGTTTGTCGCTGCGATCGCTGTTGACGAAACTAATAATGTTGCGCTTAAAACAGCCGGGCTAACCACCAGGGATTTCCACAATATATTAGACATTTGCTTTTCTCCTCACACCTTGTATAGATAATTGTTTTTGTTGCAGCTACTCTCAAAAGTGCGATATCTTATTTGACTCTTTTGATGAGGCAAAGTTGCCACATATGACAATTTTAGTTTTTGCCAAGCTAATAACTAATTAACTTAATCTTAAAAAATTAATGCAATCAACTTATGCAAAAACTTACCCATATAGCTGATTATTATAGAGCATTTCAACGCTATGACAAGCTAATAGCGATCACCTTATTAACTGTCACACTTAATTCTATATATATACCAAAAGGGAGTATTCAATTCCTTAATTCCTGTGTATAAAAAATTATGTATTTTTTTATTTATTTGCTTGGCGATTTCCTCACAAAGGATTAATCAATTTGCGAAATCTCCCTTGCCAGGTCAAAGTCCTTTTGCGTCAAACCGCCTGCGTCGTGGGTTGTTAAAGTAATTTTGACTTTGTTATAAGACACTTCTATATCTGGATGATGTCCTGCTGTTTCTGCCGGCTCTACTAGCTTATTAACAAATGCGATCGCTTCCACAAAATCTTTGAACTTGCGGGTAGTCTCCAACTTAGAACCCTGTCGCGTCCAACCAGAGAGTTCACTGGCTTGTGCTTCAATTTCCGCATCACCTAATAGTTGTGCCATTGCCGAAATCTCCTACATTTATTACGCAAGAGTCTGTCAGTTGCTTTTGGTTCTAGTCTAATAACTTCACTATTGACAGTCTTGATATTTCTTTACGAATGACTACTAACAACTGACCACTGACAATCCCTCTAAAAAACTATCCGCTCTGATTTAGATCAGGTAATCTAAGTCAGAGCGGTCTAGCGGGTCTTCAGGTTGCAACCAGACTGCCGGAAGGAACTCCTAGCTCTAGCCTAGTTTTTGGAGCTAACTTAGTCTCAAAAAGACTAAGGCTAACTTTTAGAGAACAGCCCCGGCACACAGCCGGCTAACTGCAACCTGATGACCCATGCTTTTACTACTTTCTATCATGGGCATCACCTCCTTGTTGCCTAAACGGTCTTAGTCTCAAAAAGGCAGAGAATTTATCTCTGGGTTTTCACCTTCGACTAATATAACATAAAAAATTAATTAGTCTATAGTTTTTATTCCCTTTCCCCTCTTCCCCTCTTCCCCTTTTCCCTTTTCCCTTTCCCCTTTTCCCTTTTCCCTGTCCCCCTTTCCCCTTTTCCCTACTCCCCAACAAAAAACCCCCGCGCTGGGCGGAGGCTTTTAACACAATGGCAAGCGATGAATCTTAAATCATGCTTAGAGAGCATTACCACGAGGTAATACTTCTTCGGGGAATACAAATTTTTCGTGAGGCTGGTCTTGAGGAGCCATCCAAGCGCGGATACCCTCGTTCAGCAAAATGTTCTTGGTATAGAAGGTTTCAAATTCTGGGTCTTCTGCTGCGCGTAACTCTTGGGATACGAAG
>DATNQO010000013.1:0-3909 GCA_036704005.1 Leptolyngbyaceae cyanobacterium | reverse complement strand
ACGAGCGCAACTGTTGGCTGGGCATCCCTTGGCAGATGTTTCAGGATTTGTAATTCTACATCCATTGCTCTACTTACCTTGTAGAGTTTTATCTTTCCTTTCTTCTATTCATTATATCCGGAAACTGACAGAAGAGGGTTAATACACAGTGTAGCAGCGCATGAAGATTCAGTTTATTCTGTCGCCTTTAGTCCAGATGGGAAAACTTTAGCTAGTGGTGGCGGCGATAAAATTATTACTCTGTTACCTTGTCCTGAAATCTGAGTCATTAGTTGATATCTTGCACTTTCTCAATGAGATAGTGGCGATGCACTGCCCACCCTACTACGTATCTTGCAAAAATCAAGTATGAATACTATGCTCTAATCAAGAAAAATCAGATAATGCGGAAGATACCTTAGCCTTTATTCCGTATAACAGAGAAAATATCGGAAAAATCCAAGTATATTCATTCTTTTGAAGTATCTAGCTTTTACCTGAAGATAGATCCGTTATTCAAAGTATCAAAGTTATTCTGATAAATATTCAAACCAGGGTTATAAATTCAAATCAACATCTCTCATTCAGTAAAAATGTTTTGTTTTTACGAAAGTTTATCTTGTCAACATTAAAGTGAGGAAAGGAAACTAAAAATTATGACTAACCCTAATGAACGCGAAGTTAATAGAGAATCTTACACTGATAATAATGGTAATACCCATCACGTAACCAGAACTACAGAAACCTCTAATAATCGTTATAGTAATGGTTATGTCGATGGTCGTAATCTTGAACGTAACTATCAAGCTGATCGTGATAACGAAAATACAGCTACTGGGTTGATTTTTGGTATTGTCCTGACTTCCTTAGTAGGTTTGATGGCTGGCGCACTGTGGTATTTTAATCAAAACAATGCGGCTGTTGATAGTACTGCACCTGTAGAGACTCCTGTTACCGCTAGTCCTAGCCTATCGCCTCAACCACAACAAACAACCATCATCGAAAGAACTAGAGAAGTACCTGTTGTTGTTCCTCAACAGCAAGTTACACCAACACCAACATATTCTCCACCAGAGGTTAATATTACTGTTCCACCCCAGCCCTCTGTGAGAGTGACAGTACCTCCTGTAGCACCTAATACACCTCAGCCCGCTCGAACTAATACCCCTAGTACAGAGACACAAGCCAGTCCTTCTCCCACCATTACAACTGAAGCTGGGGATCAGCCACAAGGTAATTCTGATAGCAGTTCTTCTGGTGCTGATGATGTTAATCAAAATACCAATTCTGGTCAATAGGTGACAGGTGACAGTTGACAGTTGACAGTTGACAGTTTGCCTTTCTTGCAGGAAATTTTAAGAAAAATTTCTCAATTGTTGCGGTAAATAAATGGTATTGAAGTTTAGTAAACAACTATACCACTTACAAAAAAGAATGCTACATTAAGAGCAAGGTACAAAAAGGTTAAAAGTTCATTGCAACAAGCCTTGAAATTAGAGTCTGTACCTCCTCGCTCTAATGTTTTAATTATTCGCAATCCTAAAGTTGTTGGCTGCATCCTCTGTGAAAGTGTTTTCGCCTTGAGTGTACATGATTGTATGGAGGTGTTGAAATTACAGTTAAAAATGCCTGCCTATTGGAATTAAGGATGCAGGATTTTTAGGGATGTTTAATTGCGAATATTGTCCACCTTAGTTGAGTTGTTTGATTCTGTTTTTTCCTATCTTCTCTGACGATCTTATATTTACCAAACCGCCATTTGCTAATGATATTATTCCATCTTAGCTAATGGCGGTTAATATTTTTGGGGACTGGGGAATGGGGACTGGGGACTGGCTTAAAATAGTCAGCAGTCATAATCAAACTAACTGTAGGGTGCGTCAGCCCCAATCATTTCGTACAGATTCAAGGATTTTCCACATCTGACGCACCCTACCCCAAGTGCCAATTGCATAAGTCCTGATAGTAAACAGTTTACTTCACCTAACTTAAAGTAATTACAGTAACTTCTGGTGGGCAAAACAAACGCCCTGGTCGATAAGTGCCTAAACCGCGATTAACATATAATTGGTTGTCGGCTACTTGATGAAATCCTTGCGCCCATTCCCAATAGCGGACTACTTTTGAACAGTCTCCTAGTAACAAGGGAACCCAGCGCCGCAATTTTTTGGGGAATTTTTTTAACAGCTTTTTATAATGGTAAACTACAGGGCCAAGACCTGGTAATACAATGTGTCCACCGTGGGTATGCCCGGATAGTTGCAAATCTACTCGCCATTGTTCCAAAATTTTAGCAGTATCTGGGTTATGAGATAAAACAATCCTGGGTATAGCAGGGTCGAGTTTGTTCATGACTGATGCAGGCTGAAATTCTTTTGACCAATAGTCAGCTAGTCCTACTATTGGTAATTCATGTCCGAAAGGATAAGCAATTTCATTCCACAGGACATTAACGCCGATACGGGTGAAGGCGGTTGTAACTTCGGCTTGGGAGTGACTGTAGTGGATATCGTGGTTTCCTAGTACAGCATAAACACCACTGCGGCTTTGCAGATACTTCAGTCTGGATGCGAGTTGATGAATTGGTGTGGGGTCATCGGTGACATAATCGCCAGTTAAGACGATTAAATCAGGTTCAGCTTCGTTAGTCGCGGCGATCGCTTCTTCTAACATTTCTTCTGACAGTCGCAAGCCATCATAATGAAAATCTGACAACTGCACCAACTTTAAACCCTGTAATTTTGGTGAAAGCCCTGCTATCTTAACCGTTATTTTATCTACGCTTAAACGTCCTGTAAACAACCAGTGCATATGTGCTAGGAACTCCTCAGACCAGCGCTTACAGCTTATCAAAAATCTAGGTAATAACTTAAAACTTAAAAAAGTTTACCATAAATCTTATTTAAGGATTTACTAAAAATCAATTAGCCTCCCTCTTTACGTCCTAAGGTAATTACTGTTAATTCTGGCGGACAAAATAAGCGTCCAGGGTGATAAGTCCCTAAGCCACGATTGACATATAGCTGATTTTCGCCGATCTGGTGTAGACCTTGTAGCCATTCCGAATGGTTTGACAAAAGATACTCTTTGAATAAACAGGGAAAACGCCGCCGGATTTTTCTTGGTACTTTGCGGATGATTTTTTTGTGATAATGTAACACAGCCCCAACACCAGGAATGACGATTTGCCCTCCATGAGTATGGCCTGATAACTGTAAATCTACTCGCCAAGGTTGCAAAAACTCTGCGGTGTCTGGGTTATGACATAAAACAATGCGTGGTGTGGTGGGGTCTAGTTGGTCAAAAACTAATTCTGGATGAAATTCCCGATAGTAATAATCAACGAGTCCGACTATGGGTAATTCCTTTCCCCAAGGATAGGCGATTTCATTCCATAGAACTTGAATGCCAACTTTTGTTAATGCTTGGGTGATTTCTGTTTTTGAGTTTTTGCGATATATGTCGTGGTTTCCCAGTATGGCATAAATACCTGCATGACTTTGGAGTTTTTGGAGGTGTTGCGCTAGTTGATGAATCGGTTCTGGGGTAGTTGTGACGTAATCACCAGTGAGTAAAACTAAGTCTGGTTGTATTTGATTGCTAAGTGCGATCGCTTCCTCTAACATCGCTGGTGACAGTCGCACACCATCATAATGAAAATCTGATAGTTGCACCAACTTCTTACCTCGTAGCGACGCAGATAAACCTGCAATCTTCACCGTTAATTGTTCTACAGTCAACGGCCCAGATAAAAGCCTGTGCATAATCTCAATTGATAAAGTCCCATAATAACCCTGTTTTGTCACTCTGGCAGTAGTATAATAAGGTACAAATGCTAGAACAAAGACACAGAGTATGGTACAGCCCCGTCCAGCCGCACCAACAGTCAAATTCGTGGACGAATATTGCCAGTGGTATAAAAGCCTGTTT
>DATNQO010000012.1:0-12098 GCA_036704005.1 Leptolyngbyaceae cyanobacterium | reverse complement strand
GGGACTGGGTATTGGGGAGATGGGGGAGATGGGGGAGATGGGGGAGATGAGGGAGTGGGGGGAGATGAGGGAGAAAAGAAACAACTGTCAACTGATAACTGTCAACTGTCAACTGTCAACTGTCAACTGCCCTAACTATACCAAGTCTCTTCCTTAGCTTTATCGCTAAATAAACCCAAAACAGGGCCGAGAAGTGCGCCGAAGATAAAACCGCCAGCGTGCGCCCAGTAGGCGATACCGCCACTTTCCATCCCGATGTTAGTGCGGGTTTGTAAACCAGCAATTCCGTAGAAAGATTGTTGGAGAAACCAGAAACCTAAGAAGAAGTAGGCGGGAACGCGGAAAGTTGGGAAGAAGAAGCCTAAAGGGACTACACCAATAATTTCTGCTTGGGGAAAACGCAGAATGTATGCACCCATCACACCAGCGATCGCACCACTAGCACCTAAAGAAGGAATGCTAGAATCTTGTGAGAAATACCATTGGGTGAGCGACGCTAAAACACCACAGGCTATATAAAATACAAAATATCTAATATGACCCAATTTATCTTCAACGTTGTTACCAAAAATCCACAGAAACAACATATTACCTGCTAGGTGCAGAAAACCACCGTGCAGAAATTGGGAAGTAATTAAAGTTATCCATTCTGGTACGGGCTGATGCACAGACACACCAGCAAAACTCAAGCTAAGTTCTCGCGGAACCACAGCCGCTAAATGTAAAAAGCCGTCCAATGCTTGCGGAGGTAGGCTAGATTCATATATAAAAACAAGCACATTAGCAGCAATCAGCCCATAAGTCACATAAGGCGTAATTGTTATCGGGTTATTATCTCTAATGGGAACCACTGGCGTTTTTCCTAATTTTTAAGTCACTAGACTCAACATTAGTTAATTTTGCTATAGTTTTCTTCTATCTGCTGGATAAATGTTGCTATATCTTCGAGGAGACAGGGGACAGTAAGTATTAAGTAGGGTGTGTTACGGCTATGTCAGAATTTGAGCGTTGGCGAAATTATGAACTAGCCGTAACGCACCAGCAAATACGGTGCGTTAAGCGCTGCTTTAACGCACCCTACAATTTAAGGTTTACTGTTCTACTTAAAATCAAGTAACATATATCAACCTTAAAACACTTCTCCAGTCTAAATTTATTATTTTGAATGAGCTAATTTTGAATTATAACTTATGTGGTTTGCCAACTCTTTAGAAAATCAACTCAAGCAGTGGGACGAAGTTATTCGTAAACAACCTAATCACCCTAATGCTTATATTCGCCGGGGTATGGTAAAATTTCAGCTAGGGAAAATTAATGAATCTATTGATGATTTTGACATAGCCGAAAAACTAGATTCAAGGCTGAAACCATACCTATGGCAAAGGGGTTTATCTTATTATTATGCCGATAGATTTGCCGAAGGCGCTCAACAGTTTGAAATAGATTTAACAGTCAATTCTCAAGATGTGGAAGAAACAGTGTGGCGCTATCTGTGCATGGCGCGTTTAGTAGGTGTAACAGAGGCGCGTCATCAGTTATTAACTGTGAAAAATGACCCCCGACGAATCATGCTTGCTGTCTATGATTTGTATGCGGGGAATTTTACAGTAGATGATGTGTTGAATGTGGGGAAAGCCGAAGGGATTAAGGGTTTATTTTATAGCCATCTTTATTTGGGGCTATATTATGAGGCTGAAAATAACACGGAATTGGCTCAAGAATATATAGGTCAGGCTGCTAATAAATACAAACTTGATGATTATATGTGGTCTTTAGCGCAGGTACACAAAAGCCTGCGGGGTTGGGCTTAGTTGTGATTTTTTCCTTACCAATAGAAAACTTAAGTTAAATAAATCTTTGATCACTAATGTCCAATTATTAGTGATGATATTTGTATAATCCTAAAATATAGCACTATTATCAGGCTATTTTAGGATAATTGTTGATGAAGTTAGATTGCTCAGTTTTTTCAGGCGTGTAACCCTAGTGAGACTTTGGCTGTCAGTAAAGCGGAGAATAGACAATCTTATAGGACTTACGTACTAAGGTTGTCTGTTGAGACTGAGTGTAAGGCTGTCACAACAACTGCATAAACTTGCGATCGCTCAACCTAAATCATCAGGTATCACCGTATTGATAATTCGTTAAAGCCAAGCTTTGATTAATATCAATGCGATTTTGGCAAAAACTAAATTTTCAATTTACGCTCATTCTTTTACAATTTCTCCAGAGCTTGCTTACACTATGAATAATCAACCTGATGCTCATCATTTAATCCCGGAAAACGAAAAATCATTACAAACCCTATTGCGGGCAATTACCCTATCTCAGGGAGAATTTTCCTTAATTTTCTTACGTTGTAATTATGCAGCTTTACGTAAAAGCATTACACAACGACTCTATCAACTCTGTCCTGTTAAAATACATGAAATAACCTTACATGAATCAGTTATCACAGTTTACACTAATATTCATGAACAATTAGGATATAAACACCCACCTGCATTAATTGTCTTTGGGCTAGAGTCTGCCAAAGATATTGATACAGCGTTGATTGCGGCTAATCGAGTACGAGAAGAGTTTAGAAAAAACTTCCCCTTTCCTGTAATTTTGTGGGTTAATGACAAAGTTCTGCAAAAGTTTATTAGATTAGCAACTGATTTAGAAAATTGGGCGACTACTATTCATTTTGAAAGTAGTAATCATGAATTAATTAGCTTTATTCAGAAAAAAACTGATGAAATATTTTTGGGTGATATCATTCCTAATTCTCAAATCTGCTGGGAATTAGATACAGCCATCCAAGATTTGCAAAGCCAAGGAACAGATTTAAACCAAAGATTACAAGCTAATTTAGAGTTTGTCCGAGGTTTACACAATTATTTACAAGACAATGTAGAGATTGCTTTAGTTCATTACCAAAATAGTTTAAAATATTGGCAAATAAACAATAATATAAAAAAACAAGGTATATTATTATTTAATATTGGTTCTGCTTATGTGCGCCAAGCACAAAAGAATCAGGTAGACAATCAGGAATATTACCAAAAAGCTAGAAGATATCTTCAGCAATGTATTGCGATTTTAGAACAAGGGCGATTTGACAGTTTAGTTGCTAAGTATATTAATCGACTGGGTGAAGTGCTGAGGCAGTTAAATGCTTGGTCAGATTTAAAGAATGTTGCTATCAAAGGTTTAAAGTTACACAGAACTCATCATAAATTGCCACAACTGGCGCAATCCTATGGCTTTTTAGCTGAAGTTGCTTTAGAAAACTCTCAATATGATGAAGCTAAACTACTCGCTCAAAAAGCCCTACAGAGACTGAAAAATATTTCCCACAAAAAAATTCAT
Source organism: Leptolyngbyaceae cyanobacterium (assembly GCA_036704005.1). GTDB lineage: Bacteria > Cyanobacteriota > Cyanobacteriia > Cyanobacteriales > Nostocaceae > Trichormus. Next base: position 8,744 of record DATNQO010000012.1, on the reverse strand, counting down.
GAACGGAGTTTATATTTGCTCATTTTAGCTCGTTCTCAAAAACAGTTAAAAGAAACTACAAATGCTATTACTAATTTAGAAATAGCTAAAAATGAAACTCACGCTTCTTATAATCCTCAGCATTATATTAATATTTTAGAAATGCTAAGAAACCTTTATTTTGAACAAGGTCGGTATTTAGCAGCTTTTCATATTAAACAAGAGCAACTCCAAATTGAACAACAGTATGGTTTTCGGGCTTTTGTTGGTGCATCCTATCTTAATCCACAACGACAGGTAATTAATCCCTTACAACAAATAGATTATAAAGGAACAATTGCTCAAGAAATTACCGCTTCCGGTCGAGAAATAGATGTTCAACGTCTACGAGAAAGAATTAGTAGTACCGAACATAAGCTGACTGTAATTCATGGTCAATCAGGAGTAGGCAAAAGTTCTATTTTGCAAGCAGGCTTAATTCCAGCTTTGCAAGAAAAGCCTATTGGTGAACGTGATGCTTTACCTGTATTATTACGAGTTTATACAGATTGGGTAGGAACATTAGGACAGAACTTAACTCAGGCTTTTGAGGAAGTTAGGGGCGATAAATTATCTGTTAATCTTGATTCAGCAGTAGCTATAAGAGAACAATTACAAAGAAATTCTGAACGCAATCTTTTAACAGTGTTAATTTTTGATCAATTTGAAGAGTTTTTCTTTGTTTATACAGACAAATGCCAAAGAAAATCTTTTTATGAATTTTTACATCTTTGTTTAGATATTCCTTATATCAAGATTGTGCTTTCTCTACGCGAGGATTATTTACATTATTTACTAGAATTAGAACGATTGTTTAATTTAGGAGCTATCAATAATAATATTTTAGATAAAAATATCCGTTATTATTTAGGTAATCTTTTGCCAGCAGATGCTAAGGCAATTATCAAAAATTTAACAGAGAAAACGCATTTTTATTTGGAACCCACACTCATTGATAAGCTAGTTGAAGATTTAGCAAGTCAGTTTGGAGAAGTGCGCCCAATCGAATTACAAATTGTGGGAGCGCAATTACAAACAGAGAAAATTAATACTTTAGAGCAATATTGTCAGTTTGGTACTAAAGATAAATTAGTTGAGAGATTTTTAGAAACGGTTATTCAAAATTGTGGTCAAGAAAATGAACGCATGGCGCGGTTGGTACTGTATTTACTCACAGATGAAAATGGGACTCGTCCTCTAAAAACTCGTACTGATTTGGCATCTGATTTAACGCCAGAGGCAGAAACACTAGATTTAATATTAGAAATTTTTGTGAAATCTGGGCTAGTGTTACTTTTACCAGAAGTACCAGCCGATCGCTATCAATTAGTGCATGATTATCTAGTACCCTTCATCCGTCAACAGCAGGGGAACGAGTTATTAGCAGAACTCGAACAGGAACGCCAACAAAGAAAACAGATTGAAAAAGAGTTAAAACTTGTAGAAACCGTACTGGTGCAAGTAAACACAGAATTAGACAAACAACAAGTCGCCCTCAAAGAAGCGCAAGAAGGTACAAGGCTAGAACAGGAAGGAGTGAGCGCTTTACGGCAGTTTGAGTTTGCCCAATTAGAATCACTTGTATCCGCAATGCACAGTGGCAAAGCATTGCAAGCTTTAATCAAAGATGGTCGCCCTTTAGTCAAGTACCCAGCTACTAGTCCTCTGTTAGCTTTGCAGACTATCTTAGACAATATTCAAGAACGCAACCAATTCCAAGGGCATCAAGGCTGGATTAGGACTGTCAGTTTTAGTCCTGATGGTCAGTATATCCTGACGGCTTCTGATGACCATACAGCCAGATTATGGAACCTCAAAGGCAAACAATTAGTTAAGCTGCAAGGACATGAAGATACAATCTGGAGTGCTAGTTTTAGCAAGGATGGTAAATATATTGCCACTGCTTCCTCTGACCACACAGCTAGGTTGTGGAACTTGCAAGGTCAACAATTATCGATAATTACAGGGCATCAGGGCTGTGTGCGGAGTGTCTGTTTCAGTCCTGATGGTAAGTACATTGTTACGGCGGGTGATGACCGCACAGCTAGGTTGTGGAACTTTAGCGGTCAGCAGCTGGCGCAATTTTTGGGACATCAAGGTACAGTCTGGAGAGTGAGTTTTAGTCCCGATGGTAAATATATTGTCACGGCAGCTGATGAGCGCATAGTCCGGTTATGGAACCTCAAGGGTAAACTACTTGAGCGCTTTTCTGGGCATCAAGACTGTGTATGGGATGTGGTTTTTAGCCCGGATGGTGAGTATATTGCTACTGCTTCCTCTGACGGTACAGCCCGGTTATGGAACCTGGGCGGGGAACAACTAACTCGCTTCCGGGGACATCACGATGTGGTTTGGGCTGTGAGTTTTAGCCCCGATGGTAAGTATATTGCTACGGCTTCTTCTGACCGCACAGCTAGATTATGGAATCTGAATGGAAAGCAACTAGCTCAATTCTCAGGGCATCAGGACTATGTGAGGAGTGTGAGTTTCAGCCCTGATGGTAAGTATATTGCTACTGCCTCTTCTGACCGTACCGTTCGCTTGTGGCAGGTTGAGAAGCGGCAGTTTCTCAAATTTTGCGGACATCAAAGTACAGTTAGGAGTGTAGATTTTAGCCCTAATGGGCAACAAATCGTTACAGCTTCTGATGACTGTACTGTCCGCCTGTGGAATATCAAAGGCGAGGAACTTCAGCAGTTCCTTGGTCATCGAGGAAAAGTCTGGACTGTGAGTTTGAGCAAAGATGGTCAATATATTGCCACTGCTTCCTCTGACCGGACTGTGCGATTATGGGATATGAGGGGGCAGTTGTTGGGGCAGTTTCCTGGACATCAAGGTACAGTTTGCCATATCAGTTTTAGCCCTGATAGCCAGTATATCGCTACAGCCTCCTCTGACCGGACAGCGAGATTATGGCAACTCAACGGAGAGGAGTTGCGGCAATTTAAAGGGCATGATAAATGGGTGAGGTATGTCAGTTTTAGCGGCAATGGTAAGTATCTTGTCACTGCGGCTGATGACTGTACTGCCAGGTTGTGGAATCTTCAAGGAGAGCAACTTGGGCAATTTTTAGGTCATCAAAGTAGTGTCTGTAGTGCAAATTTTAGTCCTGATGGTCAGTATATTATTACGGCATCGGAAGACCATACAGCTAAACTGTGGAGTTTGGATGGACAATTACTGACCGAATTTAGGGGGCATCAAGCCCCGGTGAGGAATGCAGTTTTTAGTCATGATGGGCAGTACATTGCTACTAGTTCTGATGACCGAACAGCTAGGTTATGGAACTTAAATGGACAGCAATTAGCGCAATTTAAAGGTCATAAAGGTGCGGTCAGGTGTATTAGTATTAGCCCTGATGCTCAGTATATTGCTACGGCTTCTGACGATCGCACCGTCAGACTATGGCCCATAGAAAATCTCGACCAACTCCTACGGCGTGGGTGTAATTGGCTACAAGATTATCTGGAAAATAATCCTCATGTGCATGAGAGCGATCGCCGTCTGTGCAGTATAGTAAAGTGCTAAGTAACCAGTAGAGCAGGAGACGATAACAATGGTTCACTCAGCGAAACTTCTGAGTGTTGCTCAATTTATTATCCAGTATGGGGATGGCGATCGCTATGAACTTATACCTGTATTATTCTGAAATAAGCGTTAATTTTATGCTGATTTCAGGTGCATTATTATGAAATTAAATTTTAATAGTTTTTTTCAAGCTTGCAACCCCAGTAAAACTCTCATTGTCGGGAAACCAGAGGATAAACAATATTATATTGATTTTTCCAAGGTGCGGGGTGGCAAAATTATAGAAGAATTGAAGCGCACAATTAACCGACTTTCACCAGAACCAACTTGTCAATTATTTAGTGGACATATTGGTTGTGGCAAATCTACAGAACTACTCCGCCTGAAAACCGAGCTAGAAGAGCAAGGATTTCATGTGGTGTATTTCGAGTCTAGTCAAATGTTTGATTTAGCTGATGTAGATGTCACAGATATTTTATTAGCAGTAGTTAGAGAAGTAAGCCAAAGTTTAGAAGCAATTAAAATTAACATCAGACCAGGATATTTTCAAAATCTCTTTAAGGAAGTCGTTGATTTTTTGCAAACACCCCTAGATATTGGAGTAGAGGCTGAATTGTCTGTGGGTATTGCGAAAATAACAGCCAAGACTAAAGACAGCCCTAAACTGCGTTCTCAATTGCGGCAATATTTAGAACCGCGTACCAATGGAATATTAGAATCTATCAATCAAGAACTACTCAAACCTGCTAATGAAAGACTAAGAGAAAAAGGGAAAAGAGGCTTAGTAGTTATTATTGATAATCTCGACCGCATTGATAATACCTTAAAAGCTTCCGGTTATTTCCAGCCAGAATATTTATTTGTAGAACGAGGCGAACAGTTAAACCAGTTAAATTGTCATGTTGTCTATACAATTCCCTTAGTATTAATATTCTCCAATGCTTTAGGTAGATTAACAAATCGTTTTGGCATTGACCCCAAAGTTTTACCAATGGTTCCGGTACGGCTGCAAGATGGGAACGCATTTGAGGAAGGAATGACTCTACTGCAACAGATGGTAATGGCGAGGGCCTTTCCTGGGGTGAGTTGGGAACAAAGCCAGCATTTAATTACACAAGTTTTTGATAGTCCTGAAACCTTGGAGAGACTTTGCTTAGTTAGCGGTGGTCATCTGCGGAATTTACTGATGTTATTGTTTCGCTGTCTACAACAAGATGACCCGCCAATTTCACGGGACTGTTTAGACAAAGTGATTAAAAAACGCTCCAATGAACTCAGTTTGGCAATTACTCCTGATGAGTGGGAAGTTTTGCAAGAAGTAGCCCAAGGCAAAAGCTTGAGAGGTCATGAAAAATATGACCTTCTACTCCGCAATATGTTTGTATTTGAATATCGAGATGAGGACGGTTCGTGGTTTGATATTAATCCCATACTGGCGGAGGCTAAGGAATTTCGGTTATAAATAACACATTAACTAGGGTGGCATTGCTACTCCTGCCAGCCTCTGTGCCTCCGTGGTAAAAATTTATTAAACCACAGAGACACAGAGACACAAAGTTAAAAGGTTACAAAACTACTGCGACACAGTTCACATTATGAATAATCACCATGATGGGGAAATTTTAACGCCCGAAAATGAGATTGCATTACAAACTCTAGTCAGAGCAATTACCTTTTCTCAGGGAGAATTTTCGCTGATTTTATTACGCTGTAATTATGCTAATTTACGTAAGCAAATTACCAGAAGACTCCACGAACTTTGTCCCATAAAAATACGGGAAATTACCTTACAAAAATCAGTAACAACGCTGTATACCAGCCTAGCTGAACAATTGGGTGAGGAACAGCCATCAGCGTTAATGGTGTTTGGTTTGGAAGAGGTGGAAGATGTTGATACAGTACTGAATGCGGCTAACCGGGTGCGGGAGGAGTTTAGAAATAACTTTCGTTTTCCTGTTTTGTTGTGGGTAAATGACCAAGTTCTGCAAAAGCTGATTCGGTTAGCAACTGATTTAGAAAGTTGGGCTACTACTGTTGTATTTGCAAGTTCTCATGATGAGTTAGTTGATTTAATCCAACAAATCACCGATGAGATATTTCATGGTGATATTATCCCTAATGCTCAGGTTTGTTGGGAATTAACACAGGCTAATCAAGATTTACATAGTCAGCGAGTAGAATTAAACCCAACTTTGCAAGCTAGTTTGGCATTTGTACAGGGTTTGTATGATTATCTACATGATGATATAGACACTGCTCTAGAACATTATCAACAAAGTTTAAGTTTTTGGGAAGCCAGCCATAATTTAGAACGGCAGGGTATTTTACTATTTCATTTGGGGTTAGCTTGGGAACGTCAAGCGCAAAAGCATCAGTTAAGTTTGCAAACAGCTAGAAGTTATTTACAAACAGCTATTACAGTATTAGAGAAAGGGCTATTTAGCAATTTAATAGCTAAGTATATTAATAAATTAGGTGAAGTTCTACGACATCTGCAAGCTTGGGATGAGTTACAAATTCTGGCGCAAAAATCTTTGCAGTTACAGCAAAATCATGATTCACCCTCGCAGATAGCTCAATGTTATGCTTTTTTGGCTGAAGTAGCTTTAGAAAAATCGCAATGGAGTGAAGCACAAGAATTTGCTCAAGAAGCATTACAAAAAAGTGAGAATATATCTCATCAAAAAATTAATCAACGCGGTTTATCTCGGTTGATTTTGGCACGCGCTCAATATGGTTTACAACAAATTGATGAGGCTATTACTAATTTAGAGTTAGCTAGACAGGAAAGTAATCATCAATATAATCCTAGCCTTTATATTAGCATTTTGGCACTGTTGCGGAGTTGGTATTTTGAGCAAAAAGAATATCTCAAAGCTTTTAATTTAAAACTAGAGCAGTTACAAATTGAACAACAGTATAAGTTCAGAGCATTTGTTGGTGCATCATATCTTAACCCCCAACGTCAGGCGCAACGTCAAGAGATTAATACTGCACAGTTACCAGAAGACAAGACAGGAACAATTGCTGATGAAATTAAGGCTTCTGGGCGGGAATTAGATGTTAATAGACTACTAGATAAAATTACTGGTGATCAGAATAAATTAATTGTGATTCATGGTCAATCTGGGGTAGGTAAAAGTTCAATTTTACAGGCGGGTTTAATCCCTGCTTTGCAGCAGCAATCTATACAAGCAAGAGATGCTTTACCTGTTTTGGTGCGGGTTTATTCTGATTGGGTGGGAGTTTTAGGACGGCGTTTATCAGAAGTTTATGAAGCGGTGCGCGGACATCAGTTAGCTGTTGATTTTAACTCAGCCGCAGTCATAATTCAGCAATTACGCCAGAATAATGAACGTAATTTTTTGACAGTGTTAATTTTTGATCAATTTGAAGAATTTTTCTTTGTTTATCCAGAAAAGGCACAACGGCGAGATTTTTATGAATTTCTGCGGATTTGTTTAGACATTCCTTTTGTTAAGGTTGTACTCTCCTTACGAGAAGATTATTTACATTATTTATTAGAGTTAGAGCGTTTATTTGATTTGGGGGTTGTTAATAATAATATTTTAGATAAAACTATTCGTTATTATTTAGGTAACTTTTCGCCAGCAGATACGAAGAAAATTATCCAAAGTTTAACTCAGAGAACGCAATTCCATTTAGAAGATGAGTTGATTGAGCAATTAGTTGTAGATTTGTCGAGGGAGTTGGGGGAAGTACGACCGATTGAGTTGCAGATTGTGGGGGCGCAATTACAAACAGAACATATCATTACTTTAGCACAGTATCGGCAAGTTGGAACTAAAGAAAAACTGGTTGAGCGATTTTTAGAAGATGTAATTAAAGATTGTGGAGCAGAAAATGAAAATGCGGCGCGATTAGTTTTATATTTACTCACAGATCAAAATGGCACAAGACCACTAAAAACTCGTGCTGATTTGGTAGATAGTTTGGTAGCAGAATTTGATCAGTTAGATTTTGTATTAGAAATTTTTGTCAAGTCTGGGTTAGTGTTGTTGTTGCCAGAATCTCCATCTGATCGTTATCAATTAGTTCATGATTATTTGGTAACTTTTATTCGGCAACAGCAGGGGAATGAACTATTAGAGGAATTAAAGGAAACACAAGCCAAGTTAAAACAGGAACAAGCAGCAAGGCAAATCTTAGAGAAGGCAAAAAAAGAAGCTGATGAGAAAATTAAACAAGGGCGTAGGAGTTTGGCTTTAAGTTCCAGTTTTTCAATGGGCTTGTTAATATTTGCTGGTTTGGCGGCTGTGTATGCAGGGAATCAGGTTTATCGAGCAAATGAGGCTAATGAAAAATACAAAACAATAGATGGATTTTTGCAGCAGACACAACAAGAACAGCTATTACTGCAAAAGAACAAAAAAGAGTTGGAGGACAAAAAAAAGGATGTAGAAAAGAAGTTGTATGCAGCCAGGGAGAACATTAAAAAGGCAAATGAAAAGTTGCAAGCAGCAAGAAAAAATACTGAAGAAGCCACTATAAATCTTAATGCTACTAAACAACAATTAGCAAGAGAAAAGCAGCAAGCACAACAATTACAACAGAAGAATAACGATGCAGAAAAAAGAATTAACGCAGCTACAGCAGAAGTAGATAAGGCTGAGAAGAAAGCGGCGGATGCCCAGAGACAACAACGAGATGCAGAAGATAAAGTTAGGAAAGCTAATGATACTTTGAAAATAGCTAGGGAAAAACTGCAACAGGCACAAAGAACTCAACAAGAAGCGCAGAAGGTAACGGAACTAGAACGAGGGGGCGTGAATGCTTTAAGACTGTTTGAATATGCACAGTTGGACGCTTTGGTATCTATAATGCACTCTGCTAAAGAGTTGAAATCATTGGTTAAAGATGGTCGCCCTCTGGAAAAATATCCAACTGTAAGCCCGATAATTGCTTTGGATAGTATTTTAAGAAATATTCAAGAGCGGAATCAATTGAAAGGGCATCAGGGCATTGTCAAAAGTGTGAGTTTCAGCCCCGACGGTAAAACCATCGCTACCACCTCTAATGACAGGACAGCGCGGTTGTGGACAATCGACGGGCAACTGTTACAGGAATTGAAAGGGCATCAAGGTGAAGTTAATGGTGTGAGTTTCAGCCCCGACGGTAAAACCATCGCTACCACCTCTAATGACAGGACAGCGCGGTTGTGGACAATCGACGGGCAA
>DATNQO010000011.1:0-10597 GCA_036704005.1 Leptolyngbyaceae cyanobacterium | reverse complement strand
CCCCAGTCCCCAGCCCCCAGTCCCCAGCCCCCGTCGCCGGTATGGATAGCAGCGACGGCCTAGCAGATGCTGTGTTACAAATTTGTCGCGCCAGTAGCGTTGGTGCTGTGCTAGAAAGCGCCCAAATTCCCCTACCAACAGCCTTCGACCATTGGCTAACACCAGAACAAGCCCTGCAATATGCTTTATACGGTGGCGAAGACTTTGAATTAGTGTTGTGTTTGCCACCAGACGCTGCAAAAACCTTAGTACAACAGTTAGGTCAAGGCGCAGCCATCATCGGTAACATTACCTCAGATACAAAAGTATTATTGCATCATCAAAATCAAAAAATCCCTGACCAAGTTCTCAACCTTAGCCAGGGATTTCAACATTTTAGTCAATAGTCCAAAGTCAATAGTCAATAGTCAAAAACTGCTGACTGTTGACTATTGACTATCGACTAACTTAAACCCACTTCTGGGCCACTAATTCTGCCAAATCGAGAACGCGCTGGCTGTAACCCCACTCGTTGTCATACCAAGCCATGACTTTTACTAGGTCATTACCCATAACTAGAGTCAAGCTTGCGTCAACGATGGAGGAAGCATCGGTTCCTTGATAATCGGACGATACCAATTGCAGTTCGCTATAGTCCAAAATGCCTTTGAGTGGGCCTTCAGAAGCATCTTTGAGGGCTTGGTTGACTTCTTCAGTAATAGTACGCTTCTCAACCTGAACTACGAAATCTACCATTGAGACGTTCGGGGTAGGTACACGCAAGGCAACACCATTCAGTTTGCCTTTGAGTTCTGGGATAACTAATGCCACGGCTTTCGCCGCACCTGTAGAGGTGGGGACGATATTGATGGCTGCGGCTCTTGCCCGGCGCACATCACGGTGAGAAGCGTCTAATAAGCGCTGATCACCTGTGTAGCTGTGGGTGGTGGTCATCGTACCCTTGATGATACCAAATTTTTCGTGTATTACCTTAGCAATGGGAGCTAGACAGTTAGTTGTACAGCTGGCATTACTGATAACGTGGTGTACGTTGTGGTCATACTCATGATGATTGACACCAATTACAAAAGTGCCATCCTCGTTTTTACCGGGGGCTGTAATCAGAACTTTCTTGGCTCCAGCATTAACGTGCTTTAATGCACCTTCTTTGCTGGTAAACACGCCTGTGGCTTCAATAATTAAATCAATTTCCCATTCTTTCCAGGGCAAGTTTTCTGGATTGCGATCAGATACGCATTTAATGGTTTTACCGTTAACGATAATAGAGTTGTCGTCAGCCGTAATGTCAACATCCTTTAACTTCCCAAGCATGGAATCATACTTTAGGAGGTGAGCATTAGTTCTTGGATCTGATGTGTCATTGATAGCTACTAGGTCGATATTGCTATTTTGTCTTCCTAGCCAGCAACGTGCAAAGTTACGTCCGATGCGCCCGAACCCGTTGATTGCGACTCTAATCACAGTGTCTTGCCCTCTGTATTTATGCCTATAAGTTGATATCTTTGACCCCAATCATATCGCAAAGGGGGAAGGTATTTATAACCATAAAGTGTTAGATCAAAAAAAAAATACATATTTTATTCAGAATTTTCTGAATAGAGGTTGTGAGTAGCTATGTAGGATCTGACATTTTCTGGCACTAAGTAACGAATTGACTTGCCTGAGCGATAAAGTTTACGAATTAGACTTGACGAAACTCCCATTAAGGGGATATGCAATAAGTGCCAGTGAATAGTAATTGACTGCTCCGCCAGTTTTTGCTTCACTTGCTTGCAGATTATCTCACTTTGAGCTATATTCTCACCACCTAGCAATCGGGGTGCGATTAACCAATCACACATTTGCGCTAGTTCATGTCCACGGTACCAGTGAGGTAAGGTTTGGAAGGTATCCAACCCTACAATCCAGTACCAGTGAGTATTTGGGAAACAAGCAGATAAGTCGATCAAGGTATTGATCGCATAAGAAACTCCTGGGCGATTTTTCTCTACTGAGGAGACAGTAAACGCTGGGTTATCTTGTGTAGCTAAATGCAGCATTTCCAGGCGATGTTCAAAACAAGACGCTTTTTTATGAGGAGGATTTAATGAAGGTACCCAAATTAACTTTTCTATTGGTATCTGCTGCAAAGCTGTCTCGGCTATGAGTAAGTGTCCCCAGTGAATGGGGTCAAATGTACCGCCAAAAATTGCCAGATGCTGCATGGTGTTGTCTTGGCTGGATGCGATTGAAAATGATTTTCATCGGCAACATCCATAATTCTACTAAAATTCATGCCATGGCTTGATGGAATATTAAAGGCAGTTTCGCTAGGAATATGGTTATGTGGGCAATACCAGTAAGGAACGGAATATTATGTATTTCACATTACAAGAATTTCTTTCCCGATGTGACATAAATTTACTGAATAATCATAAAAACAGTATAGAAATAGCAAAAACCTCTAACCAAGGTAAAATCATTCTCAATAACCAAAACCCTAGTAAAAAATCATCCTTGAAAAACCTATCGGAGTAGTTACAGAAAAAATACAAATCCTGTTATGATACCCGTGTCATTTGTGATTTATGGTGTGGTGTGGTGTTAAGAGGAGTAATCAATGAATAATAGTGTAGATTTTGCTGGTAGACCGTTTCATTTCATCGGTATAGGCGGTATAGGAATGTCGGCTCTGGCATATGTTCTAGCAAAACGTCAATTGCCAGTTTCAGGTTCAGACCTACGTCCCAATCATATTACGCGCAAATTGGAATCTATCGGTACTCATATATTTAGTAGACAAGAAGCAAGTAATCTTGAGTTCTTTGGGACTAAAGTAGAATCTAAAGAAATAGAATTAAATTCACAACAAAGGTTTCCGTTTGGAAATTCAACATTGCCTCAAGTAATATGTTCCACCGCAATTAACGCTAACAATTTAGAATATCAAGCAGCTCTAAAATTAGGATGTCCGATTTTTCATCGTTCAGATGTACTAGCTGCTTTAATTGCCGAACATCACAGTATTGCTGTAGCAGGAACTCACGGCAAAACTACAACTAGTAGCATGATTGGCTATATGTTACTAGCAGCAGGTTTAGACCCGACAATCATTGTAGGTGGAGAAGTTAATGCCTGGGAAGGCAATGCTAGATTAGGTCAAAGTCCCTATTTAGTAGCTGAAGCAGACGAATCAGATGGTTCTTTGGTGAAACACGCTCCAGAGATTGGCATTATCACTAATATTGAATTAGACCATCCTGACCACTACGACACTTTAGAACAAGTAGTTGATATTTTTCAGACATTCGCCAAGGGTTGCAAAACCTTAATTGGTAGTATCGATTGCGCAACAGTGCGCGATTTGCTACGCAACGCCTGTGGCGATCGCTTAAAACCTACAATTACTTATAGCCTCCATCAAGATACTGAAGCTGACTACACCGTTACGAATATTGACTACCGCGCTGATGGGACTACAGCTTTAGTCTGGGAAAAAGGCAAAGCTTTAGGTGTGCTGAAATTAAAATTACTAGGTCGCCATAACTTGAGTAATGCCCTAGCCGCCGTAGCCGTAGGTCGTCACCTGGGTTTAGCATTTGGGGACATCGCTAAAGGTATCGCCAGCTTTGAAGGCGCAAGACGACGCTTTGAATTTCGAGGCGAAGTCGATGGTATTACCTTCATTGATGATTACGCCCATCACCCCAGCGAAATTCGCGCTACTTTAGCTGCCGCCCGCCTCCAAGCCAGACCAGGACAAAGAGTGGTTGCTATCTTCCAACCCCATCGCTATAGTCGTACCCTGACCTTTTTAGAAGAATTTGCCGAGTCCTTCAGCCACGCTGATTTAGTAGTCCTCACGGATATTTACAGCGCCGGCGAACCCAATTTAGGACAAATTAGTGGTGAACAGTTGGCAGAGAAGATCGCTCAACAACATCCGCAGGTAGTTTATCAAGCAACTATCCCCACAGTTTGCGAGTACTTACTCAAAACTCTCCGCCCTGGTGACTTAGCCCTATTCCTGGGTGCAGGAAATCTCAATCAAGCAATTCCGGAAATTATTACTACACTGTGCGAACCTGCTACAGCCACATTGTAGGGATACTCACCAGTGTCTGTTTAGCAACAGGTTTATCAGAAGTGCCGTATTTATACGGTAAATAAATGTAAAAATTTCACAAATAATTGATGTAAGATGAAAATTTCCCAGGCAGTTGGAAACACCTGCACAGTTCCTGCTTCCAATGTAGAGACACAGGATAGCAATCAAGCAAGAGATAGTAAAATTATTTACTTGCCCGGTACAAATTGCGAGATTAAATCCCAAGCTTTGTTATCAGCATATACTTCCTATAGAGTTGGTGGGGCGGCTGAATTATATGTTGCGCCTCGCGATGTAGAAGGGTTGCAAGCTAGCCTTAAGTATGCAAAAGAACGTGATTTAAAAGTAACAACCCTGGGCGCAGGTTCTAATTTGTTAGTTAGCGATCGCGGTATCTCTGGTTTAGTCATTGCCACTCGACACCTGCGTTACAGCCACTTTGATCCCAAAACCGGTCGAGTAACTGTAGCGGCTGGCGAATCAATTCCTAACTTAGCATGGGAAGCGGCGAAACTAGGCTGGCAAGGATTAGAATGGGCTGTAGGTATTCCTGGTAGCGTCGGTGGTGCGGTAGTTATGAATGCCGGGGCGCATAATAGCTGCATCGCAGATATCTTAGTTAGCGCTCAGGTACTTTCACCAGATGGTACTTTAGAGACACTTACGCCAGAGGAATTAGGTTATGCGTATCGTACTTCATCATTGCAAGGTAGCGATCGCGTAGTGACTCAAGCCACAATTCAATTACAACCAGGCTTTGACCCCGCCTTTGTCACAGCCACTACTAAACAACACAGACAGCACCGCTTAAGCACCCAACCTTACAACTTTCCCAGTTGTGGTAGTGTGTTCCGCAACCCCAAACCCTACGCGGCTGGCTGGTTAATTGAACAATCTGGCTTAAAAGGCTATCAGATCGGCGGCGCACAAGTAGCTAATCTCCACGCCAATTTTATCGTCAATCGTGGAGGAGCCAAAGCCAACGACATCTTCTGCCTCATCCGTCATATCCAACAAGAAGTTCAAGAACGCTGGTCAATCCTGTTAGAACCAGAAGTCAAAATGCTGGGTGAATTTCAGGCGGCTTGAAGGGATAGAGGCTAGAGGTTAGAGATTAGAGGCTAGTTGGAAGTTCTTTAGTTTTTAAACAAATAAACCACAAATATCTAAAAAATTCCTCACCCCTAGCCTCTAGCCCCCAATCCTAGTCCCTAGCCCCTAACCCCTAATCCCTAAAATTTCGGTAAAAAAAGAGGCAAATCACCCACCGCATCTATAATTGAATTTGACTTGTTATTCAACGCACACGCGGACTATCAATTATGACAGGAAAAGGACAAGGATTTGGCTTTGGCTTGGGAAAAATGAAAGAACTGGCCGATGCTTTCAAGAAAGCGCAGCAAGTTCAAGAAGGCGCAAAGCGACTCCAAGAAGAATTGGAGCAAATGGAGATTCAGGGAGAATCTGGCGGCGGCTTAGTCAAGGTAATTGTCAGTGGCAACCAAGAACCAAAGCGGGTAGAAATTTCCCCAGATGCTTTAGCACAGGGAGCAGACTTACTTTCGGATTTGGTAACGGCTGCAATGAAAGATGCTTACAACAAGTCCACAGCCACCATGCGCGAACGCATGGAAGATTTGACCAGTGGTCTAGAATTACCTGGATTTTAGTTAATAGTCATTAGTCATTAGTCATTAGTCATTAGTCAACAGCTTTGTAGACTATAGAGTTTCGACTACTGACTTTTGACCTTATTTATACAAGTTTATAGAAAAATAGCAGAGGACAGTCTCAGAAGCTGCTTGCTATAAAACTTAATCAAACTAATTTATAGGATTCTACTGGATTTTTGAAATATAAGTAGGCAATCCCTACCTTATTATAGTTTTGGTAGGCAATGCCTACCGCACTTAATTACAAATTAGTATTTATGCCTTACAAACTACTGTTTGTCTGCTTGGGGAATATTTGTCGCTCACCCTCGGCGGAAAATATTATGAATCATCTTATTGAACAGGCTGGTTTGAGCGATAAAATTATTTGTGACTCTGCTGGTACTTCTAGCTATCACATCGGTAGCCCACCTGATCGAAGAATGAATGCTGCGGCGGTGGCGAAGTTAGGAATTACATTGCGTGGTCGAGCTAGGCAATTTATTAAAGCTGATTTTCAAGAATTTGATCTCATCCTGGCAATGGATAGAGACAATTACGACGACATTATTGCACTTGAGACAACTGGAAAATATCATGACAAAGTGCATTTGATGTGTGAGTTTTGCTCTCGCCACAAATTGAAGGAAGTTCCAGACCCCTATTACGGTGGGACAGAAGGATTTAATCAGGTAATTGATTTGCTGCTTGATGCTTGTGAGGGTTTGCTGCAATATATTAGAGAACAGGAGACAGGGGAAAGGTAACAGGCTTGACAGCCTCTTATATTCGGGGCTTTAGTACTTTGTGGTTTGTAGTGAGGACTTTAGTCCTCGCCACAAATTTATTTTATTTGATATTTAAGAAAGTAAATTTACCATTAGCACCGTTTGATTCCATTTTCAATTGAGCTACGTAAAACTCTTTTTGAATTACCTCACCTACTGGTGTAAAAGCTATTTCACCGAGAGGAGTTTGATAGGTCAGTTTAAGTAATTCTTGATTCAATTCTTTACGCAATTGTGGCAGTGATAAATTATCAATTTGTCTTTTTTTGTTTAAAGATTGCAACGCTTCTACATAGACTTGTAAAGCAGCAAAAGATTGGGCGCTGACTTGGGATGGTTCTTTACGGTATTGCTCTATATAGGCTTTACGAAATGCTGTGTTAATTTCATTTTTGTATTCTGGACTGTAAGCTTGGGCAATAATTATGCTATCACAAAGCACGCCACAGACTGAAAATATATGTGATGTATTAAATCCATTTCCACCGATAATTATGGCTTTATAACCAAGTTCTCGTAATTGTTTTACTAAATTTCCTCCATCGACAGCTAACCCAGAAATAATTGCTAAATCTGGGTTTAAATTAATTGCGCTACTGGCTTGAGTTTGAAAATCAGTATCTGTAGTTTGAAACTTTTGGACTGTGACTAAATCTAATCCTAAATCTTTAACTGTTTTCTGAAAAATTTCTGTTTCTGATTTATTAAACGCATCATTTTGTGCGTAGAAAACAGCTACTCTTTTGATTTGAGGATTTTGTTTAAGCGCTGCTTTCACTGCATAAGGAGCAACGACAGCAACAGAGGAGGAAACACGGGCTACATAATCACCAATTTCGGGAATACCTTTAGCTGTATTTGATGAGCCAATGACTGGAATTTGATTGCGCTCTGCTATGGGGTTAGCACTAAAGGCTTGTTGTGATAGGGTAGGGCCAATAATGCCGACAACGTTATTTTGATTAATTAAAGTTTGAAAGGCGTTAATCGCGCCAACTTCATCGCCACCCGTATCTTGAAATATTAATTTAATTTGTTTACCCTTAATACCACCTTTGCTATTAAAATATTTCTCAGCAATTTTTACTCCGTCAGTTCCTTCTTGACCAAGTAATGCTACGTTGCTTGTTTGGGCAAAGGCAATACCAATAGGAATAGTGTTACTTGTGCTTGTTGTGGCTGTGGGATTATTGGCAGAATTTACTCCAACAATGCTACTTTTACCACAAGCTGTTAGCAGCAAGGAGCAGATGCAAAATGTTGCGTAATGAGAGATACTAACAGGGAATTTAAGAGCAATTTTATTTTTCATATTTATATCAATCCGATTTTATAGCTAAAAGGTGCAATATCTTCACTTACAAAATACCGTATGTTGAAGTACGAGAGTTTTTCCCAAAATTTAAAAGACTGCGGATTGTCTGAACTAGCGACTGAATGACAAAAGTCATCTTATAACTGGAGTTTAGACTAAAGAAGAGTGATCGTTAGATAATGGGACTGCAAAAAATGAAGGCAAAAGAGTAAGCTAGATACCCCAACACAGTGGAAGAGCGATCGTTAGATAATGAGACGGCGAAAAATGAAGGGATGCCTGTAAAAACAAGCACCCCTGTAGCGGAAGATGAAAGAAGCACTACCAACTCTCATACAACCGCTATGGATGTTTTTGCACAATTAAAAGAGTTCCGTCAAGCCGCATACGAATGTTTATGTCGGGCAAAGGATGCAACATTTGAATTGATGGATGCAATCTTGCTGACACGTAATGCCTACAGTTTGGCAGATTTATCAATGTGTCCAGTATTCCGTCGTCAATGGTCAAGTATTTATGAAGCAATAGAGGATACCAGACCACAACGCAACAAATTGATGGGACTGTACAATCAAAATATACCAAAACAAGGACGTATAGTTCTGGCAGGAGACCATACTGCATGGGTCTTGCACCGGATGCTCCGACCCTAAGAGAAAGAACCTACGAACATTATGCCCAAGGTGGACGGGGTGGTCGTCCCGTCACCCCTGGATACGGTTACAGTACAATAGCTTGGATACCAGAAACAGAAGGGAGTTGGGCATTACCACTTAGACATGAAAGAATCACCAGTTGGGAAAATCCCATAGATAAGGCTGTATGGCAGTTAAAACAGGTGTGTAAAGACTTACCATCACGACCAATCACACTATGGGATATCGAGTATGGATGTGCGCCATTTGTCATCAAAACGGCTGAAATTAAGGCAGATAAACTGATGCGGTTGCGTTCCAACCTATGTTTATGGGGAGAACCACCACAATATTCGGGACGGGGGAAACCAAGAGTACACGGTGACAAATTTAAACTCAACGATGACAGTACCTGGACTGACCCAGAACAAACCATTGAACAAGAAGATACCAAACTGGGTAGGGTAAGGATACGCCTGTGGACAAAAAAGCATTTTCGTCTTTCTCCACACCATCCGATGTCAATTATACTGGTGGAAAGGCTACAACAGGATGGCTCACCACGAGTCAACAAGCGAATGTGGTTGGCTTTTGTGGGTGAAGAAATGCCGCTTTTATCTCAACTGTGGAAACTCTACTTACGACGCTTTGCTGTTGACCATTGGTATCGCTTCCTAAAACAAAGGTTACATTGGACTCTTCCAAAACTGGCAACGCCCCAACAATGTGACCGATGGAGCGACCTGATGCCACTGATGACTTGGGAGTTATGGCTAGCTCGTGATATCGTCAACGACAATCCGCTCCCCTGGCAAAAACAGATGACTCAACTCACGCCTGGACGGGTTGCACAAGCAATGCCTGGGATTTTGGTCAGGGTTTCCACTCCAGCCAAACCCCCAAAAGGACGCGGTAAATCTCCAGGCTGGAAAAACGGACAGCCACGGGCAAGTAGAATCCGATATCCCATCGTTAAAAAGCGTACTTCATCTTCACCTAAAGCCGAGCCGAAACCTGCTTGATGTGAACTCTTTCTAATTTTTTTGTTTGCTTGTTTTCAACTCAGCCTCCCTGAGTTATTTTGTGCTTTTTAGTCTAAAGTCCAGTTATAAGTATTTATCAGGTCATCATATTAAATAAGCAATTCACAATCCTGTAAAAATGTCATCATAGTTAAAGTAATAAATATTTTGGAGACAAAACCACGGTTTACGCACGCCCTTTAGCACGGTTAATTGAACAATTGCAACGCTTACCCGGAATTGGCCCTAAAACTGCCCAAAGGCTAGCTTTGCACATTTTAAAACGACCAGAGTCTGAAGTAGAAGCTTTAGCACAGGCACTGGTTGAAGCCAAAAAACAAGTAGGTTTGTGTTCTATCTGCTTCCACCTGTCTGCTGAACCAGTTTGTGAAATCTGTCGCAATCCTAACCGTGACAACAATACACTCTGTGTTGTAGCAGATTCTCGCGATGTAATTGCACTAGAAAAAACCCGCGAATACAAAGGTAAATACCATGTTTTAGGCGGAGTCATCTCTCCAATTGATGGAATCGGCCCAGAACAACTGACTATCCAAGCTTTAGTCAGGCGCGTGAGTCAGCAAAAACCACGAGAAGTAATCATAGCAATTAGTCCAAGCGTAGAAGGAGAAACAACTACCCTTTATGTAGGTCAACTAGTGAAACCATTTACTAAAGTGACACGAATCGCCTTTGGTTTACCTGTAGGTGGAGATTTAGAATATGCTGACGAGATTACACTAGCAAGAGCATTAGAAGGACGTAGGGAGTTAGATTAGCCATAGCCAATTATTGGCGTTGCATAATTGAAGTATGAATTTGAGCGATCGCTATGAAATGTCCAAGGTGTGCATCCACTCATATCCGCAAAAATGGTAAAAAGCTTAGTAAACAAAATCACATATGTGTTAATTGTGGTCGTCAGTTTATATATTCTTATGAAAAGCAGGGTTACTTTGAAGAAATAAAAAAAGAGTGTTTAGAGATGTATGTGAATGGTTCAGGATTTCGGGCAATTCAACGAGTCAAGAAAGTTCATCATACGACTGTAATAAATTGGGTTAGAGAGATGGGAAATGCCCTACCTAATTCACCTGA
>DATNQO010000010.1:0-3437 GCA_036704005.1 Leptolyngbyaceae cyanobacterium | reverse complement strand
ATATTTGCAACACATCGCTCATCTGTAGGGGCGCACAGCTGTGCATAGGTGTCAACTTAAGCCTGGGCGAATGTATTCGACGTGAGTTCGATAAGCGTTGTTTTGACCTCACCCCCAACCCCTCTCCTACGAGGAGAGGGGTTGGGGGTGAGGTTTTTCGTTTCTCCTCCCTCTCCTGACGGAGACGCTACGCGAACGCCTTTTAGGAGAGGGAGGTTGGGAGGGAGAGGTTCATCGAACTCACGTTAATTCGCGGCTACACAAGCAAAGTCCCTCCGGGTTCGCCAGTTCCCTACGGCGGGAAACCCGCCTACAGGACTGGTCTGGTCGCCTACGCTGACTTAAGACAAATTCAAGTTTTTTAACCTGCGTAGGCAGGTTTTGTCTGTGTAGATGCGGTTTCTAACCGCCCATTTCACGTTTTTCAAATTGGTATAATTGTTTTTGTTAATTACCTATCAGCTATAAGGTTTTATTTGCTAGCACCTGAATAATGCTATTACCCTAGCGCAGGGAGAGAGGCGATCGCAAAAACTTACCGCCTCTGTGATTACACAGCGTTACAAACTGTCGGTTCTGGAAGCGCATCACCCGCAGCTTCATAAGCAATAATTAAGGACTCTAAAGCTTCAATGCCATTTTTGACTGCTAATTCGTAAGTATCCCCATGAGTGCGCCAGCGTTGTCCAGGGAAATCTGGTAAGCCAACCAAAAAGCAATTATCCTCAAGAGACCACTGAATCACCATTTGATACTTGAGCTTATTCATCTTTTTGCTGATCCTCTACCGCCTCTATTACCTCTATCCAAGCCCTAATAAATTCGGAAATTACCAAGTTGGATCGCTAAATAGATGAATCACTAACTCTTCGCGTCCTGATGGTATGGCTGTCAGACAAGCGCGGATGATGTCCCCATCTTCGAGTTCTACTGTGCAAGCATGACAAGAACCCATGAGACAACCAGTAGGAATGAAGACTCCCGCCCGATCTGCTACATCTAACAGGGCTTCTCCCACTTCAGCATTAATGGTGACATCATCTGGTAAAAATCGGACGCGAACAGTCATGAAATACTAGCCTCTCTAGGGCAGAAAAGGTGTTAAGTCTAAATGGTTTTCTACCTCAGTAGCTATATTATCTAACATCTGCTCTCGCTGTTCTCTGTAGTTAGCCACACCTGTAGGTAGAGATTTTAAACCACGCTGTTGACGCAGACGATTTAACCAAGCGCGTCGCCAAGGGCCGTTATCAAATAAACCGTGCAGATAACTACCCCATACAGATTGACAACTGTCAACTAACCCTAAGTTAACATCATCAAACAGGGCTTGGAAGGCTTTGCTATCACCTTGTGGTTCTATACGCGATCGCCCTTGGTGAATCTCAAAGCCATTGACTGGTAAGCCCATCTGCGGGAAATTTGAGCTAACTTGGCGCTGACGGGCAATTTTTTGTCCGGTAATCACGGTTCTAATTGGCAAGAGATTTAAGCCTTGATATCTACCAGCTTGTCCTTCTATCCCTTCTGGATCGGCGATGATTTGCCCTAACATTTGGTAGCCACCGCAAATCCCCAAGACTGTACCGCCAGAAGCTGCATAGTTTTGAATTGCTTCTGCCATACCAGTTTTTTGCAATAATATCAAGTCGGCAATTGTGGTCTTTGTCCCTGGCAGAATTACCGCGTCTGGGTGTCCTAAATCTTGTTTTGGACTGATGTATTTAACTGCAACTGTGGGTTCTGATTCTAAGGGGTCAAAGTCGGTAAAGTTGGCAATTCGCGGTAAACGAACGACGGTGATATTGATGTCTGCTTGGGATTTCTGTGCTTTGCGTTCTAGTAAGTCCAGGGAATCTTCGGCGGGGAAAATTTCTTGTAGGTAAGGAATAACACCAACAACAGGGATACCAGTCCGTTCCTCTAACCATTTGATTCCCGATTCTAAAAGCGATCGCTGTCCCCGGAATTTGTTTATGACTACGCCTTTAATCAGTTGACGTTCTTCTGGTTCTAATAGTTCTAATGTACCGATGACGTGAGCAAACGCACCACCACGGTCAATATCAACCACCAATAGGGTTGGCGCATTTAAGTATTTTGCTACCCGCATATTGGTTAGGTCGCGGTGCTTGAGGTTAATTTCTGCTGGACTACCCGCACCTTCACAAACGACTATATCAAATTCAGTTCCCAGATGTTGTAGAGATTCTTCAATCGCTCGCCAACCGATGTCAAAATACTGTTCATAATAGTCAGCAGCGCTAACTCTACCTACAGGTCTACCTCTGATAATCACCTGAGAAGTCATATCGCCTTGGGGCTTGAGTAATATGGGATTCATTTCCACCCAAGGTATCACCCCAGCCGCCCAAGCTTGGACTGCTTGCGCGTAGCCAATTTCCCCCCCGTTTGCTGTGACATAAGCATTTAATGCCATATTCTGTCCCTTAAAGGGTGCTACTCGCCAACCACGCCTCGACAAAATGCGACAAATAGCGGTGCTTATAAGTGATTTCCCTGCATGGGATGTAGTTCCCACTACCATTATTGATTTCATAGCCACTGTTAATTCGTAATTTGTAATACCCTACGGGTAGGCTTACGCCTGCATAAGCCAAGGCTAACGCCTAGATAATTGGTAATTTCTAAATACTTTTGTATTTATAACCTTGTTGTGAATAATTGGTGTGAGATATTTGCGGGATAATATAGCAATTTGCTGCTTATATGTCAGACCATTAGGCAGCTACTAAGATAAATTGAGCGCGGGTATTTGTCCTTAGTTGAAAGGATATGCCTGCGCCATTGTATATGTTCCAACCCAAATTAACAATCTCACCAATTCAGTGAGATGAAAATGGTGAAGACTTGATAAAAGGGTTGATGTTTCTCCGTATATATTGTTCCCTAGAAATCTCCAATCCTAACTTTCTGGTTTTGATTTTAGAAAGGGAGTCTAAACCAACGAATCACGGTATCGTATAAGCGATCGCGCCATGAAGCTACAGGCAGACTTTTTCCCTGATATTCTTCTATCAGTTGATGTCCCAGGGGAGTGAGGCGGAAACTATCTGTAATTCCCTGTCCGTCTACTTCGCGCCGCAATACTCCCACTTGAATCAACCATCCCAACTCGTTATCACCAGCCAATTCAGACAAGGGCTTTTTGGTATAACCATACTTAACACCTGTTTCATTAGCGATCGCACTTAATGAAACGCTCTGACTACGCATGGTTTCAAATAATTTTAGATGGAAGGGAGAACAAATAAGCGATCGCCTAGCTCGTTCTACCGTAATTGGTGGATAAGAAAACGCTTTCGGTGTTGAAGAATCCATTATCGGCATAATTTGTAAGTCATTAGTCATTAGTCATTAGTCCATAGTCAACAGCAAGCGCAAAGCTTTTCCCCCTTCCCCTTTCCCCCTTCCCC
>DATNQO010000009.1:0-2509 GCA_036704005.1 Leptolyngbyaceae cyanobacterium | reverse complement strand
GCAAAAAATATTGCTGCTATTGGGGCTGTTCTTGTAAACCAGCCTAGAGGCTCGAACTGTCTGTGTTGTGACCTCAGCACAGACAGTTCAGGGCTACTAAAAGCCCACACTGTACCGTCAGGTCAGTGTGGGTAGTTTACTCTGTTATTTGCCAAGTAGAGAGTATTTGTTACTACTTTTGGGTGATTTATTTATATTTCGGATATTGCGTTTATGTAATAAAATATAGCTACATTTTTATAAAAATGCAGCACAATGAGCATTAAGCATGAGCATCATTCCTCTCTAGAGTCTGTTATTGCTCAAGAACAAGAAGCTTCAGATATCAAAGAAATTGAGCGCCTACTTAACATTAAAGGCTTTCAACCAAAATTAATGGGAGCCAACGGAGAAGCAATTACCATCCCTAAATCACTTCATCAAGTATTGCGTCAAGTTGTCCATGCAATGGCATTGGGTAAAGCTGTATCTATAATTACTCAAGACCAAGAACTAACAACCCAACAAGCCGCCGATTTACTCAACGTCTCACGCCCATATTTAATTAAGTTACTAGAGCAAGGTGAAATTTCTTACGTAAAAGTAGGCGCACATCGACGTGTGCGTTTTGACGAGTTATTGAAGTATAAACAGGAGCGAGATACTAAGCGCAGACAATTACTAGATGAATTAACCGCAGAAAGTCAAGAACTGGGGTTTTATGAGTAGGGATTTTGTTATTAAAGGTTAATTCGATAGATTTGTTTTAATCCTCATACTACAAATAAATGATACGAGTGGTGCTTGATTCTTGCGTACTGTTCCCTATGTATTTACGGGATACCCTATTACGTGCATCTGAAGCTGGTTTTTACTTGGCTTTTTGGTCACAAGAAATTCTTGATGGTGCAACTCGCAATTTAGTATCTACAGGGAGAATTTCTCTCGAAAGCGCAGAAAAATTACAGACTAGAATTAAAACGGCTTTTCCAGAAGCATTAGTTGATGCGCCAGAAGAGTTAACCGAAACGATGACAAATCATCCAAGCGATCGCCATGTTCTTGCTACGGCCGTGATTGCTGAGGCTAATATAATTGTTACCTCAAATCTTAAGCACTTTAAAGACAAGGATCTTGCCCCTTGGAATATACAAGCACAGTCTCCAGATGAATTTTTGACTATGCTGTATGAGCTAAATCCAGAAAAAATGGTAGAAGTGCTGCAAAGACAGTCTCAAAGTCTCAAAAAGCCGCCAATGAACCTCAGAGAATTATTAGAACTGCTGAATAGAGAAGTACCAGGCTTCGTTAGTAATATTCTGTCCCACCAACCCGAAAACTTGTAGCTTAACGTAGACGAATAATGTTAAATCTAGTATCGTTGAGCGGTGAAAAATTAGCGTGAAAGCACAGGTATTTAGAGGTGTCAATCAGCTATCCTACGAAGAAATCCCCGTACCGACTCTGGAACCGGATGAAGTGCTGGTACAGGTGCGAGTAGTCGGTTTGTGTCAGTCAGATATTAAAAAAATTCGTTATCCTCTGTATGAACCACCGCGCATTTTCGGGCATGAAACAGCCGGGACTATTGCCGCAGTTGGTTCTCAAGTACAGGGTTGGCAAGTAGGACAACGGGTAGCAGTCATGCACCACATTCCTTGTATGCGTTGTGCCTACTGCTTGAATGATAATTTTTCCATGTGCAGTGTTTACAAAAACATCTCCACCACTGCCGGCTTTAACCCCAGTGGCGGCGGTTTTGCTGAATATGTCAAAGTTCCGGGTCATATTGTCCAAAATGGCGGGTTAATACCGATCCCCGACAATATCAGTTTTGAAGAAGCCAGTTTTGTCGAACCAACCAACTGTTGTTTAAAAGCAGTGAAGAAAGCCCAAATTGCCCCTGGACAAACTGTGCTGGTAACTGGTGCAGGGCCAATTGGGCTAATGTTTGTCATGTTGGTGAAATATTTCGGGGCAAAAGCGATCGCCACCGATTTGTTACCCTCAAGAATAGAAAAAGCCCTGAATGTCGGTGCGGAAGCAGCATTTGATGCCCGTGATCCCGATTTACCCGCCAAAATTCACGCCCTCACCGATGGCTTAGGTGTTGATGTCACACTCTTAGCTGTTCCCAGTGAGAAAGCTTTCTTCCAAGCTCTGGATTGTACCAGAAAAGGTGGAAAAATCTTATTCTTCGCCGAATTTCCTGATGAATTAGAAATCCCCATCAACCCCAACATTCTCTACCGTCGAGAAATCGACTTAATGGGCAGTTACAGTTCATCCTATCGCCTCCAAAATCTTTCTGCCGATATCGTCTTTAACCGCCGCATTGATGTGCAAGCATTAATCAGCGATCGCTATCCCCTCAAAGACTTATCAGCAGCCGTAGATCAAGCGATCGCACCGACACCAGAAACCTACAAAATCCTCATTTATCCTTAGATTGGGGACTGGGGACTGGGGACTGGGGACTGGGAAATTTTCTTTTCCCCTACACCCCCACACCCCTACACCCCTACACCCC
>DATNQO010000008.1:0-6277 GCA_036704005.1 Leptolyngbyaceae cyanobacterium | reverse complement strand
TTTTATTTCTTTTTTCATCGTTTGTGCTTAGGTCACGTACATAACTTGTTGCCTGTCTCGTACCGTTAAATAATGACCTAGCGATTTCCAGATTACCTTGCTCTAAGGTCTTGCCTAAAGCGTCAGACTTAATCTGAGTCAACAATGAACCTAGTTCTATGGCCTCCTCTGTTACTAACCTCACCATTGCCGCTATTAACTTGGGGCTGCTGTGTGGGGAGTATCTGGACGCGAGGGACTGTGCTTCCAATACTGTTAGGGTTTCGTCAGCTTGTCCTAGTTTTTTCTGATTATCTAGGGCTGTGTCAACGGCTTTAAATATTCCTTCTAACTCCTCAGTTATTTCTAAGGAAAATTGACCACTTTCAATATCGATATCTGCACCATTTTCTTTGAATATTTGCAACGCCCTGTTTACTTGCTCTGGCGTATATCTATCTGCAAAGTATTCATGCAACTGCTCTATTGTGAACATCATTCCTCCACTGTTCAAATTGTTCGCGTTTTAAATTAGTAAAATTCATCTTCAAAAAGTCAATTGTTTTTTTATGTGATTTGCTTTTTCTATCAAGTCCCCCTTTGAATACATAAATTAAAGCAATAATAAATCTTTGATAATCATCAAGGTATGGCGCTCTCATCCTGCGCTCATTACCAAAATAATTTGATTGAATTGGTGTGACTTTTTCGATAATACTTCTTTCCCATCTTCTGAGTGTATCACGGTGTATTCCTAATATATTTGCCCACTCTTCACGAGTTAATAAGTTATTCAGTTTTAAGCCATCGAAAAAATTTTGTTGAGCTATCCTGCCCAAAATTTCCGGTAATCCATCGTGCGGCATTGCAGTATTGGTAATTGATAAATAAGTAAAAAATGTCTGTTTTTGACCAATTTTAAGACTTCCATTCGCTGATTCTGCTTGATTTCGGTGGCAATGCCACCGAGTGGCCTTTATACGTCAATGCAGCTATGCAGTTATGCAGTTATGCAGTTTCTATTAGCTAAATCACTGGCGTTTTGTGCAATTCCATTCACTATACCAGTGAATTTGATGCAAAAACTATATGTGTCAGGGTCAATTTTCCTGCTAATTCCTTATAAAAAAGCCCTGAATTTAATACTTGCTTGATATTTGGTGCTAGTGCTATTTCAACGGATGGAATCTTATCAACCTCAGAATTTATAAGGTTAAAGTATCGATTTTGTACTTCTTACGGTGAGAAATTACCTGATTTTACATCTGACTGTAATCGCCCTAGTTTGCTTTCAAATGATTGGTTTTTGGCATGGGCAGCAAGAGCAGCAATCCCTGCAACGATTAATATGTCAATCATTTTCGTCATCCAAATTCAAGGAATCGAGAATTTCGTTGAGATTGTAGATTGAGCTATCAGTTGATGTTTGCTCATGTCCGTAATCCTCATCTTCTGAATCTTGATTCAAGTCTATTTGGGCTTGGTTGTAGAGTTCTACGTAAGCTAATCCATCCATAACTTTGTGCAACTTGGTTGCAATGCAACTATGTATAGATAATAAAAAATCCCCACGATGGGGGAAATGAAATATGTAGTCGAGTATGTAGTCGAATTTGTACCCTAAGCAGTCAAAAAAAATATTTGTGGTATTCCAGTTGCTTGCCACTGGTCATCTAGCAGCTTACACATGATCAGCACACTTTGCGGTGGAGTACGATGCGATCGCGCTGTTTTTCTGGCCTTGTATGCCTTTACTGTTTCTTCTGTTTTACCCAGTGCCGCCGCCAGTTGGGCATTACTTAATTTCCATTTCTTTTGTAGCTCTGATGGCTCCATAATAATATTGCTCCTACTGTAGCTGTTTTCTACATTGGGGGAACTGCCTACGTGGCAGGGAGCGATCGCAGTTCTTGACCGGAGTGCGATCGCTTTGATTTATCATCTGCACAATAACTTTAATAAAGTCATATTATTTTATTTTCTTCTTTGTCTTCTATTGTTTGATACTCCTCCAAACAATTGTTTGAACTTACTCCCTGCTAATTATATTAATGATACTGTACCAACACAGTAATTAGATAAATTTTAGAGAGACTTACTTTGTACAGTAATATTAGAACACAGAACTCAAAAGCTAGTCCTCATAAGACTGACTAAGGGCTATTTCATTTTCCCACACAGAATTGAATCAGCAAGCCTTGAGCGATTGCTCCTGTTAGTAATTATTGATTCTGACCTATGTGTTCTGTTTGTTGAGTAATAATTTAATTTTTATGCCCCGCCCTGGTTATCAGAATGTCTCCCTTAAAGATGAAACTCTGGCCTTACTAGATACCATGCCAGGTAACAGTAGACCAGAAAAGATAGAGCGCATGATTAGAAGCACCAACGATGCTTTGCTACGTGTTGGCTCACTCCCTGATGAGCCACCTGAAGCTGTCATCCAATATGTACTTGAGCAAATCCCCTCTTGGGATAGTAATAATATTCTGGAGTTAGCGATCGCTTTGCTCAAACACGTACAACAAGTTAAATAAACTTCAGACAAAACCACTAAGCAATGCGAAGCACGTTTGGACTAATTCGTACTCAAGATAATGTATTTGTGGAAGCCGATTTAGTTGAATTGCAAACTAAACACGCTCATGACTACAACTGTACGTGGAAAGAACAATTAAGATTATTCGAGCAAGAAGATAAATTCTGGGATTGGGAATTTAAGCTCCAGTTTGTTATCAATAGACAACCAAACCGCGAAGGTTTCGCTATCGAGTATGAAGATGAAACCCAAGGCTTAATGCTCATTGAGACTCAAATGCACGGCTCACGATTAGCGCCAGGACAACGACTGGTATATGTTGATGGCATTGCCTCTGCACCTTGGAACCGAGAGATGATTCAACGTCCACCCAAATATAAAGGTGTTGGCACTGCACTGTTAGCTTTTGCTAGAACCCGTAGCCTAGAACTGGGTTATAACGGTAGAGTAGGTCTACACTCATTACCCGGAGTAGAAAAATTCTACGATAACCAAGGCATGATTGATTTGGGAGAAGATGAAGATTATGACGATTTAGTTTATTTTGAGTACGGGTTGTGGCGTTCTTTTGGATGAGGTATCGGGTACATGAGTCAGCACGAATTTCACGAAAATCAAAATCACCTACCAGCCAACCCAATGGATTTGTTACTTGAGGAAGAATATTTACGGCAAGTTGTCCAAGCTGAGGATGTTGTTGGCAGTAACATCGGTGCTGGATTAGATTGGGGTAGTGCATTTGGCGACCTCATGCTAAATTTTGAACTTATGGGGCGTTTAACAACATTACGCATTTCCCTAAATAAAGAAGTCCGGTTGCTACTTAATGACTGGAATTTAGGTACACCTACAAAAATAGCTGTTAAAACCGCAAGAGAAAGAATACTTGAAAAATTGAGATTACCTACACCAGAAGTAAAACAATCTCTAATTTTAGCCCTAAGAAATGATGAACTTTATGGTGAGGAGTTTATTTCTAACCGAGAAATATTACGCGAGTTACTAGAATTATTATTGACACCTCAAGATTGGGAAACTATTGCCGCAGTAGCAGCAGATTCACTTAAGCAGCAGATTATTCACCAAGCGATCGCTGAGAAATTATCAGCATGAGCGAAACTCAAAACTGATCTCAGCGACACCAGCGCAACAAATTGTTATTCTTCACAATCTATTAAAATTGCTATGACTGACACACCCAGCAGCCGACTAGACCGAATTGAATCCATCCTAGATAGGGTAGCAGCCCAGCAAGAGATAAATACCCAGGCGATCGCTGAACTAACAACAAAACTGGACAACTTGAGCGATAATGTCACTGAGCTAACCAGTAATGTCAACTCTGTATTAGCTAGAGATGCCATACTTAATGATGTGTTGCTAGAACTGCGTGATAGTCACGAACAACACCAGCGCAACTTTGAAGAACACCAGCGAACCACTAACGCTGCACTAAATCAGCTTGGGGCTATCTTGGTACAGCTAACAAGAGTTGACCCGCAAAATTAGGCGTTCAGCGACCACAATTAATTAGATTTGACTTAAAAAACTGCTCTAATATTATGAGGAGCCAAAGAAGCACAATATGCGACTCACCCTGTTATGTGTATTGTCTTGGGTGAATTAATAGAGTTGTTGAAGTTGTGAGTGTAATTGATGTACTCGCTCAAAAGTTAACTGTTACTTGCACAATAACTTCAATTGCTATGCTGCCAAGCAATAAGTTGTCGTCAACTTTATATTAAAATTAGCTAGATTTTTAGAAATTGGTGGGAAATAAATCCTCAGAGAGCAGAAATTATGCAAGTGTGTCTAGTTACAGGTGGTAATTCTGGTGTAGGTTTAATGACAGCTATAGGTTTAGCCAAATTAGGTAATCATGTATTTATTGCCTGTCGTTCGGCAAAAAAAGCCGAAAAAGCTATAAACTACATCCGCCAAACCACGGGAAATCAAAATGTGACATTTTTGCCTCTTGATCTAGCTTCTTTAGATTCAGTTCGTAGGTGCGTAAAGTTATTTAATGAATACAATTTACCATTACACATATTAATCAATAATGCGGGGATATTCAACAGCCCAGGCACAACCAAAGAAGGTTTTGAACTAATTTGGGGAACTAACTATTTAGGTCATTTTTTGCTGACTTACTTATTACTAGAAAAATTACAAAACTCTGCCCCTAGCCGCATTATTATGTTAGCGTCAGATTTGGCATTATCTGCAAGTGGTATTGATTGGGATTTATTAGTTAAAAAAACACCGTTAAATTTTCTAAAATTATATGCCGTTTCTAAATTCTGTTTATTGCTTTTAACAAGAGAGCTTTCGCAACAGTTAAATAATTCTCAAGTTACCGTTAACGCAATACATCCAGGCTTTGTGCAATCAAATATTACTATATGGCATCGTTTAAGTAAATATTTGGGTTTAGGTATCTCCCCAGAAGCCGGAGCATATAGCACGCTGGTTTGTGCGACATCCCCGGATTATCAAAATATTAGTGGAAAATTCTTAGATCATCAAAGTCAAGAAATTATCTTACCTAAACTAGCACAAAATCAAGAATTGTCACAGCAATTATGGGAACGGAGTTTATTATGGGCTGGTTGCCACCAACAGCAGAATACAAAAGAATTTTATTATGATGGTACTGATGAAATATGGGGGACAAATTCGCTAAGTTTAAGCAGTAAAGAAATAGCTGAGATTACCCAATATATTTTTGATGAAGTCCTTTCAAAAGCGCCATTAAAGATATTATTAAAGCAGGTAGTTAAATCATTTATTAGGTTTGATATCGGTTCGCTATTTATTATATGCCTTCAAATGTTTACTAAACGGTTTTACATGGAAAGGCATTTAGATTCACCTTTAATTTTGCAATTATGTCAAGATAAAAATTTATTAGAAAAGCTTAATGCTCATTTAGGGGATAATTTAGTATTGTGGCGGTCAGAACTGTGGGTAAATTACCCCGCACAGCAATTAATACCTTTTTGGCATCAAGACTCTTACTCTAAACTCTTGGAAGGAGATGGTAAAACTATCAATGCCTACATAGCTTTGACAGAAGTTAATGAATACAATGGATTTGAATATATACCTAATATTCACTTAAAGAAGTGTCAGATAAAAGGAACCGATCCTTTTAGCGGCAATCAGTTTTTTGAAATTACTGATGAAGTGGCAAAAACAGCTATTCCTGTAGTATTGCGTCCTGGTGAATTTGTACTATTTACGAATCAGCTATTACATCGTTCAGTACGTAATAATAGCGGTAAAGTCCGACTTTCCTTAACGCTACGTTTGACTCAGCCAGGGGTAAAAATTTTACCAGGATATACTTCTAATTGCCAAAAGCCTGTAATTTTGCAATCATCAAAATAGCTGCCCTTTAACTACCCCACCAAATAGCTAATAACTTGCGGGTCTATCGCCTCAATCCGCTTTCTAATTGGTGCAGGTGGATTCTGGAAAAATCTCTTCAAGTCCTGACTTCTGACTTGATAACAATGAACACAACGTTTTTTAGCTTTTAACCAACCTTGTCTGACCCAGTAAGTAACGGTCGCTCGATGTAAGCAAAGGTTTTTGGCAATTTCACTACAGCTATAATTATCCCTCTTCTGTCAGTTTCCGGATATAATGAATAGAAGAAAGGAAAGATAAAACTCTACAAGGTAAGTAGAGCAATGGATGTAGAATTACAAATCCTGAAACATCTGCCAAGGGATGCCCAGCCAACAGTTGCGCTCG
>DATNQO010000007.1:0-30258 GCA_036704005.1 Leptolyngbyaceae cyanobacterium | reverse complement strand
GCTGACCTTTTTGAACTAACATATCTTCATTGTACACGTTGTGTAAAAGATATAGTTAGCATTAATATACCTTAATAAAAAGAACTCATAAATAATCGTTGTTGTTGTTGTGTAAGATTATTTATGAGTTATAGATAACTGAAAGGGGAGTGTGTGGAGTACGTCACGGGTTAATGTTTATCAATAGACCTCTTGCAAAAGTCGCTCTTAGCGTTCTTTTCTTTGCGTCTTCTCTACGAGACGCTACGCGAATGCGCCTTTGCGTGAAACAAAAAAGATTTATGCAAGAAGTCTAATCTTTACGGGAAGACCCCATGCGAAACGGAGTGGGCGATTTGCATGGGAGGTTCTGACCAAGAAAGCTAAAATTTTAATGAAACCTCACTCCTTGGGTGGATTCGGTGGACACCAAAACAGGTTTTTACTCGACACCCCCAAGGATGTCAAAATTCCCCGGAATATGTCTGTGCAGTACATCCAATGTCTTAAATCGTCATACATCCGGTCAGGATTAAACTCGTAATTATAGTGCAGGACATGAGGGATGTCTAAAAACTCTTCGCTAGCTTGGGGAGAAAGGAGCAATAGTTGAAATGGTTTGCCCTGACATTGTTTTTCCAGTTTGTTAAGCAAATCAATCACCCCAGAGCGATCGCAAATCCCGGTGCGGACAAAAAGCGGGCGATCGCAGTTCTCTACTGTGTACCAAAACCTTTCGGAACGTGCTGTGTAGCGAACACGCATCCGTTCATAAACGGGTGACATATCGTATGTGGGGTTGTCTGTGTTTTCAACTTCATGAGCGAAGGATAAACCAGTCCATTTGCTGTGGTAGATTCTGCCTGCATCTGCACTGTAATGGAGGAAGTTGGGATTCCACATATCATAGAAACGATTTTCGATGATATCCGCAATATCTGCAATCTTAGTAGTGCGGGTCAAATCAAAGGGAAAGGCGGGGCCGTCGTACTCCATTTTATACAGCATCATTCGCACAGCACAGCGATCGCCCAGAGGTATAATCGCTATACGGCTGATGTCTGATAATTTACACTGATATTGGAAAAGCACAGCAGATTGTGCTGGTACTTTCACCCGACTTTCTAATCCATGATTGCCAATCATCATTGTGCGGAATGGGGTATCGGGATGCAGAGGGTCTTCATAGACACCTGCTGGCATAGCTTTTAGTACGTTCCGTACTTCCTTCCACATGGGATGGATATTATACTCGTGGTCTGACTCGTTGATTACCCAAAGGTGACGCTCGTCCTGTTGCAAAATTCCTAGATGCCCGTCATAGTACAACACCTGGGAGTTGTTGGGCGCGAAGAGATTGAAGGCTGCTGTGTATTCTACCTCAGCACCAGGGGGTATTTCTATTGTTGTGGCGATCGCCCCATCTTCTTTTACAGCCAAGAAGGGGACTATTCCTTTGTGGGGATTTTTGGCAATGTAAACGCCTGGGGTCAATTTAGCTTTACTTTGCAGTACAGTTTGCAATTCTTGCCAATAGGGAGCAATGGTGTATTTATATTGTGATGGATTGCTGATTCGCAAACTCTTCTCTTCGGTAGAAGTACAGACATAGAAGCCTGCATTATCAAGATAAATAGGGATTTCATTCGCTTGCCAGAAGTGCTGCGTTTGTTTGGCTAATTCTGCTTTGTCGATGTCAAACAGGTGCAAATCAATCGCCTCATACATGAGCCTATGACCGATGGTGTTGGGGTGAGATGGGTCAAAAGATATCCCCTCTCGCCAGCGTCCTTGACCATTATCTAACGCTTCCAGCCAATTCAAAACCGGAACGCCCCAAGTTAACATCCGATGGTTTGTTTCTTTTAATAGCGAGTGATGCTCAGGAGAATAGTCATTATGGGGATAGACTCCCCCCAAAATCGGCAGCGCACCCAATTTCTTGGTCATGTTTACAAGTTGCTGCAAGCCTCTCTCAAACCGTCGTTGTATTGCTCGCCGTTCGTGAGGAGGACAGTAAGCTAAACCTTCATTACCCAGCGACAAGGCAATAATTACCACATCCGGCTGTTCTGGCGTAACTACTGACCCAAAGCGGGTAATTGTCCGGCTGACATTGGCTCCCGCCTCCGATACATTTACTACTCTATGTCCATATTTTTGCTGCAAAGCTTGCTCTAGTTCCCAGACCCAACCTTCCAACAGCCAAGCTTTATAACCCAAAGCCACGGAACTGCCAATGACTACGATTTTTAACCCTTCAGACCTGTCTGGTGAAGGATTTTTGATAGTTATCGGTTGCTGGAGGTATCCGAACGGATAAGGCTGCAAATAACCAAATGAGCCATCATCCACGACAATAGTACCTGAAGGCTCATGATTTATCGGTAGCCAACGGTTCGCACCTAGAGCTTCCCACTGGACAAGACCTTGGGTATCGAACTTGACATACTTATATTCCACTGTTTGGGCGTTATCTGGTGATAGCGATCGCGCAATATCAAATTCTATATCTACCCACCATAGAGGATAGCGATCGCCACTTGTGCGGAGGTGAACACATCTAGTAATATCCCACAATCCCAATTCGGGACTAGAACCGACCAGACCAATAGATTCACCAGTTTGTGTATATGCACTAACCTGGAATCGATACATAAATTTTTTGTTGGTTTTGTAATAATATGCCACAAGCAAATGCTAAATCCTACAGATGTTTTGTCCGTATTAGTGATACGTTTACCATCTGCCTTATCAATAAACTTGAGTATATTTACGTATAAATATTTTCAACAATCAAATTTTGAGCTATAGCAGTCGTCTGATAAGTTAGGACATCATACAATTTTAAAACCTTTAATTTCAAAGGCTTTCAGCCCTGACAAGAGTCCCCTATCACCTGTCCCCTGCTATAAAAGCCAATACAAGCACTTTAGTCTGAAAATAACAGTCTCAGCCTTGCGCCAATTCAGGAAATGCAAAACTTAACTACAGAAACCTCCCTCTATTTTGTCTAACAAAAATAATATAGCTTGTCATCTAATCTTATAACGACTTAAAAGTAATCCATATTCTACTTTTAATCTGCCCTTAATAATTATTACTAAATTTTAAATTAGAGTTAATCAAACATAATTAGGACTTACGCAACTGGCATATTTTTTCTGTAGGGTGTGTGACGCTGCGAAAATATTTGAACGTAGTAATGAGACTTGTAGCGTCACGCACCAACCACCAATTGTGACACTTGCTTAAGTCCTGATAATCAATAAAATAGCTAATAAAAGTAGGGTGGGCAATGCCCACCAAAACCATGATACTTACCTATTCTCTAAAATCTAAATTCCAGCAAACCATTCATAACCCTGATCTTCCCAGTAACCTTTAAATACAGATAAACTGCTAGTCAAAGTAATCTGAGTTACCCACTTACTCTGCTTATAACCTAACTTAATGGGCGAAGCTAAACGCAAAGGCGCACCATTTTCAACGGGTAAAGGTTCACCATTCTTTTCATAAGCCAAAAGTGTTTGTGGATGTAAAGCTGATGCAATATCCCAGCTTTCGTAGTAACCATCAGCCGATTTAAAATAAGCGTATTTGACAGTAGATTTTGGTTGAGCCAGGGCTATAATATCTCTTAACCTGACACCACCCCATTGCACGATCGCCGCCCAACCTTCTACACATATATGGCGGATAATCATCGAAGTTAAGGGTAAGTTTTGCATATCTGCCATGCTAATATTTAAAGGGTTATTCACTTCTCCATCAATAATTAAACGATACTTTTCTATATCGATAATTGGCGTATAACGAAAGCTATTAACTATTAACGCTTCTGGTTGAATTTCCTGAGATGAAAATTCTGGTACAAGTTTTTCAGGATTAAAGATTAATTTCTCTACTTTTTGATTAAGTGGTTGAGAAACTGCACCTACTAAATCTTCAAAAACTGGTGTACCGCAGCCGCCGAGTAGCAAACTCATACTAGAAATACCAGATAGCTGCAAAAATCGACGGCGTGAGATTTGAGGATGACGTATATGAATTAAACTCATTTGCTAAATAGTTATACTTTACCAAAACATAGACTCTGTTAATTGCTCACCCCCAGCTTGCCGCCCTAATGCTGAGTGAATTATTGTAAATACAATTACTAGTGGCACAGAGGCAAAATGTACAATTCTTAATGCTTGCCAGTCGCCAAACATCTCGACAATCCAAGGAAATTGAGCAGGTTTATACATACCTATACCTGTAAGTAATGCCACTAGTAAGATAGGGATAATTGATGTATAAACAATTCGATGCCAAGCATAAATTAGACGCTTAGGGTTTTGGCTTTTTTGTAATGCTTTCAGGTCATTAGTACCAACAAACCGATGTCGCCAACGTCGGGTAATTAAAATATAAATTCCATACCACAAAAGATTTACAGAAAATAACCACATGGCGGCAAAATGCCAATGTCTACCTCCAGCTAACCAACCTCCTAAAGTAAATATGGGTGGAATGTGCAAACCCGCACGTCCACCAAAAACGGGATTTGCATTGTAGATTTGTAACCCACTGGTGAGCATGAGGAATAAGCTAATGATATTAACAGAATGAAAAATCTTTGCACCTAACGCTTGGTTGGGGAATTTTCTGGTTTTTGGTTGCATACGTATCTTATCGTTCTCGTTGAACATCTCTCGACTTATTTAGATTTATACCAGTGAATGAATATGCTGATGGCTAATTGACTTAATTTTTTCCATACGGCATACAGATGTGGTAGTATGCTAACAAGCTGATATCAGATGCTTATAGAGGTTTGTCGTCAATGCGATCGCTTGGAATATAAAGCAGGCGATCGCATTTTGTTTTCCAGCGCTCTCATGGGTAACTGATACCGTAAAATAATGCAACCCCTTCATCATCGTTTACAAATAACCGCTAAGGGGACTAAGCAATCTAAGGTATAGTACGCAAAGCGACAGAAACGCACTGCCTCACCAAATTTATTTGGCTTTAAAAACAGATGACCTGTTTTTAAGGTACAATTGATATATGCTAAACCTAACTTATACCTATCGCCTAAAACTAAATCAGCGACAGTCCCAAACCTACGACGCATGGCTAGAAACATCTCGTAAGGTTTGGAACTTTGCATTGGCCGAAAGGAAAGATTGGTATAACTCAAGATCATGCAGAATTGATGCTTGCAGCATCACAAGTGAGTACATCATTGGGTCTGATACACCTCGCCCAACATTTGCATCTCAATGTAAAGCTTTAACTCAAGCTAGAAAAACTAACCCTAACCTCAATGCAGCGCATTCTCAGATGTTGCAACAGGTGTTAAGACGACTAGAAAAAGCATTTATTGGGATGTGGGAATCAGGAAGAGGCTTCCCCAGGTTTAAAAAGCAAGGAAGAATGCGTTCTTTGTTATTTCCTCAATTGGGTGTCAATCCAATTCAAGGCAACAAAGTTAAACTTCCTGGGATTGGTTGGGTGAAAATGCAATTATCCCGAACTATACCAGATGGGTTTGTTGCAAAACAAGCTCAAGTGGTAAAGAAGGCTTCAGGATGGTATGTGATGCTCACTCTGCAAGCGGATGTTGATGTCCCAAGTTTTGCACCACATGGTTATCCAGTTGGCATTGACTTAGGACTAAAAAGTTTTTTGGCTACATCTTGTGGTGAGCAAATTGCTAGACCTAGATTTTTTGTGGATCTCCAACGCAAGCTGCGATTGCTGCAACAAAGAGTTAGTCACAAGAGATTGGGGTCAAATAACTGGCGAAAAGCTCAACAGAAAGTGTCACGACTACACGAACACATTCACAACACCCGCTCATATTTTCATTTCAAGTTGGCACATCACTTGTGCGACCAAGGGGGAATGATATTTGCAGAAGATTTGAACTTTAAAGCAATGCCTCAAGGAATGTTTTCAAAGCATACTTTAGATGCTGGCTTTAGTGAATTTCTCTTAATCTTAGAATGGGTGTGTTGGAAGCGTGGGGTTTATTTTGCCAAGGTTAACCCCGATGGGACTAGTCAAACCTGTCCCAACTGCAACCACCACACAGGCAAGAAAGAATTATCCCAGCGAGTACATCGTTGTAGTGAGTGTGGATTTGAGACTGATAGAGACGTTGCCGCCGCTATGGTGGTGATGCAGCGTGGACTTGCAGCCGTAGGACATACGGTCAAGATGCTTGGCGAGGGGTTAAGCAATAGCTCCCCACTGACCCAAGAATCTCTCATTTTATAAACGGGGGATTGTCAATGCCCGTCGCTAATCAAACTTGCTAAAGCTATGACAGATGAGCAAAAGACCAAAGAGCAGCTCATGGAAGAGTTAGCGGTACTGCGCCAAAATTTTTCCCAATTAGAAAAATTACTATCTCAGCAGCAAGCAGAAAGAGCGACATTGCAACAACAGACGCACAGAGAACAATTAATCACACAAATTGCTGGACGTATTCGCCAGAGTTTAGATTTACAAGAAATTTTGCAGATTGCAGTTAAAGAAGTACAGGAATTTTTACAAGCCGACCGAGTGTTTGTCTACCGCTTTCAAGCAGATTGGAGCGGAGTAGTTATAGTAGAATCATCTGCCCATGATATCACTTCTATCTTAGGCAGAACAATTACAGATACATATTTTGCTGATGCCAACGGACGCAGGCTTTATGAACAAAACCGTATCCAAGCCATAGCAGATATCTACACAGCAGGTTTATCTGCTTGTCACCTTGATTTACTCGCTAATTTAGGAGTTAGAGCCAACTTAGTAGTACCAATTCTTCATTGTGAAAAATTATGGGGACTACTGATAGCTAATCAGTGCCAACAGCCACGCCAATGGCAGCAGTGGGAGATAGATTTATTGCAGCAATTAGCGACTCAACTGTCAATTGCTATACAGCAAATTCAACTGTATGAACGCACACAGCAATTATGGCAAAGAGAACAGGCACTCAATCGCGTCATTCAAAGTATCCGTAATTCCCTGGATTTAAACACTATTTTTTCTACAGCCGTCAAGGAAATTGCTCAACTAATACAAGCCCAACAAGCCGTCATCGTGCAGTACTTACCACAACAGCAAGTATGGCTGCATATTACAGAGTATCGTCAAAGCTTAGATATACCAACCGCTTTAGGCACATCCATTCCTGATATTGGCAACAAGATTGCTGAACGGCTCAAACGCTTAGAAGTTGTGCAATTAGAAGACCCTGCTAACTTTGGTGATGAGATTAATTCTCAGCTTGCCCAAACTTATAACGGAGCATGGTTATTAATCCCGTTATATTTTAATTCTCAAGTTTGGGGTAGTTTGAGTCTGTTAAGAAATCAGCAATCTTTGCCTTGGCAACAAGAAGAGATAGAATTAACAAAAACCATTGCTGACCAATTATCAATTGCGATCGCACAATCTACACTCGTTGCCCAACTACAAACAGAACTCACCCATCGCCAGCAGGCAGAATCAGCAGTTCAACAAAAACAGCATTTCGTCGAAAAAATTGTCGAAACAACACCAGAAATCATATACATATACGATTTGATTGCACAGCGCAACGTTTATATCAATCACCGAATGGCAGAAATTCTTGGTTATAGCTCTTGTGCTATTCAAACGATGAAAGAACAAGTACTGCCAAATCTGATTCATCCAGACGACATTGACCGAGTTAACGCACACCTACAATCGTTGCAAAGCTTGCAAGATGGCGAAGTAGTCGAAATCGAATACCGAATGAAGCATAGTGATGATGATTGGCGTTGGTTACGTAGCCGAGAATGTGTGTTTACTAGAAATAGCAATGGCTTACCTTTGCATATTTTAGGCACAGCTACTGATATTACCAAACGCAAGCAATCCCAACGAGAAATTCACTTTCAAGCAGGTTTACTCTCAGCAGTAGAGCAAGCAATAATTGCTACCGACTTACAGGGAGAAATTATTTATTGGAATCGATTTGCAGAAACTCTTTACGGTTGGTTAGCCGACGAAGTAAAGCAGAAAAATATTGTAGATTTGATATCACCTGTAACTTCACTTGAGTACGCAACAGAGATTATGTCTCAACTACAGCAAGGTGAAAGTTGGACAGGCGAGTTTATTGTGCAACATAAAGACGGCAATGCTTTTCCGGTATTAGTCACCGACTCTCCCATTTATGATGAGCAAGGAACATTAATAGGAATTGTTGGTATTTCTAGGGACATTACCGAACAAAAAAATGCTATCACCAAGCTGGAAGAAAGTGAAGCCCGTTTGAAACTAGCTTTAGAAGCTGCCTGTATGTGTACTTGGGATTGGGATATTGTAAATAATCAAATAACATACTCTAACAAAGATAATTTCATATCCAAACTAGCTCCAAATTTTCATCCAACCACCTACCAAACTTTTCTTAATGGTATTCATCCTCAAGACCGTGAACGGGTAGCAATGGAAGTGATGAACGCCATCACCCAGAAAGCGAATTATGACACAGAATTTCGAGTCCTGATCGATGCTGATGAAATACTTTGGCTAGGTAGTAAGGGTCAAGTATTTTATGACCAATCGGGAAAAGCAGTACGCATGGTTGGCGTAGTCATGGACATTAGCGAACGCAAACAAGCAGAAATTAAAATTCACCAACAAGCCACATTACTGGATATTGCCACAGACGCAATTCTTGTACAAGACCTAAACAACCAGATTTTATTTTGGAATCAAAGTGCAAAGCATCTTTATGGTTGGCTCGAACAAGAAACTATTGGACAAAATGCCATTAATCTTTTATTCAACACTGAAGAAAGCTTACAGTTACTTGAAAAAATTCATGCTGCATTAGCTGACAAAGGTTTTTGGCAAGGTGAAATCAATCAAATAACTAAAGACGGCAAGAAAATTATTGTAGAAAGTCGTTGGACTTTAGTCCGTGATGAACAAGGACAGCCTAAATCCTGTTTAGTGAGTAACACCGACATCACACAAAAAAAACAAATAGAATCGCAATTTCTCCGCGCTCAACGCTTAGAAAGTATCGGCATATTAGCAAGTGGAATTGCTCATGACCTCAACAACGTGCTTTCACCTATATTAATGTCATTACAATTATTAGAAAAAAAGTTTTCTGACCAACAGACTCAGGAATTACTCAAAATCTTAGATACCAATGTTCAGCGTGGTGCTGATTTAATCAAACAAGTATTGTCCTTTGCTAAGGGTGTATCAGGCAAACTCATCATTTTACAAATTAAGCACGTAGTTGCCGAAATTCATCATATTATCCAACAAACTTTCCCTAAATCAATTAACTTTACTACAGAATTACCCCCAGATTTATGGGCTGTCTATGCAGACCCAACCCAGTTACAGCAAGTGCTGATGAACCTGTGCATTAATGCTCGTGATGCTATGCCTTATGGTGGTTCATTAAAAATTTGTGCTACAAATAAATTTATTGATGAAATCTCTGCTCAAAGCTTCTTTGAAGCAAAGGTTGGCTATTATGTTGTAATTTCTGTGGTTGATACTGGTATTGGTATTGCTCCAGAAATCTTAGAAAGAATTTTTGAACCATTTTTTACAACTAAAGAAACTGGCAAAGGCACAGGTTTAGGTTTGTCAACGGTCATGGGAATTGTCAAAAATTATGGCGGT
This sequence comes from Leptolyngbyaceae cyanobacterium, assembly GCA_036704005.1. Taxonomy (GTDB): domain Bacteria; phylum Cyanobacteriota; class Cyanobacteriia; order Cyanobacteriales; family Nostocaceae; genus Trichormus. The sequence goes on along the minus strand of DATNQO010000007.1, from coordinate 20,613 downwards.
TTTATCAATGTTGAAAGCTCACTAGGTCAAGGTAGCCAATTTCAAGTATATTTACCAGCACTCACAAATACACAACAGCAACAACAAGTAACACAAGACAGTGAACTGCTCACAGGCAATGGAGAGTTGATATTAGTTGTAGATGATGAACTCTCGCTTCAGGAAATTACTCAGATATCCCTTGCTGATTATAACTATCAGGTATTGACCGCCTCTAATGGTATCGAAGCGCTTTCAGTCTATGTCAAACACAAAGATAAAATTAGTGCAGTGTTAATGGATTTAATGATGCCTGACATGGATGGCATTACAACTATTCGCGCCTTACAAAGAATTAATCCACGTATCAAAATCATTGCCACCAGTGGGCTAGCAACTAATGAAAAAATAACTGAGGTTTCTAGCGTTGGTATTAAAGCATTTTTGCCCAAGCCCTACACATTATCAGAGTTGTTAAAAACTTTATCTTTAGTATTAAGTAAAAAGCCGAATTATTAGTCCTACGGCGTTCAACTTTGCTTGTGGGTTTCTCGTTGAGATTGTCTCTAATCCCAGTCAAGTCCTCAAAAGCCAGCGCCGCATTATGTTGTTTAGCATCCTGAACAATCTGCTTAGAAATATTGTGATTCAACCACTTCTGAAAACGATGTTCTCTGCACAGAAGCCAAATTTAGTGATGGGTGCTTGTGTACGCAGCAACCTGATTCTTAAAAGTTCGCTTTGCCTCAAGCATCGCCTGATTTGCTCGATGCAGCAAATCCTTAACTGTGATCCCAGGCTCGGATACAGCTATGCCAAAAGAGGCGGTAATACTTTCAAGAATCTGATCCCCATCCTCAACTTGCATTTGAGAAATCTCTAGCCTAAGTTGTTCTACTCGCTCAGTGAGGGTTTCCTGCGTAACATTAGGCATAATAATCACAAATTCGTCACCACCCCATCTACAAGCAATGTCAAAGGAGCGGATAGATTTTACAAGTTGCTTCGCTAATGCTTTAATAGCAATGTTGGCAGTTAAATGCCCATAGCGCGAGTTGTACGCTTTGAAATTATCGATATCAAGAAAAACAACACCAAGGGTCTGCCCCAACCGTTCAGCCTCCGCTAACCTCTGCTCAGTGATGGTTTGCAGATAGCTAGGATTAAATAGTTGGGTCAACCCATCGCGCAAGTTATCATGGGTTAAACGTTGTTTCATTAACAGATTATTCAGCGCTAAGGCTAAGTATTTAGCAATTATCTCAGCAATTTGTTGTTCTTCTGTGCCAATTTCTTCAAGGGCATGGATATGTAAAAAACCTAATACTTCAACTTGTCCTAATAATGGTACACATAAATGTGCGCCGCTCACAGGTTGTTTTAAATGGCTACAAATCAACCCTCTGTTATGAGGCGATAACAAGTTTAATTTACCTCTCCGCAATGCCCAACAATCAGATTGCGAAAATATTTCTTTACTTTGCTTTTCTCCTCCCCAAAAACTCTTCATCTCAACATAATTTTTGGAATTAGCAATTATGTTGATACAACCACTCATACTAGGAAAAAGCTTAGTACAAGTCAAAGCAACCACTTGATACACTTCATCTTCAGACTCGCAAGTATACAGCATATTCACCATATCTGACAGATATGTAACTTGCTGATTTTTGGCTTCTAATATTAAAGTTTTTTGTTCTAATTGCCGACTTAAATCGACAATCTGTCTTTGCGCTTCTACAGATTCTGTAATATCTATGCTAATCCCGCCGATGCGACGCTCTCCCGTTGTATGGTCGTTAAAGGGAAATTTAAATGATAGCCAGTAATATGGTTGTTTACTACCCGGTATCTTTACCTCTTCAATCAACTTTAATGGGCGTTGACTCTTCAAAACGATTTGATCGTTTTCCATGACCTGCCGCCCCTCTTCTGGATCTGGCAAAAATTCTCTATCCGTTTTTCCTAGCCATTCAACTGGCCCTACCAAAAATTTAGATTGTATTTCTTGATTGTAGTAAATTACTCTAGATTGTTCATCTTTGATATAAGCTCCAAATGGGCCTTGATCTAAAAATAGGTGTTGCATCTGCTGGCTGCGTTGAAGTTGACGGGCATCTTCTTGAAATTTGGCAATTACCTCTACAATTTGATAAGCGGTTGGCATCAACCAAATTAAGGTAGACAAAGAAATAAATGCCATTATGTTGAGTACGCCTAAGTGCAGCAAAGACACTTGCATATGCGGCTCAAATATCGCTAAGGCATGATGAAATCCACAAAACAAGATAAATGCACCTGATAAGAAAAAGGCTAACCAAAATTGAGAAGGCACATTTGCTTTAGTTCTGCTAAATAAAACTGCTATGACTATGGGGATACCCAAGTATGAAAATGCAGTAATGCTATGAGCAATTATGTAATTCCAGTAAACAACTTCCATTAGTAATTTAATATAGCTGTACTCTTAGGAATAACTCTGGCGTTCTGCAACACCTTGTTAATTATTTAACTATTCTATCTATATATATTATGAACTTCTGAGCATGATTAAGCATCGGTATTTGAATAGCATCCACTCAAATAATTTTGCAAATCTTCCTTTGGATGCAAAAATTATATATCTACAGACAGATGTAGTTTTAAATATAAAATTAAAATTTAGCCCTAATTAATACTAATGCCTCTAAGCTATGCAGTGGCTTAGAAAAATTAACCTTGAACAGATTGACCAACCCCTTCGGGTAGGAAACAGTGTTAAAATCCTACCTGAAAACTTGGTTATAATCTGCATAAATTTTTTGATAAAAGGAAAAAATACGTGAGTTGTTCTATATTTAACTTACGTAACTAGGACGCTCAAGAAGCCCACCCTACAAGAGTTTAATCTAATTTAAATTTTTGGATGAATTTGGTTAAGAGTAACCTAGCACAAGAGCGATCGCCGCTCACAAAGCTTATAGTAATTTTATTTACATTATATAAATAACCTCTTAACAAAGAGGTTGGCATTAGCTACAAATTAAATTCACGCTTATTTATTAGTTTTTTCGGAATCTGAAATTTTATCCTGCTTCACTTTTTTAACTAATTCTATATAAATATTAATTTCACTTACTTCTATATCATGTTCAATTCTAGTTACCCTCCAATTTTCTCTATTTAGGTATATTTCTTCTCCCACCCTGGGAACAAATTGTAAATCATAAAACTTTTTTAGGTAATCTTTTTGTTTCTCTTCCCATAAGATAATTTTAGCGGTTTCTATAGTCATTGCTGCTCCTATTTTGTGACTGAATGAAAATCCGTAACTTCATTACACTCATTGAGCAATTTTATCTTAATAAGCTAATTTAATAGCGTAGCGAAGACCACATTATTCCTAATATCGCCTGTTAGGAAAATATTAAGCTTGGTTTAAGAGGATGTTTTAAAAGTCATGATTGATGTAGCAAATATTTTTTACCCCTCCCTAACCCTCCCCTTTACAAGGGGAGGGTTAGGGATTTTTCCTAATTCCCCCCTTGCAAAGGGGGTCGCCGCAGGCGGGGGGAGCTTAACTGAACTGTATTGTTTTATAGCTCATGCTCTGATTCAGTAATGCGTTGAAAAAGATAGCCCGTCCCTCTAGCTGTCAAAATAAATTCTGGATTTTCGGGGTCATTTTCTAACTTCGATCGCAACCTTGAGATATGCACATCTACCACACGAGTATCCGCGTGTTGTTCTGCACTGTAACCCCAGACCTGTTGCAAAATCTCTCCACGAGAAAATGATTTTCCACTGTGGCTTACCAGTAACTCTAGCAAACTGTATTCTACACCTGTTAAACGAATCCGCTCGTTTCCTTTGTAGACTTGGCGCTTATTCGTGTAAATTTTCAGATTGTCTATTTCGATGATCCCTGAACGGGGAATACCCTCAGCACTAGTTTTACTCAAGCGCCGCCGCAGTATTGAACGAATCCTCGATTCTAACTCTTTCGGAGAAAAGGGTTTGGCAATATAATCATCAGCACCTAATTCCAGACCTGTGATTCGGTCAGCAACATCCGCTAAAGCTGTCAGCATGATAATCGGAACATCTGATTCTTTGCGGATTTCTTGACAAACACCGTAGCCGTCTAGCTTTGGCATCATCACATCTAAAACCACTAAATCAGGATCAACTTTGCGAAAAGTAGTCAACGCTTCTTCGCCGTCACCAGCTGTAATCACATCGTAACCAATCATCGAAAGGCGCGTTTCTAAAATCCGGCGAATGCTTGCTTCGTCGTCTACCACCAAGATTTTTTCTATACGACTTTCCAATTTACTCGGCGCTCCTTGGGGATGAAAATTTTTACTCATCCCTATCATGTCTGAGTCGGCGCATTTTGCCACTAGTGCTGCAATATATCTTATCGCTCTTTCATCACTCTCGGTGGAAAGTAAAAAAATGTTAAGCGAATCAAAATATTATTCATTGCTGATAAATTTTGAATATTTTAAATTGTAAAGGTATAAAGCATATTTCTATCCACCTGTGTAATTGACAGAAATATCATGTATTTCTTCTGTTAAATGGATTAAATAGTAACTTAATCGAGAAATTAAATAAATAATAGTAAATTTTGCCACAGTAAGCTTTAATACCTCAGACGAGGTTAAGTATTTATGGTCTGGAAATCAACCAAGGATAAATATGATTGACTTTAGCCTGACTCAAGAACAGCAGATTTTGCAGAACCAAGCTCGTGACTTTGCTCAAAATGAAATTGAGCCTATTGTTCGCATCATCGAAGAGTCCAACAATCCTGAAATCGAACCTTGGGAATTTTGTAAATCTATTTTCTATAAAGGTTCAGGTTTGGGATTCATATCCTTGATGCTACCAAAGGAGTTAGGGGGTAGAGGCGGCAAGTGTATAGATTTGGCTATAGTTCTGGAAGAGATAGGCGCTGTTGATGCCAGCATTGCTTGTAGTTATTTCAATCTCAACGCTGCTATGTCGCTGTTTGTTACTAGGGTAGCAACCCAGGAACAACAAAAACGTATACTATCATTTATTAATTCTGAAACACCCCATCTGTTTAGCGCCGCAGAAAGTGAACCTAATGTCGCCACTTCTGATTTGTTCTGCCCAATTCCCGACTCCAACATCGGCATAAAAACCTCTGCTGTCCGAAACGGTGATGTATACATCCTTAATGGCACAAAATCTTCATTAGTCACAAATGGGGGAATTGCCGATGCCTACTTTATCATTGCTCGAACTGCGATCGCTAAACCATTGCATGAAAGTTTGTCTATCTTCTACGTCGAGGCTGATAGACCAGGAGTTAAGTTTGGCAAAAAGACTCAAATGATTGGTTGGAAAGCTTCTCATCATGGTGAAATTTGTTTAGATAACGTCGCCGTTCCGGTAGAAAATCTCATTGGACAAGAAGGGGAAGCGGCAAAATTACTGATGTTACTTCCAGAAGTAGCTATTGGACTGGCTGCTTCTTATGTTGGTTTGGCTCGTGCTGCTTATGAGTATGCTTTGAATTATGCCAAGCAGAGAATCAGTTGGGGTCGTCCGATTATTGAACATCAAGCAGTGGCGCTAAAACTAGCGGATATGATGATTAACACCCAAGCTGCAAGGCTTATGGTTTGGGATGCAGCAAGCACGACAGAAACTTCTCCCCAACTTGCAGCTACGGTAAAAGCACCAGCAGCTAAGACTTTTGCTGTCGATGTGGCAATCAAAAACGCACAAACAGCCGTGGAAATTCTTGGGGGTTATGGGGTAACTAAGGAATCTTTGGCTGGCAAGTTTCTGGCTGATGCAACTATCGGATATTCGTGTGATTTTACCAGAGAAGTGTTGCGCCTGGGTATTGTCAACTTTTTATAGAGGTCGGTAAATTCTGGTTGGTAAGTTATTTATTATACATAAGTGGCGAAGCATTTATGAATGCGATCGCTCGCTTTTGCTGATATGACAAAATTACGTTACACCTTTGGCTGGTTTTAACTTTCGTCTTTGCTGCTAATAAAATTACCGGAAGAACCAAAATAATTTAGTCATAGATATTTTAATATGCAAATTCAATCCACCATATATTCACACAAAGGATACTGGCAAAATATAATATCAGTTACTATCTTTGCCAGGTAAAATAGCGCATAAACAGTTATAAAACTATTAGTATAAAGGGCTGTAAGCCTTTTTTTATGGGCTTTTTGCTGTCCTACCTATGTCTAGTATCTTCTTTTAAAAGATATTTTAATTTGAGTAAAATTTATAATCTATCTTCAGGTAGATACTTTTTGTAGCCAATACTTATGTAATCTAAAAAGTTTTAAACGATATGTTGAAACGCATTTTTATTAGAAATATAAATTTTATTAATATCAAAATATCTAGCTTAAATTACTAAATAATATTAAAATACTTTAAAAGTAAGCTGCTAATCGCTGCTTGTAATAATTGTGAGTCATTAGCTCAGGTAAATTGAAAAGTTTCCACTTTTCCCTTACCTTTTCGGTTTACCCTGTCAAACAAACTTGGCAAACTATCAGGTATCAAATAATAATGTTAAAACGTCGCACAATACTAGCCGGTCTAGCTGCGCTTGGCTTTACTTTGGCTGTCAGTACACAAGTTTACGGACAAACGGCTACCGGGCCGGATGCTTGGGAGACTGTATATAATAATGCAGTTGCCTCCGCAACAACAACAATTCCACAAATATCACTTCTTGGTATTATTGTTGGTCTGATAGATGACTTGGTGACATTTCTCAACGTTTATAACTTGTTGAACGGATTTTGGGGCGGTTAATTCTCTATCTTATAAGCAAGTAGGAAAGAGTTGAAAAGGGGAATTATGGCAATATGATTTTTTGCTAATTCCTCAGATTGGCCTGGCGTTTCGCTCACCATAGGCGACGCTGAATAGTATCTCTTCCTCGTTAACACAAATTATTCCGCAAATAAATACTCCATAGCTCGTGAGGAGCCTTCTTTCAATGTTCAAACCTCGCACAATTTTTAGTGCCTTTACTGCAATTATCCTTGCGTTTGTCCTAGTTATACAGGTAGATGCACAACCAGCGCTTGCAACCCTTGCTTCGTGTAGTCCAACGGCAGTTAACCGACCTATCTGTCCCAGTACAGCAGCCTCAACATCAGCTACTTTTATTGACCCAGCTGCGATAATTACCAATCCCGCAAATATTACCTTGGGGGAAAAAGTCTACGTTGCACCATTTTCTCGGTTAAATGCTACTAATGGCCCCATCATTATCCATAACGGATCCAACGTCCAAGACCAAGTGAACATTACACCTTCAGTAGCGGGGGCAACTATTGGTGAGCGAGTCATCTTGGCACACATGGCCACTGTCAAAGGTGCAGCCAAAATCGGTCTTACTGGCTCAACCGGGCCTTTTACTGACCCCGTGAGCGGTGTTCAGTTTAGTAACACTCAGCCAGAGACATTCATCGCCTTCAACGCTGAAATAGACGGTGCAACTATAGAGTTCAACACCGTAGTCAATTTTCTCTCGCGGGTTGGCCCTGGTGTTACCTTACCCTCTGGTAAAGTTGTCCTCCCAGGTAAAAATGTTACTAGTAACCTAGAAGCTACTAGTGGCAGTTTGGGCAAAGTGTCTAACTTGACAGAAGCCGATGTTGCATTGATGCAGGGTGTAATTGCAGTTAATCAGTCATTGGCCGAAGGTTATACAAATTTAGCCCTAGCTGATCCGTCAAACGTTACAGGGATAAATTTTGGCCCATCCACCCCTCGTAACCCAGTAAGCGTTTTGCCAACCATAGGTGGGGTTACTACTCGCGATCCAAACTTCCGTAACCGCATCATCGGCGATGTGAGAATGGCAGATTCTCGTGCAGCTTTAGATCAAAAACTAGGTCAAAGAATTTCCATCCGTGCTGATGAGGGTCAACCTTTTAACATTGGGATACTTGCCGGTATAGCAAACGATGTTGTCTTTCATGCTTTAGCGACAACTACTGTGACTGTTGGTAATGGAAATGGTTATGGGCCTCGTACTCTAATTCATGGTGGTAGGCAGGTTATCAATGGTGTTGATAATGGCCCGGAAACTAGGCTAGGTGATGACGTAGGGATAGGACCTAACGTTGTTATATTCCGTGCAGATATAGGCAACAGATCAGCCGTGGGACAAAAAAGCGGTGTCTTCAATTCCACACTAGCTCCCAGAACGCATATCCGTTCGAGAATTATCTATGCCGATAATGGCAGTCTCATTTCACGTGTGGAATGGTAAATAATGTCCGCTTGGACGGTTATCATATCTTGGGGGTTGGTAATTGGTAATTGCTAATGGTAGAAAATTACCAATTAGCTATTACCAATTACCCACCAAACCAACCACATCCTCATTAATTTAGTCCGACTTGATATAAGTCGAATTTGCAATTCGCAATTCATGGGTTTTAGATGTAGCAGGATTTTCTTTTGCTGCATCTGATGCCTAATTTTGAAGAATTGGGTTAAGCAGTTAAGTTTTGCATGGCTATGAATTTTAAAATCCTCCCCCTAGTGCCTTTACGATGCCTACGATTGGTTGTGCTACTCACTTTGATATTCGGGCTGATATTAGGTTTTGATGTCGGTTCATCTATAGCTGCACAGCAGGTTGATTCCCAGTCGCCGCAAGTCGTACAACCTCCAGTTACCGGACTTGTTTCTACTTTGTCGGATGAGGTTAAGGAATCAACAACAAATTTAATTAACTGGTCAACCTACTGGAATCTTTGCTGGGAACCTTATCCAGGGGCTAAAGAGTACGAACTGCAAAAGGTGCTTGTGGACGGTGAGTCTCCAGATTTACAACGTCAAAGCGATCGCTGTTTTCGTCTCCAAGCTGCATCAAACGAAAACTTCAAATCACAAGGCTTACTCAACCGAGATTTAATCCTATTAGTACATAAAACTCAGCTTGCTTATCGAGTCCGAGCCGTTCTAGATGATAACCGCGTCAGTGAATGGTCTGCACTCATGGCAGTTGGTGCAACTACTGAGCCTGAAACAAATGGCACTTCCATCAGTGTAAATCCTTCATAGTCAGGACTTACGCACAAGTTTGGGAGTAAGGGTATAGGGGGAATGGCGTTCACAATCCTTATACTTCCATGACTTACGCATCAAAGTTTGCTGTTGAGGCAGGGTTTAAGGGTTTAAGGGTTTTAAAGATTTACACCCCTATATCCCTGTACCCCTACACCCTTGTCCAAGCTCTTGATTTTTAGTTTTGATGAGCCGAAAACTTGACCTTAACACCCCTCTAAAGTTAAGGCTTGGTTATTATTATTTATACCTAAAGAGCAATGAATATCAACGGTTAATCTAGCTAACTTATAGACATTGATGTGCTTCTGAATGTCAATCACTTCAAAGCTTTTACTGTTCAAACAGTTAAACAGCTTTGATTAAGTACAAGGAGTTATACTATGTCAGATACTAGCAACCGTGGTTTTGCCTCTATGGATGAGGACAAGCAACGCGAAATCGCCAGCCAAGGTGGAAAAGCTGCTCATGAAAAAGGTACTGCCCATGAGTTCACTTCTGAAGAAGCTCGTGAAGCTGGACAGAAGGGTGGAAAAGCTGCTCATGAAAAAGGTACTGCTCATGAGTTCACTTCTGAAGAAGCTCGTGAAGCTGGTCGCAAGGGCGGAAGCTCACAAGGTTAAGAAGATAAAAATTTAACCGTTTTTCTACCTGTAAAATTGTCATTTGATTGTAAGAAAATTGCAACAATATTACAGAAAATAGTTGCTAATACCAAATCTCTCTAACAATGAGCTTAATATAATTACAGCAACTTTTGCGTCTTCTCCACGAGACGCTACGCGAATGCGCCTTTGCGTGAGTTATAGAAAGCAATATTAAGCTCAACTTCATAGAGAAATGGTATAAGGTTTAGTTCTTTTCAAGGTCTAAATCTTGTATCTATTCTACTAAAGCTGCTCTGGGTTTAAATAACTTGGAGCAGTTTTATATTAGTAGGGAGTAGGGAAGAAAACTTTTTATGTTTGGTTGTGTTTTTGTTATGAATTTCTAGCAAATTCTTCTTTAGGCTGGGTATTAACCAGCATAAAGATAATATGCCGATGCACTGCCCACCCTACAGATAAGAATTTTATATTTCTGAAATATCAAGTTCATCAATTAAAAATAATAAAAGACTTTCAAGACAGTCACGACAAAAAATTTTACAACTAATCATGAAAGTGGTTTTTTCACTTCCCACTTTCAAGACAGAAAATTACAGTAAATAATTCAGCTTAATCTGAATAGTGCTTTCTCCCGTAACTGAGATGGCTGTATCTTGAAAGCTGGGCGCACCTATGCCAATTCTGGGATTGCGCGAAAATCCAAACCCTTCTTTGGGAATGCCTAGAATGCCTGTATTCAGCTTACCATCATTGTTGGCATCGTGGATTACCGCAACTGCGTAACGACCGGGAGCGAGTTGATCAAATGTTACGGAAACGGGTGCTTCTTTGGCCTCAACGCAACGAAAAGCAATGGCGCGATCGCTCCGATTGGGAAAGCCTTGCTCATTGGAGAACAAACTCAAGCGTAAGCTGCCTTTTTGGTTCTTCAATCCCTTAATTTCCACAGTTAAACGACTATTTAAAGCCACGTTTGCCGACGATGACATCATCTATCCTCCTACATACCGATATCAACATTCTTTTTTAATTCTCTCCTTCGGGTAGCACATTTTTCAACTTGCTTCAGTGTTGTTAGGCAAAGTTGGGGATTGACCTTAACATTAATGTCAAGGTTTACGGTAAAGGTATTCCTGACTGGGACAACTTCCATGCTTTACCCGCAACGTCTTCATCAATTCACTCAAGAACACGCTGATACCTTAGCCGCCCTGGTTTGTGGGGTGCTGTTATTTTTCGGATGGTTCGCTTTGTCTTTGGGATGGTTGGGGTTGGCGTTGCTGCTGTTACCTGCTGCTTATGTGATTGGTGGTTATGAAAGCGCCCGTGAGGGGTTAACGACGCTGATTAAGGAGAAGGAACTGGATGTAGATTTGTTGATGATTGTCGCCGCCCTTGGTGCTGCTGCTTTGGGTTTGTGGCGTAGGGAATATCATTTAATTATTGATGGGGCGATTTTAATTCTCATTTTTGCCATCAGTGGGGCGTTGGAAGGCTACGCTATGCGCCGCACGGAGAAGAGTATCCGCAGTTTGATGAGTTTGACACCAGATACAGCCACAATTGTCAACCAAACTGGAGAAAAAACTATTCCCATCAACCAGTTGCAAGTGGGGGATGAGATTGTGGTTAAGCCGGGTGAGTTAATCCCCACCGATGGTATTATTGTGTCTGGTTACAGCACCATTAATCAAGCGGCAATTACAGGTGAGTCTCTACCTGTGGAAAAGACGGTAGGGGAAGAGGTTTTTGCTGGGACAATCAATGGTTATGGGGCTTTGAGGTTGAAGGTACACAAACCAGCCGCCAGTAGTTTAATTCAACGGGTAATTCGTTTGGTGGAACAAGCACAAACGGAAGCGCCGCTTTCTCAAGAGTTTATCGAGGGTTTTGAGAAGGGATATGCAAAGGTGATTGTGATTGCTGGGGTGTTATTGGCAACTTTACCGCCGTTTATTTGGGGTTGGGACTGGGAAACAACTATTTACCGTGCTTTGACTTTTTTGGTGGTGGCTTCTCCCTGTGCGCTGATGGCGGCGATTATGCCGACTTTATTATCGGGTATTGCCAATGGTGCAAGACAGGGGATTTTGTTTAAGAATGGCGCACAGTTGGAGAAGATTGGTAAAGTTCGGGCGATCGCTTTCGATAAAACTGGTACTCTCACCACAGGACAAGTGCAGGTGTCTCAAGTGATTGCCGCTAGTAATTATACAGAAGATGATGTGTTAAAGGTAGCAGCAGCTTTAGAGTCATCCTCAGAACATCCCATTGCTCAAGCTATCGTTCAGGCGGCTAGTAACTTAGATTGGGTAAGGGCGGTTGAGGTACAAGCGATACCAGGACAGGGCATTGTCGGTACTGCGAATAATCAACAAATAATTGTCGGGAATGCAGCTTTTGTTCAGCAGTATGCGAATAAGTTACCGCAGGAGGTGGTAGAAGTAGCGCCATCACTGGAACAGGAGGGTAAAACAGTTGTTTGGGTGGCGCAAGGGGGGAGTAATGAGTATAACGTAATTGGTGTAATTGCGATCGCAGATATGATTCGCCCAGAGGCGGCTGCAACTATTGCTCGGTTGCGGAAGTTGGGATTAGAACAAATTGTCATGATTACGGGGGATAATCAACGCACCGCCGAGAGTGTGGCGCAAGCAGTGGGAATTGATCAGGTATTTGCCTCACTCTTACCGGAAGATAAGTTAGATGTAATTCGCCAGTTGCAAGCAAAGTATCAAACAGTGGCGATGGTGGGGGATGGAATTAATGATGCGCCAGCGCTAGCACAAGCATCGGTAGGTATTGCGATGGGTGTGGCTGGTAGTGATGTGGCGTTGGAAACCGCAGATATAGTATTGATGGCGGATAGGTTAGAGAAGATTGATGTGGCGATGAAATTGGGCAGGCGATCGCAAGCGATCGTCAAGCAAAATATAGTTATAGCCTTGGGGTTTATTGGTTTATTGTTAATTGGCAACTTCCTGGGAAATATTAACCTACCCATTGGCGTAATTGGTCATGAGGGTTCGACAGTGTTAGTCACCCTGAGTGGTTTACGATTGCTGAAGTAGGCCGGGGAGTGGGTGCATTAATTTCGCCTCAGCGCTCAATTGTCAATAAGTAATTGTACTTGTATGTACACAATAATGATATAAAATTCCTATGCTTATCACTACTTTAATCAAATGTATCTTTTGGCTAAGTGCAGGGTTTGACAAAGAATGGTACATTGAGAAATGTAAAGCGATATTAAGCTCTCACAGCAGTAAAATGCCTGTCATAGCCTATTATTGCTAATTTATTTACTAAATCCTCTATTTACGTGGATTTGGTTGCCAATTGTTAAATGAAAAATGAGAGAAATATCATTAAGTTTTGTTGCTTTAAATTGTATAATTTTAAGCTTCAGCAATTACTGATGATATTCTTGCCGCGTTCATCCGAGGGAATTTTCTAGATTTGAATGTCTACCCTTGTGTTGACAATTAGCGGCTGATGTCTTAGCGCAAACCTTTTTTATGAAAAAAGAGGCTAATTTGTGCTGGGTATTTTGACAAATTATCCTAATTCGGCAGCAGTTGAATTTGTTTACTATTCATTTAGTAATCAAATTGAATTGCTCGAATTTGTTCTGGCGTAAGTTGGATGTTTTGCAAGTAAAGATTATGAATAGTTTAAGAAATAATGTTCAGAAAAATTTGTCAAAAATATATGCAAAATTAATAAATAGTGTTATGTTTGAAAATGTTAAGCAAATATTAAGCAACTTCAGCTAGTAAATCTATTACTACTAGTTGTGTTTGATTTTTGCCTGCGATTATTCCGTCAACCATTTGAATACCTAGAATTATCAGTCAGCAATCATAGAAATATTTTTTAGTTTGCCAAGGCTGTGTTTCTGAGGTTTAACCAAAACTAGCAAATTCCCTTTATGCCTACAACGCAGGCGCAACTACAAAATTTTTAGCGCTCTGATTTGGCATGGTTAAGTTTTGGTGATTATATAGATGCTGCTGTGTATTAGCTCTTTTTTCATAAAAGAAATTAGAGATATTCCTGCTGCAAATAAATTCTTACTTAGCTAGAAGTTTCATATAATTAACAACTTCTAGACAGACCCTGACGTTCATGTATCGCACTTAAGAGACAAGAGACTATGAGTATCGTCCAAACAAAGTTTGAAGCTAAAGAATCGTCTTTTCATGTAGAAGGTTACGAAAAGATTGAGTATGACTTGGTGTATGTTGATGGGATTTTTGAAATCAAAAATTCCGAGTTAGCAGACGTATATAAGAGTTTTGGACGATGCTTGGCAATTGTTGATGCTAACGTGAGTCAGTTGTATGGTAAGCAAATTCAGCAATATTTCCAATATTACGGTATTGAACTGAGATTATTTCCCATTACCATTACCGAGCCGGATAAGACTATTCAAACTTTTGAGAAAGTTATAGATGTCTTCGCAGATTTTAAATTAGTTCGTAAAGAACCAGTATTAGTAGTGGGTGGCGGTTTAATTACGGATGTTGTAGGTTTTGCTTGCTCTACATACCGCCGCAGCAGCAATTACATCCGCATTCCTACTACTTTAATTGGTTTAATCGATGCTAGTGTGGCAATTAAAGTAGCAGTTAATCATCGCAAGCTGAAAAACCGTTTAGGTGCTTATCATGCTTCCCGCAAAGTATTCTTAGACTTTTCCTTGCTACGTACTCTACCCACAGACCAAGTACGTAACGGGATGGCGGAGTTAGTAAAAATTGCTGTAGTTGCTCATCAAGAAGTATTTGAATTGTTGGAAGAGTACGGCGAAGAATTGCTACGGACTCATTTTGGCAATATAGATGCAACTCCAGAGATTAAAGAAATAGCTCATCGTTTGACCTACAAAGCTATTCAAAAGATGCTGGAGTTGGAAGTTCCCAACTTGCACGAGTTAGACCTAGATAGGGTAATTGCTTACGGTCACACTTGGAGTCCGACATTGGAACTTGCGCCACGTGTCCCCATGTTCCACGGTCACGCCGTGAATGTGGATATGGCTTTATCGGCAACGATCGCCGCCCGCAGAGGTTACATTACAATAGCAGAACGCGATCGCATTTTAGGCTTGATGAGTCGCGTTGGTTTATCCCTCGACCATCCCATGTTGGATGAAGAACTATTGTGGCGTGCTACTGAATCTATCACATTAACTCGTGATGGTTTACTAAGAGCCGCCATGCCTAGACCTATTGGTAGTTGTTTCTTCGTTAATGATTTAACCAGAGAAGAATTAGCCGCAGCACTAGCTGACCATAAAGAACTTTGTACCAGCTATCCCCGTGGTGGTGAAGGTGTAGATGTGTATCCCGTCTATCAGAAAGAGTTAGTTGGGAGTGTGAAGTAGAGGCTAGAGGTTAGAGGCTAGGAAGTGGGGGGAAAGTTTTTATTTACTTGATACCCCTCATCCCCCTACACCTTACACCCCTACACCCTTACCACTGTTAATTTTCAATTGGGAGCAAAACGACGTGACAAATGTAATTGTCCCGACAGCTAGACCTGTTACACCACTGGGGATTTTAACCAAAAAGTTAGAGGCTATAGTTAAAGAGGTTAACCAACGTGCAGATTTACCTGCACAATTGGTAGCAGAGATTAATCAAGCTTGGCGTTTAGCAG
This sequence comes from Leptolyngbyaceae cyanobacterium, assembly GCA_036704005.1. Taxonomy (GTDB): domain Bacteria; phylum Cyanobacteriota; class Cyanobacteriia; order Cyanobacteriales; family Nostocaceae; genus Trichormus. The sequence continues at coordinate 5,278 of DATNQO010000007.1, read as the reverse complement.
CAGGTTTAGACCCTTATTTAGAAGAATGTACCACACCAGAATCGGCTGAACTGGCGGCGTTGGCGAAAACAACCGCCACAGAAGCTTGGGATGCACACTTTAACGGGGGGACGACTGTCCGTCCTCTAGAACAGGAAATGCTTTCTGGTCATATAGAAGGACAAACTTTAAAGATGTTTGTTCACATGACCAAGGCTAAAAGGGTGTTGGAAATTGGGATGTTTACTGGCTATTCGGCGTTGGCGATGGCGGAAGCATTACCAGAGGATGGGGTTTTGGTGGCTTGTGAGGTTGACCCCTATGCGGCGGAGATTGGACAAAAGGCTTTTCAACAGTCTCCCCACGGTGCAAAGATTCGTGTAGAATTGGGTGGAGCTTTGGAAACCCTTGATAGGTTAGCGCAAGCTGGCGAATCTTTTGACTTAGTGTTTATCGACGCAGATAAGAAAGAGTATGTAGCTTATTTCCACAAGTTGCTAGATAGCGGTTTGTTAGCGGCGGATGGGTTTATTTGCGTGGATAATACCTTACTGCAAGGGGAAGTTTATTTATCTGCACAAGAACGCAGTGTGAATGGTGAAGCGATCGCTCAATTTAATCGTACAGTAGCTAATGACCCGCGTGTGGAACAAGTATTATTGCCGTTGCGAGATGGGTTGACGATAATTCGTAATTCGTAATTATTCAAACTCAGAAACTTTTATAGTCTTTGATGTTTTGAATTTTGAATGCTCGAATTTTGAATTGATACTATGGCACAATCTATCTCGCTTTCTTCCTCACCTGCTACACCGTCTGTTCCTTTGCAGGCAAGAGTAGCGGCAATTTTACAAAATATTGGTACTTTGACTTTGCTATTATTAGCATTGCCAATTAATGCCAGTATAGTTTTTATTTCTTGGCTCATTTTTCGAGCGCAAAAAGTCCAAGCGGCGCATCCACAAAACATTCTCATCAGTGGTGGGAAAATGACCAAGGCTTTACAATTAGCTAGGTCATTTCATGCTGCTGGACACAGAGTTGTCTTGTTGGAGACTCATAAATATTGGTTGACTGGTCATCGTTTTTCTGCTGCGGTGGATAAGTTTTATACAGTTCCCGCACCCCAGGAAAACCCCCAAGCTTATATTCAGGCTTTGGTAGATATTGTCAAACAAGAAAATATTGATGTTTACGTTCCTGTGACTAGTCCGGTGGGTAGCTATTATGACTCCTTAGCTAAACCGGAATTATCGCGTTATTGCGAAGTGTTTCACTTTGACGCAGATGTTACCCAAATGTTGGATGATAAGTTTGCGTTGGTAGAGAAGGCGCGATCGCTTGGTTTATCAGTACCCAAATCTTTTAAAATTACCTCGCCAGAACAAGTAATTAACTTTGACTTTTCCGGCGAGTCTCGTAAATACATCCTCAAAAGCATTCCCTACGACTCAGTGCGGCGCTTGGACTTAACCAAACTCCCCTGCGCTACGCCAGAGGAAACAGCAGCTTTCGTGAGAAGTTTGCCAATTAGTCAAGAAAAACCCTGGATTATGCAGGAATTTATTCCCGGAAAGGAATTTTGTACCCATAGCACCGTCCGGGATGGGGAATTAAGGCTACATTGCTGTTGTGAATCTTCGGCGTTTCAAGTCAACTATGAGAATGTAGACAACCCGCAAATTAGGGAATGGGTAAAGCGTTTTGTCAAGGAACTCAAGCTGACAGGACAGATTTCTTTTGACTTCATCCAAGCAGAGGACGGGACAGTTTACGCCATTGAGTGTAACCCGCGCACACACTCAGCGATTACTACATTTTACGACCATCCCCAGGTGGCAGAGGCATATCTGAGTCAGGAAGCGACGACGGAAACTTTACAGCCATTGGCGACGAGTAAGCCTACTTATTGGACTTATCACGAAGTTTGGCGTTTGACGGGGATTCGTTCTTTTGGTCAGTTGGGGAGATGGTTAAGGAATATTTGGCGGGGGACTGATGCGATTTACAAACCGGATGATCCTTTACCTTTTTTGATGGTACATAATTGGCAAATTCCTCTACTTCTGTTGAATAATTTGCGTCGGTTGAAGGGTTGGACGCGGATAGATTTCAACATTGGGAAGTTGGTGGAGTTGGGAGGGGATTAGGTTTTAAACGCGGAGGGACGCAGAGGGTTTTCTCTTTGCGTCTTTGCGTGAGCCAATTCTTTTATTTCTTGAGCAAAGTGAGAAGATATGCAGACTATAGATTTAAATATACATAAATTACTTGACGAGTGGAACGCTACAGAGAGAGATTATGACCTGTCTCAAGGTTTACATGAGTTATTTGCAGCGCAGGTAGAAAGAACACCGGATGCGATCGCTATTACTTTCGCACAACAACAACTGACTTATCAAGAGTTAAATTCTAGAGCCAACCAATTAGGACATTATCTACAAGCACTGGGAGTTAAACCAGAAATACTGGTGGGTGTTTGTATGGAACGTTCCCTAGAAATGGTGATATCTCTTTTAGGAATCCTCAAAGCTGGGGGAGCCTATGTACCTATTGACCCTGAATATCCTCAAGAGCGTATAGCTTATATGTTAGAAGATTCTCAGGTGAAGGTACTACTAACGCAAGAAAAATTATTAAATCAAATTTACCCACATCAAGCACAAACTATCTGTGTAGATGCAGAATGGGACAAAATTTCTACACAAGCAAATACTAATCCTGACAGCAATATTCAACCAGATAATTTAGCTTATGTAATTTACACTTCTGGTTCCACAGGTAAACCCAAGGGTGCGATGAACACCCACAAGGGAATATGTAATCGCCTGTTGTGGATGCAGGAAGCTTATCAACTAAATTCTACAGATACGGTATTACAAAAAACTCCCTTTAGCTTTGACGTTTCCGTTTGGGAATTTTTCTGGACTTTAATCACTGGCGCACGTTTGGTCATAGCTAAACCGGGGGGACATAAAGATAGTGATTACCTCATCAATGTAATTACTCAAGAGCGAATTACTACCTTACATTTTGTCCCCTCAATGCTGCAAGCCTTTTTACAAAATCGCTATGTAGAAAAATGTACTTCTTTGAAAAGAGTTGTTTGTAGTGGTGAAGCCTTACCTGTAGATTTACAAAATAGATTTTTCCAGCGTTTGCAATGCGAATTACATAACTTATATGGCCCTACAGAAGCGGCGATCGATGTCACTTTCTGGCAATGTCAAAAAAATAGTAACCTAAAAACTGTACCTATCGGTCGTCCCATTGCTAACACTCAGATTTATATTCTCGATGCCGATTTAAGACCAGTTTCTGTAGGTGACACTGGGGAAATTTATATTGGTGGTATGGGTGTTGCACGTGGTTATTTAAACAAAGAAGAATTAACTAAAGAAAAGTTTATCATTAATCCTTTTGCCAATTCAAACTCTCAGCGACTTTATAAAACAGGTGATTTAGCTCGTTATTTACCTGATGGTAATATTGAATATGTTGGACGAGCCGATTTTCAAGTCAAAATTCGTGGTTATAGAATCGAAATCGGTGAGATTGAAAATGTTTTATTCTCTCATCCAGAAGTAAGAGAAGCTGTAGTAATTGCGCGTGATGATAATGCAGAAGAAAAGCAGCTTGTCGCTTATATAACCTATGGGGAGTCAAAACCTGCAATTAATAGCCTGCGTAATTTCCTGAAAACAAAGCTACCAGATTTTATGATTCCAGCCGCTTTTGTCATGCTGGAAACTCTACCTTTAACTCCTAGTGGGAAAGTAGACAGGAAAGCATTACCAAAACCGGATTTATCTAGCTTTGTGGAAACGGTTGCTTATGTCGCACCTCGCAATGAGGTAGAAGCAAAGTTAGTACAAATTTGGTCTGATATTCTACATTTACCTAAGATAGGTGTTAGAGAAAACTTTTTTGCGATTGGTGGTGATTCCCTAAAGGCGCTACATTTAACTTCTAAAATTGAGCAGGTGTTTGATAGAGAGATACCATTAGCAACAGTTTTAACAAATCCCGTAATAGAAGATTTAGCGAAAGTTATTCAAGCAAACGAGCAAATTCATAATACACCCCTAGTCCCAATTCAAGCACAAGGTACACAACAGCCTTTCTTCTGTGTACATCCTGCTGGTGGTCATGTTTTATGCTATTTTAAACTCGCCCATTATATAGGCAATGACCAGCCATTTTACGGCTTACAAGCTCAAGGTTTTTATGGTGATGAAGAACCTTTGACGCGAGTTGAAGATATGGCTAGTCTCTACGTCAAAACTATTAGAGAATTTCAGCCTCAAGGGCCTTATCGTCTTGGTGGTTGGTCATTTGGTGGGGTTGTAGCTTATGAAGTCGCGCAGCAGTTACGTAGACAAGGACAAGAGGTGTCTTTGCTGGCGATATTAGATTCTTATGTCCCCATATTACTAGACAAACAAAAGCCAATTGATGATGTTTATTTGGTGGGTGTGCTTTCTAGAGTGTTTGGGGGAATGTTTGGTCAAGATAACTTAGTAACACCTGAAGAAATAGAGGATTTAGAGTTACAAGCAAAACTCGATTACATTATTAATAAGGCGAGAAAAGCGGGGATATTTCCTCCAGGGGTAGAACGTCAAAATAATCGCCGCATTCTTGATGTTTTAGTTGGGACACTCAAAGCAACTTATTCCTATACAAGAAAGCCATACCCAGGAAAAGTTACTGTATTTAGAGCTAGAGAAAAACACATCATGGCTCCTGACCCGACTTTAGTTTGGGTAGAGTTATTTTCTGTGATGGCTGCTGAGGAAATTAAGATTATTGATGTACCCGGACACCATTATTCTTTTGTATTAGAACCTCATGTCCAGTTTTTAGCACAACGTTTAAAAGAATGCCTTAGTAATTCGTAATTCGTAATTCGTAATTCGTAATTAATCTGCAACAGCCACTAGCCAGTAGGGTGCGTTAAAGCAGCGCGTAACGCACCATGATCAAGCGGTGCGTTACGGCAATTTATACTGTCGCTCATACTCAAATCCTGACACGGCCGTAACACACCCTACTTAACATTTACCGAAAAACTGGGTTTAAAGCCCCGCCCTAGAAGGGCGGCTTTTGAGGTAGTATAACTAATAGCGGTAAAGCGCACAAATAAAAGACGAAGTAGGTCAAGCGGACTGCTCCTGATCCGGAAAGACAGGTAGTATAAATCCGCGCATCTTGTACCGCCACTTGCGCGATTGCCGGGGAACCCGTCCAACGCAGTGGCTGACAAATGTGGGAGTAAACACAGAAATTAAAAACCTTT
>DATNQO010000006.1:0-1574 GCA_036704005.1 Leptolyngbyaceae cyanobacterium | reverse complement strand
ATAATTGTGTCCACTTACTTACTAGAAATAGCAATATATATGAACTCTTGTCAAGTTGAGCCAGTTGAAGAAGCCATAAGATTTACTTTGCTGCCATTCTATAGTAATGCTTTGAGTCAAATTCCAGATCGTAGATTTGGCGTTGCGGTTTTGCATCCACAAACCGTGATGATTCGTGCTGTTCCTGTGCAACAAATGCAGAGAATTTTAGACCATCCCCTCACACAACGAGAACTCGATGTTCTGAGATTAATGGTTAATGGCAATACTAATCTGGATATTGCTCAAGAGTTGGAGATAACTTTGGGAACAGTCAAGACCCACGTTCGGAATATTTTGACTAAGCTAAATGTTAGCGATCGCACTCAGGCTGTTGTATTAGCTCTCCGTTCTGGCTTAGTTTATTAATCTCTGATTTTACGATAAAAACTTTCCTACCTCAATACAGTTCAGTTAAAGCTATATGGGGGCTATATATCTTGTTTTATCGGCTTTTATCGACTTACATTCCTACCCATTCCCTACGGGTACGGCGGTTAATTGTTGAAAGGAATTACGCAACTGGCGCTTGGGGTAAGGTGCGTCAGATGTGGAAAATCTTTGAATGTGTACGAAATTATTGGGGCTGACGCACCCTACTGGCGTGACTAAATACAGCCTTTTTCGGTTGAGTGCAGTACACTTTGCAAAGGAACAGAGGCGCTTAGACTAGGGGTTAGAGGCTAGATGAATGTACCTCATCAAGGTGAAAAGTGCTGTAAGTCCTAGAGTTCTTTTGAAGAAAAATTTTTATTAGTACATTAAGCCGCAACAAAATAATTTTTAATTTATTTGGAGTCTAGTTAATGACTACTATAAAGGAGATAGAAATTAGCAGCAAAACGATATTACTGATAGATGATGAAATCAGTGTCAAAGAAATTGTCGAACTCTGCCTCAAAGATTTGGGCGGCTGGAATGTAGTAATTGCTGATTCTCCTTTAGACGGATTGCAAAGGGCAGAGCTTTTTCATCCTGATGCAATTATACTTGATTTATCAATTAGGACTATGAATAGTTTTAGGTTGATAGAGCAACTAAGAAATAATCCCCAAACTCAAGCCATTCCTATTGTTTTGTTAAGCGCTAAAGCGCGGTGGATAGACCCACAAGTTCTGCGACAGTATCAAATTGCTGGTGTCATTCTTAAACCATTTGATCCTATGACACTGCATTTTCAGATTGCTGCTATTCTGGGTTGGATAGAAAGCTAATTAATTATTCAATAAAGTTAAATTAAAGTTACCTTTTCTCTATAGCGTTGCTCAGTATACTAGGGTATAAAATAATTATACAAATTGGCAAACAAAAGGCTCACAAGGCGATTCTTGTTTAGTGTTCCCTCCTATATATACAATACTGTGTTAGTGATATCACTACTACAACAATAGTTTTTAAATATCCTTTGCGGAAAAATACGGTATCTAATTTTTTTTAGCAAAATTAGAATAGAAATTTTCGGGTTTATGGTAATTAATCACTCTTTCGGTACTGAAATTGACTGGGAGCATATTCTGTCTCAACTCAGAATGCTT
>DATNQO010000005.1:0-25562 GCA_036704005.1 Leptolyngbyaceae cyanobacterium | reverse complement strand
CCTCATCTCCCCCCACTCCCCCCACTCCCCCATCTCTCACTTACGACCTAATCTACATCGGCGGCGCACTAGGGGTAATTCATGCGGCGATGATGGCGAAGTTGGGGTATAAAGTGCTGCTGGTGGAACGGTTGCCTTTTGGGCGGATGAACCGGGAATGGAATATTTCTCGTGATGAACTGCAAACTTTGCTGAACTTGGGTTTGGTGACAGCAGCCGAGTTAGAAACGGTAATTGCTAGGGAATATAAGGATGGGTTTAATAAGTTTTTTGATGGTAATAACCCAGAGAAATTGCGATCGCCTATTTTACACACGCCCACGGTGTTAAATATTGCTCTAGACTCGGAAAAATGGCTACAAATGTGTGGTCAGAAGCTGTTGAGTGCAGGCGGGGAAATTTGGGATGAGACAGAATTTATTCGTGCTGATGTTGATGAAGCACAAGTTGTTGTCACAGTCAAGTATTTGCCTACGGAACAAGAAAAGCGAGTAAGTGGACGGCTGTTAGTAGATGCAATGGGAACCGCTTCTCCTATTGCTTGGCAATTAAACGGTGGTCGTGCTTTTGATAGTGTTTGTCCCACAGTGGGCGCAGTGGTAGATGGAGGATTTGAGCCGGGAGTTTGGGATTCTCATTACGGTGACGTACTATATAGTCATGGTGATATCTCGCGCGGTAGGCAGTTAATTTGGGAATTATTTCCCGGTGCGGGGGAAGAACTGACTATATATTTGTTTCACTACCACGAAGTCAACGCCCAAAACCCAGGTTCTTTACTGGAGATGTACGAGGACTTTTTCACAATTTTGCCAGAGTATCGCCGTTGCGATATGGATAAGCTGGTGTGGAAAAAGCCGACATTTGGGTATATTCCGGGGCATTTTAGTGTGAGTAGTAGCGATCGCACCGTAGCCTTTGATAGATTAATTGCGATCGGTGATGCTGCATCCTTACAATCACCCCTAGTATTTACTGGTTTCGGTTCTTTGGTGCGTAACCTAGAAAGGCTAACAACTTTATTAGATGTAGCCCTCAAGCATGATTTGTTAAAGTTCCATCACCTGAACTTAATTCGCGCCTATCAAAGCAACGTATCTATAACTTGGCTCTTTTCTAAAGGGATGATGGTTCCCACCGGGAAATTCTTACCTCCCCAACGCATCAACTGTATGTTGAACACATTTTTTGGCTTACTTGCAGATGAACCCCCCGAAGTAGCCGATAATTTCATTAAAGATAGGTGTGACTGGTTAACCTTTAACCGCCTAGCACTGAAAGCGGCGAGGAAAAACCCTGCCTTAGTGCGGTGGATATGGGAACTAGCAGGCCCTAAAGATTTTATCAGGTGGGTAGGCAATTATTTGAACTTCGGTCGCCACGCCTTAGTTAACGCTTTACTGAGTGCATGGTTTCCACACTTGCTAGTAAAAATTAAACCTTGGCTAGAAACACACAACCCCGCCCTATGGTTACGGCTATTAGCTATTAACTACGCTATCACCACAGGCAGACCGCGATCGCGCCAACAATTCACCGAACTCAATTCTGATACCGGGGTAATTAGGCAGTTGACAGTTGACAGTTGACAGTTGTCAGTTGACAGTTGTCAGTTGACAGTTGTCAGTTGCCAGTTGTCAGTTGTCAGTTGTTCTCTCCTGCTCCTTTTTCCCCTCTTGGGAGGGGTTAGGGGTGGGTTACTCCCCCCAGTCCCCAGTCCCCATTCCCCAGTCCCCAGTCCCCAGTCCCAAACAAGGAACACTACCTAAATGACTCAAGCTGTTGATCAAGTCGATTACAATACTCTTGATGCTGCCAAGCGACGCTTTATTGAGGCGGCAAAACGTACATTACAATTTGCACCATCTTATGGTGGTGTTCCTGCTGCTGGGCTTGGGGGAAGTGCTAACGCCTTCAGTTTCAACCTCGCTCCTTACCTGCATACGGGAAACCCTGAGCTTTTTGTTAGCCTTGTCCCGGAAGGGCTGGGTACGGCTGATGATGCTCGTCCTGATGACCTTTCCCAAGAGGAATTGCGGCGGTTTTGGTGGAATATTGGTATCAAAATACTCTCCTGTTTAACAAACGATGCCGCCTCTTCGGGGATGCAAACTGTGCTTTTGGGGCTATATCTGCCCTCAAGCACGCCAGAAACCGTATTTACTCCCGCTTTTCTCGATGGGTTTCTCGATGGCGTAGTTGATGGATGTAGGCGTATTGGATGCGTTTACATTTCTGGGGAAACGCCGCAACTTAAAACCAAAATGATTCCGGGACGGTTGGATATTGCGGGTTCTGTATTTGGTGTCATGCCTCCTGGTGTGCCTCCTATTGATGGTACAAGGCTGGCTGAAGGAAATGCGATCGTTTTGGTGGAAAGTACCGGACTGCATGAAAACGGCTTTACCCCCGTGCGGAAATTAGCCGAGTCGCTTCCTGATGGCTACAGAACAAAATTACCCAGTGGTCAGGAGTTATGGGAAGCAATGAATGCTGCTTCCCACCTCTACACGCCACTGGTGCAGGCGGTGTTACGTGAAGGTATCCGTCCGACGGCGATGGAAAATATTACTGGTCATGGTTGGCAGAAATTGATGCGGTCTGCTAAACCATTACGGTATGTGATTGAAAAATTGTTACCTGTGCCAGAAATCTTTCAATTTGTGGAAAGCCATCTGGAAGGTGGGAAAGAAATGATGCTGTCTGTATTTAACTACGGTGCAGGGTTTGCATTTTATACAGAAACTGAGCAGGATGGTGAGAGAATTGTGCAGTTGGCGCAAGAACAGGGATTGAGAGCTGCGATCGCTGGTAGAGTGGAAGCATCCCCCAATCGTGAAGTTGTGGTAGCACCATTTGGTATTACCTTCAAAGGCGAATCATTTGGTATTGCCAAAGGAGAGTAATTCGTAATTACAAATTTCCCTAATCTGCTGACATACTGATGACTGGCGTGACAAAACTAAAATAGTGCATTAGCTAAAAATCTCTTATCTTGCTCATCTGCGTTTATCTGCGTCCATCTGCGTTCGATTTTTCCTAATCTATCGCCAGATTTGAGTCTTGACAAGCTAGCCCACAGTATCATGGTTTTGGTGGGCAATGCCCACCCTACAGGTACTAAAATAGTGCATTAGCTAAAAATCTCTTATCTTGCTCATCTGCGTTTATCTGCGTTTATCTGCGTTCGATTTTTCCCAATCTCTCGCCAGATTTGAGTCTTGACAAGCTAGCCCACAGTATCATGGTTTTGGTGGGCAATGCCCACCCTACAAGCATTACAGATACTACAAAAAAGCCATTAAATTAACCCTCTCCCACAAACAAGGAGAGGGCTAATTACCAATTACCAATTACCAATTACCAATTACCAATTACCACCTATTAATATCCTTCTTCTTCGTATTCTGGCTGTCTTTCTTTGACTTTTTTGGGAATATTCACAGGTTGCGGTGGTGCGTCGTCCCAAGCATCACTTTCTACATCATCATCGTAGTCATCGTAGTCGTTGCTATAGGACGGGGCTTTGTAGGGTTGGGCTGGAGGCTGTTGATACCTGTCTCTACCTGTGGCTTCGCTCCAGTTGTCTTCTTCGTCTTCTTCGTATTGAATAGATTCGTATTGACGCGCTTTCATGACTTGGCGCTGTGGTCTTTCTTCTTCGATGTAGTCTTCAGTCCATTCTTCTTCAGCTACGGGTTCAGGAGTGCGAACTTTGGGCTTGGGTTGCTGTAAGGGTACACCAGGAGGAAGTTGTTTGTCTGCTGAAACGGCGCGGGGTGCAGAATAGCCATATTCTTCGTCTGCGTCTCGTTCCCAAGGTGCTTTACCAATACCCAGACGTTCTAATACACCGACTGTTAACTGATTTACCCGTTCTTCGGCTCCTTCAAAGACAATTAACCTGTTGGGGCCTGTACTAACTACTTCTTCTATGGATATTTCGTAGGTGCTTAAAAACTGGTCGGGAATTTGGGGTAGTCCCAAGGAGGCGATAACTATAGCAGTCAGTTTACCTGTTTCCGCCTCAAACTTAAAGCCCCGGACTCTACCTAAAACTTCTCCTGTTTCGGTGATGACTTCCCAATTCATCAGGTTACTGAAGGCTTCGACTTCGATATCTTCGATCACATCTTCGTTATCTACTAAGATAACGTCACCAAATTGGCTGATGCTGCTAAGGTACATATAGCGGGGCAGACCAGAGATAGAGATCAGGCTGTCTCGCAAACCAAGAGCCACAACCTCTCTTTGATCAATATCCACCCAGATTTGACTCACGATGCCTAACCGTTTGCCATTGTCGCGGGTGATCACCTGGGTATTTAATATGTCGGAACGTCTAATTATCTGTTCAGAGGTCATTCTATACGGAGTCCTGATCTCGAATCCGGTTTATCTATACACTATTATTAACAAAAACTCAAGCAGATGTATTCGAGGATGATAACTTAATTCCCAAAACTTGGGTATAAGCTCCTCGTGCTTGAGTAACGCCTATTGTGCGTTCGGCTGATTCTATCATCGGACGACGCAAACTAACAACTATAAATTGGGCTTGTTGTGCTTGTTGCTTAATCATTCTTGACAATCTTTCGACGTTTGCTCCATCAAGAAACATATCTACTTCATCAAAGGCGTAAAAGGGTGAGGGGCGATAGCGTTGTAGGGCAAAGATGAAGCTTAAGGCGGTGAGAGATTTTTCACCCCCAGACATAGAAGCTAGTCTTTGTACTGGTTTACCTTTGGGGTGGGCGACTAAATTTAAGCCGCTATTAAATGGGTCTTCGGGATCGTCTAATTGTAGGTAGCCGTCGCCGTCGGAAAGGGTGGCGAAAATTGATTGAAAGTTTTCGTTTACTGCGTCAAAGGCTTCTTTAAAAGCTATTTGCCGCAAGGTGGTGAAGTTTTCAATTCTTAACAATAATTCGGTGCGTTCTCCTTCTAATGTCTCCAATTTTTGCGATAATTCTTCTAGGCGCTTTTGCGTGCGTTCATATTCTTCCAACGCCAGCATATTTACAGGTTCCATTGCTTGGAGGCGTTTGGCAAGCGATCGCAATTCTTTCTGTAATTCTTCCAAGTCTACCTTATCCGGTACTTCCGGCAATGGGTTGGGTAACTCAGGTACTAATTCCTGTAACTGAGTTTGTAAGGCGGTTAAATCTTCTCGGCGCTTGAGTTGAGATTCTTCTAACTTTTGAATTTCCCATTCTAATTGTTGCTGACGCAGGAGGTGCGATCGCACTTCTTGTTCAATAGCGTCGCGTTTTTGTTTCTCCTCACCCAAATGTTTTTCCAGTTCGGTTAGTTTAGTACGAGTTTCCGAGATTTGCGTCGCCAGTGCTGAATGCTGACTGCTGAGGGAAGATATTTGATTTTGTTGGGTTTGTTGTTCTTGCTGATATTGGGTAATGCGTTGTTCGCCTTCTTGGATGCGTTCTTGGAGGCGTTGTTGTTGATTTTCCAGATTTTTCAGGCGTTGTTCAGCTTCCCTTAAGGCGGTTTCCCGTTGTTGTAATTGTTGTTCTTGGGTTTTAATTGTCGCCTGAATTTGTTGCCATTCGCTGGGAGTTTGGGAGGCTTCTAACTCGGCTAGGGTTTGACGTAGTTGTTGTAATTGAGTTTCTTGTCCTGGTAATTCTTTATCCAAAACTTCTAGCCGGGACTGGGCGGTGGTAAATTTTTCGGTGTTGTGGGTGAGTTGCGATCGCGTCCCATCCAACTGGGCTGTTAAACTCTTAATATCCTTCTGCAACTGTTCCAACTGTAACTGCTGTTCCCGCCTAGCTTGACGCGCTTCTGTCAGTTCTTGCGACAGTTGTTTGCTTTTGATGGTTAAACTAGCGATCGCATCACCACAACGATCTAATATCCGATCAATATCCGCTAAACGCTGCTTCAATGCAACCGCTTCCTCTGACTCGGCGGCTTCCGCATTCCCGAACCGCAACGCGGAACGCTGGTTACTACTACCCCCAGTCATTGCGCCACTGGTTTCTAGTAATTCCCCATCCAAGGTAACGATACGATATAAGCCCAGATTTTTCCGCGCCGTCTCCAAATTGGCGAAAACTACCGTATTTCCGAAGACGTAATTGAAGATGTCTTTGTAACGGCGATCGCAATCGACCAAATTTACAGCATAGTTAATATAACCACTAGCTAAACGCAATGTGGCATCTTGGGTAAATTTAGGAGCCTGAATCTTATTTAAAGGTAAAAACGTCGCTCTCCCCGCCCGCTTTTGTTTCAGCAGTTCAATTCCGGCGGCGGCGACTCCATCATCTTCCACCACAATATGTCCCAACCGCGCCCCAGCCGCAATTTCTAACGCCAACTGAAACCGGGGTTCTACCCGTCCCAAATGTACCACCAAGCCGCACACCCCAGGCAACCCCGACTGGATAATTACCTTACTCGCTTGAGTTCCCTGTACCTCTTGCTGCGCTTGTGCTTGCGCGTCAATTTTATCTAGTTGACGCTGCTTATCGCGTTGTTCTTGCAGAAGCCGCTTTTGGGTATCTTGTTGAATTTGTAATTCCTGTTCTGTGGCTGCGAGATTTTGCGCTAACTCTTGGATGGGTTCGCTAGATGTATTAAATTGTGTTTCTAAACCAGTACAATCAGCCTGCTTTTGTGCTAATTGTGGTTCTAAACTGGCGATTAACTGCGTTTGCTCTTCAATTAACTGCTGTAACTGACTATTCCGTTCCCTTAACTGCGCCTGTTCTGTGCGTTGCGGTTCCAAGGTTTGCAACACAGTTTCAATTTGACGGTTCAAAGCTGTTTGCTGCTGTACCCAAGCTTCCGAGGCTGAGGCGATTTCGGCGGCGGCTTCGCGGGACTTTTCCAAAGCTTGTTGTGCTTCATCCCGTTGCTGCTGACAATATACGATAGATTGCCGTTCTAACTCCTGGGCTTGGGCAATTTCCCCCAAAGCCTGCTGATGCTTGTGAATATCTTCCCCGGTTTGCGCCAACCGCCTAGCAGTTTCTTGAAAAGCCGCTTCTAACTCGCTTTGCTGACGTTGCAGTTGCTTCCGTTCCGCCTCCTGCGTCGCCAAGGTAGACTGTACCGCCAACAGTTCCTCCTCCCCCATCGCCTTTACATGGGCGTTGAGTTGTTCCAACTGGGCAGTTTTCTCAGCAATTTCCCTATTTAAGCTGGTAAGCTGGGTTGTAAGTTCCGCATAATTGCGATCGCCTGCTTGAATTTGGTTCGCTAACTTCTCCTGCTGTGCTTGCAGAGAACGCCAAGACAACACAGCTTCCCAAGATTGCTTTTCTAAATACTCCGTCCGCAACTTCTGATATTTCTCCGCCTTCGCCCGGTCTTGGGAGAGGCGATCGCGTTGTAAAGTTAACTCATTCTCAATAATCCGACAACTATCTTCCTTTTCCTTAACCTCATCCAGCGTTCCCTTAGCTTGATGAATCTTCCGATCAAAAGCCGCCACACCCGCCAACTCATCAATAATTTCCCGCCGTTCCTTCCCCTTCATGGAAATAATGCTAGTCACATCCCCCTGTAACACCACGTTATAACCTTCAGGGTAAATTCTTAACTTCTCCAACTCCTCATGTAATTCCGTCTGCGTCGCCGAAATCCCATTGATATAGTAATTCGACGTATAACTCCCCTGATGCGTCACCCGCAACTTCCGCGTCACACTCCATTCTGTGGCTTTGTGTCCGTTACCATTTACCGATGGCGCTGCATCCTGTGGTAATTCTTCACCACTGACAACTGACAACTGATCACTGACATCCACCAAATCAGATAAATCAAACGTCACAGTCACACTAGCTTCCACCGCCGAACGACTTTTAGCCGTTTGAGTATTATTAACCAAATCGGGCAAGCGATCGGCCCGCATTCCCTTAGAACTAGCCAACCCCAAACAAAACAGCAGCGCATCCAAAATATTCGACTTACCCGAACCATTAGGCCCAGATATGACAGTAAACCCCGGCAATAACGGGACTGCTGTTGTACCGCCGAAGGATTTGAAGTTGGTAAGTTCTATGCGCTTGATATGCACCATGAAGTGCTAGTTAACTCAGTTAATGAAGAACAAGTGTATCAATTTATCTAAATTTAGCAACAGGTTAGCACGAATATTTTCCAAATGCCTCACACCCAGCCCCAGAAAACCCTCCTCCGCGCTTCTGTGCGTTTAAAAATCAATCCTCATCAAATATAAGGAACCATATAATTAGAAAAAATTAAATAGTATATGCAGCTATAAGATGACGCTGACTTTCAAACTAAATATTTTTAACTTATACAAAAACCGTAGTTTTTATCATTAACTGCGTAAAAAAGGTAATTTACGACGATGACTGAATAGAGTTCACCCCGGTAAAGATAGGGTTTATCCTCTTTCCACAGGATAATTTTGCCATAACCACGATATCCGTGTAGCCTAAATTACTCCATATCTGTATTTACAACAACTTTAACCAATTTTTTATATGTTCAAAATTAACAGAAATAATTGTGACATTTTTGATACAAATTTGTTAAGAATAGTTACAGCACCCGTAACGCAAGGAAATAATTCTTATGGTTGAAGCACTTGAGAACACCCCACCCCACAAGGTCGTAATTATCGGCGGCGGTTTTGGTGGCTTGTATGCAGCAAAGTCACTGGCTAAAGCTAAAGTAGATGTGACTCTGATTGACAAACGGAATTTTCACCTATTTCAACCACTACTTTACCAAGTTGCTACAGGTACGCTGTCACCATCGGATATTTCCTCGCCTCTGCGTGCAGTATTGAGTAAAAGCAAGAATACAAAAGTTTTGCTGGGAGAAGTGAGCGATATTGACCCAGCAAGCCAACAAGTGGTGATGGGTGATGAAAAAATCCCCTACGATACCTTAATTGTCGCCACAGGTGCAAAGCATTCCTATTTTGGTAAGGATAACTGGGAAGAGTTTGCGCCTGGGTTGAAAACTGTAGAAGATGCAATTGAAATGCGTCGTCGTATTTTTATGGCGTTTGAAGCAGCAGAAAAAGAAACAGACCCCGAAAAGCGTCGTGCTTGGTTAACTTTTGTAATTGTGGGTGGCGGCCCTACTGGGGTAGAATTAGCTGGTGCGATCGCCGAATTAGCCTACAAAACCCTCAAAGAAGATTTCCGCAACATCGACACTACAGAAGCGCAAGTCATCCTCCTAGAAGGTTTAGAACGAGTCCTCCCACCCTTTGCGCCAGAATTATCCCAAGAAGCCGAAGCATCCTTAAAACAGTTGGGTGTGGAAGTCCAAACAAAAACCTTAGTAACGAATATTGAGAATGACATCGTTACTATCAAACAAGGCGATGATGTTAAAGAAATCCCCTCTAAAACTGTATTATGGGCAGCAGGTGTCAAAGCCTCGGCAATGGGTAAGGTCTTAGCTGAAAAAACTGGGGTAGAATGCGATCGCGCTGGACGAGTTATCGTTGAATCAGACTTAAGTATTAAGGGACATAACAATATTTTCGTCGTGGGAGACTTAGCCAACTTCTCTCACCAAAACGGTAAACCCCTCCCCGGTGTCGCACCCGTTGCTAAACAAGAAGGCGAATACGTCGCCAAATTAGTGCAGAAACGCTTACAAGGTCAAACTCTGCCAGCATTTAAATACAACGATTATGGTAGTTTAGCCATGATTGGGCAAAATGCAGCCGTTGTTGACTTAGGTTTCATGAAGTTGAAAGGCTTCTTTGCTTGGTTGTTCTGGCTAGTAATTCACATCTACTTCTTAATCGAGTTTAACAATAAGTTAGTAGTCATGATTCAGTGGGCATGGAATTATGTTACTCGTAATCGTGGCGCTAGATTGATTACAGGCCGAGATGTTCCGCCCGTAGTTAATACTGTTAATAATAACGGTCATTACAAGCCTACGGAAAACAGGCTACCAGTCAATGCTTAGGGGATAGGGGATAGGGGACAGGGAAATTATTCTCATCTCTAGCCTCTAGTATCTCCCCATTGAAAATTCATAGTGCATATAAGCTAAAAATTTGTGGAATAGGTATCTTGCCTAATATGGGTAAAATACTTATTCCACAATTATTTTTATAGCAGTAGCCACATAGATTAAGACATAAGTAAAGCATAGACCCTTATATTAAGCAGCGATTGAGCGCCTGTCACCTGTCACCTGTCCCCTGCTATAGCTTATCAATAACATTATGGTTCTTAATATATTGTGAGTGAATACTCAAATTTTTATAAACTGATTAGTTAGTTATTAATACTCAATAAAAACAAATTTTTAGACAAAGTAACAAAGGCGCATTTGTCAAGTAGGCTCAAACTAAAAATAAATCAAATGCTGATTATGTAAGGATTTAAAGATTATAAATAAATATTTTGATAACGTAAAAAATGGCGTTAAACCTGACAAATGGTAACTCTGACTACTTTTATAATTTTCTGAATTGTTCCGAACAAACGGCAACTAACATCAAGATTTTGTTACTTATTTATTAAGAATAGTTACAAAGCTCTTAACACAAGGAAATATTTATGAAAGTAGCTTCACTTGAGAATATTCCACCCCATCAGGTTGTCATCATTGGTGGAGGCTTTGGTGGACTATATGCAGCTAAGGGATTAGCTAACGCCCATAATGTAAATGTTACTTTGATCGATAAACGTAACTTCCATTTATTTCAACCACTTTTATATCAAGTTGCTACAGGTGCGCTATCAGCTACAGATATTTCTGCTCCATTGCGTTCTGTCCTCAGCAAGAGCAAGAATACACAAGTGTTGCTAGGCGAAGTCCAAGATATTGATTCAGCAACACAACAAGTAGTTATGGGTGATAAAAAAATCCCCTATGATACATTAATTGTAGCTACAGGTGCAAAACATTCTTATTTCGGTAAGGATGACTGGCAAGAAGTAGCGCCTGGCTTGAAAACTGTAGAAGATGCAATTGAGATGCGTCGCCGGATATTCACAGCATTTGAAGCAGCAGAACAAGAAACAGACCCGGAAAAACGCCGTGCTTTGTTGACCTTTGTGATTGTGGGTGGCGGCCCCACTGGCGTAGAATTAGCAGGTGCGATCGCCGAATTAGCATACAAAACTCTACAAGAAGATTTCCGCCATATCGACACCTCAGAAACCAGAATTTTACTATTGCAAGGTGCAGACCGTATCCTTCCCGCACTTGCACCAGAGTTATCCCAAGAAGCAGAAGCATCCTTAAAGCAGTTTGGCGTGGAAGTACATACCAAAACCAGGGTGACAAACATTGAAAACGATATCGTTACCCTCAAACAAGGCGATGAGTTCAAAGAAATTGCCGCCAAAACTATATTATGGGCAGCAGGTGTGCAAGCATCACCAATGGCTAAAGTTTTAGCCCAAAGAACTGGTGTAGAATGCGATCGCTCTGGACGAGTTATCGTTGAACCAGACTTAACTATTAAGGGATATGAAAATATCTTTGTTATTGGCGACTTAGCTAACTTCTCTCACCAAAACGGTCAACCCCTCCCTGGTGTAGCACCCGTAGCCAAACAAGAAGGCGAATACGTCGCGACATTAATCAAAAAACGCCTGCGCGGTAAAACTTTGCCAGCCTTCAAATATACTGATTATGGCAACCTAGCCATGATTGGACAAAATTCAGCCGTTGTAGACTTGGGCTTTGTCAAATTGACAGGCTTCTCTGCATGGGTATTCTGGCTACTAATTCACATCTATTTCTTAATTGAGTTTGATCACAAACTATTAGTCATGATGCAGTGGGCTTGGAATTACCTTACCCGCAAACGTAGCGCTAGATTGATTACAGGTGAAGAATCTTTAGCATTGGCTAATGTTGATGCGAGTAATACTAATAGCAATTACACAGAAACCAACAATAGACAGCCAATCAATGTTTAAGTTGGCTTAAATACTTATCATATCGTTGGGGTTGGTAATGGGTAATTGGTAATTGGTAATGGTAAGCTGAAAAACACTTAGTTTGCATCTTACAATTAAATTAAACTCTTGTGGGGTGGGCATCTTGCCCACCCTTGTGTATCTTCTCAGATGAAATGTGTGGTAAGTCATTACATTAAATAGGTAGTTTGTAGGGGCGTACAATTCATATTTGTACGCCCCTCTTTATAGTAGTTGCTAGAGAGTTCTAACAAGATAATGCCGATGCAATGCCCTCCCTACTGTTGCTATCTTTTGGAGGATTAGTATTAGGAAAAATACCAATATAACAAATTTTTAAACCTACTCCCAATCCCCAATCCCCAGTCCCTACAAATGTCGAATCACTTCAGCGACTGACCAAGCTTGTGCAACTGCGCCTCTGGCTCGGTGGGGAGGGTCGCCATCAAAGATTTCGGAAATAGAACCAAGACAAGCATCGTTAAGAAAATGGTCTAATAAAGGTTGCCAATCAAAAGGAAGTGGTTGCTGTGGGTAAAAACGCTGCCAAGCACGGATGAAAGGCCCAATTAACCAAGTCCAAACTGTACCTTGGTGATAAGCGCGATCGCGTTTTTCGAGATTACCTTCATATTTACCGATATATTCGGGGTCTGCGGGGTCAAGGCTACGCAAACCATAGGGCGTTAGTAAGCGATAAGTCGCCAAGTCTAATATTTGTTGACCCTGCTGCCCTGAAAACCCGCAATGGTGTAAAGATAGGGCTAAAACTGCATTGGGGCGAATTTGGGCGTTGCGGCGATCGTCTAAATCGATAGTGTCGTACAAATAACCAAGCTGAGGATTCCAGAACTTTTGCAAAGAACCTTTCACCTGTTGCGCTTGTTGAGCATAACGCCGCCCCTGTTTTGCCAGACGCTCTGCATCACCCAAATCAAGCTGGCTCAAACGTTCAGCCCATTGACTCAGCCAACATAAAGCAGAATACCACAAAGCGTTAATTTCTACTGGTTTACCCGGACGGGGAGTTATCGGTTCTCCCCCTATGACTGCATCCATCCAAGTCAGCGCCACACCGCGAGCATCCCAACCCACTAATCCATCATTAGCATCAACCTGAATGTTATAGCGTGTGCCGCCAAAATATGCCTTGTAAATTTGCTGTACGGTGGGAAACTGCTCCGCCAGAAATTCCCAATCTTGGGTAGCTTCCAAATACAGCCCTAAAGTTTCAATCCACCATAGAGCCGCATCAATACTGTTGTAATAAGGCTCACTTTCCACATCAGGGAAAGCATTAGGGATTAAACCGTGGCGACAATAACGCCCAAAGGTCTGCAATAACCCTTTTGCTAATCCAAAACGCTGTGGTACTAAGGCTAAACCCGGTAAAGCAATTAAAGTATCACGCCCCCAATCATTGAACCAGTGATAACCAGCTATCACCGTAGGGCCAGCAATGGAATCACGATAAACAACAAATTGATCACCTGCTTTGAGTAGTTGCTGGTAGATTGGGGACTGGGGAGATGAGGGGGATGAGGGAGAAAAGGTGTATAAAAACTCTTCCCCATCTTCCCCTACTTCCTCATCTCCCCCTACTTCCCCATCTCCCCCACTACTTCCCACTCCCAACCCAAACACCTCAGCTAACCTTTCTTGCTCTGCTTCCAGGGCTTCTGTGAAGGTGTCGCTGGTGAGGGAATCGGTTGGTTCCGCAGGAAAACCCATGCTTGCTTCTAAGGTGACTGTATCTCCTGGTTGGAGTGTCACTGTTAAATAACCAGGGCTATGAAGGTCTTCGCGATCGCCTAATCCTCGTTGTGTCTCTTCTGGTAAGCCATAATGCCAGTACCAAACAGCATTTGCTTGATATTCTCCTTGTGACCACCGCAACTGCCAAGGTGTCCCAAAGCGTCCAGAAATCATCGCTTGTAAGCAAATTTGTTTATCACCCAGAACTTGAGAAAATTGTATATCTGAACTGTATGTTTGTTGATGGTGAAAATTGCGATCGGCAATTAACAACCGCAGCCTTAACACCGCAGTTTCCCTACCTTCATAACGATATTGAATTAACAACCGATGACAAAATTGTGAGTTCTGAGCAATTTCTAATTTTGAATTTTGCGGAAAGTGGGCGGTGTCGGTTTCCGTCCCGCCCAACTTTCCAAGACGAATTTTGAATTTTGAATTGATTTCTCCCCAGTCCCCAGCCCCATAGGGCATAACAAGTTGCCGACTTAATTGCCAATCTCCCTCACCCCAAATCCATTTGGGAACTGGGTTAATATCAAAGGAACGTAACAGCTTATAACCTGTTGGTGTAATCTCACCTGAACCCCAAATATTAGTTCCCAAGGCCACCACTTTACCTGATATTTCCAAGCTAGCTTCCAGGTGCGACAGCAGCAGGGTACGTTCACTAGGTGGATGTGTGGCAGCAAATAGCCAACCGTGGTAGGTTCTGGTACGGATATCCGAAACTGTACCACTGGCAAAACTGCCTAAGCCATTGGTGAGCAACCATTCTCTTGTATCTAAATCATCCATTTGCTACTCAAAATCGTTATGACTATGATATAGTCGTAACAGATCGTAATTAAACTGTGAGACAGCCCTAAAGGACTGCGTATTCCGTAGGGCTGCTCGTAGAGTACCCGATAGGGTGAAAGCGTGGATGGGTAGTTTATTCCTAACCCAAACTCCAACACCAAGTAAAACGATATAAGTTGAAGGAGAATTAAGTTAATGTCCATCACTTACGGAATAGAAGGCAGCCTCCGCGTTGGTCAACAGGCTCCCGATTTTACAGCAACTGCTGTGGTTGATCAGGAATTTAAGACAATTAAGCTTTCCGACTATCGTGGTAAGTATGTTGTCTTATTCTTCTACCCCCTAGACTTTACCTTTGTTTGCCCCACTGAGATCACAGCATTTAGCGATCGCTACGAAGAATTTAAGAAAATTAACACCGAAATTCTCGGTGTTTCCGTTGATAGCGAATTCTCACACCTGGCTTGGATACAAACCGATCGCAAGTCTGGTGGTGTTGGCGACCTAAATTATCCCCTAGTTTCCGATATTAAGAAAGAGGTCAGCGCCGCTTACAACGTACTAGACCCAGCAGCAGGTATTGCTTTACGTGGTCTATTCATCATCGATAAAGATGGTGTCATCCAGCACGCTACCATCAATAACCTAGCTTTTGGTCGCAGCGTTGATGAAACATTGCGTACATTACAAGCAATTCAATATGTTCAGTCTCACCCAGATGAAGTTTGCCCTGCTGGTTGGCAACCTGGCGAAAAGACCATGACTCCCGACCCTGTGAAGTCCAAAGTTTACTTCGCTGCTGTGTAGAAGGCAGAAGGCAGAACTCAGCACTTTTTTGTATTCTGCCTTTGTGCGACTCATTCTGTTATTGAGAATACTTCTAACTTCTACCCTGCTGGCAAAGGTCAAAATAGGGAATTATTTGTACCACAGATACACACAAATATCAAATCAGTGTTGATTTTAGTGTCTATCTGTGGTTTTATTTTCTGTTTTTATTGAGTAATAGAAGTCATGCAAAAGGCTTAAAGTCCTTTTGATATAAAGCCTTTATAATTAGTTTATATCCTAATCTATCTGGCAGTTGCTATTTAGAGGTTGTTTGAAAAGTGATTAGCTGTGATTTTAAGCACTATCGATCCCCCCTAACCCCCCTTAAAAAGGGAGGAAAACTTTTCAAAGTCCCCCTTTTTAAGGGGGATTTAGGGGGATCTAAAAGTATTTGATACATCATTAGGGACTTTTCAAACATCCTCTTATAATTTAGGAATAAAAATATGCTGACATCAACAAATTTTACTGGCTTATTTAATGAAAGATTCTTTCGTAATTTCCTGCCTATTCCCGCTAGCAATGAATTAAGACTAGATGTAGGAACACCAGATTTTCAATTACCAGATATTACCAACGGCACAGTAGTTAAGTTATCAAATTATCGAGGTAAACAGCCTATACTGTTAGCTTTTACCCGAATTTTTACTGAAAAACAATATTGTCCTTTTTGCTTTCCTCATATTAAAGCTTTAAACGAAAACTATGAACAGTTTACCAATCGTGGTATAGAAGTTTTATTAGTTACGAGTACTGACGAAAGGCAAAGTCAAATAGTTGTGAGAGATTTGGGTTTAAAAATGCCGTTGTTGAGCGACCCTAGTTGTAGAGTATTTCGTACTTATCAAGTAGGGCAAGCATTAGGCGCACCTTTACCAGCCCAGTTTGTATTAGATAAAAACAGCAGACTCACATACAAGCATTTGTTTTCATTTCTTGATCACAATGCTAGCGTTGAGAAATTGTTGGCAGAATTTGCTTTACATAATTAGAAGTATTACATCTAAAGATAACAAAGTTCACAAACAGACAATAGTTTGATTGAAAAATTCTTTGATTATTTGTAGGGTGGGCATTGCCCACCTTATAATATTTTTATTTGGGAAATGATACTTTTCTTAACCCAGTGAGAGGTAAGAATAATTAAACGCAGATAAACGCAGATAAACGCAGATAAATTTGTACCTCAGCAGACTAGGAAACGCTATATATCAATCTCTACATAATCGATATCGCGAAAACTCATATATGGGACTCATACTTGATTTTTGAAATACACGTAGCCCACAATATCATGGCTTTGGCGATGCACTCCCTACCCTACATATACTGAGATTTTTCAGAAATAAAATCGGATTCCTATAGAATTAGTATGACATGACTTATAAATAATCTTATGACAGCTAAAAACTCTTGGAATGCCAGCTTATATCAAGATAAACATAGTTTTGTATGGCAATATGGCGAAGATTTATTGCAATTACTTAATCCCCAAGCGGGAGAATTTATCTTAGATTTGGGTTGTGGTACTGGACAACTGACAGAGAAAATTGCCGAGTTTGATGCTGAGGTGTTAGGGGTTGATAGTTCAGCTACAATGATTGAGAAGGCTAAACAGAACTATCCTCATTTGCATTTTGAAGTTGGTGATGCGCGGAACTTGCAGGTAGAGAAACCGTTAGATGCGGTATTTTCTAATGCTGTGCTGCATTGGGTGAAAGAACCGTCAGCTGCGATCGCCTGCATACATCAAGCCCTAAAATCAGGAGGGCGTTTTGTGGCTGAGTTCGGTGGAAAAGGTAACGTAAAACAAATCTTTGAAGCTTTATGTAACGCTTTAGCCGCCATTGATATTTCCCATCCCCAAACACTAAGTCCCTGGTATTTTCCTAGTATTGGTGAATACGCTAATCTACTAGAGGCAAAAGGCTTTGATGTCATCTATGCAGTATTATTCGACCGTCCCACACCTCTAGCTGAAGGTGAAATCGGTATGGCAAACTGGATTAAGATGTTCGCCAGTAATTTTTTAGCAGGGTTATCTTCTGAACAACAAGTACAAGTGATACGTGAAGTAGAAAAATCTTTACAAGCAAAACTCTATCACCAAGGAACTTGGACAGCAGATTATCGACGAATACGTATAGTGGCTACTAAAATTTAATCACAGGTAGCCATAAATCAATAGTTACTCTCTCTAACCCCTAGCCTCTACCCTCTAGACCCTTTATTTAAGTTATGCTTAGATACAAATTTTCCTTATTACTAACCATAACTCTCAGCATTATTCCTTTTTTTCCGATTTCCTCGTCACTCGCCCAAACATCAGCAATTCCCCAACCTTCAGAAGCACCTTTAGAACTAGATTTACTAACGAAGCCAAAGGAATTGGTAACTACAGCTTATACTATTAATTTATCAGGATTAAGTACTCCTAGCTTATGGTGGGCAAAAGATATTTCTGAAAACAAACTGTTAGATAATTGGATAGCGTATCCAGCAACTGAAAATGAATCCCGACGAGTAGATTTAATTGTAAATCAGCAAATGTGGAGCTTGTTAGACTACTTAGAACGTTATAATTTTATCAATCGCCTGGGTAGTACTGCTAGAAGGGATGGCTATAACGTCAGAGTGTTTAACTATCAAAAAGAGTTACTAGGAACCTATACCTGTAGCTTTAATTCTAGTCCTACTAACTGTAATATCCAGTTAAATACTCAATATAAGTTACGCCGCTATCAATAGCAAATTATTAGACAATAAAATTTATATCAATTTGAAAAAAGAATGTGACATATATCTGTAGGGGCGCACAGCTGTCATTAGTGTCAACTTAAGCCTGGGCGAATGGAATTCGCGGCTACACAAGCAAAGTCCGCCTTCGCGGACTAACGAAAAATTAAGGGTTTGAAACCCGCACAGGTGGTCACTGAAGCTCAAGAAGTGCGGGTTTTGTCTGTGTAGATGCGGTTTCTAACCGCCCATTTCACGTTAAGTTGACACCAATGCACAGCTGTGCGCCCCTACTCGATGTGTTGCAAATATTTGTTGAATCCCTATCAGATTACGCGATACGCGGCTGATTTTTCTCATCCCTCTCCAAGCCTCTCTCCTACAACAAGAGAGGTTTTATTTCTAACTACCCTTCCCTACTAGGGCTTATTCCGCTAAATTGCAGACATAAACGCAGTTGTTATGTCTAAAAAGTTAGTTGGAGATACTTGATTTATATTATTTCTTCATTAAGAATAGAATCAGCCTCTAGAAAATAGTAGGCCATCTTGGTAATAACCTAACCTTATCCAATGTCCTTAGTCCGCGCAAGCGGACTTTATTTGTTAAGCTGGCGCTTATCAGTTGTTAATTGTTCTGAACAAACAAAGTTATCAAATACAGGGTGAAAAAATAGGTGATAGATGCTTTTAGCAATTACCTATGTCTACATCTATCGCTACATTCTAGTTGGCAGAATAGGTAATATTCACGATGAGTAATATAGGGAAAAAAAGACTAGAAACAGTATTAGCGATCGCCACATATTCCATTGGTAGCGGTACAGCTACAGCCGCGCCTACTCCTGGTGGAGAAATATCTAAGCAAATAATATTAACCGCTTCTGATGGTTTGATGTATACGAGTATTTGGAAGATTTATTTTGAAGAAGATTTATTAAATAAAGGAATGTTAGAAATATTAGCAGAAATAGGTTTAATTACAGCTAGTGCAGCCGGAACAACTTATATAGTTAGCAAAGTTAGTACAGCAATTATCAAAGAGATTACGAATTGGACTGGGCCTTTGGGATGGGGAGTGACAGCTGCGATCGCTCTTTCCCTAAGTGGTTTATTTGGTGTAGCCTGGGCGTTATACTGTGATCATCTATATTGCCAAAGAGAAAAATTAGCATAAGTGGGCATATTTAAGCTGTATGTAGTAATTGTACGCACCACTACAGCGAATATTCGTTTTCTGTAAAGTTAACTCCTCACAATCAAAATTTGCCTGTTTAGCTCTCACCCTTGTCATTCTGCTATGCTGGCTCTAGTAAACAGTAGACCTATTTTTAGCCACTATTTATTTTCTTGATTAGTGGAGATTCTGATTTTAATCAAGGGCAAGATTTATAACCATTATTTCTCTATCTATATTTAAGAGGTTGGTTTGTGATTTTGGAGAATAAGAGGCCAAGGCGATTAGGAATCGCAACTACACAAACGGAGTCCTCTTTTAGACAACATCTTTTTTACCTGTGTAGGCGGGTGTTGTTTGTGTAGTTGCAAATTATATTCGCTCATGACATAAATGATTTTATTTTCCTCCCTTTGAGCGCTCCAATACCTTGATGACTGCACAAATTCCGCAAAGCACCAGAAATGTACTAACACCTATTGCTAGAGTTAAAGTAACTGGAGTGCTCCCCGCAGTCAGTAGTGGGATCATAACTAATCGAAATGTGATGAGTACAGATACCGTCCAACCTCCAACCTGAAGCAATGGGTAAACCAGTGGTAACAATAAATGTGCTGTCCTCCCGGTTTCATAGCTTCCTGGTATTTCCGAGATAGTCATTGGCGAAAAAACTTCCAAGTCGTCAATCTCCCCTTTCTCTACTAATACAGGTATTACATTGCTTTTTTCTTCAACACTTTGATTGTTCATATTTTTGAGCTTTTTGGTTAACATTCATATCATAACCAAAAAAAATTGGTTTGATTAATGGGTACGAAAAATATGCATATATAATTTACTTATGTATTAAGTGCATTTAGCTATATTATTTTTAATGTAAAATAGAATTAACTAACTTACTGGGTCGAGCTTATGCGTCTTAAGCCAAAGTCAAAAATTGCAGAGCTTCGGGATAAAGCTGGTCTTACACAAGCCCAACTAGCAGTTTTGGTGGGTGTAACCACGAACACCGTTCAAAATTGGGAAAAAGTAAATGGGCTAAACCAGTTGGAGCGTTACCTAAAACTTGCAGAGATTTTAGGTTGTAACGTATCAGAGTTAATTGAGTACGTTCCTATATCTGATGAAGAAATACCTAAAACAAAAGGCTTTACGTTACAAGAGTTACGCGAATTGCGTGAACGTTGGGGACTGGATAATACCTCAGATACAGAAGCTCCTAAAAATTCTAATAAATCTTTGGAAGTGTGATCATGAAGAGAGTCTTAGTTGATGGCGATTTACTCTTAGAGTGTTGTATTGTTGGCAATTCCAATAAAGATACTGAGCAATTCATGGAGATAGTGAAATCTCAGCAAATTAAACTATACATAACAGATAGATGCTTGGATGGAATCAAGTTTTATGTATATAAGCAACAAGGAGATAATAAAAATGCTCGTGATTTAATTCAGAAAGTAGAGGATCATGTAAAAATTCTTCTTATTGAGAATAAATTTATCAATGAAGCGACTCAATTATTATTGCTTGACTTTGACTCGGCAATAGAAATAATCTGTGCAAAACATAACAAAATGGATGCAATTATTACACGTAATCCTCACAACTTTAACGGTTCTGATGTTCCAATTTGGTCAGCAGAAAATGTAATACCACGCATCCATTTGTCTAACTGTTTGTCTTTAGAAATTGATGTTTTACAGGGGTTTTATCCAATGGATACAGCGATACCTTCATTTAATTCTATGGAGGCTGTAGACGTGATGAAGTATAAAATTAGGCATTCGATAACTACAGTAATGGAAGTTTTTCGGCTTTTAGAGGAGGAATGTAATCAGGGTATAAGTCGGCAAGAATTACAAAAAAAATATAATTACCGAAAAAACTCAGATTATACTGAGAATACAATCAATAGTATAATCTTGGATTTACAAAATTTCCACATGGTAACAACCAAAAGTGGTAATGTCTACATACAACCATATTTAGTAGGTTTAGATAACATTGCTATTGCTAATCATATAGCTCAATTCCTCAGCCAACATATCCTAGTACAAACAATTAACAAGCAAATAAAAACTAACAAATGTTTTACTAGAGCTTATTTACAAAAATTAATGATGCAATTGGAGCAAGGTGATGATTGCTATAGCAAGCAAACTAATGAATACAAGGGTGAGTTTCTCTCATTACCATTAGGTTTCAATTTATATATTGACAGCAATTTAATTGCTAATAAATCAGCAAGCGACTATATTAGCAGAATGCTAGGATGGCTATTATTCACAGGTTTGTTGGAAAAGAAAAACGGAGCGATTATAATACCTATAAATGAGGGTAAACAAAAAGGTCAGTTAATAGAAGATAATTCAACAGAACAGCTAGATAGTCTTCATAAGCAACTAGATTTATTTTAGAGGTTATCAGTTAATTTTTATTACATATAAAATGCAATATAATTAGAAAATTAAACAGATGTAAAACCAGTAAACTGACGAGTATAAGGTGATCTAAAACCTAAAACGATATCTGTTTTCTGTACGCCTAATTCCACTAACTGATTAGCAATTCCTTCTTCAGTAAAATCGCGCTGAATCCAAATTTTTCCATCTTTAATATCTACGTGAACAACACAACCATAAACCCTTTCTTCTTTTTCCCAGCCTACATGAACTAAAAGATAACGGTTTCTCTGGCAATCAAAAACTAACTCTTTTTCTGTATCTTCAGATAAATGATTCTCAGTATGTTTTGCTAAAACAGCCTGTACTAATTCTGAATAATTCATTCTTTCCATAAAACAAATAAATTTGGAAGAACTTGAACGCAGATGAACGCAGATAAACGCAGATGATTAAGATGAGCGATTTTTCGCTAATGCACAAGTTTAGCCTTGCCACGCCACTACAGTTAGTATAAATCTTTGACCGAACTTAATATAAGTAAGAAATAAAAAAGGGATAAGCAAAACGCCTATCCCTAAAAAATCAACTAATTAATCTATCAAGTTCCACTAGTCCAAGAATTGATGTACTCAATTTGGTCTGGTGTGAGGCTGTCGATGTAAATACCCAAGGCTTGCAACTTCAAGCGGGCAATTTCTTGGTCTACTTCAGTGGGAACTGAATGTAAACCGGGTTCTAAATTACCTTTGTTCTTGACTAGGTATTCTACAGCTAACGCTTGGTTAGCAAAGCTCATATCCATAACGGCGCTTGGGTGTCCTTCCGCCGCCGCTAGGTTAATCAAGCGTCCTTCACCGAGAACGATGACTGATTTACCACTGTTGAGGCGGTATTCTTCCGTAAAGGGGCGTACTTGCTTGATTTCTTTGGCTTGACTTGCTAAGTATTTTAGGTCAAGTTCAATATCAAAGTGACCGGAGTTACAAACGATCGCACCGTCTTTCATTGTGTCAAAATGTTCACCACGAATGACGTGCTTGTTACCTGTCACGGTAATGAACAAGTCACCTTGGGGTGCAGCTTCAGCCATTGGTAATACGCGGAAGCCATCCATTACCGCTTCAATCGCTTTGATGGGGTCGATTTCGGTGACGATGACGTTTGCACCAAGACCACGGGCGCGGAGGGCTGTACCTTTACCACACCAGCCGTAACCAACGACAACTACAGTCTTACCAGCCAGGAGGATATTTGTAGCGCGGATAATCCCGTCTAAGGTGGATTGACCTGTACCGTAGCGGTTATCAAAGAAGTGCTTGGTATCCGCGTCGTTAACGTTGATGGCGGGGAAGGTGAGAACGCCATCTTTAAACATGGCTCTGAGGCGGACGATACCTGTGGTGGTTTCTTCGGTCGTCCCAATCAAGTCAGCAATCTGGTGTTGACGTTCTTTCACCAAGGTTGCTACCACATCGCTACCATCGTCGATGATGATGTTGGGGCGATGGTCTAAAGCGATTTGCACGTGACGGTTATAGGTTTCCGCATCTTCGCCTTTTTGGGCGAATACGGGGATTTCATGGTCTAAGACGAGGCTGGCGGCTACGTCGTCTTGGGTGGATAGGGGATTACTCGCAATTAAAACTGCGTCTGCACCACCAGCTTTTAAGGCGATCGCCAAATGTGCTGTTTCTGTGGTGATGTGGGCGCAAGCTACAAGGCGCAGCCCAACAAAGGGCTTTTCTTGAGCAAAGCGATCGCGGATTTGCCGTAATACTGGCATTTCCCGTCCAGCCCATTCAATACGCTGTCTTCCCAAGGGAGCGAGGGCGAGGTCTTTAACCTCGTGCTTTAATCGGGGAGAAGTTGCGGTCATTAAATATACCTCTAAAAAGTCAAACGAGTTACGTAATCGCTTACGCACTCTACTAAATTATTCCATGACTAGCAAATTTTGGGTGGAATTCCCAAAAACCTAGTCAATAATCCTCTGGATGAGCTTGGCTTTTCCCAGACACAATGTCAACGCCAGACTCAGCTTTTCCCTTTGGCGTTGATTTCTGGTAAAACTATTAGGAATCTTTTCTCTAATTCTTAGAGTGATTAGATGAGCTTATTTGTCCTCTATCTAAAGGTGTAAATATCAGCAAAAACCCCAAATTTACAGCTAAAAACGCAACTTTAGATAGGTACAATTACCACTGTGAATTATGGAGGATAGCAAAGGAAAAGCTCAATATAACTGTCATAATTTTGAATTTTGAATTGATCAAGGAGGTGTGGTAGTGCGATTTAACTTTTTGGCGATCGCTCTTTCAATGGCGATAACCATTGTCTCAATGCCAAAAGCGACAGCCCAAATTCAATTTTTGCAACAACTACCAGTACCAAACAGCAGCAGTAACGAGTCGGAGAATCGAGTTGTCTCTGACTGGGTTTATTTAGATGGTCGCCGCTTATTTCAGATAGCCGCAACTAGAAACAATCTTCCAGAACGCAAGGAAAACATTGAGCAGAATTTGCAAGAAATTTCTCGCAATTATCTAGGCTCATCGGCGGCGGAAGCTGATGTACAAGTCCGCAGACTCAACGGATTGCCAGTAATTTATGTCAATAATCGCTACTTAATGACTATCACCTCTCTTGATGCTACTCAAGGAGAGGGTGACGCTTTTGCATTAGCAGAAAGCATAAAAGAGTCCTTAAAGCAAGACTTACAACGAGCAAGACAAGAACGACAAACTCAATATTTCATCGACCAAGCCAAAATTGCTGGTGCGATCGCCCTCGCCATGTTGCTGGCCAGTTGGGGCGTAGCACGTTGGCAACGCCGTGCTTTACATGATTCTGCACAATCCAACTCTACCCCACCAGCTACCAACGAAATTACAGATCAGCTAAATCAACAGCAACATCGACATCTGCGAGAAGTCAAAAGACGGCTGTTTCAATTCTCACAAATAGGGATTTGGGGAGGTGGAAATTTCCTGATTTTGGGTCTATTTCCCTATACACGTAGCTTACAAGTAATTATTCTCGCAGCAGCCCAAATCCCTTTACGATTAGCTGTAGTAGGAGTGGGAACTTATGTGACGATTCGTTTAACCTATGCGCTGATTGACCGCTTTACTAGCACTCTCATCAGCAGTGGCGCTCTATTCACAACGCCTGAAGCCTCGGAACGTCTGCAATTGCGAGTCTCTACACTTTCTGGGGTGACTAAAAGTATTGCCACTATCGTCTGTGTAGGAGTTGGTATTTTACTGGCTCTGGTATCTTTGGGTATAGATATCGTTCCTTTACTCGCTGGTGCAAGTTTAGTTGGTGTGGCTGTCTCCCTAGCCTCGCAGAACTTAATCAAAGATGCAATCAACGGCTTTCTGATTATCTTAGAAGACCAGTACGCCTTGGGTGATGTGATTAATGTAGGCAATTTCGGCGGCTTAGTAGAAAATCTCAATCTGCGGATGACTCAGATCCGCGATTCTGAAGGCAGGTTAATTACAATTCCCAACAGTGAAATTAAAATGGTAGCTAATCTTTCCAGCCGTTGGTCACGCGCCGATTTATCGATTCCTGTAGACTATCAAGCCGATATTAACCAAGTTTTGCGGCTAATTGGCGATGTAGCTTTAAAAATGGATGAAGACCCCCTCTGGCAAAAGCAGATTATCGAAACACCGCAAGTATTGGGAGTTGATAATTTTGGCGATCGCGGTTTAATTATCCGCGTCTGGATTAAAACCCAACCCCTCAAGCAATGGGATGTAGCCAGAGAATACCGCCGTCGCCTGAAAATTGCCTTCGATCAAGCCGGCGTTTTTATTCCTGTACCTCAACAAGCCATCTGGGTAAACGATAGCCCTGCACTACACCCGCAGGAGAATGGGAAGGGATGAGGGAGTGGGGGGAGAAAAAGAAGCAGGGGGGCGGGGTGCAGGGGGCAGGGGGGAAA
>DATNQO010000004.1:0-3891 GCA_036704005.1 Leptolyngbyaceae cyanobacterium | reverse complement strand
GAGCAGGGAGCAGGGGGGATGTAGTAACGGATCTTGTTCTCCGACCAATCGAGAACGCCCTGGAAGGGCGGGGCTTGATACCCATGTTCCGCTCCGCTTCACGGCTTTGGGACAGGGATTGCTCCCCCTGCTCCCTGCCCCCTGCCCCTCCGCCTCTTCGGTCAGTGAACCAGTTCGCTTGATACCAAGTTTTCTCACTGTGACAGCACGCATCAATCAACTTAAAATTATCTCTCAAGTTAGCGATCGCTCGTCTAATTGCTGAGGTTGTCAGAAATGGCAGTGTTTGCCCCCAATCTTTGAGTGTCTTCCACGCACCAGCTTCTACCATCACGCTTGATGAAGGTTGGTAGAGCTTCTTTCATCTTCCGTTACTGGGATGCTTGTTCTTACAGGCATCCCTTCTTTATTGCCCCACTCAAGGGTGCTATCCCTCTCCTTCACTCTAAAGTCCAGATATAGGGGAAGTGACACAACATGGGTAAAGGTTAGTGCTGGTTATGTTACGAATATTTAGCGGATTATTGCTTGCTTATATACAGATGGTGTATGGTTTTTATGCTGATAACAGATACTTGTATGGTTACATCAAAATCTAGTTAACACTCTTCCCGCATTTCACATTAAAACACAAATCTAAACTATCAATAGATAAGGCTTTTAGGACTCTAGCCGCGTTCAATTCTATATACAGCAGTTTTCACCTTGATGAGGTACATTCATCTAGCCTCTAACCCCTAGTCTAAGCGCCTCTGTTACTTTGCAAAGTGTACTGCACTCAACTGAAAAAGGCTGTATAAAATCAGATATCCGACTTCTGCAAGAAATCGGAAAGATGCAACTTGCAAGTAAAAGATATGACACTTGCATCAGTCCTAAAAGCAATATTAAAAGCCATTACTAAATGCCCCAAATCTTTGGTAATCAAATATCACTAAATCCCAAAAAGTGATATTAATTTTTACCAACAAAATCATCAGATTTTGAGAATTAAAGGGCGGAAATTTGGCATGGCAACAGAAGATTTGGAGTTGATATTTCATTTCGATTCACATTATTGAGGAAAGAAAATGGCTAAAAAAATAGTACCTGTTTTAACTTCAGATTACTCCGGTGAAGGATTGGATAAGCTAAAGCAAGCTGTACAAAAATTGCTGAGTGATCGAAAAAAATATCAATTGAGGCGGGGCGATCGCGTAACTTACGAAGGCATAGAAGAATTACTCGGCGGTGATAGCGAAGCCAAACGGCAGGTAGAAGCTTGGTTTTTAGGGCCGAGAGGGGAAAATGAGGATCTTTTTTCCTCACTAATTGTAGAAGCCCTGGAAGACCACGTTCGTTGGCGACAGGACTTCCACCCCGAAGATCCCGCAGCGATTACCGACAGCGACAAACAAGACGCGGGCTATATAGAAGCTGTTAATACTATACGTATCGAGTTTGATAAGCTTCTAAGCGATCTCAAAAAATCAGCCCCCTTCTTTAGTATGCGTTACCAAGGACACATGACTTGGGATCAAACGCTACCGGGAATGGCGGGTTACTTCGCCGCTATGCTCTACAATCAAAACAACGTAGCTCTGGAGGCTTCGCCGATCACCACAGTGCTGGAAGTGGAAGCCTGTGATGACATCTGCTGGATGTTAGGCTACAGAAAAACAAACCTCAGCGAAACAGACCCCGCCCCTTGGGGTCATCTAACCTGTGGTGGCTCGACGGCAAATATTGAGGCGCTTTGGGGGGCGCGAAATCTGAAGTTTTATCCTCTTTGTTTGCGTCAAGCCTTGAGAGACTTCAAGCCGGAAGTTGCTCTTGACATAGAGGTGACATTACCCTCCGGGACGAAAGCCAAGCTGAATGATTTGGATACTTGGCAAGTATTAAACCTGCCAGTGGATGAAGTGCTTGGTCTTTTCAACCGCCTCAAAGACGAGTACCAAATTAACCCCGACGAACTCAATGCAAAGGTTTCCGAGTACTCACTGCAAAATCTAGGCTTCATCAAATTCGCCAATCTATTCTTAAAAGATAGCGATGTTAACGAACCTGTGATTTTCGTTCCTGGCTCGAAACACTACTCGCTTCCCAAGGGTGCAGCCATCCTGGGTATCGGTGCTAACAATATGCAAAGTATTCCCCTGGATATCCATGGGCGGCTGGATATAGCTAAACTAGAAGCCGCGATTGATGCTGCTATAGAAGCCAAACAGCCGATTGTCGCCGTGGTTGCAGTCATTGGTAGTACTGAGGAAGGAAACGTTGATGCGCTAAAGGAAATTTTGGATCTGCGCGATAGCAAATATCACTCCCAAGACATCGAGTTCGCCGTTCATGCTGATGCAGCTTGGGGAGGTTACTTTGCCTCACTCATCAGAGAGCCATCAGAAGATCCGGGTCTGCGGACATTGAGTGCGCCAGCTCCAGTTCTACCTATGAGTGACTTCGTTACCGCACAGTATGAAAACCTGTATCGAGCAGATACAATTACAGTTGACCCCCACAAAACAGGTTACTTACCCTATCCAGCAGGTGCGCTTTGCTATCGCAACATTGCCATGCGGAGCTTGATTGCTTTTGAGGCTCCCTACATCAACTCAGATCCCGATGCGAAACCTGAATTAATTCTTGGTACTTACGGTATCGAAGGCTCCAAACCAGGAGCCGCAGCTGCGGGCGTATACATGAGTCATGCGGCAATTCGTCCCACAAGAGAAGGATACGGTAAAATCTTGGGACGTAGCATTTATAACTGCAAAATGTTGCACTTGCGACTGTTGCAGGTGAATGAGCAGGAGGAAGACTTTATGGTTGAACCTGCGCCAATAATTCCCTACGAAGGCCCATTTGCAGAATGCAAGAGTCAAGCAGAGGCGGTCGCCTTGCTGCGTAAAAAAGTTGCCAACCAAGGTCATAAAGCCATTCTCCAAGAT
Organism: Leptolyngbyaceae cyanobacterium; assembly: GCA_036704005.1. Taxonomy (GTDB): domain Bacteria; phylum Cyanobacteriota; class Cyanobacteriia; order Cyanobacteriales; family Nostocaceae; genus Trichormus. Next base: position 961 of record DATNQO010000004.1, on the reverse strand, counting down.
AGCAACTTTGAGTTTTTAGAACTGTTGCGGCAAACAGGCTCAGACCTGAACATTCTCACCTACGCCTTCAACTACAAAGTTAATGGTCAATGGAACCAAAACCTAAATGAAGTTAATGCTTTCAATAAGCTGATTTACGATCGCGTTGGGATCAAAGCGGATGTTCCAGATATCAGCGTGTATACAGTGATTGTCAGTACAACCGATTTCATTAAAAAGACATACGGAGAAGTATTCTTTGACGACTATAAACAGCGCTTGCTGCGTTTGGAAAGCCCAGTTAGCGATCCTGAAGATAAGGCGATTACGGTGTTGCGATCAGTAGTTATGGATCCGTGGATTACTGAAGATTTGAATGGTCAGCCATTTGTGAACACAGTTGTCGAGGAATTATGCAAGGTCGTCCGTGAAGTTGTGCAACAGGTACAGGAAGATCCCAGCTTAGTACAATCTCAGCCATAGTAACCTTTTTTGGAACCCAGTTTTTTGGTAACGGGACTTAGACAAAAAGTAGCCAGAAAAACTACTCAAATGTATACACAGAAGGAATTTGACATCGTTTGGACTAATTTCTTGCTATATCTGGGTTTCCAGCATTTTTGAGCCTGTGGTGTATTTTCCTTGCCCTGTATGGGTTTGAGGTTTATTTCTGCTGCAAAAATGTTTAAGTCCCGATAACTGATTGACTTTACACTCCAGACCTCAGCCCTATAAGCTGTTAGCTGACGAGCTGAGGACTGATTGTTTTTATGAAGCGTCGGACTTTTGTACAACGGATTGGTTCAATACTGGCGGTGTTGGGTATAACTGAAACTGAGTGGTTGACGATGGGAAACTGCTATTATCAAGCTTTAGCCCAACCTACACCGCGAAAATTGGCATTACTCATCGGCATTAATCAATACCGCAAAAGTTCTTCGCTAAGTGGTTGTCTCACCGATGTTGAACTGCAAAAAGAATT
>DATNQO010000003.1:0-56368 GCA_036704005.1 Leptolyngbyaceae cyanobacterium | reverse complement strand
TTGATTGAGTCCAACATTAATACCATCGCCTTGAGTATTGCTGATGGTGTTATTGTTGATGTTACCTGCATTCACCCGCGCATTCTCAAAGGTTTGGAAATTGATACCTTGTGAAGGAATATTTGCTGTAGGTGCAGTTATCTGGTTATTGCTGATAGTAAAGTTACTGAAGTTGGCATTTCCTGCTAGGGTCACATCTACCGCATTGCCTGGGTTGGTGATGTTGTTCTTGTCGATTGTAACTGTGCCTTGACTGTTGCCTGATAAATTCAAATTGATGCTGTTGAAGTTATCTTTGATTTGATTTTCTGCCAGAGTGAGGTTAACTGTACCTGTTGTATTTGTGATGGCTATGGCATTGGCATTATTGTTGTTGATGTTGTTTTTATTGATGGCTACTGTGCCTGTTGTTTGGGATAGGCTAATACCTTCACCTGTGGATTTGCTGACTGTGTTGTTGGTGATAGTGGTATTGCCTGTGGCATTTTCTAATCTGATGCCCTGATTTCCTGAATTATTGATGGTGTTATTTTGAATTGTTGCATTTGCGGTTCCGGTTAATTTGATGCCATCGACTGCACTGTTGCTGACTGTGTTGTTGGCAATTGCCACTGTGCCTGTTGTTTGGGATAGGCTAATACCTTCACCTGTGGAGTTGCTGACTGTGTTGTTGGTGATGATAGTGTTGCCAGTGGTATTTTCTAATCTGATGCCTCGATTTGCTGAGTTATTGATGGTGTTATTTTGAATTGTCGCGTTTGAGGTTCCAGTTAATTTGATGCCATCGACTGCACTATTGCTGACTGTGTTGTTGGCAATTTCTATTGTGCCAGTGAAATTATCTATACCAATATTTTCTTCTGTGGTGTTCCTGATTTGATTGTTGTCAGTAATTCTCAAATTGTTACTATTGCTGCTGAGATTAGATGCACTAACGCCTCTTCCTGCTATGTCGAAAATGTTGTTTCCAGCAATATTCACTGTCGATGTAGCATTATCAAATATTTGTAGGTCTATGCCATCTGTAAATTCTGTACCTGTGGGATTTTGGACTCCACTAATTGTATTGCCTGTAATATTAACTGTGGTATTTGTACCATTATTGAGTTGTATAGTGATGCCGTCACCCTTAGTATTACTGATGATGTTATTGTTAATGTTACCTGCATTCACCCGCGCATTATTAAAGGCTTGGAAATTGATACCTTGTGAAGAAATATTTTCTGTAGGTGCAGTTATTTGGTTATTGCTGATAGTAAAGTTGCTAAAATTCGCATCTCCTGCTAAGGTCACATCTACCGCATTGCCTGGGTTGGTGATGCTGTTCTTGTCGATTGTAACTGTGCCTTGACTATTCCCTGATAAATTCAGATTGATGCTGTTGAAGTTATCTCTAATTTGATTTTCTGCCAGAGTGAGGTTAACTGTACCTGTTGTATTTGCAATGGCTATAGCATTAGCATTATTCTGACTAATTGTGTTGTTGCTAATAGCGAAATTGTCAGTAACTTGGCTCAAACTAATACCATCAGAGTTAGAATTATTAATAGTGTTACTTATAATTCTACTATTGCCAGCTATTCTTTCTATTTGAATGCCTCTGCTGCCAGAATTGCTAATATTATTGTTATTAATGGATAGAGAATTTACATTATTTAATTGAATACCTGCACCCAAACTATTACTAATAGTATTAGATACGATTGTTGAATTATTTACGGCTTGTAAATAAATCCCTTCACCTGTAGCGTTGTTGATTCTATTATCACGAATGGTAACATTGCTAATATTTCTTCCCTGAATACCTCTTATATTATTGCCACCTGCAACTTGAATATTAAACCCAGATAGAACTGTATTATTTCCTAATGTAATTAATCCGTTACCGCTAGAGACTGTTCCTGTAACAGTAGGATATCTGCCACTACCGGACAAAGGTAACTGTACAATTCCCAATTCCCCAGTATTAACTACTTGCACTGGGCCACTAGATAATACTTGAACACCATCAGGAATGGTAAATGAAGAAATAGGTGTATTATCACCAGAACGGACGTAAATAATATTACCAGGTCTAGCTATGGCTACGGCTTGACCAATTGTGCCAAAAGGTGATTCAAAGCTGCCATCACTGTTGCCGCCGGGAGCTACGTGTATAATGGTTAAAGTCTGATTGCCTGTGCCAGTACCAGCAACAGTAGCCGCAATTTGATCGTTTCTAGTTTCATCAGCTACCAGAATAGTAGCTTGTCTTTCTACTGTTTCAGCCATCCGCGCTAAGGCGCTGTCAGGGTTAGGCTTGCTTCTGGTTGCACCGCTACCTGGGAAATTTGCACCAATACTAAAAACTACCCTGGTGTCGAATAGTTGGTCATTTTGAACTGACAAACTTAAGCCTAAGAAATCTGTAGGACGGGCTTCTACTCTGGTTTTCCAGCCGAATGCTTCTCTACTATCGCCGCCACTATAGTAATATACGCCAGCGTAACCTCGTAAATCACCATTACCAAGTTTTGTTAGCCTTGTTCCTACTTCTGCGTCTACACCTGATAAAGCGACTTCAAATAATCTTGTCCGAGGTAAAAGTAAAGATGTTCCTTGAAATGAACCCTGGTTACTAATGAATTGGGTGAGTTGATTTTCTGTAGAATTTAATGGCAAATAAGCGTTAAAGCGTACATCCCAATTGCCTAAACTTTCAAAACCTAGCCCTAATTGGTCGAAATTACTTTCGCCAGTATCGCGGGTAGAGTAGGAGATATAACCACCTGTGACACGGTTGCTTTCGTCGTTATAGAATCGATGACCTAATAATACATTTGTGGCTACGGTGGAGTTATTATCTAACTGCACTGCCCCTTGCAGAAAAGTTAGATTGTTACCAGGATTTTGCAATAGGGGAAGAAATCCTTCCAAGCTAGTAAAAGAATCAAAACCTGCGCCTTCGGTGGTGTAGCGGACTCCTATGCGGGGTGTAAAGATTGGTGGCTGTTGGGGGGTGCTTTCGGTTGATGGTGTTTGGGCTTTTGCTGTGGAAGCGATCGCAATTACCCATAATAATGATACACAGCCCCACTGGATGAAAGTTTTCATTGAATTGCCTCGATTCTCAGGATGGATGCACAGGATGGATACAAACTACGGGAATTTGTGGTTGAGGTTGTCAATGGTCAATAGTCCAAACCAGCAACATTTTTGACTCTGGACTATTGAATGTTGACAACCCTAACCTTGGTTTAGCCAATACGAAAATTATTTAGAGACATGACATTGCAACGTCTCAACAAAGATGGCGTTAGATAAATCTACCAGTGGAGTTTTTACGGCGGATACCAATTACAGAGGGACGGGGAACACCTGTAGATTGACCTTGACCACCATCGGTTGTTGGCATATTGCTAGGCCAGCTACTACCACGGGGTACAGTACGAGTCTGATTGAATGTTGTCCCATTCAAATTAAGCATTTCAATGGTGCGACTCAGTACCGTACCATCGTTAATTGGGCAGTCTTCGCCTGGATGCTGCACGGCAACAATTAATGTATCTCCCACAAAAGTAGGCCCAGTGATCTCACAACGTACTGGCCCATAGCCAAAGGGCAATACCTGCCCAGCATTGGGGCCGCTAGTGGGGATAAAGAACAGCCAGTTATTACCAAAAACTCCTGTAAAATTGGAAACGTTACCGCTAGCTGTGTGATTGATAGTATTTTGGTTTCCTGTTGCACCAACGTTAAAACCGTTGTGGGTTGATGTAGACATATCTGTCACACCCCAAACGTTTGCTTGAGTATCGAATACCAAATTATCTACGTTGGCGAAACCTGCACCACTAATTGAACCAGCTTCTCCCCCTTGGGCAAATTTTTGCCACTTAAAGGTTGTACCTGTACCATCGGCGCTATCTTCAATAATCTTGTAGATTCCGCCTGACTGCTGTGTGGCGTTGACATTCGCATTTAATTTAGCAACCTGGAAAATACGCGAATCAGGATAACCATCGCCACCGGGCGCACCATCGGTATAAGCAATGAAGACTTCTTTGGTAAAGGGATGAACTTCAATGTCTTCTGGGCGGGCTGTGGGAGTTCCGCCAATTAAGTTTGCTGCTAAAAAAGCATCAACGAGAACTGCACCTTGGGTGGGGTAGAAATTGGCTAGAGTTTTATTTTGATAGCCTGGTAAGGCTGTTGCTTCGTTTGTGCGCTCACAGTTGAATGCACCACCATCCTGAGTTTGTCCAGCAATACCATTTCGCCTTGGTAATGGTAGCCGCCCATCTCTTTGTGCTGACCCCAAAGCAGCAAATTCTACAGAAGATAGTGTTGTAGGTGGTATGGGATTGGTGGGAGTATTTAATTGTAAGGGTAGCCATTGACCCGTACCATCTGGGTTGTAACGGGCAACATACAAAGTACCGCTTTCAAACAACTGGCTGTTAGCTTTACTTGTTGAGGAGGAGACAGTACCAGAACTGACAAATTTCCAAGTATGTCCCCCGCGTCTATCGTCACCTAAATAAGCCACTAATCTTTTTCCAGTTTCCACACGCAGGGCAATGTTTTCATGGCGGTAACGACCCAGCCATGAGTGTTTGCGTGGGCGGAAGTTAGGATCAGCTGGGTCAATTTCTACCATCCAGCCGTATTTTTCCCCAACTAACCCAAAGGTTGCGCCAGTAGTGCCACTGGTGTAACCTGTCTGAGTTCCATCAGGTTTAACTGCTTCTGTAACACCCACAAAAAAGACTGAACTACCTTGGAAGTTTTCTTCAGCAGATAAGATTGTTCCCCAAGGAGTTATACCGCCAGAACAGTTGTATGCTGTACCGATAATTCTGTTACCCAGTCCATCAGCACTGATATTAAAAACTTCTGTTGCAGCTGGGCCAGTGCCAATTAAATATTTGTCGTCACCTAGCTGATAGCTGAGAGTTCCCCATGAAGTTACGCCTTGATAAGCATCTTTTCTTTCGGCGTTAATTTTCAACCCAGATAAACCATGAATGCGGCGATTTTTAGAATCATTTACTACTTGAAAACGCCTGTTAACGTTGCGGCTAGAAATGCGAAGAATCGATCCGCCTAAGTTATACAGAAATTCCCCTTGCAGTGCAATGTTATTAGTTGAGGGTAAAGGCCGCCCAATCACCGATGCAAAAGCGTTAGGTAATGCTTGGACATCAGTAGGAGTCTCTGGTGCTAAACCTGAAAAGGGAAAACTAACGTATTCGTGATTGACCCACAAATAGCCTTCTTCTGTGGTTCTACCAATGGGTACAAAAGCTGTATAATCGCAGTTATAACCAAAATATTCATTTATGTCGGGAAATACTTTATCTCCCCAACGAACAATTACATAGCGTTCGTATTCTGGTGGTACTACAACGTCATCTATAACGTTATAAGTTGATAAAGCAGTATTGGCAGAAGCGTTGAGTACCTGCCCTTGTCCTATACCTGTGGGTAAATAATTTTTCTGCTGCTGATAAATTGGCAGAGGATGCGGTAATCGTATTGGTGTAAATGTTAGTGGTGTAGTTTGTGCATCTGCAACGTTGGAAACACCTTCAAACAGCTTGTCTCCTAATACAGCAGCACCAGCACTGCCTGCAAAAAAAATTAAAAGTTGTCTCCGACTGAATTTAGACATCAAATGCCCCTCTGTTTAGCAAAATAAATGTTCAATTAGATCCTCTACAAATTTCCTGAAGACATCAGTAATTTGCGATTTGATTAAAGTTTTAAGTTTAAATTTCCCAGCTTCAAGGCTGATGGAAATCTATCTAAATTGCTCAGATACGAAAACATTGTCTACCTTTACAAAACTTTATTCACAAAAGATTAAGGATAGTTTATGTAATGTTTAATTCATCTTAAATCAGTATTTATATGAGGAAGATTCAGCTTGCCTTTTAGGATTAATAGAAATTACACATGAAAACGAAAAATTAAGGGTTTGGACAAGGGTATAGGGGTGTAGGGGTGTGGGGTGTAGGGGTGTAACCTTCAAAACCTATACCCTTACACCCGGTTGGTGAAACTCGATTACCGCGCAGCGATGCACTGAAGCTCAAGAAGTGTGGAACCACTACACCCAGTCTTAACAGATAAACTTGGTGTGTAAGTCCTAGACAACCTTGGTGCATGAATCTTGAAGGAACAGTCAGAAGTACCACAGTGTCCTATTCTGGAGATGGGTAATACTGTTGTGGGTGAGACTGTGTTTATTAGTGTTGTGATACCAACTTACAATCGCCGTCCGATTTTGGAGAAGTGTCTGCGTGCTTTAGAAGTGCAGACGCTGAATGCATCGACTGTCATCAAAGACTACGAGATTGTTTTAGTAGATGATGGTTCGACAGATGGCACATTAGATTGGTTAGCAGCACATCAACAAGAGTTTCCTCATGTGCGGTGGTTCGAGCAAGACCATGCAGGCCCGGCGGCGGCGCGGAATTTGGGCGTGGAAAAGGCGCAAGGGGATATAATTATATTTATTGATAGCGATTTAGTAGTGTTGGAAAACTTCCTGCAAGCTCATGCTGATGCGTTGGTGCAGGGACAAGAGAGGTTGGGGAGCGATCGCTTTTTTACATACGGTGCAGTAATTAATACTTGCAATTTCGATAATCCCACGGCTGAACCATATAAAATCACAGACTTTTCCGCCGCTTTTTTCGCTACAGGTAACGTCGCTATCCCTAAACATTGGCTAGAGAAAGCTGGCTTATTTGATACAGGGTTTCAACTCTACGGTTGGGAAGATTTAGAGTTAGGTGTTAGATTAAAAAACCTGGGATTACAACTAATAAAATGTCCGGCTGCTGTGGGCTATCATTGGCATCCACCCTTTAATTTAGAGCAAATTCCCAACTTAATAGATAAAGAAATTCAACGCGGACGCATGGGTGTTTTATTCTACAAAAAACATCCCACATGGGAAGTGCGGATGATGATTCAAATGACATGGTTGCATCGTTTACTGTGGGGGATACTTTCACTTAATGGCGCACTGAATGAGAAAACGATGGCTCCTTTGTTAATGTGGTTAATTAAATCGGGTAGACCCCAGCTAGCGTTGGAAATAGCGCGTATTTTCCTCAACTGGTATAACGTTAAGGGTGTATATGAGGCTTATGCTCAGATGCAGAAGGTGTCTTAAGTATTGGCGTTGTTGATTAAAAAATTAATTTGCCTCACGCAAAGGCGCAAAGACGCTAAGATACAAAGCTGTAGGGTGGGCATTGCCCACCACAACCATATTTCCAACATTGAGATTAACTCTATAGCTGCATATTTTGAAGCGATCGCAGCATCAATAGCACATTTCTACTAAGACAGGGATAATTAGGATAACAGCACAATAGTAGGGTGCGTCAGATGTGAAAAATCCTTTAATTTGTACGAAATTATTGAGACTGACGCACCCTATATTTAGCTTGATTATGACACTTGGGTAAGTCCTATTAATGTGAAGGAAAAAATTGCTATGTATGTATTAAATAATCTGTGACAGTCAAAATCATCAGCTTTTTTACTGATTTTAATAGACCTTAACTAGCTTGGCTAATACGCCGTTTTAACTCGGTTTCAAATTCCTCATCAGTGCGAGTGATAACCTTTGGTCGCTGGTCTAACCTATCCATTAAAATATGAAATGCTTCCTTGTCCTCTGGGTGATATCTAACCCAATCTCTTAATTCATCGTCTGACATGGCTTGATAATTAGGTTTAGTCATGGAAATGTCACCTCACCGTTTGGATATATCTCTATTTGTATCGTGTCTCCAATTAAAACGTATATGCGGTTTGTTCTTTCGTCCAGTCGCACCACGTTAATAGGTTGAAACATATTACTTGCTCTGACACATACACTATAAAACGCTCTCAATTGTTCTGTTGTTGGTTCCATTTATTAAGTCTCATTCTCAATCAAGTTATTAGGGTTTGGAAGGTTTACCTCCGCTTTTGTGCTTGGTGTCTTGTACTTGAGTGTCCCAAACTTCCAGCAAGTTCATAATTAGCATAGATGTGCTACCCTAGTATGGTTAACCAAATTCCGCACATCTGGGGATTCGGGTGTTTTCCTGTGGGGAAATACGCCCAGGTGGAGGTTTAACCCGAATAGGAGTTAGAAAATATATGCCAGTCGTTTCATTGGCTCAAATGATGGAGTCTGGGGTTCACTTTGGGCATCAAACCCGACGCTGGAACCCAAAAATGTCTCCCTACATTTACACCTCTCGCAATGGTGTACATATCATCGACTTGGTGCAAACAGCCCAGTTGATGGATGAGGCTTATAACTATATGCGATCGCAAGCCGAACAAGGGAAGAAGTTTCTCTTTGTCGGGACAAAACGGCAAGCAGCAGGCATTATTGCTCAAGAAGCTGCTCGTTGCGGTTCTCACTATATTAACCAGCGCTGGTTGGGAGGAATGCTCACCAACTGGACAACCATTAAAACCAGAGTAGACCGCCTCAAAGATTTGGAGCGTCGGGAAGAAAGCGGCGCTTTAGATTTACTGCCGAAAAAAGAAGCATCCATGCTCCGGCGGGAGTTGGCGAAACTACAAAAATACTTGGGCGGCATCAAAACAATGCGGAAAGTTCCCGATGTTGTGGTAATTGTAGACCAACGCCGGGAATACAACGCAGTTCAAGAATGTCAAAAACTGGCAATCCCCATTGTGTCCATGTTGGATACAAACTGTGATCCAGATGTAGTAGATATACCCATCCCAGCAAATGACGACGCTATCAGATCAATCAAGTTGATAGTTGGTAAATTGGCAGATGCGATTTACGAAGGTCGTCACGGTCAACTGGATGCAGAAGAAGAGTACGACGATTACGAAGGCGCTGAGGAAGATTACGATTACGATGAAAGTGATTACACTGATTCGTTGATTCCCGATGAGGAAGAGGAAGAAGAATAAGCCAAATTTAAGCATGAAGGATGGGGTTAGAAGCTCAAACTTCAGACTTCATCTTTCAGACTTAAAATTTCATCGCTTTTTCTTCCCCAGCCCTGAGTAAGATAGAAATACTCAACACATTTGCTAGTGCTGAGTGCTGAGTTATGAGTGCTGAGTATGATCCCAAAATCAATGTTTAGACAAATCAGCAATTTTTTTGCTGGTTTTGGCTCACAAGAACGGAAGTAAAAAGTAATTACTAATGTTCTAGCTAACTCTAACAAGATTTTTACTCAGCAGTGGCTCAACGCCCCGCTAGTGGGCTTCAGCACTCAGAACTCAGCACTGTTTTAGTGAGCGAATATAACTCAAGGTCAAGTTAGGAATTGAGGCAACATGGCGGAAATATCTGCAAAACTCGTCCAAGAGCTACGCCAAAAGACTGGTGCTGGCATGATGGACTGCAAAAAAGCGCTGAAAGAAACTGAAGGTAACGTTGAAGAAGCCATAGACTGGCTACGGAAAAAAGGCATTGCCTCTGCGGGGAAAAAAAGCGATCGCATTGCGGCAGAAGGTCTAGTAGATACCTACATTCAGCCTGGTGGTAAAGTAGGTGTACTGATCGAAGTTAACTGCCAAACAGATTTCGTCGCCCGTAACGATGCTTTCAAAAATCTCGTTAAGAACCTAGCTCAACAAGCAGCAACTGCCGAGAGTGTTGAGTCTTTGCTAGCTCAATCTTATATTGAAGATTCTAGCGTTACCGTAGATGAAGCGATTAAGCAAGCGATCGCTAACTTAGGTGAAAACATCCAAGTACGGCGCTTTATCAATTTTGATGTAGCAGGCCAGCCTGGAGTAGTAGACAGCTACATTCACACTGGCGGTAGAGTTGGTGTGTTAGTTGAAGTTAGCGCTAAATCCGATGCTGCGGCTGCTAACGAAGAGGTACAAGGCTTGGCAAAAAATGCAGCCATGCAGGTTGCAGCTTGCCCAAACGTTGAGTATGTCAACGTAGACCAAATCCCGGCGGAAGTTGTCCAGAAAGAAAAGGACATCGAGTCAGGTAAAGAAGATTTGGCGAATAAGCCAGAAAACATTAGAGAAAAGATTGTTCAAGGTCGGATTGAAAAACGCTTGAAAGAACTTACTCTAGTGGATCAGCCTTACATTCGCGACCAAAGTATTTCTGTGGAAGACTTGATCAAGCAAGTTAAGGCGAAAGTCGGCGAAGACATCGAAGTAAAACGCTTCGTGCGCTACGTCCTGGGTGAAGGTATCGAGAAGCAAGAAAGCAACTTTGCTGAAGAAGTCGCCGCCCAAATTGGTGCGAAGTAATTAATTAGTCAATAGTCAACAGTCAACAGTCAACAGTGATTTGACTATGGACTATTGACTATGGACTCTTATAAAGCAGGTCAAGCAAATTGCGTGACCTGTATTTTATTTATCAGTTATATTAAACTTTTTCGGTAATTATTTTAGAATAAAAGCGTACATTTGTACCATAAGTAGGTTCAGGTGGACAATTACAAGATATGGGAAGAGCAATTGAGCGAATTGAACAGGATATTGCGGTTTTGCAAGAAGCGATCAGAGCGATCGCCTCAGAACTGCACAGCGCTTATGCTAATTATCTAGGCGTTTTGGGTCAAGCATTAGGTAAGCAGTTAGTTTTGGCAAGTTATCATCTTTGTACTCAAAACTATCCTGAAGATTTCTTGAAGTTATCACTAAATCAACGGCAGCAATTACAACAAGGTATCCGTAAATTAGGTAAACAAGGAGCGGAACTGTTGCTGGCTCAGTTGATTATTCAGGGAGATGAGGGAGATGAGGGAGATGAGGTTCGGCAAGCTGACCAACCAAGGGATGAGGGAGATGTGGTTCGGCAAGCTCACCAACCGGGAGATGAGGGAGATGAGGGAGTAGGGGAGGTAACTTCTGTGGCTCCGGCTTCTCAGGTTTACGTATTGGATACTTCTAATCCTATAGAATTGGCGAAGTGGCAAAAGCGTGTAGAAGAGGCAACGCAACGGACGTTGAGAAAGGTTTCTCATGAAGCTAATGTTTTGTTGCAGAAGGCTGACATTCTGCCCAAAAAATTACCAGAACCTATTTTAGAAGCGGCTGCGGCTGCATCTGAAGCTGCGGCGGAAATGATGCCAGGGCCGCCTAACCTTTTAAACTTGGTGATTGAAATTGAAAATGAGCAAGATGAAGATGAATCTAGCCTGACACAAATCACGACGATTAATTTAAGGTTAGGGGAATTAGAGTTTGCTGATCCAGCGCTTTCTTCCAGCCGTAGCCAAATTCGCCATGTTTTAGGCAAACTCAACCAACTAGGACGGGAGTATCAAAAAAAGCAAAGGGAACGTTCAATTGCCGAAGCTGAAGCCGCATGGCGTTCAAGTTGGTATGAGGATTAGTCAATAGTCCAAACTGTGTTCACGGTTGACTGTTAACTGTTGACTGTTGACTGGGGGAGTAGAGGAGAACAACTGACAACTGACAACTGACAACTAACTAATGACTAATGACCAACCCGACTGGATAAGATTGCATAAAGCCTTGGCAGTAGAAGCAGACAACGGCTTTACTGACTTGCTGGGTAGACAATATCGCTTCAGTGAATTTCTCAGCCTGACTTTTGGGAAATTCCCGACAGTTTTACCTGTAATTGAACGTCGTCGCTGGCAAGAATTGGCGGAAAAATTTGCTGATTATCCAAATTTGGGGCAGAAAGAAAGGCAACATTTAATAGCGGAAACTCGTAGGTATCTATATCAACTGCAAAAGGAACAGGAAGAACCGAAGGAGGAGCAGGGGAGGAGTTATAAATCTAAAATTCCGAATGCTGCGCCAGTTGTGGCGGAGGTGAGCCGCAGGCTGGCTCCGAAAATTGACCAGAAACTGAGCGATTTACCGGAAATCGGGTTTCGCAAGGCTGATAAGTTGGCGGCTTTGCGGTTGTATACGGTGCGGGATTTGCTGTTTTATTATCCCCGTGACCATATTGACTATGCGCGTCAGGTAAATATCCGCGAGTTGCAAGCGGGTGAGACGGTCACTATAGTCGCGACGGTGAAGAAATGCAATTGTTTTACTAGTCCGAAGAATCAGAAGTTAACGATTTTAGAATTAACTCTCAAGGATAATACGGGGCAAATTACAGCTAGTCGCTTTTGGGCGGGGGCGCGGTATGCTAGTCGTGGTTGGCAGGAAAGTTTAAAACGGCGTTATCCGGTGGGTAGCGTTTTGGCGGCTTGCGGGTTAGTTAAAGGCAATAAGTACGGGCGCTTGACGCTGGATAACCCAGAGTTAGAGGTTTTAGGGAACCCAGGGGATACAATTGAATCGTTGACTATTGGGCGGGTAGTGCCAATTTACGCCCTTACCGAGGGAGTGATGGCAAATCTGGTGAGACAGGCGGTGCTGGCGGCTTTGCCTGCGGCGGCTCTTTTGAAAGACCCGTTACCCAAAGGTTTGCGGGACAAGTATAATTTGATGGAATTGAAGGATGCGATCGCTAACATTCATTTCCCTGATGAAAGTGCTACCCTACAAGTTGCCCGTCGTCGTCTGGTCTTTGATGAATTTTTCTACCTCCAACTAGGCTTATTACAGCGTCAGCAGCAAGCTAAAGCTATTCAAACTAGTGCTGTCCTCGCTCCTAAGGGGCAGTTAATTGAAAAGTTCTATGAAATACTACCGTTTCAACTGACTGGCGCACAGCAACGAGTCCTTAACGACATCCTCAACGACTTGCAACAAACCACAGCAATGAATCGTTTGGTACAGGGTGATGTGGGTTCAGGGAAAACTGTTGTGGCTGTGGTAGCAATTTTAGCAGCAATTCAATCTGGCTATCAAGCCGCCCTCATGGCTCCTACAGAAGTGTTAGCCGAACAGCATTACCGTAAATTAGTTGGTTGGTTTAACCTGTTGCATTTACCTGTGGAATTGCTTACAGGTTCGACTAAAACCGCCAAACGGCGACAAATACATTCCCAGTTAGAAACGGGGGAATTACCTTTGTTGGTGGGAACTCACGCCTTAATTCAAGACCCGGTAAACTTTCAACGCTTGGGTTTAGTTGTCATTGATGAACAACATCGCTTTGGGGTGAAACAAAGGGCGCTGTTACAACAAAAGGGCGAACAACCTCATGTATTAACTATGACGGCAACTCCTATTCCCCGGACGCTGGCGTTAACCATACATGGGGATATGGATGTCAGCCAAATTGATGAGTTACCACCAGGACGACAAAAGATTCAGACTACCTTGTTAACTGGTCAACAACGTTCTCAGGCTTACGACCTTATTCGCCGGGAAATTGCCCAAGGTAGACAAACTTATGTGGTGTTGCCTTTGGTGGAAGAATCTGAGAAACTAGATTTGCGATCGGCTGTGGAAGAACACCAAAAGTTACAAGAGAGTGTTTTTCCAGAGTTTCAGGTTGGGTTACTCCACGGTCGCATGACTTCTGCGGAGAAAGACGAAGCCATCACCAAGTTCCGCGATAATCAAACGCAGATTCTCGTATCTACAACCGTTGTTGAGGTTGGTGTAGACGTACCTAATGCTACAGTTATGCTCATTGAAAATGCGGAACGGTTTGGTTTATCGCAACTCCATCAATTGCGGGGGCGTGTGGGTCGGGGTGCAGCGCAGTCTTACTGTTTATTAATGAGTAGTTCTAGAAGTCCCGACGCGCAACAACGGCTGAAGGTGTTGGAACAGTCCCAGGATGGTTTTTTCATCTCGGAAATGGATATGCGTTTTCGCGGGCCGGGTGAGGTGTTGGGGACAAGACAGTCAGGTGTGCCGGATTTTACCTTGGCTAGTTTAGTTGAGGATGAAGAAATTTTAGTATTAGCAAGACAAGCAGCCGAGAAGGTGATAGAGATAGATGCAACTTTGGAACGCTGGCCTTTAATGAAAGCAGAGTTGAAGTATCGCTATGAACGTTTGATGGGTGGGGCTATTTTAACTTAACGGTGGATGGTCGGGGACTGGGGACTGGGGGAAAGGGGAAATTAATAATTTCTCCCCCCACTCCCCACCTCTTAAGGGCAGGTTTTTAATAAAGTAATGAGTGAGGACTGTAAAACCACGACATTATCCCAGTTTCATTCACCCCTACACCCTTATACCCGGTTACTGAGCGTTCGCGGAGCGTCTCGTGGAGAAGTCGTACCACTCCGTGGAAGCAAGCTACGCGTAGCGTCCCGAAGGGAAGTATACACCCTGGTTAGTGAATCTCGACTACACGGCAGTTGAGCGTAGTCGAAACTCGATTACCGCGCAGCGATGCACTGAGCCTGTCGTTCGCGTTAGCGTCCCGTAGGGAAGTGTCGAACCACTACACCCTAAAACCAGTATTTTGGGTCGAAGTGTAAAAAACCTGCTCTTGAAAGCTGTCCCCTGTCCCCTGCTAAAAAATAAAAGGAACTCTTAATGCTGTTATGGTGTCTGCTGGATTGTAAGTAATTACAGTGAGCTACAACTGCTGTAATTATGAAAATTTTCAATATTCATGTTCATCTTAAACTGAAAAATTTCTATTTTTACTTGTAACTCATTGGAGGTATCGATAGGATAAAAGGCGATCGCATGGAAAATGTTTCTGTTATTCATCAGCTAAAACCAATATTTTGTCTAGCTGCTTGTGGAAATGTGATATTTTTTACATTATTCTGTTGCTTATGGCGCTACATTATTAAACATCAGCAGGCTGAACAAAAAATTTCTGAACAAGCAGCGATACTAAATGTAATTAATGATGCTGCTATAGTCAGTAATCTTCGCTATAAAATTACTTTTTGGAATAAAGGTGCAGAACGTTTATATGGTTGGAAAGCTGAGGATATCTTAGGAAAAGATATTGCAGAACTTTTGTATCAACAAAATTCAAGCCAGTTAGAAATAGCACTGTCAACAGTTATTCGTCAAGGTGAGTGGGAAGGAGAGTTACATCAACTGAGGAAAAATGGCGAGGAACTTATCGTGGTTAGTCGTTGGGTTTTACTGCGGGATAAGCAGGCACAACCAAAATCTATTGTGATTGTAAATAGGCTTACACCTAAACAACCACTCCCAGCACAATTATTGCGATCGCAACGCCTCGAAAGTATCGGTACACTAGCAAGTGGTATTGCACACGACCTCAATAATATCTTATCTCCGATTTTGATGGCGGTGCAGCTTTTGCAAATGAAAACCCACGACTTGCAGATGCAAAAAGTGTTAAATACTTTAGAAAGTAATGTTAAACGCGGGGCAAATTTGCTCAAACAAGTGTTATCTTTTGCGCGGGGTATTGAAGGTAAAAAGACAATAGTTCAAGTCAGACAATTGGTGTGGGAAATTGAACAAATCGTCCAGCAAACTTTTCCTAAATCAATTATCTGTCAGACCAATATTCCTGAAAATCTCTGGTATGTATCAGGCGATATAACTCAATTACATCAGGTATTGATGAATCTGGTAATTAATGCTCGTGATGCTATGCCTCATGGTGGGATATTAAAAATTACGGCGGATAATGTGGTGCTTTCCCGCCAAGGTGGACATTATATTAGTTTATCTATAGAAGATACTGGTTTAGGCATACCTGCAAAAATCCAAAAGCAAATTTTTGAGCCATTCTTTTCAACAAAAGAAGTAGGCAAAGGTACAGGTTTAGGACTATCTACAGCATTGAGTATTATTGATAATCACGGTGGTTTTATTAATGTGCAGAGTGAGGAAGGTAAAGGTACTCAATTTCAAGTTTACTTACCAGCTTTAGTATCTCATACTCAGCAAGGGAATTGCGTAGAGATAGAATCGACTATGGGTAATCAAGAATTAATTCTCGTAGTGGATGATGAGGCTATTATTCGCGAAATTACTAAATCATCTCTAGAAGCATATAACTATCAAGTATTAACTGCTAGGGATGGGAAGGAAGCGCTATCAATTTATACAAAGTATCAAGAGCAAATTAGCGTAGTGCTGCTAGATATGATGATGCCATCAATGGATGGAGCGATCGCTATCCGCAAGTTACAAAAGATTAACTCCCAAGTCAAAATTATTGCCATGAGTGGGCTATTATCTGAACCAGATGAGAGTGCAATTGCTAACATGGGAGTGAAGGCATTTTTATCTAAACCCTGCACAGCCCAAGAGTTAGTACAGACAATCAATACGGTTAATACTCACAGTTACAGTCAGGTGCTGAGTGTCAACCTTTGAGACGACAGCTATAGAAGTAAATTTATACAATCTTTTTGGAGGGATAGATTTTTTATCTCGGTGTATTTGTTAATATTAGTGAAATTTTTATAAAAAAGTACCACTATGGCATTATATGCGGAATTACATAGACACTTGGGCGGTTCTGTCGTCCCCCGTGTCTTATGGCGCTATTTTGAGCGACATTCATCAGATTTGATTTCTCGTTTTGCTGAGTATCCAGAGTTTGAGGATTTTTACACCCGTCCCCGCAATACCTTAGACGAGTATTTAGAACTGCATACCCTTGTAGAAAGTGTGCAAACCGTAGATACCCTACCCTACTTTATTTATCGTCTGGTACGCGGTGCTTACATTTTTGAAAACCTGGCTTATCTAGAACTGCGTTACACTCCCTACTTACGTACACCAGAACATCTGAGTCAGTCCGCAAGAATTGATAAGATGGCGGAAATCGTCAAAGTTGTAGGGGAAGCTAGTAGTCAGCCAGAATATCCCATTGTGACTAGCCAAATTTTGTGTATGCACACAAGGCTACCCTATGAGGTAAATAAGGCGATCGTTGATTTAGCGGTGCAAAACAGGGATTATGTATGTGGGATAGATGTAGCTGGTGGTGATAGCCATTACGCCGATCGCATGGCAGAATGGATTAGCTTATTTGAGTATGCGCGATCGCAAAACATCAACACCACCGGACACTTTTACGAAACCCCGGCTGGTTGTTACCCCCAACTGTTACCCTACCTCATGCGGATAGGTCACGGAATCCAAATTCCCCTATTGTATCCAGAGTTACTACAAGATATAGCTAGGCGCAGACAATGTTTAGAAGTTTGTCCCACAACCTATATCAAAACTGGTACTTTACAAGACATCCGCCAACTTAAGTTAGTCTTTGACCGATGTTTTGATGCTGGGGTAGATATCGCTATTTGTACTGACAACGCCGGGCTGCATAATGTACGTTTGCCTTTTGAGTATGAAAATCTCTTGACTTACGACATTATCAATTTTAAACAGCTACAAGCTTGTCAGGATGCAGCTTTCCGCCATGCCTTTGCTTGGCCTTACGGTCAACGTCCTGCATCCCTGTTGAATGGGTTGCTACAACCGGAAACAAACAATGTTTTGGTGAATTAGAGTTGTGTAGTAAGCACTTTAGGGCTGGGTTAAAGGACTAAAGTCCTTACTACATACTTCTTCCCGTTCAAAACCAGTACCCTGACAAAATTCATCCACCCAAGAAGCCAAAGTAGTGGCGTTTGTAGTAGGGAATGAATTGACATTTACATATTGTTCGGTTTGGGTTGTCTCTGTAGCCAAGGTTAATAAAGGTAGGGTTTTTTGTTGGACTGGAACTTTAGTTGTAATTTCTAAAACTCGTATTGTTTTACTATTAGGAATAGTTTCGCTTGCTAATGCCAGCCTGATAGACGGGGGCTTAGGTTTGACGGGAATTGCCGTAGATGACCTAGTGCGATCGCTCACAGCCATTTCCACTGAGTGAGCGTATACATTATTACCGTTGTTAGAGACTGCCTTAACTTTGGGTGAAGTGTTGCCTATTGCCTTGTGTTCATCAACCTGATTAATATTAATAGGCGCAGGTTTTTGTACTAGTGACAGCAATGGCTGACTTTCCGATTGTTGATTGTGGGAAGCATTATTGACAACACAGCCGTTTGATGCTGATACTTTGTTTTGCTGCTGATTTAGTTGCGTTTGCCGTAACTCAGCATCGGGATTAAAATTCAAACCCAAAGCCGTCACAATTTCATCTGGGTCATTATTTAACTCCATAATAAAAGCAAGTACCTGATCAAACTCTGGTTCTAAAACAGAAAGTGTAGCCAAAATGAATCCAGAGGAAGGCCGCCGTAAACCATTATAAGTAGCCCAAACCCTCATTTTCACCAACCAAGCACGATTTTGCGCGTAATAACTCAGCCACTTCATTTTCAAGGATTGACGCAGCCCCTGAATGTCCATCGGATGCCTCGCTTCAGTCAAAAATAGTGCAGACTTTTAAATTGCTTTTATCCAGGTTTGTAGTGAGGACTTTAGTCCTCAACAGAAGGCTAAAGCCTTTACTACGTACTGGGATGAAACCGATAATAGAGCATCTGCTTGACCTTTTGACCACCTAGCAAGTGTTGTTCTACCAACAGACGTACTTCATCAGGTTGAACACCGCCATACCAAACCATATCCGGTAAAACCAGCACCATCGGCCCATTTCCACATTGTCCTAAGCAACTGCTACCTGTGACACTCACATCAGCAACTGGTAAAGCTGCAAAAGCCGCTAACACCTCTTTTGCACCTTGCTTTTTACAAGTGCGGTTTTGACATACCCGTACACATTTGGGAGTGGAAGCTTCTGTTATGGGCGAGTTGGATGGTTGTGCGATATCTGTCATATTTCACCCTGAAAAAATTGAGTCGATAGTCAAAGCCATTGTTGACTATTGACTATTGACTATTGACTAATCTAGTGATAACCCCTTAGAAGCCAGCCATTCACGGTTGAATATGCGCGATTGATAGCGGGAACCACTATCACATAGGATGGTAACGATAGTATGACCAGGGCCTAATTGCTTCGCCAAAGCTACAGCCGCCGCTACATTAATACCCGTCGAACCACCCATCAACAACCCATCTTTGCGTAGCAATTGAGAAACTACTCGCAAAGCTTCCTTGTCATCTATTTGAATGGCATCGTCTGCTGGTGCATCTTCCATGTTAGCTGTGATGCGGCTATTACCAATCCCTTCGGTGATAGAATTTCCCTCTATCTTGATTTCCCCAGTTTTAATATAGCTGTAAAGTCCGCTACCTAGTGGGTCGGCGACAACACATTTAATTGCCGGATTTTGTTCTTTCAGGTACATAGCTACACCTGCAAATGTACCACCAGTACCAGTTGCCGCTACCCAACCATCTACTTTACCATCTGTTTGTGTCCAAATTTCCGGGCCTGTGGTTTCGTAATGAGCGCGACGGTTAGCTAAATTATCAAACTGATTTGCCCAAATGGCGTTGTCTAACTCAGCAGCAATTCTACCAGATAGCTTGACGTAGTTGTTTGGGTCTTTATAGGGTACAGCCGGCACGGGACGAACTTCCGCACCTAATGCTGTGAGTGCGTCAATTTTCTCTTGTGACTGGGTATTGGGAATGATAATTAAACATTTGTAGCCTTTAGCATTGCAAATATGCGCCAGTCCAATACCAGTATTACCAGCAGTTCCTTCGACAACGGTTCCACCGGGTTTGAGTAAACCTTTTTCTTCTGCGTCTTGGATAATGTAAAGTGCAGCACGGTCTTTGACTGAACCACCAGGATTCAGAAATTCTGCTTTAGCGAGAATTTCACACCCTGTTTCCTCACTAAAACTATTTAAACGAATCAGTGGTGTGTTGCCAATAGTGCCGACGAAGCCATTTTTGATATCCATTGTGTTTCGACTTGGGTTGAGTGCATATAAAAATTGTGGCTTATGTAGTGGCAAGATATACGGTTATTCTAGCTATCTCGGCAATACAGTTGACAGTTGACAGTTAATTAACTGTCAGCAGGCAAGGAAATTGATGAATGAATATGCAATATAAAAGAATGTAATAGCTGATGGGTCTGTTATTTAATTTATCTAACTTTCCGAAAAGTGAGTGTAGCTTGTGGAAGCTAAGTAAAACCGTGTAAATAAATCAGCTTGTAGTAAGGACTTTAGTCCTTTCTTGAGGACTAAAGTCCTCTCTGCGTTCTCTACGAGACGCTTACGCGAACGCGCAGCGTGTCGTAGACAGACGCTACGCGAACACTACGAACTCAATTTTTCAAATGACAAAATAGTATTTTTACTGTAGCTGACAATAATTAATGTGAATTAATATACATTAATACTATAAGTGCCAATATTACGATTAATATTTTAGCCTGGGTGGGTATCAATGACATCTCCAAGCGATCGCAATCAAGAACTTGAGGAACGGGAACGTAGGCTGCGAGAGAAAGAAGTGGAATTACGGTTACGGGAAAACGATGTTCCTTTCCATAAAACTGTCAAGCATCAGCCAGAACAAAAACCTTGGATGAAAAAAGTGATTTTGGGTGGGAAGTTATTTGCTTTAGGTGTGGCGGCGTTAGTGGCGGTCAGAATTGCTTCAATGTTGGCTGGTTTCATTATTATTGCTGTGCTGGGATGGGTATCTTATCAACTATTTTTTGCCTCTCGAAAAAAATCTTAATTAAGGTGTAAATATTGTGGTTAATCAAGTAGCAACTGATAAATTTATTCAAGATTTGGAACGTGTTGCTCAAGTACGTTCGGAAATTGCACTATCTTTACAACAATTATCCCAGACAATTAGTCAAGCTGAGTTTGCTGGGGATACATCATCAGGTAAGCTCAGTTTAGAACGAGATTTAGAAGATATTTCTGTAGCTAGTAATAACCTGAAACAAGGTGTATTTCGCCTGTTGGTATTAGGCGATATGAAGCGAGGGAAAAGTACATTTCTCAATGCTTTAATTGGAGAGAATTTATTACCTAGTGATGTTAACCCTTGTACAGCAGTCTTAACAGTGTTACGCTACGGGGCAGAGAAAAAAGTTACAATTCATTTTAATGATGGTAAAAGTCCACAGGTATTAGATTTTGCCAGTTTTAAATATAAATATACCATTGACCCAGCCGAAGCGAAGAAGTTAGAGCAAGAGAAAAAACAAGCTTTTCCTGATGTTGATTATGCAGTGGTAGAATATCCTTTAAGTTTATTAGAAAAGGGGATTGAAATTGTTGATAGTCCAGGGTTGAATGACACGGAAGCACGTAATGAATTATCCTTGGGATATGTGAATAACTGTCATGCTATCCTATTTGTGATGAGAGCTTCTCAGCCTTGCACTTTGGGCGAGCGTCGGTATTTAGAAAACTATATTAAAGGTAGAGGTTTATCAGTTTTCTTCTTAATTAATGCTTGGGATCAGGTGAAGGAATCATTGATTGATCCTGATGATGTAGAAGAGTTGCAAGCGGCGGAAGATAGGTTACGGCAAGTATTTAAAGCCAATTTATCAGAATATTGTTATGTAGATGGTCACGATATTTATGATGAAAGAGTGTTTGAACTTTCATCAATTCAAGCATTGCGGCGGCGGTTGAAAAATACCGAAGCAGATTTAACTGGGACTGGCTTTCCTGAGTTTATGGCTTGTCTGAATATATTTCTTACCAGAGAAAGAGCGATCGCCGAACTACGACAAGCTAGAACCCTTGCTAGACAAGCTGTCAACCACACCCGCGAAGCCATTGAGCGCAGGCTACCATTACTAGATCACGATGTGGATGAATTAAAAAAACGCATCAATTCTGTTGAACCAGAGTTTACCACACTTACCAATATCCGCGACCAATTTCAAAAGGAAATTCTCAATACCAGGGATACGCAGGCGAGAAAAGTGTCTGAATCTTTCCGCAGTTATGTATTAAATTTGGGTAATACTTTTGAAACTGATTTCTTACGCTACCAACCAGAGTTAAAGTTGTTGGACTTCCTCAGTAATGGTAAGCGGGAAGCATTTAATGCTGCATTACAAAAAGCTTTTGAAGAATACATGACTGATAAGTTCGCCGCCTGGACTTTAACAGCAGAGAAAGATATTAATCGGGCGTTTAAAGAACTGTCTTATAGTGCTTCTCAATACGGTGCATCTTACAGTCAAGTAACAGATAGGATAACGGAAAAACTTACCGGACAAAAAGTCACAGTTAACCCTGCTACAACTACAGAAGATGATAAATCCCCAGCTTGGGCAAAATGGGCGATGGGATTGTTATCTTTAACTCGCGGGAATTTAGCCGGGGTGGCGATGGCTGGTGTTGGTTTTGATTGGAAGAATATCCTCTTAAACTATTTCACAGTTATCGGTATTGGGGGAATAATTACAGCCGTTACCGGGACACTTTTAGGCCCTATTGGATTTGCTGTACTTGGTTTGGGAGTCGGTTTTTTACAAGCAGATCAGGCGCGGAAGGAGTTGGTAAAAACTGCTAAGACAGAGTTGGTAAAATATCTCCCGCAGGTAGCACATGAACAATCTCAAACTGTATATGATGCGGTAAAGGAATGTTTTGATGTGTATGAACGGGAGGTGAGTAAACGTATTAATGATGATATCAATTCTCGTAAGTCTGAGTTAGATAATTTGCTGAAGCAGAAGGAGACGAGGGAAATTAATAGGGAGGGTGAGTTGCGGAGGTTTAAGAGTTTACAGGAGGATGTGATAGCGCAGTTGCAAAAGATTGAGGGGGCTTATAGTAGTTTGTTGGTTTATTATGGGTGAGGTTTTTTAAACGCGGAGGGGCGCGGAGGTTTGCGCGGAGGAGCGCGGAGGTTTAATGAGAGAGGGGAGGTTTTCTTCTCTCTCTGTTTTGTAGGAGGATGAGGGGAGAGAAGTTATGCAGGGATATCAAGGTTTAATTGAGGCTTTGAAGTCTGGGTGTGAGTTGTTGGGGTGGGAGAGAAAATCAAAACAGTATCGGGATGTGGTTTCTGTATGTGATTATCTGGTTAATCCTAATTTTCGGATTGCGGTTTTTGGGCCTTTTAATTATGGTAAGTCTACTTTGTTAAATGCGATGTTGGGAAGTCGGACTTTACCTATTGATTTAATTCCAACTACGGGGGCGGCGATTACTGTTAAGTATGGTTTTAATGTGCGATCGCGTATTATGTTGGTGGACGGTACGGAAGTCTATCGCAGTGGTACGGAGGTTTTACAACAGTTTGCTATTCTTGATGGTAATCGACAAATGCGTCAAGATGTGGCATCTGTTGAGGTTTTTTGTCCTCATCCTTTTTTAGAAACTGGTGTGGAGTTTATCGATTTACCAGGAACTAATGATAGGGAGGAACAGGATAATTTAGTTAAGGAACAACTTTTAAGTGCAGATTTGGTGGTGCAGTTACTTGATGCACGTAAGTTGATGACTTTGGGAGAACGGGAAAATCTGCGAGATTGGTTATTGGATAGGAGTATTAAGACGGTTATTTTTGTTGCTAATTTTCTTAATTTATTAGAACAGGAAGAACAACAGTCTGTACAAAATCGCTTGCGGTTTGTGGCTGAAAGTTTCCGGGCTGAATTACCACCAGGATTTAGTAATTTATATCGTGTTGATGCTTTACCAGCTTTACGCGCCAGATTAAAAGGTGATGTCGCGGCGGCTAGTAGTAGCGGGTTAGCGAGTTTTGAAGCGGCTTTGCAAAATGTTGTGGGGATTTTACAACAAAGTCGGGGTGGGGTGAGGTTGCCGAGGGTGCAGGCGATCGCTTTGCAAATCCAATTATCATTAAAGCATAAAATTGACCCGCTTGTGAATGAAATTCAGTCGTTTAATGATAGACAAAATAGTAAGTTAGAGATTAAACAAAGAGCTTTAGATTTGATTCAGCGTGGCTTTAACACCAGTGTTCAAGAGTTACGCGATTGGTTAACTTTACCTAATTTACTTAATAAATATCAATCTGATGCTGCTGTGGCTTTGGCTGAGAATAATTTTAAATCTTGGCACAATAAGCTGAAAAAAGACTTCCAAGATTTACAATTAGCAGTAGTGAAATGGCTGTATCAAGCCTATGATTTTTTCCAAGAAGAAAGACCAGAAGATTTATTAATTCCCTTCCCTACTGAACCAACTATTACATTACCACCTAAGCCAGATAATAACGATACTTGGAGTGAACCCGGTTCAATTGCTGTAGGTGGTGGTATTGGCTGGCTAATAGGTGGGCCTGTAGGTGCGGCTGTGGTAGGTAGTATTTCTTATTTATTAAACAAAAATGTCCAGAAGCAAGATGATGATTTTGTGAAAGAATCATATCATCAACAAGTAGCGAAACTTTGTATTGCTGCAACCGAAGATTATTTTTCTCAGTTCAGTCATCAAGGTTTATCAATTTTAGCTACATACGAACGCCAAGCTGAAAAAGTAATTTGTTTTAAAGTTAGCCCAGAACCACCGGAAATTACTAGAAAGCGGGAAGAATTACAGCAATTGCAAAATGGCTTTAATCAATTGCTGCATGAGTTGGCAAAATTCAAAATAAGTTCTAACTATCACCCTTATACAGCAATACCATCATCTCGACAACAGGAAAGGGTTTACACTCCCACGCCACGAAATACTGCTGAGAAAAAAGTAGAATCACCTCGTCAGCAAGTATATACTCCCCCGCCACCAAAAGCGCCACCTTCTCCTAACCCAGCAGAGTTAGAAGCGAAGTTTCGTAACTGGGAATTGGATGAGGAAATAGCGCAGATGAAATCACAAATGGGTTCACCTGGTTCTCAAAATCAGCAAGCAGCTACACCACCAAAAAATCAAGGCGAAAAGAATAAAATTGCTCACGCTTATAAGATATTAGAATTACAACAAGGTGCATCTTTTGCTGATGTGAAACAGGCTTACCGAAATTTAGTGAAAAAATGGCATCCAGATTTATTTGTAGGTAAGCCAGAACTGCAAAAGCAGGCGCAAGAAAAGATGCTTTTGTTTAATGAGGCTTATAAGATATTATCTAACATTGATAATTAAAATAACTTGCAAAAAATTAGAGTTCGTAATAAGGACTAAAGTCCTTACTACAAACCTTGTCACAGTGAACTAAAAATATTTCTCCCAAGCTATAATTTTTGGCACTAAATCATCTGATTCAACCAATAAAATACTTTGTTCTGGAAAGGCTATCCAATTGTCCTGAGATAAAGGTTCAGATGCAACAGTAACACCCTTTGGCTGACTGTCATCACAACACCAATAGAGGGTAGGTGCTTGCATACCATAGGCGTAACGAACTGCTGCGATCGCCTGACCATCACTCACAATCATATTAGCACTAAAGCTGGTATCATTTTTTTGAGCTAAATCAGTCAATCTTTGTAACGTCATCCCTATAGCTGACACCAGATTACCATCTGGAAATGACTGCCACATTTCTACAAGTAGAGCGAAAATGTGTTCAGAATCAGTCATACCTTTAATCAAATTATATGCTGAATTAGCAAGGCTATCACGTATCGGTCTATATAATGTCTGCTGAAAGCTCGATATTTCACCATTATGAACAAACAAAAGTTTTCCACTACGGAAAGGTTGACAATTACTAATATCCTGTGGTTCACCTATTCCAGCTAATCTTGCATAACCTACAGTACAATTAGCTTGGATATATTGGCTTAATTCTTGCAAATTGGAATCATGCCAAAGTGGGATAGTATTACGGTAAATAAATGATTTTCCCGCTTCATCGTACCAGCCTATACCAACACCATCTGCACATACCACTCCAGATTTTAACTCCAGAGAATTATAACTTTGTTCATGTAGAGAATGTTCTGGTTTATATAACAATTCATCCAAGCGAATACTTTTGCCAAGATAGCCAATTAATCTACACATAGGGAACAAAAATCAATTAAGAGTCAGAGCATCAAGTCACAAACTCTATCTTAATAAATTTTTTCAGCCTCACCACTATTAATTAGTATTACCTTAGCCATAAATTTATATATGCTGTTTACTTTAACCGTGACTAAAGTCATGGATATAATTGTGACTTTAGTCTGAATATATTTTCTGATAAATTAGCTTGAATAATATTAGGAAGCAACTAAATAGGCTAAAAGCTATTGCTGTTAAGTATGGGAGCCATAGCATTTATTTAGCAATATAGGGAAAGCTAATACTTTCCCTATTTTATTTATAAGTATTTATTTAAATAGAAATGGTTTGACAGATACAACTATACGATATAACTCAGCTTTATTGTGTTGTAGAAGCTCATGCCTCCATAATTGATTTGTATTTTTCGAGCAATCTTCTGCAAGAGTTTCTCCAATTTTTTCAAAATTTTTGTTAGTCTTTGCCCTGAGAGTCTCTGGTTTTGATAGCACTCCGATAATAAATACTCTATCAATAATTTCATCTGGAATCTGATTCTTAACATAATCCAATCTTGTGTCCTGCTGATCATCAAAATCAATCAGTAAAACAATGAATCTCTCTGGAAAATTTACAAAAAATATTTATACTGACGCACCCTACTAAAAGTAAATTTGGAGAGTTTATTTATTGGTTTTCCCTAAGACGGTGTGTTACGGTCTTTGCCTAACACACCCTACTTTTTATTACTAACTTTCTAATCTTGAAAAATCATAATATTCCCAGAATAACAAGCTACCCAAACTTCCTTTTTTTCTGGATCGTAAGTAATTCCTATAGGATTTGGTTCTACTTTGACTTTTTGTAAAACTTTCATGTCGCTAGTACGAACTTTACTAACTGTATCTTCGCCGTAATTTACAATATAAATAACTTCCCCATCAGCCGATAAAACCATACTACGGGGAGCATCGCCTGTAGCAACTTTATCTATTACTCTACCTTCAGGTAAACTAATTTTAGCAATTTTACCTTCGCCATTTAAGGAAGCATAGAGATATTTACCTGACGGATCAAGATTTAAATGACGTGGTGAACGACCAATATTTCTTAGCCGACTTACAGAAAAATCTCTGAGGTTCACTTTAGCAATTTCGTAAGAACCCATGATGGCAACATAGGCGGTTTCCGAAGCTGCATCAACAACAATTCCGCGAGGATATCGTCCTAGTGGAATGCGTTTGATTTCTCGGTTTTGATTAGCATCTACTACACTCAAATCCCAAGAACACCAATTACTAACTAATACTAAGTTCCCATCACCGGATGTAGCTACAAATTTTGGTACAGAACCAACAGGGATAACTCGGTCAATTTTGAGAGTTTCTGTATTGATGCGATATAAAAAACTCTTGTCAGTCTTTTGAGATGGGTTACATCTATCATCACCAGGGTTGTTAAAGCCAGGCCCATACATTTGATAGTTAGACACCCAAGCATACTTGCCATTATGGGAAAAACTAGCTTCAACTGGTGAGCCTCTATACTTACCTTTAAACTTGGAATGCCCATATTTAGATAAATCTACTTCATCGGGAATAACTTTGACTAATTCATAGTCGCGGTTATACACGGTAATTGTATGGTTATACATCATATTTTGGGCAAAAAATAAACCGTTGCCCGAATGAACTACGGATTTAGGTGAAATTCTTCCAGAAATAGTTTTGATCAGCCTCATTTTTTGTGAAGGGTTGGGAGGCTTAACTGATTGGGGTGCTATTTCTACCTGATTTTGTGGTTGTGGTTCCTCAGCCAAAAAAGGTTTAAGTGTAGTTTTTTGGGGAAGAGAATTAGCTAATTTTCTGGAACCGGATTCTAAAACGGATGCTGTGATTGTGCCAACAATACCATCAGCGACGAGGCGATTAGCTTTTTGAAATCGAATTACAGCCGCTTGAGTTGCATCATCAAATATGCCGTTAATATCTCCTATATAGTATCCATCAGCTTGTAATTTTTCTTGTAAAGAGATGACGCGATCGCTAATATCACCTTTTTTCAAAGCAGACTTAGTTTCCACTGCTTGAGAAGATGCAACAGGAGAATCTGACACGCCCATATTAAAATTTAATGCTGCTAAAGTTGCTGCACCGACAACACCATCAGCCTTTAACCCATTATCTTGTTGAAATCTCTTCACCGCCGCTTCCGTTACAGAGCCAAAATACCCAGTAGCAGCTTGCGGAAAATATCCAGTTACTCTTAATTTTTGCTGGAGTGACATCACCTGAGCATTTCTTTGGCCTTTCTTCAAAGCAGCCGTAGCCGGAAAGTACGCGCTTAAAGAACCCATAGCAAAGGAAACCGCCAGCATCAATGCTTTACTTTGGTTTTTTGGGTAAGGTATTTCAGGGAAAGTTACTTCGCTTGTAGGTGCTTCATAAGTCTCAGCTAAATGCAAATAAGCGAGTGTATCCATAATTTAGCGAATCACCAAGACCACAATAAATTTTGTAAAAATTATAACTGATACCTTGAAATATACTGACAAATTTTATTAAAAGTAAATCGTTCTAGCTTGAGGAAGGGAACAATATGGTGATGTTATTGATGTATTACCATAAACTGAAAATGAAATTAAAAAGTAGGGATATCACAGAATATTTTTTTTGTAAAAACTCAGCGCAACTTCGCTCTAGTAAAGGGTGATTGTGAAATCGTAAATTTACTCAGGTGATACTAGAATTACTTAAATATACTTTATACGTAATACTAGATCAGCCGAAGTGTAAAAAAATTGAAAAAAACTGTACTGTACTGTAGTAAATATGTATTCTGGGTTGCCTTATGCCTAATAGTTGCACAAGTAAGCGGAGTTACCCAAAAAGCGATCGCTCAACAATACCCAGTTCCAGAAGCCAATGAAAGTATAGACCTCAATGTCTTAGCTTCCTCGACAGAAAGCCAAGAACCGATGTCACAAGTCACATCAGTTTCCCAATTACAGGATGTACAATCTACAGATTGGGCATTCCAAGCATTACAGTCCTTAGTCGAACGGTATGGTTGTATAGCTGGTTATACCAATGGCACATATAGGGGTAATAGGGCTATCAGCAGATATGAATTTGCGGCTGGTGTCAATGCTTGCTTAAATCGCATCAACGAACTTATCACCACAACCACTGATGATTTAATCACCAAAGAAGATTTAGCAACATTGCAGAAATTGCGGGAAGAGTTTGCTGGTGAATTAGCGACTGTACGGGGTCGAATTGACAATCTAGAATCCCGTACCGCCGACATAGCAGCCAAACAATTTTCTCCTACTACTAAACTCCGTGGATTGTTTATCGCTGGGGTGCAAGGGCGGACTAGCAATCGTGGTGATGTCAACCCTAGAGACGGTCAAAAAGATACAGATGATGCTGGAACAAATGTTAACCTTCTCTCTTTAACACAGTTATCTTTAACTAGCCAATTTACTCCCCGCAGTTACCTAGTCACAAATCTTTTGTATACTGCTGGTAACACTGCGCCTAGATTTGGCAATAATGTTTCTCGCAATGATGTATTTCTCGGCTACGAATATCCCATAAAAGATCAACTAATTATCAGTGACCTCAATTATCGCTGGTTAATAACAGATAACTTAGCCTTAATGATAGGAACAGAAGGCGTAAACATAATCAACGCCTTCCGAGGCCCAAATCGGGTAGAAAGTGGGGCTACAGGCCCATTATCTTATTTCGCCCAGAGAAACCCAATTTTAAATATAGGCTTTGGTCGTGGTGGTGTAGCCTTCGATTGGCAATTTACTAAACGTGCCAGTTTGCAAGCCATTTATACTAGTAATACACCCGACAATCCAGGTAAAAGCACTGGTCTATTTAATGGCAAAACTACTACAGGTGTACAGTTGTTGTTTACGCCAAATGATAACCTGGATGTGAGTTTATACTACGTCAACAATTATGCTCCTGATGGTTGTTGGTTAAGTGCGGTCGGTGATGAATGCTTAACCGCTAATTCAGAACCTCTACAAACGAATGCTGTGGGCGCTACTGTAAACTGGCAAATTTCGCCGCGTGTCACTTTAGGTGCATGGGGTGGTTACACTAACTCCTACATTCCTGGTAGTTCAGGAAATGTAGAGACAACCAATTATATGGTGTTTATGAATTTCCCTGATTTATTTGCTAAAGGCAATTTAGGGGGAATTTATATTGGACAACCGCCAAAAATTATTAGCAGTGATTTACCGGAAGGTAGTAATGTCCCCGACATGATTAATTCTGGTAGAGGACGTGCAGGAGGACAACCAGGAACGACTACTCAAATTGAAGCATTTTATCGTTTTCAGCTAACTGATAATATCAGCCTTACACCAGGGATAATTCATATCCTAGAACCCGGTCATACACCTAATAGTGACCCTGTTACTATCGGTATACTACGCAGTAGCTTCACTTTTTAAGCCTAATTTATACAGGACTTACACACCAAGGTTATCTGTTAAGACTGGGTGTAGGGGTGTAGGTTTTGAACACTTACTCCCCTACACCCTTATAATCTACTGTTGCATCGCAGGGTGAAAGAAAATCCTACTAAATATGGGAATCCTTGAGTTAGGTTGATTAACTACTGATGGCTCACTACTTTTGGTGTCAGAAGCAAGTTCTGTTTTCGACTCGCTGGAATTAGGAGAATTGCTGGATCTAACCGATGAACTTGTGTTTGTGTTAGGAATTGCTTCTGAAGATATAGATACAGGATTGTTAGCTGGCTTCTCTGATTCTCTAACAGTTTGAGCTTGGCATGGTAGTAATATCAAAGCTTGGCTAAATACTAAGGTAGCTAGAAAAAAATTACGCATTGAATACTTAGTTTTGATGATTAATTTGAGATATCAATACGTTAAGTTCTAATGGCCACATAACCAAGGGGAATATTACTGAAACATTTTATAAGAAACTGTGTTGATATTGTTGTATATTAACAAGGATTTTTAAGTTTTTGATGGGCAAGAGCTACCATACATTCTTTGTTACAAAAGGATATTATTGATTTAAATATTTTTGATATTTTTTTTAAATTTTTCACCATTTTATTATTAAGATTAAATCTACTAATCAGGCATTGAAATATATTTAAATATTTTACTCACAGAAAAGAAGTGGCTGTCTATATCTTGATACAGCATTTTTTATCTATGATAAATTCCTCTAGCTCCTAACCTCGGTCTGCCGCACGGGAATTTTCAGGACAAACTCAGTTCCTTGCCCGACAGTGGAATAACAATCGATTTGACCACCGTGTTTTTCTGTGACAATCTGATAGCTAATCGAAAGCCCCAATCCAGTTCCTTTACCAACAGATTTGGTTGTGAAAAAGGGATCGAAAAGTTTAGGGTGAAGAGATTCGGGAATGCCGACTCCATTATCGATAATGCGAATTTCGATCCAGTTAGTATCGATGAGAGAAGTACGGATGGTGATGCGAGGGGAAGCGATCGCTGACGCTTCTAAGGCATCGATAGCATTACTGAGAATATTCATGAAAACTTGATTAAGTTGGCTAGGATAGCATTCCACCTGTGGTAATTTTGCGTAGTTTTTGATGACTTGAATAGCAGGAAAATCTATTTTAGCCTTGAGACGATGTTGCAAAATTAATAGAGTGCTATCAATGCCGGCATGAATATCAACGGCTTTAAATTCGGCTTCATCCAGACGAGAGAAATTACGTAAAGAGAGGATGATGTCGCGGATGCGATCGCTGCCTATTTGCATCGAACCCAATATCTTCAACAAATCTGCTTGCAAAAATTCCAAATCCAATTCTTCTGCCCGCTTTTGGATTTCTTGCACTGGTTGAGGATAATGTTTTTGGTAGAGTTGGACAAACTCCAGCAAATCTTGGGTATATTCCTTCACATAGCTCAGGTTGCCGTAAATAAAATTCACAGGATTGTTGATTTCGTGAGCAATCCCCGCCACCAACTGACCGAGTGCAGACATTTTCTCACCCTGGACTAAATGCAGTTGGGCTTGCTTCAGGTCTTCTAATGCTTGGTTAAGTTCCTCCGTGCGCTGTTTCAAGACACGAGTGGTATTCTGCAGTTGCAGATGTACCCGGATACGGGCTAAGACTTCTTCGTTCTGAATCGGTTTAGTGATATAGTCTACTGCACCCAGGCTTAAACCCTTGACTTTATCCACTGAGTCAGAAAGAGCGGTCATAAAAATTACTGGAATATCATCAGTGTCAGGATTGGCTTTGAGCCGTTGACAGGTTTCAAAACCATCAATTCCAGGCATCATCAC
Source organism: Leptolyngbyaceae cyanobacterium (assembly GCA_036704005.1). GTDB lineage: Bacteria > Cyanobacteriota > Cyanobacteriia > Cyanobacteriales > Nostocaceae > Trichormus. The sequence continues at coordinate 24,417 of DATNQO010000003.1, read as the reverse complement.
ATCTAATAAAATCAAGTTAGGTTGCGATATTTGTAGACGTTGCAGAGCAGTTTCACCATTTTTAGCGATCGCCACTCGATAGCCCTGTTCACTCAGCAAATCAAACAAAACTTGCAGATTAGTGGGGGTGTCATCTACAACTAGAATCGTGTTTTCCTGCGCCAAGTAATCAACACACATAATTACAACCTGAATTAATAGTAGAACGACGTAGAAAAACCAAACTATCGTAAACCTGTGAGTGCTGTGTCAGTTATCAGTTATCAGTTATCAGTTATCAATCAACAATCAATATAACCTGCTAACTAATTAACTCTGCCTCCTCCGTAGATGATTACACAGCTCTTTCCAGCAAACGCAGGATGGCTTCATCATCAAACCTTTGGCTGAGTTCCAGCACCCGGTTAGCAAAGGCAGCATATTCAGGTGCTAATTGCTTAATTCGTTGGGCTTCCTGCTGCACATCACTCATAAAACCTCCTTGGATAGCAGCGTTAAGGGCTGTGAGTTCTGCCAACGGAGGCAGCAATAAATCCGCATCATCGTCACTATTAGCAATTGTTTGAGAAGATTCTGGTAAAGCTTCATAAACCCATTGCAACTGCAAAAGCCGTTTTAATTCAGCCAGTAATCCATTAAAATCGAGGGGTTTGGGGAAAAAGCTACTACAGCCAGCATCCAGACTTTGCTGCATATCCACCTCAGAGAGAGTAGCTGGAGAAGCGATGATGGGGATCGTGGCAAAGTCGGATAATTGACGTAGGCGGCGAGTCATTTCTAAGCCATCCATCCTAGACATATGTACGTCAGTAATAATTAAGTCGGGGCGCATTTGCAAGGCGGTATCTAAGCCAGCTTGTCCATTGCTTGCTTCTGCCAACTTAAAACCCAACGGTTCCAACATATTCACCACAACCATGCGGTTTTCTGGGTGGTCATCAATCACCAAAATTTTCCGGCGATCGCCTTGATAACCTATAATTCTTTCATCGGTCGCCTGTTCTAGCCTCCACTCTGAAGCTAAAGGCAAATCTACTTCAAACCAAAAGCAACTCCCCTGACCAAGTACACTTTCAACTTGAATCCTGCTACCCATCTTCTCCACAATCTGTTGGCTAATCGCCAAACCCAGCCCTGTACCTTCAATATTGCGTTCTCGTTTCCCAGCTTGTTCAAAGGGTAAGAAAATTGTTGCCAGTTTATCTGCGGGAATACCAATGCCTGTATCTCTAATTTGGAAGCGAATGCGGCGGATGTGATCAGACTCCATCGGTATATCCACTGGTTCCACCCGGAAAGTTACCTTACCAACATCGGTAAACTTGACGGCATTACTGAGCAAATTCAACAGGACTTGTCGGAGTCGCTTGTCGTCAGCATAGATGGCAGTGGGGAGGTTGGCAGCAGGCTGGTAATGAAACTCCACACCTTTGTGTTCGGCCTTGACGCGGCAGATATCGACGGTGGAGGCCAGGAAATTTGCCAAATGAAAGTCCTGGGGATAAAGATCCATCTTCTGCACTTCCAACTTCGACAGATCCAAAATATCGTTGATGAGGGTTAACAGGTGGGAAGCGCACTGATAAATTACATTTAGTCCCTTGAGTTGTTTGGCGTTGGTGGCGGGGTCACGCTGAAGGATTTGGGCATAGCCGAGAATGCCATTGAGTGGAGTCCGCAGTTCGTGGTTCATGTTGGCGAGAAATTCGCTCTTGGTGCGGTTGGCGGCTTCGGCGATGTCCTTTGCTTGTTGCAGTTGTGCCGTGCGTTCTACCACTCGTATTTCTAGTTCTGCCTTGCTTGTTTCTAAAGCGGTAAATGATTCACGCAGTTTTCCTGCCATTTGGTTGAAGGAATTGGCAAGGGAGTTAAGTTCTTGGATATTACCCCCGGTAACTATTTGGTCTAAGTCACCAGCTGCTACTGCCTGACTGGCTTTATTTACACGCAAAATAGGAATTGCTAACCAACGCGATGTGAAGATGCCGACTACAATTGCTACCCCCAACGCCCCCACACATAGCCAGATTGTAGTTTGGGTGTTGGCGTTGATTTGTGCCATGAATGTATTTTCTGGCACACTGGTAACAATGAACCATTCCAAGCCATATTGGTCGCGCCAAGGAGTAATATGCAGATAATAAAGCTGTCCTTGCAACCTAATTTTTAAGTCTTCACCATGAGTTAGGCTATGCAGGTTTGGCAAATTCTTTTGGATATCCTTTGCCAAAGCGCTCACAACAGGATTAGGACTATCGGTGGCTTTGATGCGTTTAGTTTCCTTATTAACGACAACAAAGGGCTGTTGTTTGGCAGAATTAGCCACCAACATCCCATTCCGCTCCAGAATAAATACTTGCCCAAAGCGACTAATATCTAGGGAGCGGAGAAATTCACTCAATTTCAACAAATGAATATCTACCGCCACCGTAGCCAACAGCTTGCCATTGGCATCATAAACTGGGCGACCTGCTGATGCAGCAATGTAGGGCGGATAGGCAGGATCGTTGAAGGAATAGATCCTCACCCAGATAGGTTTTCTGGCTTTTATGGGTTCGGTGTAAACAAGTTCGTTGAGAGTATCCCAAATGCCGATGGCAGTGACTTCGGTGGGATTGCCATCCTGATCTGTCAGGTACGTGGTAAGGTTTTTTGGTTTACTAGGCGTATACGTGACTACATCATCAATGGTGACAGTTTTCCCATCGTAACGGGCTGCTCCAGCAAATTCCCCTGTGGGCAGACTCATGCTAATGTATGTCACGTCATAAGCCTGCATTTGCTGCCAAAAGAATTTGCCAACTGTTTTGCGTTGACTTTGAGTCGGGCGTAGCCCATCGCCCACATTCAGCAATCCCATACGTATCGCACTAGCATTGATTTGGTTGATTTGATGAGGAATCGCTAGATAGGAATCCAGATGGCTATTTACCTGGCTACTAGTACGTTTCATCAACTGCTTTGCTAAATCCTGAACAGCCTTCTCACTGTTCTTAAATGACACATACCCAACTAATCCTACTGCTCCAAAAATTTGCACCACAAAGGGGACAATTAATAGTAATTGCAAGGGAAGTGAGCGGTTTTTCAGCAAGGATAAACTCTTATTCATGGTGGAAAAATCCCTGGCTTCAGGGGACAACTAGTAATCGCCAGCCTCAGCACAGAAGCTTTGAGAAGCGGTAAGTAGAGAATGGTGTCATCAGTATGTGTCGTCTTAACCATGTTGTGAATGAGAGATATGCCTCTTTTTTGCTTATATAGTTGGGGGCTGGGGACTGGTGGTACCCTGCGGGAACGACTTTGTCGAACGGCTGCGCGGTAGTTGAGCGTAGTCGAAACTCACCAACCGGGACTGGGGTTTGGGGACTGGCAAGGGAAGCTTTTGCTCTCAGGATTTTATGTTTTATCCATGTCCTAACCTTTGTGGCTACTGCTATAAAACCTATATTTGGTTTAATCGCGCTGATACTGATTCTTATATTCAAAGACAGATAGGTGGTTTTTATCAATGTCTTACATGACATATGGTTCCCAAATTTACTACATAAAGCACAATATATACTTGAAATTTGATAAAAGAATACCCTGGTATTTCTACCAGGGTTTATTTTCACTAAGCTTTTCAGCCCAAATTAGTTACTTAAGAAGTTTTGCTGAGATGTGATTAATTTAGCTAACGCTTGCCAAGAGTAACTCTCTGCTGTTTGACTGGCGGATGTATACTTGACCATCATCGTTGACATCAGCGATCGCCACATCTCCCTCAGTAATTCCCCCAGCTAGCAGCGCTTCTGCTAAGGAATCTTCTAACAGGCGCATAATTGCTCGGCGTAATGGTCTAGCACCGTAGCTGGGGTTATAACCTTCTGTGACTACTAAGTCTTTGAAGGCTTCGGTAACTTCTAAGGTAATTCCCTTCTCAGTCAGGCGGTTGGCGACATCGCGTAACATGATATCGGCGATTTGCTTGACTTCATCCTTAGTTAACTGTGTGAAGACGATGATTTCATCAAGTCGGTTGAGGAACTCAGGACGGAAGTAATTCTTCAGTTCTTCGTTAACTAAGTTACGGATGCGGTTGTAGCTAGCTTCGGCTTGGTTGTCAAATTCAAAGCCTAAACCACCACCACCTTTCTCAATCACTTTAGAACCAATGTTGGAAGTGAGGATAATCAAGGTGTTCTTAAAGTCTACCTTCCGACCTTTAGCATCGGTGAGGTGTCCGTCATCCAATATTTGCAGCAGCATATTGAAGACATCGGGGTGCGCTTTTTCGATTTCGTCGAACAGCAACACTGTGTAAGGTCTGCGGCGCACGGCTTCGGTGAGTTGTCCGCCTTCGTCGTAGCCTACGTAACCTGGAGGTGAACCGATCAGTTTGGATACGGTGTGGCTTTCCATGTATTCGGACATATCTAACCGAATCATCGCCTCTTCTGCACCGAAGAAGTAAGCCGCCAATGCTTTGGCTAATTCTGTTTTACCTACGCCAGTGGGGCCGGAGAAGATAAAGCTAGCAATGGGACGGTTGGGATTCTTTAACCCGACTCTGGCGCGACGGATGGCGCGAGAAACAGATGTTACTGCTTGTTCTTGACCAATTAACCGTTCGTGGAGAGTGTCTTCTAGGTGTAGAAGTAACTCGGATTCGGATTCTGTCAGCTTGTTCACTGGTACACCAGTCCAAGAGGCGACGATTTGGGCGATGTCTTCTTCGTCTACTACTGGTTTGCTGACTTGTTCTGTGGATGGTGCTTGTAGTTCTTGTTCCAGGGCGATTTCCTGGTCACGCAGTTTACCAGCTTTATCGAAGTCTTGCAATCTTACTGCTTCGTTTTTAGATTTGCTGACTTCAGCTAGTTGGCGCTTGAGTTCCTTATTGTTGGAAATTTGCGAGTTCCGCAGGCGCACACGGGAGCCGGCTTCATCAATCAAGTCGATGGCTTTATCGGGGAGGAAGCGATCGCTAATATATCTATCAGATAATTGGGCTGCTGCTACTACCGCCGCATCAGATATTTCTACTTTATGATGTTGTTCATAAGCTCCGCGCAAACCATAAAGAATTTCAATGGTTTCATTAACTGATGGTTCCCCAACCATAATTGGTTGGAAACGTCGCTCTAATGCTGCGTCCCGTTCAATATGTTGACGATATTCATCTAATGTGGTAGCGCCGATGCACTGTAATTCACCTCTGGCTAAGGCTGGCTTGAGGATGTTGGCTGCATCCAAACCGCCTTCTGTACCACCAGCACCGACTAAGGTGTGAATTTCATCGATGACCAGGATGATGTTACCCGCAGTGCGGACTTCATCAACAATTTTCTTGATGCGTTCTTCAAAGTCTCCCCGGAAGCGGGTTCCCGCTACCAGTAAGCCCATATCCAGGCTGATGACTTGTTTGTCTTGCAAAATGTCGGGGACATCTTGGTTAATGATGCGTTGGGCTAAACCTTCGGCGATCGCAGTTTTACCCACCCCTGGTTCACCAATTAACACGGGGTTGTTCTTGGTGCGACGACCGAGAATTTGCACAGCACGTTCGATTTCTTTGTGGCGACCGACTACCGGGTCGAGTTTACCTTCTTTAGCTAATTTGGTAAGATTTCTGCCAAACTCTTCTGTCGTTGGTGCTTGGGTGCGTCTGTTGGGACTACCACCAGGGCCGACTACTACAGTCGGGTCTTCGCCTAAGCGCCGAACCACACCAGCGCGGACGCTCTTGAGGTCAACGCCGAGATTTTGCAGTACCTTAGCGGCGACACCTTCGCCAGCTTCTGTTAAACCTAAGAGTAAATGTTCTGTGTTGATGTAGTTATTTCCGAGATTATGAGCTTCTCTAAACGACTGCTCGAAGAGGCTTTTTACCTTTGGGGTAAAGGGAATTTCTGGCGGTACGAAGCCAGAACCTCTACCAATAATTTTTTCGACCTCACGGCGAGCGTCTTTAAGAGTCACACCCAACTCATTCAGCACTTTGGCAGCAACCCCAGTTCCTTCTCCCATCAAACCCAGGAGAATCTGTTCTGTTCCTACGAAGTTGTGTCCCAGGCGACGTGCTTCCTCCTGAGCGAGCATGATAACTTTGATGGCTTCGGAAGTGAAGTGTTCAAACATAGCGGGTTCTTGCTCCCTTGCTGCTTGGACTTTGGGCGACTTAAATAAATTCACCCTGTTCTTAAACTTTTTTGTACTTTCTTAAAGACAATGTATCTTTGTCTGATATTGACCGACAGTGGTGAGAGCCGTATTGGCTCAGGTGTAGTTGCCGTCATGATTGTATTATGGTGTGCTGGCAAGACCCTGGAATCTAGACTCTGACTGAATTTACTCTCTATCTAAAGGAATGAACCATGACTGAGCAAAAAGGCGGAAAAGACCAACAACATCCACTTTACAACCGCGATCGCCCCCTCATAAATAATATTCTACAAACTCAAGCCCCCTCAGACCAAGATTTAGCCGAATTAGCTCGGTTGAGAATCCGCTATCAAGGCTTCCCAGGCGCGAGGGACATACAACAGGACTTAGATAAAGTTTTGCAACAATGGGGGTTAACCGAATCGGAACTTTTCGAGAAAACCCGCCAAATACATCAGGTGGGGGGAATTTATAAGAGTCGGGGGAAACGGGAGGAGCAGGATTGGAATTAGTTATACCGTTTCTTGATGAAGATGTAGAGATTGGTATACAACGTCTCTACATGATTTATTTAGCGCGGCTTCATTGAGAATAGGTATTAGTTGTTATGAGTTACCTATTAAATTTCTAACTATCTCTACCATTTGCCTAACTCCCTCAGCATCAGGAGATTGAATGCGCTGTAATATTTCCAAGGCTGGCTGTAAATAATTTAGTGCTTGATTGTAATTTCCCTGCTGTTCTGCTATGCCTCCTAACCACCACAAAGTCATAGCCTTGCCTTGGACATCGCTGATTTGTTCCTTGAGAGCCAAGGATTGGTGAAAAAGGGCGATCGCTTCGGTAATTTCTCCGCCATTGGCTTTGAGTATTCCCAATTGGTGCAAAGTCGCTGCCTTGCCTTGGACATTGCCGATTTGTTCAGTCACAGCTAGGGATTGTTGAAAAAGGGCGATTGCTTCGATAATTTCTCCGTCATTGGCTTTGAGTATTCCCAATTGGTGCAAAGTCGCTGCCTTGCCTTGGACATCGCCAATTTGCTCTTTGAGAGCCAGGGATTGTTGATATAGGGCGATCGCTTCGGTAATTTCTCCCCTATCGGCTTTGAGACTTCCCAATTGGTGCAAAGTCGCTGCCTTGCCTTGGACATCGCCGATTTGTTCTTTAAGAGCCAGGGATTGTTGATATAGGGCGATCGCTTCGATAATTTCTCCCCTATTGGCTTTGAGCATCCCCAGACAGTGCAACGTTGCTGCCTTAGTTTGGAGATTGCCGATTTGTTCATCCAGAGCCAGGGATTGTTGAAAAAGGGCGATCGCTTCGGTAATTTCTCCCCTATTGGCTTTGAGTATTCCCAATTGGTGCAAAGTCGCTGCCTTGCCTTGGACATTGCCGATTTGTTCCCAAAGAGCGAGGGATTGTTGAAAAAGGGCGATCGCTTCTGTAATCTCTCCCCTATTGGTTTTGAGGATTCCTAAATAGTGAGTAATTGATGCTTGTTCTCTTTGGTCTTCTGGGGGACAAAAGCTTAAGGCTTGTTGATAATGCTTCAATGCCTCATCAACCTCACCAAATTGGCTCTTACAATAACCCATTTCCTTGAAAACGCGATAGTCTTCAGTAATTTCTAAGGTTAATTTGCACAGATGCACCACTTCCCTAAATCGACTTTGCCGCGACCAGCAATTTGCTAAAATGCTTGCTATTTCTGCGGCTTTTTTTCCTTCCTTCCCCAACAACGCCAGCCGATGAATTTCTACTCCTCGTTCTTCAGTTGATGTTTCCCTCCCCTCCCACCAAAGGCGATACAGCACCTCAGCCGCTTGCTTATACAAAGCTTCGCCATCTTCTGGTAACTGCACAGGCAAAATGCGCGGTACTCGTAACGCCTCATCATGGCTAACTTCCAACAATCCCAACGCCACAGCCCGATTAATATAATCTTCCAAATTGGCGATATTCTCACAAACTGCGGCTAAAGCTTCCCTTGGTACTGGCAACTCAAACAGCAAACCCCGCGATAACATCTCCCGCATGGTTTTATCCATCTGTTGCAGCAACGCCTCAGCTAAAACCTGTTCTCGCAACTCCACCGGGTCTGCTGCTAACTGATTTAAAATTGCTGCTTGGTCAACTGTAGTATTTTGCAGAATCTTGTCCAACCATTCCAGCAAGCGGGGATTTCCATCTGCTAACTTTTGCGCCTGGGATTTTAACGCCTCATCCACCCGTGATTCATCACTAAAAGCTTTGAGGCGACTAAACTTTTTTCGCAAATCTGCCCCATGTAGTGCATCTAATGGTTGCTTGTAGAAATACTGCAACTGGCTAAATGCAAAATCGTAACGGCAAGTAATAATGATGCGGTGGGAAGTGTAATTTTCTCTAATTGCCCAAACTAAAGCTTTTAACACCTCTGCTGCTTCCGGTTGTAAGCGACCTAACCCCCCTAGCCCCCCTTCCCTACTAGGGAATGGGGGAATTTGACTCCCCTCTCCGCTTCGGAGAGGGGTTGGGGGAGAGGTCTCTAAATTCCACTCAAAATCATCCAACACCAACAAAAACGGCTTTGCTTCATCATGCAACTGCTGGAAAACTCGCCGCAGCCGAAATTTCAATTCTTCATCGTAATTTTGTAAGCTTTTGCGTTGTTCGTTGTCATCCAAATTTTCCGCTAAAAGACTCACTAAACTACTTTTATCAATTCTCCCCACCCAGACAACACGCTCAAAACTCGGCAGTCTGTCGCACAGCCTAGCAGCTAAACTACTTTTACCTAAACCCCCCATCCCATGAATTAACACCCCAACTTCATCGCTTGATTGTGTCAGCACCCGCAAGCAATTTTGCAACTGACGGCGACGACCAACAAAACTCTCCCGCGTCGGGACTTTGACTTTACCCGCCGGGTCTAAAAACTCGGTAGCAACAGAAGGTGGTGGTGCTGGTTTGCGTCCACGAGTCCGCAAGGGTGTAACTAAAGCACTGGGTAACTTCCCTGCTGCATACAGCCGCAATAAATGCCAATCCTGGGCTTTGTTCTTAATTAATGTTTGGTAGGTACTAGCAACCGCCTCGCTGATTTGCTTCCCGGCTGACAATTCCCCGTATAATGTAGCGGCGGCTTCTGTAGCATCCGTTTCTAAAACAGCTTGTCCCCAACCCAACACCGCTTTTGCACCAGCTTTCAATAATTCTTCCGCCATTGAAGGGACAGAACCAGCTTTTCCTGCTTGTCCCGTGTGACAACCAGACAGAAAAATCAGCTTCGGTAGTCGGAATTGTAACTCTTGGGCGATATCTTCCGCACTGGCATACTCAGCTTCACCTGTTGGCGTTTCTGTAATAAACCGGGGTTGCCCATCTTGCAAGGTAGCATGACCAGTCAGGTGTAATACATCAAAATAATCTTTGTCGTAACTATCGACTAAATAACCCAACTCCGACAAACACCCGCTTTCTTCCACTGTCAAAGCTAAAGGTTGTCGCGCCGTCGCTGCAAGAATCCGCGCTTCCTCACCTTCAAAATCCAGCACAGGTGACACATTCAACGGCGAAGTAGCCATAAACAAGACTTGCAAGGCGCGGTTTTCCGGTTCTCCGTCAATAGTCAACTTTCTCACGCTGCTATCCGCCACCCACCGCACAGGAACCACCCCACGCTGCACCAAAAAACCAACGCCATCATGCAGCACTTCCCAAGGTAAATGAGCCAGTTTTTCAGTTGCGGAAATTGCTAAAACAATCCCCTCTCGCCGATATTTATCTAGTAAGGGTTGTAGATGGCGATCGCTCCCATCCAACCATTTATACAACCGCCGCCCCGTAACTGTATAATCCTCTGCAAATGCCGAAACATAGTAATCTCGCTCGGCTAACTTAATCAAGTCAGCGATTTCTAACAACGAGAGCGATCGCTTCTCATACTCATTAGGATTATCAACAAAGTAGCGTAACTCTACAAAATTCTCGGCAACTAGCTTGAGGTCGATGTGGAGCGCTTTCACATTCTAAGTCCTGAAACTCAGTAATTCAATCAAATATAACACTGAGTTCGTAGTAAGGACTTTAGTCCTTGCGCCCGACAATCAACACCTTTTCAATCCGTTTACCAGACTGATTGGCTTTATACTCCTGATACCATTTGCGGATTTGTTCAGCAATAGCGATCGCACCCCCTACAATCCCGATAATAGTCGCTACAGTCGCCACTACAGTTTCTTTTTTCGGCGCTTCATCACTCACCTGATAATTCCCCGTTACCCCAGGAATTGCTAACAACGCTTCTGTAGCTGCAACTGCATCCTCACCCTCAATAGCTAAACGAATATCTGCCATAAACCCATCCGCAAGTATAACTAATCACCTACATTGTAATTGCTTGATGATTAGCGATGGACGGAAATCCGCTTATCGGGGCGTTGCTTTCTCACCCACATCAAGAATTTTTCCATTTGCGGTTCAGCACTAAGTTTTTCCAGCGTATTGAGTTCCTTGGCAAGAAGCTTATTATCAAATAAAGTATGAATCTGCCGATGGCAAGCCGAACAGATATTTACAGTTTCACCTGGGTCTTGTTTCTTGCGTTTAGTATTTTGTCGTGGAACCAAGTGATGAACAGTTAATTTATCCATCTCACGTTGGCAAAGTTCACATTGCCGTAGTTGGTTGTTAGACACTTCACTTTGCTGAACTCTTATCTTCTATGATAGCTAGTATTTATACGTAAACTTGGATGGGAAATCACACCATCGCCTATCAAAGTATCAAAGAGTGCGATCGCACTTATAACAATTTGGGCGATCGCATCCCTGAATTGACTAACTACCCAATTCCCGATACCTTTGCTGAAGGTCGGCGATCGCAAACACTGCTGTAAACTTTAACCCAACAGACTGGTAAAACTCTGCGCCCCCTTGTTGTCTGTCTACTAAAGAAATTACCTCATCCACAACATAACCCGCCCCTCTGAGGCGGTCAACAGCTTTCATCGCCGATTGTCCAGTCGTAACCACATCTTCCAACACCACGACTTTCGCCCCTTCTGGCAAATTGGGGCCTTCAATATATGCCTTAGTCCCATGACCTTTAGCTTCCTTACGAATAATCAACGCTGGTATGGGTTGATTTTCATAAGCAGAAACCACACTCACGGCTGTCACAATTGGATCAGCCCCCAGTGTTAATCCAGCTACTGCTTGAGTATCTGGAGGTAAAATAGATAGTAATACACGACCAATTGCTAAAGCCCCTTGGGGGTCTAGTGTCACCTGTTTACCATTTATATAGTAAGAACTGGGTTGTCCTGAAGAGAGAACAAAATCACCCTCTTGATAAGCCAGTTGACAAAATAAATCCAGTAGTTTTTGGCGCAGGGTGGTAACATCGGCAGTGGCTGCCCAATTATCCGATTGCGTAAGGGTTTCAGTAGAATACGTCATTACAAAACATTATAAGTTGTGCTACACCAAAGGTTGAACTCATCGGAGTTCTGAAATTAAGCATAAGTTAAGATTCACCCAAAAGTTGAGGAGTAAAAAAGATGGGTATAAAATTTCCACCCCTCAGTGGTTTATTATTGCTGTTAGCTACTGCGATCGCCATTCCTTCTATAGCCGTTGCCGAAACAGCACCCTCTAATTATGAAAGTGCCAATGATGTATTTGAGCGGGCTTATTTTCGCCACAACCCCAACTTTTACCAGAATTCCACCCCTAAACGCCAGTTAGACTCACTGTTTGGTACTGGTAATGGTTTTGGCAACTCCTTCCCAGAAAATGAAATCGCCCGTGATGCTGAGTTAGTCAACACACTATACCGCGATGTCCTCACCCAACAAGCTATGAATGACCCCTATCTTCGCACTCCAGATTTACCTAATCCCTACGATACATCTTTGCTCATGTCCCCGCGCATGAATGCCAATAAATTAAAGACGGGAACGGAATTTCGGTTTGACAATATGACCCAAAGATAAAAGTTAGGAAAAAAGACGGGGAAAGGGGAAAGGTTAAGGGGAAAAGTAAGAATCAGTTGCCTTTGCCCTCTACCAACCCCCACCCTTTAATAGCGATCATTTTTCTGATAACTGATAACTGATTTTAATCCAGGGTGCAGGAGTTGAACCTGCCTTGGGCGAATTATGAGTTCGCTGCCTCAACCGCTCGGCCAACCCTGGTTAAGTTTTAATTGTATCCTAGACTATCAGACTTGTGTACCTTCTAAAATAGTTTTTTAGATTTTTATACTACATTTAATTATGGAATAGTGGCACTATGATTAATTAATTTATGTTAAGGAGCGAGCTATACAGCTTCAAAAGTCTTAACATAGACCAGCTAATATAGACCAGCATTCTTCTGCAATAGCTTGTCAGCAATGAAAATAAATTCTACTGTACTTCTAACTTTGATTTTGTTATTCCTCATGTTAGGCGCAGGTTCCGTGAGTGCGTTTCTAGGGTTTGACTTGGGAAGTTCCGCACTCAAAGGCGTAACCACACCAGATGGTCGTCCTACCAGCAAGTTTGCTGCTGCTAAAACAAATAGCTCACAATCAGGGTCTGTGACCTTCTTAAAAGAAGAAGATATATTAAAAATTGTTAAAGCACGTATCGACGGTAAGTCAAAAGCTGCTAAGTCCGACAAACAAAATGAAGATGATGAGGAAATTACCAGCAAGAAGCAGAAACCAGAAGAGAAACCCAAGGAAGTAGTCGAAGAAAAACTCCAACCAGGGTTTCCCGTTAGCGCCGAAAGCGAAGGAGTAACAATGGCTGTGCAATCTGCTCGTTACTCTGGTGGTGATTTACTGTTAAAAGTCAAAATGGAGAACAAAGGTAAAGATTCTGTACGCTTTTTGTATAGCTTTTTGGATGTTACCGATGACAAAGGTAGAACTCTCAGTGCAAGCACCGAGGGTTTACCATCAGATTTACCCGCCAACGGCCCAGCATTTACTGGTACTGTCAGCATTCCCACAGCTTTATTAGATGATGTCAAGAAAGTCTCTCTCTCGCTGACAGATTATCCAGATCAAAAACTGAAGCTAGAAGTGACAAATGTTCCAGTGGATAAGTAGGGACTGGGTAATGGGTAATGGGTAATGGGTAATAGGAAAGATAAGTAACCAATCACCAATTACCAATTACCAATTACCAATTACCAATGACTAATGACTAAAAAGATTTGGCGGTGAATGAATTTCCTAATTTGAGTTTGACAGATGTGGGGCTGCGGTTATTATCAGTGCTGCTGCTGATTTTAATCAATGCTTTTTTTGTAACGGCAGAATTTTCGATAGTGACCGTCAGGCGATCGCGGATTCATCAGTTAGTCATGGCTGGTGATATTCAGGCGATCTCCGTCGAGTCACTACAGCGCAACATCGATAGACTCTTATCCACCACCCAGTTAGGCATCACCCTTTCTAGTTTAGCTTTGGGTTGGATTGGCGAAAGTTCGATCGCCGTGGTCATGCGTTGGTGGGTGAAATCTTGGCCATTACCCATCAATATCAATAATTTTGTCACTCATTCTCTCTCAATTCCCATTTCCTTTTTCTTGATAGCCTACTTGCAAATCGTTTTAGGCGAACTTTGCCCCAAATCTGTTGCTATGCTGTATTCAGAACAGCTAGCTCGTTTTTTGGGGCCAGCTATAAGAGCGATCGTCCGTTTTTTCCGTCCCTTTATTTGGATTCTCAATCAATCTACCAGTTATTTATTACGGCTGTTTCGCATTGAATACACAGGTCAAAGTTGGCGACCACCTGTAACCCCAGAAGAATTGCAGTTAATTATCTCTACAGAGAGAGAATCCACAGGTTTACAAATGGCAGAGAGAGAACTGCTAAATAACATCTTTGAGTTTGGGGATGTAACAGCCCAAGATGTGATGATTCCCCGCAACGGCATTATCGCCTTAGCCAAAGATGCCACTTTTCAAAACCTACTCGAACAAATGACCGTGACTGGACACTCTCGTTATCCCGTCATTGGTGAATCCTTAGATGATATTCGGGGGATTGTTTATTTTAGAGATTTAGCCAAACCCTTGGCAGTCGGTAAGCTATCTCAAGAAACACAAATTCAACCTTGGATGCGTCCAGCGCGGTTTGTCCCCGAACACACTCCCCTCAGTGAACTATTGCCCATGATGCAGCAAGAGAAGCCAGCAATGGTCATCGTGGTAGATGAATTTGGCGGGACTGTGGGACTAGTAACAATTCAAGATGTCATCGCGGAAATTATTGGTAACGCTGGTCAACCCTCAAGTAGTGAGGATTTGCTGATTGAGATGCAAGACCAGCAAACATTTTTAGTGCAAGCCCAAATTAACCTAGAAGACCTGAATGAAGTCTTACATCTCAATTTACCTTTAACAAAACAGTATCAGACCTTAGCAGGATTCTTACTGTATCAATTGCAGAAAATGCCCATCAAAGGCGAAATTTTCTGCTACGACAACATCGAATTTACAGTCATCTCCGTTGACGGGCCGAGGCTGCATCAGATTCAATTGCGGCGCTTGGGTGGATCTTAGGGATTGGGGATTGGGGACTGGGGGATGGGAAATGGGGGAGATGTGCTTCGACTTCGCCCTTCGGCTACGCTCAGGACAGGCTCAGCAACCGGGAGATGAGGGAGAAATTTTCACTCAGAACTCAACATTCAGCACTTCGTACTACCTAATCCCCAATCCCCAATCCCCAGTCCCTACGCATAAGGAACCGGGTCTTCTAACCCCAATTCCGCAAATGCGGCTAGGCGTAAGCGGCAGGAATCACAGACACCGCAAGCAACATCAGCTCCGGCATAACATGACCAGGTTAAATCCCAGGGAACGCCTAATTGGTTTCCTAGTTGGATGATTTCGGTTTTTTTCAGATTAATTAAGGGTGCAACTATGTCTATGGGTTGACCTTCGCGTCCTTGTTTGGTTCCCAGGCGGAAAACTTCCCGCATCGCATCTATATAATCGGGGCGACAATCTGGATATCCTGAATAATCGAGGGCATTGACTCCGATATATACTCTTTGTGCGGCGATCGCTTCCGCATATGCCAAGGCAAAACTTAAAAATATCGTATTCCGTGCTGGTACGTAGGTAACAGGAATATTTTGTGACATTTCATCCAAAGAACGCTCTTGAGGTAAATCAATTGAGTTGTCTGTCAGTGCCGAACCACCCCAGAGGCGTAAATCAAAATTTACTACCTGATGCTGCACTACTCCAGCTTTTTGCCCTACTAAAAAAGCAGAGTGCAACTCTCGTCGATGTCGCTGTTGGTAGTCAAAGGAAATAGAGTAACACTCACAACCATCGGCTTTGGCTTGGTACAAAACTGTAGAAGAGTCTAATCCACCAGATAATAAAATTACAGCTTTCATTTCAGTTTCAATTCTTGGCAGTTCATCACAAAATTATCTTTCTGTCGCCAGCTAGAAGCAATCTAAAATACACCAAGAATTTTAGGTTTTCAAAGCCAACAGCATCAAGATAAGTAAATTCTCAGAGGGCAAATCAGCAACAGAAATGTTTCTATGTGCTATCTTCTGCCTCCGATTGGTGAGCCTGTCCTGAGCGTAGTCGTACCACTCCGTGGAAACAAGCTACGCGGTAGCGTCTTTGAAGGAGAAGGGCGCGGTTGAACCACTACTCCTACCTTTTGCATCCTGCAACAGTCTTTTACCGTAGCCAAAGCAAAATATTTACACCATTGTCTCCCTAAAAACAGAGGGCGCAATCTGCAAATAATGCAACAATCATTTAAGTTTAACTACCATGACAATTTCCGATAAATATTTTTTTTATCTGTTCCCCTACGTGTATTATTTATATTGATTAGTGATTTTACTAACAATAAAACCATTAATTTCGCATACAGCTATTTGATTAACCAAATCACTTTCGATGATGATTATTTAATTATTTACAGGAGTAAATATGTAATAAAATATACAGGTTTTTCGTATGTCAATCTCAGAAAATTGAGAAATTTAGAAATGTCTATAACAAAGACAGCCAGATTACGGGAACTGATTGCAAAGTTTGAAATTCTTCATGAACAGGCCTCTATGTTACCATCTGGATGGTTTTAGACGGATCATAATTGGCTGTTTAGTATAAAGGCCAACGGCCATAGCGTCTCTAAATTTGGTGGTTGAGGAGAGAACAATAGTGCAAAATAGCATGTCAGTGGCAGAACCAAATTCATTTACACAACGTAACCAGCCACGACCAATTCGCATAGGCGTGATTGGTGTGGGTAACATGGGGCAACATCATGCCCGCGTACTCAGTTCCATGAAGGATGTTGAACTGGTTGGCGTGGCAGATATCAATGTCGAACGAGGCTTAGAAACCGCCAGTAAATATAAGGTGCGTTTTTTTGAAGATTACAGTGACTTGCTTCCTCACGTAGAAGCTGTCTGCATCGCCGTCCCCACCCGCTTACATTATGCCGTGGGGATTAATTGTTTATTAGCAGGAATCCACGTTTTAATTGAAAAGCCGATCGCTGCTAGTATTTCCGAGGCAGAATTGCTTGTCAACGCCGCCGCCGAATCTCAATGTATTCTGCAAGTAGGTCACATTGAACGCTTCAACCCAGCCTTTCAAGAACTCAGCAAAGTGCTGAAGACTGAAGAAGTCCTCGCACTAGAAGCTCACCGCATGAGTCCTTATTCAGACCGAGCAAATGATGTTTCGGTAGTGCTGGATTTAATGATTCATGACATTGATTTGCTTCTAGAACTAGCTGCTTCACCAGTAACAAAATTAACTGCTAGTGGAACCCGCTCCTTAGATTCCGGTTATTTGGATTATGTGACTGCAACTTTAGGGTTTGCTAACGGAATTGTGGCAACTCTCACAGCCAGCAAAGTCACTCATAGAAAAATCCGTCGCATTGTCTCCCACTGTAAAAACTCTTTTACTGAGGCGGATTTCCTGAAGAACGAAATTTTGATCCACCGTCAAACCCCTGCTAGCTCATTAAATGATCATCGGCATTACAGACAAGATGGTTTAATTGAGAAAGTTTACACTACTAACATTCAACCGTTAAGCGCAGAACTTGAACATTTTGTCAACTGCGTACATGGTGGTAATCAACCCTCAGTTGGTGGTGAACAGGCGCTCAAAGCCCTGAGATTAGCAAGTTTAATTGAGCAGATGGCTTTGGAAGAACGGGTATGGAACCCTTTAGACTGGCAATCTGAATCAAGAGTGCAATCACTAACTCCAACTGTATAGGAAGAGATGGGAAAAGAGGGAGAGATGAAGAAATGATTCTTTCCCTTATGCCCTCCTGTATGCCTGGACGGCTCATGTCTAGGAAATTTATGAAGTTCTGTGAAAATAAAGCTAAACTGAACAACGAAATATCACCAAACATTGAATCATCAAATCCATGTCATCTGATTGGATAAAAAATATTATTGAATCCCTGGGCTACTGGGGAATTGCTCTACTCATGTTTGTAGAGAATCTGTTTCCACCAATTCCTTCAGAATTAATCATGCCATTGGCAGGCTATACAGCGAATCTGCCAGGTTCAAAGTTAAATGTAGTCGGTGTATTTGTTGCTGGGCTTTTAGGTTCTACAGTTGGGGCGCTGATCTGGTATTACCCAGGAAAGTTTTTGGGTGAAAGGCGCTTACGAGAATTAGCTGATAAATATGGCAAGTGGATTAGTGTATCTAGCAAAGATATCAGCAAAGCTATACGATGGTTTGACAATCAAGGTAACAAGGCAGTTTTTATCGGTCGTCTGATCCCTGGTGTGCGGACTTTAATTTCTGTACCGGCAGGCATTAGCAATATGCCTTTGTTACCTTTCTTATTTTATACGACATTAGGTAGCGCTGCTTGGGTGGGTTTGTTAACATACTCAGGGTATCTTTTAGGTAGTCAGTATGAACTTGTGGATAAGTACCTCGCTCCTGTATCCAAAATTGTATTAGGGACTTTAGTGGTGGCATTTGTAGTCTGGGTACTCAGACGTAAGCGTAGAAACACCAGAGTTTAACATAAAGTGCTTTTTTCTTTACACTTGGGGGTTACATCTGGTAAAAATTCGCCTACACTATGCCCAATAATGCTGAATTGATTTCGCCGAAATTTTACGAAAACTTTAAAATTTGGCGTATTTGTAGCTACACTTGACGAAACTCAGGATATGTGGTATCCCCCTTGTTTGTACAACTAGCATGATAACTTTTTACAGGTAAGTACGAGGACTTTTATGACAGACCAACCTTCCGCCGCTACCCCAATGAATGCTGCTGCTATTCCTTTAAACAGAGTGTCAGCATCTACCCCAATTAATGCTTCTACCACCCCCAAATCCAGTAATGGTTCTGGGAAAGCTATTCTCAGTGTTGACTTAGGCAGAACTTCCACAAAAACTTGTGTTAGCCGCGAACCCAATAATGTTGTGTTCGTACCTGCCAACGTCAAGCAAATGACAATAGAACAAGTACGCGGTGGTGTTTTTGAAGCCCGCGCTACCGACCCGTTAATGGACTTGTGGCTGGAATATCAAGGTAAAGGCTATGCAGTCGGTCAACTAGCAGCAGACTTTGGGGCTAACTTGGGAGTGGGTCAATCTAAAGTAGAGGATGCACTAATTAAGGTATTGTCTAGTGCTGGCTACTTCAAGCTTAAAGACGAAATTTCTGTAGTTCTGGGTTTGCCTTTTCTCTCGTTAGAGCAATTTGAACGGGAAAAAGCACAGTTAATTAGCCAAGTTACCGGGCCTCATGTTCTCAATTTCCGAGGCGAATCTTTATCTTTGAATATTACCAAAGTATGGGTGATGCCTGAAGGCTACGGTAGTCTTCTGTGGTCGGAAGCACAGCCTAAAAAGAATGGCAGTAGCCCCGATTTTACCAAAATCTCTACAGCGATCGTTGATATCGGACATCAAACCATTGATTTACTGATGGTCGATAACTTCCGCTTTGCACGCGGTGCTTCTAAGAGTGAAGATTTCGGTATGAATAAGTTCTATGAACTAGTAGCTGCGGAAATCGAAGGTGCAGATAGTCAATCTTTAGCGTTAATTTCTGCTGTTAACAAGCCTAAAGGTGAGCGTTTCTATCGCCCCAAAGGCGCTAGCAAACCTACTAACCTAGATGACTCCTTGCCTAACTTAATAGAGCAATTTTCACGGGAAATTTGCAGCCGTGTGTTGGCTTGGTTGCCAGAACGTGTCACCGATGTAATTATCACTGGTGGTGGTGGTGAGTTCTTCTGGGAAGATGTACAACGTCTGCTTAAGGATGCCAAAATTAATGCTCACTTAGCTGCTCCTTCCCGACAAGCAAACGCTTTAGGGCAGTATATTTATGGAGAGGCTCAATTAGCTTCCAGTCGCTCTTCTAGGGCTTAAAAAGAATGTTCCAATGGTCAAAAAAAGTAGTTAAGTCGGTTACGTTCAACCCAGAGGTCGCTGATGAAAGTTTGTTAGCGGTTGTAGAAAATTTGCTTGAAAAACAACCAGAAAAGACTTTTAGCGACCTCTGTAAAGAGGCCTTATGGCAGTATTTATGCGTACCGGAATCTGTAAAATC
Organism: Leptolyngbyaceae cyanobacterium; assembly: GCA_036704005.1. Classification (GTDB taxonomy): domain Bacteria; phylum Cyanobacteriota; class Cyanobacteriia; order Cyanobacteriales; family Nostocaceae; genus Trichormus. Next base: position 4,691 of record DATNQO010000003.1, on the reverse strand, counting down.
TGGTTCTACAACAGCAGCAACAGAGTCGGTTGAACCGAAAATCGCTGAACTTCGCCGTCAAATAGCTGACCTTGAGGAACGTTTTTTTGCCAAGGAATCGAATCGCTTGGAGGCGCTAGAACGCCAGATTTTGCAATTAACGCAACAACTGGCGCATCTGGCAATTATGGTGAATGAGCGTCCAACCGTGGTTTACGCTGCGCCCCCACCAGCACCAGCAGTAGAAGTAGTTAATCCTCCTACTGCTACTACTACTAATGCTGTTACCCCTCCTGAAGAAATTGACCCTGTTATCAGCAGATTAAGTCAATTTCTTGATGATTTTTAACAAAAATCTATACTTTGTGAGGACTTTTATCTTATATGAAAAATCCTTAATAGTAAATACTATTAAGGATTTTTTATAAGTAGGTAGACATAATTAAATGTAAGATGAGTTGTTGTTCGTAGTGTACCCATACAGGGAAGCAAGCTACGCGTAGCGTCTCGCAACAGAGCGATTTATCGCTCTGTTGCTGGGTTTTAAAGGACTAAAGTCCTTACTACAAACTTATATTTTATTAAGTCTCTCTACTTATATAGCTTTTTTCATTTAAATGTAGGTAATTTGACATTGTTTTGGTTATTTTCCATAAAATTCCCAATAATAAGTAAACAGTTGAAGCAACTAGATTCTTTTGTTACTTGGGAACCTGTATAAATGCTAAAATCCTCAAGTGTATACTGAGGGTTCCCCAATGCCAGTTATAGCTAGCTCTATTAAGTTTGGTACTGACGGCTGGCGGGGCGTGATTGGTGATGAGTTCACCTTTGAACGCCTAGCTTTGGTCGCGCCAGTTGCAGCAAAAGTATTATATGATACTTATTATTCGACGGTGGGTAGTCGGACAATTATCGTCGGGTACGATCGCCGTTTTATGGCAGAGGATTTTGCTCTTGCTGTCGCTAATTCTGTCACGGCTGTCGGTTTTGATGTTTTACTGAGTGAAAGTTATGCACCAACGCCTGCGTTTAGTTGGGCTGCAAAACAACTCAATGCTTTGGGGGCGCTAGTTATTACCGCCAGTCATAACCCAGGCCCATATTTAGGATTAAAAGTTAAAGGTTATTTCGGTGGCTCAGTATCACCAGAAGTTACAAAAGATATAGAAGCATTATTATCAGTGGGAGTACCAACCGCAGCTACTCCCGGTAAGTTGGAACGGTTTGACCCCTGGCCTAGTTATACTCAAGGTTTAGAAGGGAAGGTTGATATTAGCAAGATTCGAGAAGCGATCGCCTCTGGTAAACTGGCAGTATTTGCTGATGTGATGCACGGTGCAGCAGCAAGCGGCTTAGGTAGATTATTAGGCGATCGCGTGCAAGAACTCAACAGTAACCGCGACCCCTTATTCGGTGGTGGTGCGCCGGAACCTTTACCCAAATACCTTTCCCAGTTATTCGAGACTATCCGCAATTATCGAGAACAGAATCCATCAGGTTTATCTGTAGGATTAGTATTTGATGGAGACTGCGATCGCATCGCTGCTGTAGATGGCAATGCTAACTTCTTAAGTTCTCAAGTCTTAATTCCCATCTTAATTGACCACTTAACCTTAAGACGCAATTTTACAGGGGAAATCGTGAAAACCGTCAGTGGTTCCGATTTAATGCCCAAGGTAGCAGCATTACATAACTTGTCAATATTTGAAACACCCGTAGGTTATAAATATATTGCTGACCGAATGTTAGCCGCACCAGTATTATTAGGTGGGGAAGAATCGGGGGGAATTGGTTATGGTAGCCATATTCCCGAACGGGACGCTTTATTATCAGCATTATATGTTTTAGAGGCGATCGTGGAATCTGGGTTAGATTTAGGCGATTATTACCGACAACTGCAACAGAAAACAGGCTTTACTTCTGCTTACGATCGCATCGACTTACCCCTAGCCAGTATGGATGTGAGAGCGCGTCTATTGCAACAACTACAAACCCAACCCTTAACAGAAATTGCGGGTAAAGCCGTGATTGACTGTAATACCATTGACGGCTACAAGTTCCGCTTAGCTGATAATAGCTGGTTAATGATTCGCTTTAGTGGTACAGAACCAGTCCTCCGCCTCTACTGCGAAGCCTCCACCCTGGAAGAAGTCCATAAAACCCTGGCTTGGGCGAACGAGTGGGCTGAGTAAGGAGATGGGGGAGATGAGGGAGATGTGCTTCGACTTCTCTACGAGACGCTCCGCGAACGCTCAGCAACCGGGAGATGAGGGAGATGAGGGAGAATGAAAACTGTGAACTGTCAACTGTCAACTGACTAATGAATAAACTTCTTGTAGTAGCAACAAGTAATCCGGGTAAGTTGCGGGAAATGCAGGCTTATCTGGCTAATACTGACTGGGAATTAACTCTCAAACCGACGGAGTTAGAGGTTGAGGAGACGGGTGATACTTTTGCGGCTAATGCTTGTCTCAAAGCTGCCGAGGTGGCTAAGGCTACAGGTAACTGGGCGATCGCTGATGATTCTGGTTTAGAAGTGGATGCGCTGAATGGTGCGCCTGGTGTATATTCTGCTCGTTATGGGAATACAGATGCAGAACGTATTGAACGATTGCTGAATGAATTGGGTAGCGAAGTTAACCGAGGGGCGCAGTTTGTCTGTGTAGTGGCGATCGCATCTCCTGATGGGGCGATCGTATTACAGGCGGAGGGTGTGTGTCGTGGGGAAATTCTTCATGCACCCCGTGGTAATGGCGGCTTCGGCTACGATCCGATTTTTTATGTTCCCGAAAAGCAATTAACCTTTGCACAGATGACACCAGAATTGAAGAAATCTGTCAGCCATCGAGGTAAGGCTTTTGCCGCTTTATTACCTCAACTGGAACAACTAGGTAGAACGGACTAAAGAAATCAAGGTTTGTAGTAAGGACTTCAGTCCTCAAAAAAGGACTAAAGTCCTTACTACGAAACCTATTGTGATAACTTTAGATTACTTAACATAGTTTGGTTTATTTGCGATCGCTTACTTACGTACTTTTGATTGAAATAGGGTAGGCATTGCCACTGTATTATGGTTTTGCCGTTGCACTGCCCACCCTACAATTACTCAGCACTTACTACTTACACGGCTTCGGTATTCTTTTCTCCTGTACGAATCCGAACTACTTGTTCTACGGGTGAGATGAAGATTTTACCGTCGCCGATTTCGCCTGTACGGGCAGCTGCGATAATTTTGTCAACTACCATATCAACTTGGTTATCTTCTACCACAATCTCCACTTTGAGTTTTTGGAGAAACTCAACAGTGTACTCAGAACCACGATAGCGTTCTGTTTGTCCTTTCTGCCGTCCAAAACCCCGGACTTCAGAAACAGTCATACCCACAATACCCGCATTGACTAAAGCGATTTTTACCTCGTCTAGCTTAAATGGGCGGATAATTGCTTCAACTTTTTTCACCTTATCGACTCCTGTTTTTTAATAGGTTCGTTTATATATCTAACCAGATTCCCATGTCTGACACTTTCATGATTTGCCTTATTTTCAAAGACACTTATGAGAATTACAACTTTTTTTCACCTTATCTGCTCTGTATAAGCAAATTATCTAATCATTAGTTAATTTTTAATTTTGTAATATTTGATTCCTAATTTTTGCGAATTTTTTATGTATATTAGTAGCTAGATATGTTATGGCATAGGTCATACTTTTAACAACACTAGCGGCTTTGGTTTGCAAATAGGGGGCGGACAATTAGATATCCAGCACCAAAGGCACTCAGCAGAATTAATATGATACAGATGACTAACCACCAACCTTGAAGCTTTTGATTCTGTGCTTTTGAGCTAGGAGAAGGATAATAACCTACTTCCTGCTGTTCAATCAATACTGGTGCTGGTGTGGTGGGGGCCATTATTTCCTCAACAGGAATAGAGAAATTAGCATGACGGTTTTTGCTGCTTGCTGGTTGAGGAACCACAGGCTGACGCGATGGGCTACGCCCCGCCTTTCCTGCGGAACGCTCCGCGAATGGCGATGGCGTTCCGCCCAGCGTAGCTGATCGCACAGTTTGGGGGCGTGGTTCTGTAAACTGAGAATCGCTAGGATTTTTCATCTCAGGGTGAGAACCAGGAACCCGATAATCTATCACCTTTTGCAGATGTAAAAAAGACTGCACGACCTGACTAATTTCATGTCGCAGCATTTGATTTTCTTGCACTAACTGTTGATTTCTTGCCGTCAGGGCATCTAACTTGTCTTGTGTTGCTTTTAATTCTACAGCCAATTCTCGATATACGTACAAAGGTACAGAAGAGGGATGGACGTGAGAGTTTGGTTTTGGCTGATTATTGTTAACCGAAGCTGTAGTTGTCCGCATTAGTTATTTGGTATCAAAAATAAATTAATCAGAGTATCAGAAATAGTAGCAAAACATTATCTGCTCTGAAACTAGCCCAAGAATAATAGAAAAATGCTCGGAGTGCAAAGATATCTAAATTTACACTAGTTGACAGTTGACCGAAGAGGCGGAGGGGCAGGGGGCAGGGAGCAGGGGGAGCAATCCCTGTCTGACAGGTGTAGGTTTTTTACAAGAGAGTGAGTAAACAGTCTGTGGGGAAGAAAATAAAAGAAGAAACTAGGGCGTGGAAGAGACTCAAATGCTAAAAAATGAGTATCTCAAGCAGTGGACGAGGATAGTATCACAGAAG
>DATNQO010000002.1:0-9717 GCA_036704005.1 Leptolyngbyaceae cyanobacterium | reverse complement strand
CCCCACTCACTACTCCCCCCTCCCCGAACGCATCAACTCCCGCCCCCTACCGCCAGTGGAAATAGTAGATATGCGCCAGGAGTTACAACTGGGAAATCGTTCTATATTTAGTAGATCCCTGCAAGAAGCTTTACAACAACTGCAACAAACAGGACAACAGGGAATTTTATTTATCCATCGTCGGGGACATAGTACCTTTGTATCTTGCCGCAGTTGTGGTTATGTAATGGAATGTCCCCACTGTGATGTGTCCCTAGCGTATCACCAAACAGAAGAAGGAGCGCCGCAATTATTACGCTGTCATTACTGTAATTATGTGGCGGTACATCCTAAACAATGCCCAGAATGCAGTTCACCTTACCTGAAATTCTTCGGTAGCGGGACTCAACGTGTCGCCCAAGAGTTAAGCCGACAATTTCCAGAGTTGAAATACATCCGCTTTGATAGCGATACCACCCGTAACAAAGGCGCACACCGTACCCTACTAACTCGGTTTGCCAATGGGGAAGCGAATTTGTTGGTAGGGACGCAAATGCTGACCAAAGGTTTAGATTTACCACAGGTGACATTAGTCGGTGTAGTTGCTGCTGATGGACTGTTGAACTTATCAGATTATCGCGCCAGTGAACGGGCGTTTCAAACCTTGACTCAGGTAGCCGGGAGGGCGGGTAGAGGTGATGATCCCGGTAGGGTAATTATGCAAACCTATACTCCAGAACATCCGGTAATTGAGGCAGTCAGGTATCATGACTATGAATCTTTTGTGCAAGCAGAGTTAGAACAACGGCAAGTTCTCAATTATCCGCCTTATGGTAGGTTAATTTTGTTAAGGCTGAGTAGCTTTGATCCTATTCAAGTACAGAATACAACGAGTGCGATCGCCACAGTCTTAAGCGACAACCCAGGATTTGAAATTTTAGGCCCAGCACCAGCTAGTGTGATGCGAGTAGCCAACCGTTATCGCTGGCAGATATTGTTAAAATTTGCCCCAGACGCTTTACCACATCTACCAGACTGGGACGAAATACGCTTACTTTGCCCCGATGGTGTCAATTTAACAATAGATGTAGACCCTTTGAATATTATGTGAGGGACGGGGGAAGCAGAGGAGCAGAAGAGAATAATAACTGTCAACTGTCAACTGTCAACTGCCTTCTGCCTCCTTAAGAAAATAGCCAGCGATCGCTTGCGGCTAAAAATCCACACAACAGTAATAACCCTAGTACATATATAATCTGGGTGGTGCGATCGACCTTAGCCAAAATTTCCTGGTAAGAAAGCAGGTAATTTTGCACGAGAAAAAATGCTTGTGGACTAAATACGAAGGGGAATAGGCGACTGAGTACAAGCCTGATAAAAAAGTTGATACTCCATAGCTTAGTGCGGAAAGGGTCTTGACCATACTGCCAGGGAAAAGCAATTTGCACAAGCCTAATTAAAGCTTTCGTATCAGCAACCCGCAACGACTCATATAAAGGTAGTGCCTGTGAGATATCATCATTAGTTTGAGAAAGTGCTTCATCCAGAACACAGACATCTTCTAACGCCGCATTTACCCCTTGTCCGATGTCTGGGGGAAAGCAATGGATGGTATCACCTAACAACAATACCCCAATAGGGGAGAAATCCTGACTTTCTGGCTTGTGTCTTAATAAAAATTGTAATCCAGAACAATACTGAGGTTTAGGAAAATAACCGCCTTCACTTTTAGCAAAGCGGTCTGCTTCTTCCGGCGATAATATCTTACGTATGGGCAATTGCGGAAAAGATTGCTCAAAAAAGCGGTAAATTGCCTCCCCGTCCTTTAAATTCCATACCTCATGGTCTGGTTTGGTAATTACATTTGCCGTCCGTGGTTCCTCTGGGTCTTTTACAGGTAGTATACCAAGGCGTAAATAACGCTGAGGATGACGCAATGCACCTAGAACAATATAAGCTGTTTCACTCACAGCGTATTCTGCGCCACTGTCATCCAACGGCGGTTTTGGTGGTAAGCTTAAAACTTTATACCTCAAACCTGCACTATCACAGGGAAAAGCTGCATCTGAAATTTGTTCAACCCGGAGGTATCCCACTCTGCTAAGGTCTGGCGAACTAAAGAACGAAGACCATCACAACCAACTAGAAGACTTGGTGTAAATCTGACAAAATTATCTTTACCGACCTCAGCAATAACATCTAATTTATCTTCTTGATTATTAGTAGTTATTTTGTTAATTTCGACACATTTAGCATTAAAAAGTACCTTGATACAGTCTTGCCAATTCTGTGCCTCCTGATACAACATCCTCACAAAAGCTTTTCTGGTTATCCAATAAGAAGTTTTTCGCTTAGGGTCTACAATCGGCAGTTTTGATGATTTTATGCTACCATTTGGAGCAATTCTGGTTAAAGAAAATTCTTGAGTGGAAACGCCTATTGTTAGAAGATTGGACGTAATTCCTAGATAGTCTGTCAACTTTTGTCCTCGACCATCTATTAAATAATTAAATGACTTGTCTGGTTCATAGTAATCTGCTGTGCTTCTTTGTTCTAGGACAGTGATATCTGTCCAACCGCGTTTAGCCAGCATTAAGGCTGTAGCTAAACCGGACGGGCCACCACCTATAATCAAAACACTCTGCTGATACTTAGACTTATCGGTTATAAATGATTGTTCTGCACATATATTCTGCTTAAATTTGCTAGCAGTTATTATGTTTCATATATTATTCCTGAAAATTATTAAAGGTTAGATACCAGTTTCGATTATTTGATTCAATTTATTAATTTTAACACCAAAAATTCTAGTCAAACTTAAAATATCAAATTTATACTTGATGTTTAAATATAAGTAAGGTTGGTAATGTCTATCACAACATCTTTTTGGTGGGCATCGCCCACCCTAATACAATAGTTTTCTCTTAAGTAATATCTAAATTACGTGTAATATTATACTTAAATTTCATTTTTCAAGTGAAACTTATACATTATCAAGTAGCCAATCTTGAGGATGTGTTGTATAAACAGGAGTGTTAAAAGGCAAAATATATGTGTAAAAGTAAATTTAAATATTCTTGATGGAGACTTTAAACAGTAAGTAAAAAATAGTAATGGTTTAAATAAGTAAGTTATGTAGAGTAAATTGAGTTAACCCAGAAGTTACCAAATTGCTCACACTCCTATCAGTAAACAGGTAATTTTTTATATCTAATATTTAGCTTCATAACACGCAATTGGATTAGGCATGAAATAAATGGGACTAGGTTTGTTACAAATTGGCTTAACGCTGTGTATTGTCATAGCAATTACCCCGGTTTTAGGTAGATACATAGCCCGTGTGTTCTTGGGAGAAAGAACCATACTTGATCCTCTCATGAACCCGATAGAGCGGAGCATCTACGTAATATCAGGTGTCCGTCCTAAAGATGATATGACTGGTTGGCAGTATATACGCGCCATACTTTACACTAACCTGTTCATGGGAATCTTAGTATATTCATTGATACATTATCAGAGGTTATTACCCTGGAATCCTAACGGGTTCGGTGTGCCTCGCTGGGATATTATTCTGCATACAGTAGTTTCATTTGTTACTAATACTGACCAACAACACTATGCAGGGGAGACAACCCTGAGTTACTTCTCGCAAGTAGCAGCTTTAGGATTTTTGATGTTTACTTCAGCCGCCACGGGTTTGGCTGTGGGTATTGCCTTTATTCGCGGCTTAACAGGGAAAAAACTCGGCAACTTCTATGTTGATCTCACCCGTGGGATCACGAGAATATTATTGCCCATTTCGGTCATTGGTGCGATCGCCTTAGTTTTGTTAGGTGTACCGCAAACATTAGGCCCAACCCTAACCATCACCACCCTAGAAGGCGGAACCCAATACATCGCCAGAGGCCCAGTAGCCTCCTTCGAGATGATCAAAATGTTGGGGGAAAACGGCGGTGGCTTTTTTGCGGCTAACTCCGCCCACCCTTTTGAAAATCCTAACGGTGCGACTAACTTCATCGAAACCATTGCCATGATTGCGATCCCCGCAGCCATGATATACACATACGGTGTATTTGCCAAAAATATTAAACAGGCTTGGCTCTTGTTTTGGATGGTATTTACTGTATTTGTGATTTTGGTGTGGGTAGCCGCAACTGGGGAACTACAAGGAAACCCTTTAGTCAACGGCACATTAGGAATAGAGAAACCCAACCTAGAAGGTAAAGAAGTGCGCTTTGGCTGGGCAGAAACAGCACTTTGGGCAGTGATGACAACCGCCACCATGTGCGGCGCAGTCAACGGAATGCACGATGCTTTAATGCCTCAAGGACTATTTGCGACCTTATTTAACTTATTCTTACAAATAATTTGGGGTGGTCAGGGAACCGGGACAGCTTACCTATTTATTTACCTAATTCTCACCGTCTTCCTGACAGGGTTAATGGTAGGACGTACCCCAGAAATTTTTGGGCGCAAAATCGAAAAGCGGGAAATTGTTCTCGCCAGCTTAATCTTACTAGTTCACCCGATAGTAGTGTTAATTCCCAGTGCGATCGCCCTAGCCTATCCCTTTTCCCTCTCCGGTATTACTAACCCAGGCTTTCATGGCATTTCCCAGGTAGTTTATGAATACGCCTCAGCCAGCGCCAACAATGGTTCCGGCTTAGAAGGACTGACAGACAACAGCCTCTGGTGGAATCTCAGCACCAGCGTCAGCATTCTTGTAGGACGCTACGTTCCCATAATCGCCATGCTGCTGTTGGCTGATAGTATGTCACGTAAACAAACTGTACCCCAAACCCCAGGAACCTTAAAGACAGATTCCCTACTATTTACCACCGTCACCGCCGGCATAGTTTTGATATTGGGAGTCTTAACATTCTTCCCCGTCCTCGCACTAGGCCCCATCGCCGAAGCCTTTAAACTAGCTTCTGGTAGTTGACAGTTGACAGTTATCAGTTATCAGTTATCAGTTGACAGTTGACAGTTGTTACTTTTCCCCTTTTCCCCTTTCCCCCTTCCCCACAAGTGTAGGTTTTTAATATAGCAGTGAGTAAGGACTATAAAACTAACGAGAAAATCATTGTTTCCTACACCCCTACACCCCTACACCCTTACACCCCAAACCAAGGTTTTTGGAACACCAATAAAAAACCTACACCTGTCAGCTTCCCCCTTCCCCTTTCCCCCTTCCCCAGTCCCCAGCCCCCACTATGAACCCAGATGCACCTACCCCAAAAAATAGATCCTCTCGTTCTCGAACTAGCGATCGCCCTCAAGCACGCAAGAAAGTTAAAATCAAAACCAAAGTTATCTACCTGCGGGCAATTGGGGATGCTTTTGTTAAACTTAATCCCAAATCTGCCATTAGAAACCCTGTGATGTTTTTGGTGTGGGTGGGAACTCTCATCACCTTATCAGTCACAATTGAACCTAATTTATTCGGCCCCACCCAACAGAAAAATCCCCAACTTTTCAACGGTATCTTAACTGGGATTTTGTTCTTTACCGTGTGGTTTGCTAACTTTGCCGAAGCTGTAGCCGAGGGTAGAGGTAAAGCCCAAGCTGATACTTTACGCTCAACCAAATCTGAGACACTCGCCAAGCTACTCTCCCCCGATGGCACAATTACAGATGTCCCTTCCACTAGTCTTAAACAAGGGGATACTGTATATGTAGTAGCAGGCGATATCATCCCCGCCGATGGGGAAGTTATTATGGGTGTCGCCTCAGTCGATGAATCAGCGATTACGGGAGAATCTGCTCCAGTCCTTAAGGAATCAGGCTCAGATATTGCCAGTTCCGTTACTGGTGGTACACGCATTATTTCCGATGAACTGATTGTCCGGGTAACGGCTGACCCTGGTAAAGGTTTTATTGACCGGATGATTGCCTTAGTTGAAGGTGCAGAACGGACGAAAACACCGAATGAAGTTGCTTTGACGGTGTTACTCGCTGTTTTGAGCTTGGTATTCTTGTTTGTTGTCGCTACCTTACCCGTATTCGCCTACTATGCAGATACCCCTGTCAACGTGCCGATTTTGGTAGCCCTATTAGTTGCCTTGATCCCCACCACCATCGGCGGCTTACTCAGTGCAATTGGTATTGCGGGTATGGATAGAGTCGCCCAATTTAACGTCATCGCCACCTCTGGACGGGCGGTGGAAGCTTGCGGTGATGTGAATACCCTAGTATTAGATAAAACTGGTACTATCACCTTGGGGAATCGCTTGGCGGAAGAGTTTATCCCTATTAACGGGCATTCCATTGAGCAAGTAGCTAGTGTTGCTTGGGCGGCCAGCGTCTTTGATGATACCCCGGAAGGTAAATCAATTGTCCGCCTAGCGGAGAAATTAGGTATTAGATATGACCTCGACCCTAACCAAGCACAGGGCGTAGAGTTTTCCGCAAAAACCCGCATGAGTGGGACTAACTTACCGGGGGGACGGGAAGCGCGGAAGGGAGCAGTGGGAGCAATTAAGGGATTTGTGCGATCGCGCAATGGACGAGTTACCCCAGAATTAGATGTAGCCTATGAGCGCGTTTCTCAACAGGGAGGTACACCCCTAGCAGTCTGCTTAGATAACGAAATCTACGGTATCATCTACCTCAAAGACATTGTGAAATCTGGTATTCGCGAGCGCTTTGACCAGTTGCGGCGCATGGGAGTCCGCACCATCATGTTGACTGGTGACAACCGGATCACCGCCTCGGTAATAGCTCAAGAAGCCGGAGTTGATGATTTCATCGCCGAAGCTACGCCAGAAGACAAAATCAGCGTCATTCAACGAGAACAAGCCCAAGGTAAACTCGTAGCCATGACAGGGGATGGAACCAACGACGCACCAGCCTTAGCCCAGGCGAATATCGGTGTAGCCATGAATACAGGTACTCAAGCCGCCAAAGAAGCCGCTAACATGGTTGACTTGGACTCAGATCCCACAAAACTCATCGATATCGTCAGTATTGGTAAACAATTGCTGATTACGCGGGGTGCATTAACCACATTTTCCATAGCTAACGATATTGCTAAATACTTTGCCATTATTCCCGTCATCTTTGCATCGGCTAATTTGCAAAGTCTCAATGTGATGAATTTAACAAGTACCAATTCTGCTGTACTGTCCGCGTTGATTTATAATGCCCTAATTATTCCGGCTTTGATACCCTTGGCGTTGAAAGGTGTCCAATTTCGACCCCTCACAGCTAATCAATTACTGCAACGCAACATTTTAATTTATGGCTTAGGTGGAGTTATCGCCCCATTTATCGCTATTAAATTGATAGATGTGTTAATTACACTTGTTGGGTTGGCGTGAAGAGAGGTTAGAGGTTAGAGGCTAGGGACTAGGGGAGATAAGGGAGATGAGGGAGAATAATTATGGACTAATGACTAATGACCATGAAAATTAATAAATATGACAAGTTTTTGACGATGGGTTTCCACATTTTGCCACGGTGGTTTAAACAACATCTATTATTGGCGATCGCAATTATTTTCGGTTTATCTCTCCTCATTCATCCAGTAGCTTATGCTGTGACTGGCATTACTGTAAATCAAACTGCTGCTTGGGCTTTTCGCGTCTTAGCATTAGTACTAGCATCACTTGTGATTTACTTATTTGTCGTCATTTTTCAGCCAGAACGCTTTTAACAGTGGACAGTGGACAGTGAACAGTGAACAGTTATCAATTAAATCCTTGGGTAAACACCACAACAATTGGTGTAAGGCGTATGGCGGGTTTGAATCCCCCACCATACGCCGTCAGGACTGATAACTGATAACTGATAACTGATAACTGATAACTGATTTAATAATATTAAATCAGCCCAAGGGAAATCTACAACTACAAAATTAACAATTCAACGTAGCTGGAAAAATTTATATGTCCTTGATTCGAGAACTTTTAAGAGCTATTCGTATTACTTTAGTATTTTGGTTGATAGCAGGCATCATTTATCCTCTCGCTATTTTAGTAGTTGGTCAAGGATTATTTCCCTATCAAGCTAACGGTAGCATCATTTACCCTATAGAAGGAGCAGAACCAATTGGTTCTGCTTTAATTGGTCAAGTATTCGCCTCCGAACAATATTTTCATAGTCGTCCCAGTGCAGCAAGATATAGCCAAGGTAGGAGAGCTAGACCAACGGGTATATCTGGAGGTAGCAATTTAGCTCCTAGCAACCCAGCATTATTAAACCGTATTATTGAGGAAGCAAATCGACTGCGAGAGGAAAACATTCAACCTATTGAAGATTTAATATATAGTTCTGGTTCAGGCTTAGACCCCCATATTTCTATTCAAGCAGCAAGACAACAAATAGAGAGAGTAGCCCGCGCCCGTGGTGTCCAACCAGATGAAATTTTGCCTTTAATTAATAAGTACACTAATGGTAGGTTTTTATGGATTTTTGGAGAACCAGGAGTCAATGTTTTACGCTTAAACGCTGCTCTTGATTTGCAAGATTTAAATAATCAGCAAAATCGATAATATTGGGGACTGGGGACTGGGGGGAAGGGGAAAGGGAAAAATAACAACTGACAACTGATAAGTAGAGAAACTTAATTAAATATAAGTTTGTAGTAAGGACTTTAGTCCTTTCAAACCCAGCAATAGAGCGATAAATCGCTGACTACGAACAAAAACTCATTTTATATTTAATTATGTCTACCTACTTAACTGATAACTGAAAACTGTGAACTGAAAACTGACAACTGAAAACTGACAACTGATAACTGATAACTGTCAACTGTCAACTGACAACTGACAACTGATAACTGATAACTGTTAACTGACTAATGACTAATTACCAATTAAAACGGGGTAAGCATAAAATATTTATTGGTATGGCTCCGGGTGTAGGGAAAACTTACCGGATGCTAGAAGAAGCGCACGCACTTAAACAAGAAGGAATTGACGTTGTTATTGGGCTTTTAGAAACCCACGGACGCAAGGAAACAGCCGATAAAGCAGCAGGGTTGGAAATTATACCGCGTAAGGAAATTGTGAGAAGTGGGCTAACACTAACGGAAATGGATACAGAGGCTATTATCAAGCGCCTACCCCAGTTAGTGTTAGTCGATGAACTCGCTCATACCAACGTTCCCGGTTCGCCACGAGAAAAACGCTACGAAGATGTGGAAGTCATCTTAGCCGCAGGTATTGATGTCTATTCCACAATGAACGTGCAGCATTTGGAAAGTCTCAATGATGTGGTAGCAAGAATTACTGGTGTGGTCGTCAGAGAGCGAGTAGCCGATAGGATTCTGGAAGAAGCTGATGAAATTGTGGTGATAGATGTTACACCAGAAACATTACAAGAACGGTTGTTAGAAGGGAAAATTTACGCACAGCCAAAAATCCAACAAGCCCTAGATAACTTTTTTCAACGCCGTAATTTAATCGCCTTGCGGGAATTGGCTTTGCGAGAAGTAGCTGATAACGTAGAAGAAGAAGCGATCGCCACCACACCCAACGGACAATTTTGTAACATTCACGAACGGGTGTTAGTCTGTGTATCTACTTATCCCAACTCAGTCCAACTTTTGCGGCGGGGTGCAAGATTAGCTAACTACATGAATGCACCATTATATGTTGTGTTTGTCGCTAATCCTGAACGCTTCCTCACCAAAGAAGAAAGCTTACACATAGATACTTGTGAGAAATTGTGTAAAGAATTTGACGGCACATTTATTAGAGAGACTAATAATAATATAGCTCAGGCGATCGCACAAGT
>DATNQO010000001.1:0-17957 GCA_036704005.1 Leptolyngbyaceae cyanobacterium | reverse complement strand
CGTTGCCCATGCTGATATCTACAGTGCTTTATACAACACCAGAGGTGAAGTTATAGAAGACCTGGGTGATGAAGTTTGGGTGGCTTGGGAGCATTGGAAAGACCGCCCGAAAAAGACAGACCGATATTTCAAAAAAGAGTTGCGGCTGTTGTAGGGCTAACAACTACTAGATAGTCCGCAGAGCAAATGCAGCATGGCTTAAATGCTGCTGATATTTTCATGCGTCAAAATTTGGAGAAATTATGAAATTTATCTCTTCATCCGAATCCACTGATAGCCCATTTGACCAGATTAAACAGATTGATACTGATGGGACTGAGTATTGGTTAGCTCGTGAGTTAATGCCCATCTTGGGTTATCAGCAATGGCGACAATTTGAGGATGCCATATCAAGAGCGATCGCAGCTTGCGAAAACATCGGTCAAGATAGCGAACAACACTTTTTGCGGCTGCCCGCAAAAAGTTCAGGAGGCAGACCCAGAGATGATTTCAAGCTAAGTCGTCATGGTTGTTACCTCACAGCCATGAACTGCGACTCACGTAAACCAGAGATAGCCGCAGCGCAAAATTACTTCGCTTTTAAAACCCGTGAGGCTGAGTTAGCCCCACAGTCTCAAGAGTTATTGTCACAGCTATTAGAAAAAATTGAACAGCAGAATCAGGTAATCCAAGAACAAGGTCAAGCGATCGCACAACTACAAGCGCAAGTACAAACCTTGTTACCCCCGTCATCTGATTTTATACCCCCTGGTTGGGATGCTGAAGTTTGGCGATCGCTGCCTCCGCAAGATCAACGCCACTTTCGGTTTTTGTACCGTCGCCGTCGTTTTCGTCCCTCACAGCAGGGTCAAGCTGAACCCGTGGCACTACCCGCCATCAGTACCGAGCAGATGAAGCAAAACCAGAGGGATGAGGTAGCGCAATTAGTTGGTGAAGTATCGCCCGAAGAAAAACAGCAGTTACAGTCCGCCAAACTCCAAGCACTTCGTGAATTTTGGTCACAAGCGCCCCAAGAAGACCAAGAAAATATGCCATTCTAAATATTGAGTAAAATATATGACTAGTAAATTAATCACCCCAGAATCCCCTCTGTTGGTTCCGCCGCTACTGGCCGCAGAGATTGGTTTAACTGAAGCGGTAATACTTCAGCAGATTCATTACTTTTGCCAAATCTCCAAACACATCAAGCGTGATGGACGGCGGTGGTTTTGGAAGACACTTAAGGATTGGGGGCAAACACTGCCCTTTTTGACAACCTCAGCCATCAGACGTGCGATCGCCAACTTGAGGGATAATTTCAAGTTGATTGATGTCTGTCGTCATAGTGAGAAAACTTGGTATCAAGCCAACTGGTTCACCGTTAACGTCGAAAACGTACAAGCCTTGTGGGATCGCATTTGTCAAAATCAGCAAATCGATATGAGCGTTTTGGAACTATCGAACTGCTCACACACGGCACATCATAACAAAGACTTCCCCTCCAAAGACTTCGCTTCACAACAACACAGTGCTGTTGAGCCTCTTAAAAGTGAGGAACTGGAAAACGAGAATTTAGAATGTGACCAGGAAGGGTCGAGCCAAACCCCAGAGTTAGAGTTACCCCAGACTATTCGCTACGTTGATGAACCAGAACAAGATGACTCGACTAGCGAGACAGACCATCATGAGGGCCATTCTTCCGCCGCCCCGGTTGAGTCAAATTTTCACTCCTGTGATGATGATTACACTGAGTCACAAGAAAAATCAGTACAGCCCAGTCATCAAGAGGTTCAGGAGGTATTGCAGCAGTTACGGGATATTCCCTGTACCCCGCAGTTCCGGCTCAATGGTGAGATTCAGCGTACAGTCAAGCGGTACTGGGGGAATGTGCCGGGTGCGATCGCTTACTTGAAGGAAGCAGTGCGGGCTTGGAAGCAGGTAAAATCGCCGCAAGCTGTGTTTGTAGTTGCTTGTAAGGAGGGACGCAAACCAGAGTCCGCGCAGGTTCAATCTGCTGTGAAGGATTGGTTCGAGTGGGCGAGAAAGGAGAGGATTGTGATTGCTATGTCGGGTGAGGTGGTGTACACGCCGGATGGTGAGGCTGTGGCACTGGCGGAGATGATGCGGCGGTTTTCAATGCAGGGGTAAGACGTTTTTCCTCAAGCATAGTAAGAATATGAGAGCATGAGCATCTTCTTGAACGTACAATTTTCCCAAAATGACACGATGACTTTCTTAGTGAGTATTTTTACTTTACACCAATATGGTGCAAATAAAACACCAATTTGATATTTTTAGTGTACACTTGTAGTATCCACCGATTAGAGGTAATACACATGAAGTTAGAAGCAATAGACATAAAGTTAGCGACATTGCACATGAAGAAAGTAATTACAAAAATGACCCCACTTTTATACCCAGTCTCTTTTGTTGTACTTTTGATAGCTACATTTAGTTTTGCATTGCGTACTGGGACTGTAGCAGTGAAGCAAAAAAAGTATGACAGGACAAGACCGGAAAAAGGGAAAGGAGGAAAGGGGGAAAGTATAAAACCCTTTCGCTTTTCTCTTTACCCAGTCTTCACATATAAATATTTGCGTGCTGAACTATTAACCTACACGCAAGAAATGCAATTTGTAGGCGCAAAAGAATAGCTCATAGGATTTTGAAATTTGAGGCATTAGTAAGCATGAATCCAAACAAAGTCATCCATGATTTAGATACTGGGCAGAGTCCCGCTTCAGATGGACTCTCCAAAGAACAAACTTCCAACGCTTCCAGCGTAAAACGTATGTCTATCAGCTTATCTGGTGACATTGCTCGTCTGTTAGAGTTCCTTGCTGAATCCCAAGGTATTTCACAAAATGAAGCTCTCCGTAAAGCAATTGCAACGGAGGCATATTTACTACAGGAAAGACAGCAAGGAACTAAAGTATTACTTCAAAAACCTGATAAAGAAATCCGGGAGGTGTTATTTAGATAGGTGAAGTACTGACTGAAGCGTTGGAAGAATCTCTTGTTATTTATCAAATACTTTGGAGATTCTGCTTATGTCAGATTTATACAATTCAACTAACTTGTCCACCGCTTCTAATAGCGAAACACAACAAGGCACATCGACTATTAATAGCACAGAACCAGTCGTCAAACTAGATGGTGAACTCAACCCCTCTGATTACATCACATCTTTCCCTATCAGTCAGAAAATGGCTAAAGAGATTGCATCTGAGGTTGCCAAACAACTAGCCAAGTCTACTGAACAAAGGGAGACAACACGCAGCGAGTTAGCAATGTGGCTGGCAAAAGTTTTCGGTTGCTCTCTGGGTGCAAGTTTCATCTTGATAGGACTTACAACTTTCAATCCTAACGCTGACAAAACTGCTATCAAAGACTTGATTTCACAAACCATCACTCCCCAGGTGACTTTACTCAGTTTCGCTTTGGGTTTTTACTTTGGGAGTAACAAAGAAAAATAAGTCTATTGCTGTCAGCTAAAGATAGCTTGTAAATAAGACTCAGAGGCTCAGATGTGGTCTGAGCTTTTTATTTTTCTAATTGGTCAGGACTATAAAACTGGTTAACTCGACTAGCGAGATAGATACTCATGAGGGCCATTCTTCCGCCGCCCCGGTTGCGTCAAATTTTTGTGATGAAGACTCTAGTGATGATGATTACACTGAGTCACAAGAAAAATCAGTACAGCTCAGTCATCAGGAAGTGCAGGAGGTATTGCAGCAGTTGAGGGAGATTCCTTGTACTCCACAGTTTCGGCTAAATGGGGAGATTCAGCGCACAGTCAAGCGGTATTGGGGCAATGTGCCGGGGGCGATCGCGTATTTGAAGGAGGCGGTGCGGACTTGGAAGGGGGTTAAGTCACCGGAGGCGGTGTTTGTTGCTGCTTGCAAGGAGGAGAGGAAGCCGGAGGTGCAGCAGGCTAAGTCGGGTGCGATCGCTTGGTTCGAGTGGGCGAGGAAGGAGAGGATTGTGATTGCTATGTCGGGTGAGGTTGTGTATACGCCGGATGGGGAGGCTGTGGCGTTGGCGGAAATGATGCGGCGGTTTCCTGTGAGGGAGTAGGGTCATGCATTTGCCCGAAATCTTGAAATAGTTGAGTGAAAATTACTGCCAATTCTTATGGAATTTATGATCGCTTAAGCAATGATGGCATTACTCAATGGCATAAAATTGCGAACTAATTGGCAAGATGAAACTTCAGTTAAGATGTGGAAAAAAGCTACTCGACATATAGAGCAGATAAATGTTGATGTTAGGGGAAATAGTTAATTAAAATTGGTTATTTTCATAAAATATAATTGAAATCTAAATATTTCTATAAAATCACACCATATACATAAATCACCACACAATTTATAACTTTTGGTTTAATCCTTTAGAGATATGAATTTTGTGCCTAAGACTTTTACTTTAGTATGTAAAGATATCTGTTAACTATCAGTATGTTAACTTGATGTGGACAAAAAATAATTTACAAGCTTTCCTTATCAATTTCTGAAATCTTAATGACTAATGAGATAGATACTAACGAAAATAATGAGAGGAAGCTGTGTGAATTTGAACTAAATTTGCTCAAGCAAGAGTATTTTTTCTTAGAAACCACAATAGAGGACTACAACAAGCAGATTTGGGCAATTAAAGCCTTGGGTTTAACAGCAACGGGAACGGTAATTATTTTAATGCTAAAAAAAGAAATAATTATTCCAAATAACGTTGACTTTCTTATCATTGCTATTCCTGTTTTGTTCTGGGCGCTCGAAAGCCAATGGAAACATTTTCAAAGAGGTTTTTATAATCGGGTAGCTACAATCGAAACTATTTTTAATAAAGATTTTGATTTGAAGAGTCCTAAAATTTATGGTGGCTGGCAGCATTCTTTTCATCGTTCTGCAAAATCTCATCATCTCAATTATTGGAAAGATGGAGTGTGGAATCGGAGCGTATCTGTCACTTATATTCTAGAAATATTTTTTCTAATATTACTGATTTTAATACGACACAACTTTTTACTTGTTTAGACAAATGGTGAATCAATATTTAATTCAAAGGAGTAATTGTAATGGCAGGAATAACTTGGCTTCATCTTTCTGATTGGCATCAGAAAGGAAAAGATTTTGACAGGCAAGTTGTACGTGATGCCTTAAAAAGAGATATTAAAGAGCGGGAGAAAATCAGTCATGACTTGGCAAAGATTGATTTCATTATCTTTAGTGGTGATGTGGCTTGGTCTGGCAAGAAGGAAGAATATGAGGCGGCACAAAAATATTTGTTCGATCATGTACTTGAAGCAACTGGTTTACCTGCCGAGCGACTATTTATTGTACCTGGCAACCACGACCTAGATCGTGATATTGTTTATGAGTTGCTACCATATTCTATGCAAAAGCCTTTTGAGTCCAAATATCAGAACAATAATAATCAGGTCAAAAATTGGCTGATGGACAACAGAAAACGTGATCGCCTGCTAGAACCATTTGAAGCCTATAGAGAATTTGTTACCAAGTACACAGGTCATATTAGCCCAGACTACGGCTGTGTTCAAACCATAAAAATAAATGGAAAACGAGTTGCTTTACTCGGTCTAAACTCCGCTTTAATGGCTGGGCGTAAAAAAGAAACAGAAGAAATAGAAGAAATAAATGATGATGGAAAACTGATTGTTGGAGAACCCCAATTGTATGATGCCCTCAATCGCATAACTAGTTGTGATGTGCGGATTGCTGTCCTACATCATCCGTTAGAATTGCTAGCTGAATTTGAACGTGGTCTAATCACACAACGTCTTCAAAATAACTATGGGTGTCATTTTCTTCTATGTGGTCATCAGCATAAAGCTCAAGCTTATCAAGTGACTGGAACAACAGGAAACTGTGTAATTATTCCAGCTGGTTCCAGTTACAGCAACCGTGATTATCACAATGGTTACAATTTTGTACACCTTGATTTTGCAACTAGTAAAGGAATCGTATATCTGCGTTGCTGGAGTCATATAAGAAACGAATGGATCACAGAGACAGAACTTGCTGATAATGGACAACAATCTTTTTCACTTCCAGAAAAAAAAATTGAAAAAATTGTACTCCCTATTGATCCGCATGAGCCAAAGCTATCACCAAGAGAAAAAGCAGAACTTGAAAACCACTTCGAGGTTCTAGTTTCCAAAATCAGAGATGGCTTAGTAGTTCCTTTTTTAGGGGCAGACATCAACTTATGCGATCGCCTAGAAAACCCAGAACAGATACCATTCCCTTCGACTTGGGATATTCACAATGAGTTTCCACCTACTAGCGTAGAACTTGCTGCTTACTTAGACCAGAGAGAGAGGGGTGAATACCTACAGAACGTTCGTTGTCCGTTGTGCGATATAGATACTACTTTACCCCGTGGCTGTCCAATTAAAACACTATTTGTGACTAGGCTGGATCTTCAAAATGTGTCCCAATACTTAAGTATTCAAGGTAAAAAGAACATCCAAGAGACAATTACAGAAATAGCTAAACTTAATAAATACAAGCCTAATAAATTACATAAGTTCCTAGCTGAACTCCCTCGTCTTATGGATGATATGGGCTATTCTGCTCAGATTAAGAATGAATCAGGTGGTGATGCTACCCGTTACCAACTAATAGTGACAACAAATTTTGACAGTACTCTAGAAAGTGCCTTTATAGAGGCCAAGCAGCCATTTGATTTAGTATCCTATACCGTGGATAACCAAGTCAAACAGTTTGTACATCAGAAGTTTGATCTTGAAAAGACAAATACAGAGTCAAAAATAGTAAATAAAGGTGAAGATTCGATTCCGCCAGGAGCCACTGATAAATATTCATATAATTTTCTCCAGGAGCGTCCAGTCATCTTAAAACTTTATGGGCCTGTTAATTGGACAGAACATCCAATCAAAAGCTTTGCCATCACAGAAGATAATTTTATTGACTATTTGGCTTATGCTGATAGCAATCCTCAGAATCTCCTTCCAGTATCTCTATTAGACAAACTCAAAAACAGCCATATTTGGTTTTTAGGATATAGTCTACGCTATTGGCATCAGCGTGTTATTTTACGCCGTCTTTTGCCAATGAAAGCACACAGGGTAAAAGATTGGTATGTTGTTCACCCAAAACTCGATGTTTTAGATAAATCATTCCTTTGGAAAGCTAACGATGTACACCACATCCTTGAAACATCTTTAGAAAATTATATTGAAGAATTGAATGAAAAACTGAAACAACGGTGCTATGAATAAAAAACTGAAACAACGGTGGGAAAATCACAATTTAAACATAAGAGGAAGTCATGTACTGTAATAGTATTGCAATCCCTGCACCCTATAAAGGACTGATCCCTTATTCACAAACAGATAAGTTATTTTTCTTTGGACGAGAAAAAGAACAACAAATAGTTATTCAAAATTTGCGAGCTTCACAGCTAACAATTCTCTATGGCGCTAGTGGTGTAGGTAAAAGTTCGCTTCTGCGTGCGGGTGTTGCCTATGATCTACGTCAAGCTGCGCTGGAAAATTTAGAAAAAAACGGTAAGCCTGGGTGGAGTGTGATAGTTTTTCCTCCTCTAAATGGTGAATTAAATGATAGTTCGTCTTGGGATGAGCCATTAAAAGGTATTCAGGAACAGCTAAAAAAAGAAATCACTGATCTTTTTAAGACTACCAAATTGTCAAATGAAATTGAGCAGCAGTTTGAACAAGAAATTAAAACTATTGCCCTAAATCAAGAAGAACCTTCTTTTTCCGATATATTAAAAGCTTGGATAGAGATTGTTCGCAAAGAAAATGAAGGTGGGAGACTCTTTATTATCCTTGATCAGTTTGAGGAATATTTTGACTCATACAATAGTGCTAAAGATACATTCACTGATGAATTTTCTCAAGCAGTTAATGACTCTGACTTAAATATTCATTTCCTCATTTCCATTCGAGAAGATGCTCTGGCTAAACTTGACCATTTCAAGGGTCACATCTACCGTAACTTATTGGATAACCGCCTAGCAATCAAACATCTTAATCGCCAATCAGCCGAGGATGCAATTAAGAAACCGATCTCCGAATATAATAGACAGCAAACTATCCTTGACAGCCTGTGCAACTCAAAATTAACCATACTCTATGGTGATAGCAGAGCAGGTAAAAGTACAATTTTACGAGATGGTATTGCTTATTATCTGCACCAAGCAGCAGCACAAAATACACAACAATATGGCAAGCCAAAGTTAGTAGTTACTCTATTTAATTCTTGGCGTAAAGGCAAGCCATTAGATAATTTATTGTCGCAGATTAAAAAATCTATTAAAGATATAGGCAATATTGAAGTCCCACATTTAGATTTATCATTTCCTGAAACTTTACAGGCATGGGCGAAACTTATTGATACGGATGTAACCGGCAAAATATTCATTATCATTGACCAGTTTGAAGAATATTTAGGGTCTTTATTACGTCACCATCAAAGAAATGAAATAGATTCATTTTTGGTTGAAGCTTTCCATGTGCTTAATTATCGTAATCTGAATATTCATTTGCTAATTTGTCTTCATGAGAATAAAATTGATGTTTTCAAAGATATTGCTAAAAAATATACAGATAATTACTGTAAACAATACTTGTATCTGGATTCTGATAAAATTGAATTTAGACCTGTAGATAATTCAATCGATGTTATCAGTTTTCAATCTGATAAAAATAAATCAGTCAAACTTGACGAAGACTTAGTTACATCTGTTTTGGATGATATTAAATCCGAAAAAACTCTTTTGGAAGTTCTATCAGAAGAGAGTTATGAAACGGCTTACCTCCAACTGATCATGCTTCGTTTATGGAAGCATGAAATGACAGGCACATCTCCTTCTTACAAGCTTCAAGAACAAACCTATAAACAAACTTTAGGCGGAGCAGAAAAAATTGTTCAAAAACATCTTAATGAGAAGCTAGAAGAATTAAAGAATGATGAAAAGATTGAGCCAGAAACTTCTTATTCCCTCTTTAACTATCTGGTTACACCATCTAAGAAAAATCTGGCTCTTACATCGAGCGACTTATATAATTACACCAGAGGAGAATTAAACCAAACCGAAGAACTGGATGAGGAAAAAATTAAGAGATGGCTAACTAAACTTAGTAAAGGGGAGTCTCGAATTCTCCGCCGCCTACCTGTTGACGAATATGAAATTTTCTTAAATATTTTAGTTAATGCTATCTGGAATCAGCTACAGCGTCAACGCAAAATCCAAGAAATTGAGCAAATAGCTAAAAATGCTTGGTCACAGTTCGATTCTTCTCAGTTAGAAGCATTACTGCAAGCAATGCAGACGGGTCAAAAATTTCAGGAGGATATCAAACAGGGACACCTCAAAGACTATTATGCTCCCCAATTAAAAAGTACATTGCAGAATATTCTTGACAACATTAGAGAGGAGAATCAATTTCAAGCACACAAAAAACCCATCCATAGCGTTTGTTTTAGTCCTGATGGTCAGCAATTGGCTACTGGTTCTGCTGATGGTACTGCCTGTTTGTGGGATTTACAAGGTAATCCGATTGGAGAGCCTTTCCCCCACGGTGATGATATCTGTGTCTGGAGCGTTTGTTTTAGTCCTGATGGTCAGCAATTGGCTACTGGTTCAACCGACGGTATAGTCTGCCTATGGGACTTACAGGGTAATCGGATTAGTAAGCTTTTCCAAGTTTGTTCTGCTTCCCAAAGTCATGATAACTGGGTTTTAAGTGTTAAGTTTAGCCCTGATGGTCAGCAGTTAGCTACTGGTTGTGCAGACGGTACAGTCTGCCTATGGGACTTACAGGGTAATCAGATTGGCGAACCTTTCCTTGACCATCAAGGCTGGGTCTGGAGTGTCAGTTTTAGCAGATCCGGCCCTGATGCTAAATATTTTGCTGCTGGTTGTGCAGACGGTACAGTCTGCCGATGGAACTGGAAAAGCAATAAAAATCCTCCATACAAGCATGAAGTTGGAGGCACAGTCTATGACATCAGTTTTAGTCCTGATGAAAAGTACCTTGCAGCTGCTTCATCAGATGGTAAGGTTTACGTATGGGACTTAGAAAGCGACCCAAATAAACGCATAGAATGTCGAGGTCATCAGTGTTGGGTATATAGTGTAAATTTTAGCCATGATAGTAAGTACCTTGCTACTGGTTCCGCAGACGGTACAGTGCGTCTATGGGACTTAAAAAATATTCAAATGGCTGAATTAAAACAAATAGCTGAATTCAAAGATCATAAGGGCTTTATTTGGAGTGTTAGTTTCAGCCTTGATGGTCATCTCGCTACTTCCTCTACCGACGGTACAGTTCGCCTGTGGCGTTTAACAGATAACCAGCAAGCGAAATTTTTAGGTCATAAAAGCTGGGTTTACAGTGTAAGTTTTAGTCCCGATGGTAAACATTTTGCTACTGGTTGCGCCGACGGTAAAGTCTACCTATGGGACTTAGAGGGTAATCAGATTGGCGAACCTTTCTTAGTAAATCATCCTGTTTTGACTGTTGCTTTCAGTCCTGATGGAAAGAAACTAGCTACTGGTTCAGAAGATAAAACTGCCCGTTTGTGGAACTTACAGGGACATCAAATTGGTGAGCCTTTCTCAGATCACAAAGATTGGGTATGGAGCGTCAGTTTTAGTCCTGATGGTCAGCAGTTAGCTACTGCTTCAGCTGATGGCTTTGTCCGTTTGTGGGACATACATAGTCACAAACTCACAAAACTTGAACCTAATAAAAATGGCAAAATTAAAAATAGCGTATGGAGTGTCAGTTTTAGTCCTGATGGTCAGCAGTTAGCTACTGGTTCAGATGATGCTTCTATTAGTTTGTGGGACTTGCAAAGCAATATCCAACGAACATTCCCCGGTCGTCCAGATTTACCTGGTCATAAAGGCTCAGTATGGAGTGTCAGTTTTAGTTGCCCTGATGGTGAACAGTTAGTTAGTGGCTCTGCTGATGGTACTGTCTGTTTGTGGAATTTAAAAGAGCAAGATTTAAAAAAGCAATTACTGCAAAAATTTCAAGCTCACAACGATTGGGTCTGGAGTGTCAGTTTTAGTCCTGATGGTCAGCACTTTGCTACTGGTTCAGCTGATGGTACTGCCCGTTTATGGGACTTGAAAGGGCAATTAGTGCAAGAATTTAAAGATCATAAGGGAACAGTTTATAGTGTTAATTTTAGTCCTGATGGTAAACAGTTAGCTACTGCCTCAACCAACGGAACTGTTAAGCTATGGTCAATTGAATATGACCTTAAGCCAATTCTGGCAAAGGGGTGCAATTGGCTCAAAAATTATTTTGTTAAGCATCCTGAGAAGAAGAATATTTTAACAATATGTTGCGATTCGTAATTATTCTTTCTAGTTTTGCTTGTTTTTGTTGGCGAAGTCAATAGCCTAAACCATTTCTAAAATCTTACTAATTATAGCGGTTATTTTTTAGATGAATTATATTTTCAAACTGATAATTAATTTGTGGATTTCTCAATATTTTATTCACTTAGTAATGGCTATAAAAAGTTAGATTATTTTTATTATGTCTATTCAGCAACTTCAAAAATTCCTTAACTTTCGCCAAATTAAATACAAAATAATTCATTATTCACCTGCTCATACATCACAAGAACTTACGACATATAAACATACGTTAGGAATGGATTTAATTGAGCCTGTATTAGTAGAAATTGAGGGACAAAGAATAGCTGTTATTCTTTTATCAGCTAGTTTACAAGTCAATCTCGGCTCTCTCCAATCAGCTTTAGATAAAAATAAAGTTAGATTAATTAGCCAGGAAGAATTTGAAATTTTATTTCCCTATTGCGAATTTGGTACACTGCCACCCTTCGGAGAACTGTATAATATGGATGTTTTTTGGTGGCAAGATTTAGCTAAAAACCAAGAGGTGTCATTTTACGCTTATTCTTATACTCACTTGGTCAGAATGAAATTTGCTGATTTTGAAAAACTAGTCAATCCTCAAAAGAGAATAGAATTTTTGACTAGACCAAAATATCGGGTAGAGATTGAAGAAGTTATCCCACAATTTGCTAGACACGAACTTGAACGATATGAACATTGTTGTTTAGGTATAAGCTTAGAAAATGAAAGATTTTCAATGCCAAAATTAGCAGGAATATCAGACTGGATTAGTAAAAAATATAAAAAATGTACTGTTTTAATTGGTGATAGTATACATAGAATTACTCTACAAATTAATGAAGGTTTAAAGGAAGAACAGGCACTTAATAAGGCACTAATTTTAGGAAGAGAGTATCTAGATAATGCAAGTTATGTTTTCGATAAGTACGACAGTACCTGTCTTTTTAATGTAATATTTTGTTCAGACATACAAAAATCAGAAGATTATTCTAAATATTACGAACAATTACAAAATCTTATTAGACAGGATAAAAACTTTGCCAATTCAGTTAAATTTTCTGTGAAAGATTTTGTTGTTCGTCACTTGGGTAAAAATACTGAAAATTTAGATTGTTATGTAAAATTGTCATCCAGGTATTTAATCGAAGAATTAGCAGTTTTTAGTTGCCTTTTTGATGAGGATTTATCAATAATGATTTATCCAGGCTCCTTATTAAAAATTGTCGAAGAAATTGCCGAAGGTCATTATCCTGGTGTTCCCAATAGACTAAAAAAATTAGTCCATGTTTCTTTACATCTTAAACGTCGATAGTATGATTAAAATAATAAACTAATCATTCCTAAAGCACACCAATCTCTACGGGCATCCTCAATCAGTGCGGAACTTTTCGATACCCAGATAGCTTTGCGTCGCCCCTGACACCAGTTGTCTAGAATGATACCCGCGCACTGTCTGCCTTTACCCGCGCCTGTGCCATCGCCCAGGAACCAGCCACGGCGAAATCTGACAGCATTTGGAGCGTTCTTTGCGGCTACAGTCAAATTATCCCACGAATCGTCCACAATATAAGACCCAGATAAATATTCAGAATGTGCTTGACCTGCGTAAATAACGCTTTCAAGCTGTGCTTCTGACAACAAACCTTGAGTGATGATGTTCCGAGGGAGATGCGCTTTGTATGTAGGAGATGGGGGGGAGACTAAGGCTAGTGCTGCACTTTCGCATAAAAGTGATGGGTGAGGTAGAGCATCCTTGATTCTTAGGCGTTGTGGGCGGTAGATTTCATAAAGTGCATCTTTCAATTGGTCATTTGCTGCCCAATCAACTACCTCATAATCTAGAGGTGCAACATCAATAAATTGGGATAATACTTGAGTAACTGGTACTGATTGAGATTTTGGCTGTACGGGACTTAGGCGAACCGCTTTTGAAACCGAAGCTTGAGTATTTGCAGATACTCGTTCCCAAACTGGTCGCGGTGGCAATTGTTCAATCAGCCTCGCCAATTCGTCAAGTTCGACAGTATCATCAATACCACTGATGTCTGCCCGGTCAGCCGCCGGAACTTTGTCAATCACCGTGATTCGTGTATCCATCTGTGTACCGTGCTTGCTGTACACCTTGCCGTTGATACCGACCGAAAGAACTACGGTTGCCTTCTCCTGCATCTTAACGAAAGTCTCTCGCCAAGCTGGATTATTTGGTGAAAACCAGTTAGCAGAAATTGTTACCAAGCGTCCGCGATCGCTAAGTCTGTGCAACGCCGAGTTAACATGACGAGCCGTCGCATCCGGGTTACGGTGATTCAGCCCAGGGGAAGCTGAAAACGGAGGGTTCATCAACACTACAGATGGCTGAGTCTTGCCTGCCAGATAATCATTAATCTGCTCACCGTTCACAGAGAACAACGGAACACCAGGGAACAAGCGCCGGAGAATTTTGGTTCTGTCGGGCGAGATTTCGTTGAGCATCAGACTCGCGCCCTGGAGTTTGGCGAACTGAGCCAATATCCCGGTTCCGGCACTTGGTTCTAAAGTTAAATCATCAGCCGTGATTTGTCCGGCAAGGGAAACCAAATATGCCAAAGACAAGGGAGTAGAGAACTGCTGAAGTTGCAATTGCTCCTCGCTGCGGCGTGTGTGTGTGGGACAGAGTGATTCAATCAGTTGCAATTCTTCTAGGGGATTTTGAGATAATCCCTTGGAGCGCAAGTACAGAATTGCTGCCACTTCCACAGCTTCGTAAGCATCTTTCCACTGCCACGCGCCTTCTGCTGCCGTGCCGTGGAAGTGGCGATTCATCTGGGACTGAATCGTTTTGGTGGAGATGGCCCGTTGCTCAATCAGTGATTTGCTAAGTTCACTTGCAACGCTGAGAATTGATTGCCCGTAGTCGAGGACTGTTTGTATATCAAACAGATTGCCTTGTGTGGCGATAAGGCTGACCATATCTATATATATCAATACATCACTTTGTTTTGGCGTAGCCTCATCAAAAAAAACTATCGCTGTTGAGCCAAAGAGAAATCTTTTGGCTCAACAGCGATTAGACTACGGTTATTTGTTACGCCTCAGCTTTGATAATGGCGTGGGAGTAAAGCTTAAATCCCGTTCAACCCCCAACCCGAAACGGTTGCGTACTTCTTGCAATTCGCTCAAACTGAAATAGCCCAATTCTTTTTCCTGCCCTTGCACCAACCCGAAGAACGTATCCTCACCGTCGAACTCAGTTGCGTACCAAGTCATATCACTGCTGGGCATGAAGAATTTGACGTATGCAATTGGGTCAGGTGTTTTCTCTTGCGCGTACAGTGCAGGCAGTTGTGCGCGGATGGATGCGGTTAACAATTTCATAGCTAAAAGAGTGGTGATGAAGTTGATTGAGCTAGAACTTGTTTTGAAGAGAAAGTTCTAGCTAGTGTGGCTATATCCCCAAAATTGCCCGATAAAAAAACTCAACCTGTTCCTTGATATACTCGAATGTAGACCTAGCACGAACATCGAGATATTTCTGCGTCCCCTCGTAGAACGTTAGTATTAGCTGATCCCCCTCAACTTCCCAGTTATCTAAAAACCTCAAATCTTCTGCTAATTCCAAATACAGGCGAATATCTTCGCTGATCTCGTGTCGGTGCATCTGAAACAGGAAATGCACCCCAATCGACATTGCAATTTTTGATGTAATATTCATCGGCACTTGAACGCACCACCAACTAAACCTTCGGTTATAGTTGGGGATTCTTTCGCTAAGAAACCATAAGATTTCTCAACGTATCCAGAGTAACTGGCGTTCTCAGTGTGTCGTTGGAACTTTTGCCTACGAACACTCTAGAAAAGTGTTTATCCCCAACAATTAACGAGTACCAATATCTAGCACCAATATTGTGTGCTGCCGAGAGATCAGCGTTGTACTGTTTACCATTTTTAAATACAGCTAAAGAGTAATTAATCTTACTCCTTCTAACCTTGCCACTCCCATCAAAAGCGTAAGCACTGGTGTACTTGGGATTAACAAAAACTACTTTACCTCCCAACTCATTCCATCTTTGTTGTGTTAACTCAACTATTTTACAATGACACCACAGATGGAATTTTTGCTTTTGTAGAGAACCTTTTTTACCTGCTTTCGCTTTCCATCCAGACAAATTCTCAAACACAATTACTTTGACATTGTGAGTTTTCGCAAACTCCACAATGCCTCTCATAACCTTACGAGATATTTCTAAATTGATGTTAGCTGACTTGCGGTAAAGTCCTTTGCAAAAACCAGTAGGTAGTTTTCGTTTTGTGAGATTAGCTGTTTGTGATGATTTCTTCTTAATCATCATTCTACGTTGATTTCTTCGGTCTATGTCTCTGGCAGGGTTAATGAACTTCCTTGCCTTTACAGTACCGTTTTTACCAACAATTGAGACTGTAGCAGCATTGTTAATGCCCATATCAACACTGCATACAAAATCCGAATCTTTTCTATCAACCTTCTTAATTTGAACGGGCATAGAAAGTTGACATTTGTTTTTGTTAACAACTAGAGCAGGTGACTGTATCTCGTTACCATCAATTAGATGACGAGATAAACCATGCCTTTTGATTTTAATGTTGTTAAGCCATATCCAATCGGTTCCACTCCATACTTTAATATCTACAGTTTGATACTTTAATCCATACTTTACTTGTTGACCTTTATATAAAGCAGGGTAAGTTTTGCACATTGCAGTTAGTCTCGGTGGATTAGCTGTTCTGTGTTTTCTTATTCCTGATTGCCATTCATAATATCGACTTTGAAAACTTGAAACTATACCAATAGCATCAGCTATTGCTGCACGTCTTAAATAACTAGGGAATTTTCTAAAGTACGGATACTTATCAATTACTTTCTGAAAGTATTTATGTTTTGTAATAGAGTTATCTGCGGTTTGATGAATCATCTTCTCAACCACATTTACCCTTTCTTTTGATGTCAATTCATCAAGATTAGACCATTGAGCATTAACAACAATCACTAAAGGAATTAAGAATTTACGATATGCCTCTACTGTTAAAACCATTTGGGATTTTTGTTCTTTGTCTGCTACTAACTCCCAAACATCCGTTCTAACTTCCTGTATAGGTTTTTTTTTAGTTTTTGTTTTACTCATTGGTTATGTCTCGACCGCAAGGCGGTTCGGCAGTCACTTCTGGGGGAGACTTACATGACCGTGCAGCCTCACCTTGACAGAGATATACTACCAAGCTACTGTTTTAGTTGTCAATACAGTTATTTAATTAGTTATGGAAAGTGGTATCAGGCTAAAAACCCGTTCTAACAGTGCTTTTAGACTCATCTATCATTTAGTTCTGGTAACTAAATTCCGTCGCAAGTCTTTAACAGGGGAAATACTCACTAGGATGAAATCAATCATCAACGAATTATTGTTTAAGTGGGAATGTGAGTTAATTGAGTTTGGTGGAGAATCAGATCATGTGCATCTTTTAATTGAGACTCATCCCAGTGTTGACTTATCTAAATTAGTAAATAATATAAAAACAGTAACCTCTAGGAAATTACGGTCTGAATTTTCCCAGCATCTAAAAAAGTTTTATTGGGCAGAAAAACCTCAGTTTTGGTCGGGTTCTTATGCGTTAATTAGTGTTGGCGCACAAGCACCACTAGCTAAACTTATAGAATATGTGCAGAACCAAGAGAAACCAGACTAAATCGTTGCTACGCATTTCTGTACTGGTTTCGCTAACCCCACCTAAACTTCGTTATAGGTAGGGACTGCGCTCAACATTTTTGTTCAATTATTAATAATGTGAATTGGTAGAGCGATCGCCAATCTTGAAGCGTTGGGTGGCGATCGCACTGTTGATGAGTGGACTAAACAGCCTTAGCTTTCGTGCGTGGTTTTGACTGGCGAGTAGATTTAGGCTGTGTGGATTTGGTGGTTTGACGTTTACGCCCCTGTGTGATCGGCTGTACTTTAGCTGGTGGCAGTAGTCGGAGTGTAGGGAATGGTAATATTACTGGCGCATTAACAGCATGGTGAGGGGATTGTGGCTCCAAACTCCAGGGGTCTGGTATCTCCTCAAACTGTGGTGTGGGTGTGGGTTGTGGTTCCGGCGCAGAAGCTATGGTCTGGGTCTGTTGAGTAATCTGCGGTTGCCGGGGAGCACCTAAAACTACATCGCAAAGCCTATTGGTAAAGTCTATTATCATCAGGGAAGCGAAACCCATAACGATTACTTGAATGGCGATATTAAGGATATTTTGAATGTCCATGATTAACTCCGAAAATTTGTAATAGTTGAATGTGGTGAGGCGTTGCAACTCTCACTCTGCTTGGGCGAAGCCTTTCTCATCTAGGAGCGTAAAGTGCATATGTTGGTCTGTGAAGCGTGGCACTGTTACCTCATTATTGCTTTGGCGAAGCCTATGTATCTATTTGACTTGCGCGATCGCTATTCGGGTTGAATAATGCGCGGTGGTATCGAATCACCGCGCATCAATAAGTTATTAACCGAAGAATGGTAATGGTTCTTCTCCCGAAGGCATTTGTAAATTCATGACCCCAGACCATCTATAAAGTTGGTCA